>CAYZZC010000001.1:0-70153 GCA_964482995.1 uncultured Candidatus Saccharibacteria bacterium
CAGGCACCCTGCTACCGAGCGACAACTACCGCTTGATCAAATGGAAGTGGGGTGGGAAGCCGGTTTCGGAGTATGACCCGGTGATAATAATTCCTGGTATTTTGGGCTCGTGGGAGAAAAACGGCGAGTGGGTTATCGACCCGATACTCCACACCTATGACAACCTTATCGACACATTTCTTGCAAACGGCTACATAGAGGGCCAAACCCTCTTTCGCTTTGGATACGATTGGGAGCGGCCTAACGAAATAACCGCCCATGTACTTGCTGGCAAGATTGCGGAGATTAAAACAATATGCGGATGCAGCAGGGTGGACATTGTTGCACACTCGATGGGAGGCCTGGTCGCTCTCTACTATATAGAGAACAGCGAGTATGCTGATGATGTAGACCAGCTCTTTTTGGTGGCAACACCGCTCATGGGAGCACCAAAAGCGTACAAGACATGGGAAGGCGGGGAGGTGGATTTTGGCGACGATAGACAAAATGCATTTATGCAGACTCTATTTTATTTAGAAGCGCGCAAAAACGGACACTCGAGTATTTTTGATTACATCCGCAACAAACCTATAGAGTCTATCCACGAGCTTTTACCTGCTTATACTGATTACCTCTATGACTCAAGTTATACAATTATCACCACACCAACGAATGGATTTTTAGAGACTCTCCTGCAAAAATTAGGCACAGTAAACAATAAAGTCCGCATACAGCCCATTCTTGCCGACAATGGGTTCAACAACACCACTAGTGGTTTTGTTACCAAACCCTCTACTCAGTTACCCAAATGGGAGCACGGCGAGCCTACACAAACCTTTTTTGATGCTGGTGATGGCACTGTGACGCGCGCAAGTATTGAAAATATTTTTGGTATTGTAGAAAAAGAGTTTATGGGGGTAAACCATACAAATGTCGTCGCAACAAGCTCCGGATATATTTTTGAGCAGCTAAACAGTAAAATACCAAGCGTTATTATAAACAAAACGTACAATGCCGCGATTTCGTTTCTCTTTCTCAAGCTTTTCTCTCCTATAGATATGCAGATTGTTGCCCCAGATGGTAAGAGGCTTGGTAAGGACTTTGCAACAAATACTGAGGTAGATGAAATCCCCGATGCTTTTTACTCTGGTTTTGGCACTGACAACGAGTACGCAGTTATTCTTAACCCTCTGCCGGGTGATTATAAAATCAAAACGGTCGGCACAGGGAGTGGTGGCGAGTACACCATTGTCACTAACTACAGCGATATAACCTCTTCTACTTTGGCAGAGGTGACAAGCTCCACAACCCAAGCACAGATAATAGACCACACGCTTTATGTATCCTCGACATCAACCGCGGTGACTCTTATTAAAGATATCCCACCACCACCACCACTTCCCCCACCTCCTCCGCCAGTTACTCTAACCACTGACACCTGTCTTGCAGACATGCAAGAGGCTTATCTAGATAAGTGGATACCAAAGAAGCATGTCTATAAGAAATTGATGTCTAGTTGTAAAGCTCTAAAAAACCTCTTAGAAACCCGCGATGAGATCGAGCAGGTGCCTCTGGCCAGCCAAACCAAGGCTCAAAAGGCGCATCTGGTTGCTGTTTACAAGAAGATCGGCCACGTCTTAGATCATATGGACCTGTTGGCAAAGGACAAGACAAATACTGCGGAGGGGGTAGAATTAATCCACAAATACACATCATGGTTCAGAGATCACGAATTACATCTATAGTTTTGCTGGTCCTATCTAGGATATTCTTGCTTGCCTTGGCTATTGGTATCGGCCTGTTCTTCTTTCCCCTTACTATCCACGACTTCGTAATGGGTACTCTTAAATATCAAATACCAAGTGGATTCTTTGGTTTCACTCTCACTGACTGGATACTCTCATGGGAAATCGCTACAACTTTTTGGTTGGGTGTTATATTCGGAACCCTAGGAAAAAAAATAGACTACATACTTATAGCTGCTTTCTTTGTACTTTCTTCTCTTGAATTTTATTCTGCTGATAACATGACTCTGCTCGTATACTCCGGCCTTGTGGGAGCAGCTCTCCTAGGCAATGCAATAGGTTTTGCTCTTAAACTCCTTCGGCACCCCAAGGGTACTTGGATTTTCTAGGACTGATTACCGTCTAGAAAATCTCGGCGATCAAGTTTTTAAAATAGTAGTTGCATATAGATACTAAATACAGAGCGAAAAAAGTGGTGGTATAATTGTGTGCATGACACGAGTAGGTATCAACGGCTTTGGTCGTATCGGGCGGGCATTTTTTAGAGCGTCAATCAATGACCCTGACATAGAGGTTGTTGGGGTCAACGACTTGGGAGACGCCGCAAACCTGGCTTACCTCCTGAAATATGACAGTGTGTACCGCACGTTGAGCGAGGAGGTGCGAGCAGAAAACGGCCAGCTTATCGTGGGAGGTAAAAACATACACTTTGTAAGCGAGAAGGACCCGACCAAGCTCCCATGGGGCTCGCTCGCTGTTGATGTGGTGGTCGAGTCGACCGGCATTTTTGACAGCTACGAGAAGGCAAGTGCCCACTTAACTGCCGGAGCGAAGCACGTGGTGATCACGGCACCCGTTAAAGACGACTCGCCAAACGGCGCGACCGTGCTGGTAGGAGTGAACGAAGAAAAGCTCTCAACTTGCCAGATAACCTCCAACGCCTCATGCACCACCAACGCCAGCTCACCCTTGATCGCGATCTTGGATGAAAAACTGGGGATAGAAAAAGCTCTGCTCAACACTACACATGCCTATACTGCAACGCAGTCAATAGTAGATGGGCCGGCAAAGGGCGATATGCGCCGCGGCCGGGCCGCGGCGCAAAATATGTCGCCCTCCTCAACGGGCGCAGCGGTTGCCGTTACCAAAGCGTATGAACAGTTGGTAGGTAAGTTTGACGGCATTGCGGTGCGCGTGCCGGTTGTGGCCGGCTCACTTGCGGACATTACCTTTGTAAGCAAGCGAGACACCACTGCCGAGGAGGTAAACTCGATACTTGAAGCCGCTGCGGGGGAGGAGCGCTGGCAGGGGATCTTCTCCACCACGCGCGAGCCGGTCGTCTCCTCAGACATCATCGGTACGCGCTTTGCTTCTATCGCGGACCTGGCGATGACCCGCGTGGTTGGCGGCAATTTAGTGAAAGTACTCTCCTGGTATGACAACGAGATGGGGTATGTGTACACATTGCTTAGGCACGTAAAGCAGGCAGCAAAAAATACTAAAATTTAAATCCAAGTGTAGCCATTGGAATGTATTATGAAAATATTTTTAGCATCAGACCATGCAGGCTATGAGCTCAAAGAGGCGCTTTTGGTTTTTTTAGTTGAACGCGGGTATGAGCTCGAGGATTGTGGGCCCATGGCTTATGAACCGACCGACGACTACCCAGACTATATTTTGCCAATGGCTGCAAAAGTGGCTCAAAATAAGGGTACTTTCGGGATCGCGATCGGCGGCTCTGGCCAAGGCGAGGCGATTGTTTGCAACCGCATTAAGGGCGCGCGTGCTGCAGTGTACTACGGTAAAGCACCGGAGATGCTCAAACTCTCGCGCGAGCACAACGATGCAAACATACTCTCGCTCGGTGCGCGGTTTCTCACACAAGACGAAGCAAAAGAGGCGGTGCTTACTTGGCTTGCCACACCTTTTAGCGCAGAGGAGCGCCATGTGCGCCGCATAGGAAAGATCGACCATGTCTAGAGTTGAAATTATCCCTGCAGTGCTCCCAAAGTCGTTCGCCGACTTAGAGGCGCATGTAGCAAAGATCCACACAGGGGCAAAAACTATCCAGATAGATGTAGTTGATGGAAAGTTTGCCCACAATAAAACATGGCCCTACCGCGACCACGAAACGTTTGAGCATATAGTTGCCGAGGAGCACGGGCTGCCGTTTTGGGACGATCTCGACTACGAGTTTGACCTTATGATCGAAGACTCGCATCTCACTGCAACAGAGTTTGCACATGCTGGCGCATCAAGGATCGTTATACATGCGGGCGCGCACGGGGCGGTTGAAGGGCTCCGCTCGCTGGCGGAGCTGCGCGAGGAGACAGGCGCCTACTCGATCACCACTGGTTTAGCGCTCCTGCCCACTATGCAGCCCGATGTGCTCGACTCGTTTGATACGTTGTTCGACTATGTGCAGGTGATGGGGATCGAGCGCGAGGGCTTCCAAGGCCAGCCATTTAACGAACATGCTATCCCGCTTATCGAGCGCTTGCGCCGCCGCTACCCCGACCTCCTTATACAAGTTGATGGGGCGGTAAAATTAGAGAACGTGCGTGCGCTCGTGCAGGCTGGGGCAAACCGGCTCATTGTAGGGAGCGCGATCTTTGAGGCAGACGACCCGCTTGAGGCACTCGAGGCGCTGAAGCGCGAAGCAAATAAATAAAACATGTTGGTCCCTGAAAAACAAATACTATATATAGAAGAGAAGGCTCGCCAGATCCGCGAGACCCTTATAGAGATGTTGGTGGCCGCTGGCTCGGGCCACACGGCGGGACCTTTAGGTATGGCGGACATTTTTGCTGCCTTTTATTTTCAGATCCTTAAACACGACCCGCACAACCCAGGCTGGAGCGAGCGTGACCGCCTGATCCTCAGCAACGGCCATATCACGCCAGTGCGCTATGCGGCGATGGCGCACGCAAAGTACTTTCCTGTGGAAGAGTGTTTAACCTTGCGCAAGTTTGGCACGCGCCTCCAAGGCCACCCGGAGCGCACGCGCCTCCCCGGAGTAGAGACCACCTCTGGGCCACTGGGCTCGGGGCTTGGCCAAGCGGTAGGCTATGCGCTAGGCGCGCGCATGGACAGTAAAACATTCCGCACCTACTGCATAATGAGCGATGGTGAGCAAGACGCAGGCAATGTCTGGGAGTCCGCGATGTTTGCGGGCAACAACAAGCTCAGCAACCTCACGGCGATTATCGACCGCAATAATATCCAGATCAACGGTATGACCGAGCACGTGATGCCGCTTGAAAACTTGCGTGCAAAGTACGAGGCGTTTAATTGGCATGTCATTGAGGCCGACGGCCATAATATCCGCGAGATTATAGACGCGGTTGACGAAGCAAAAGCAATTTATGAAAAGCCGACCGTGATTATTGCGCACACGATCCCCGGCAAGGGTATTAAAGAAATCGAGTTCGACTACACGTGGCACGGCAAGCCGCCTACAAAAGAGGAGGCAAAAAAGTTCCTCCATGAGCTGCGCACCCTGCAGGGCAAGATAGAGAGCGAACATCAATAATATATGCTGAACCCCAAAGCAAAACTCGTAGAAAATATTTTTGACAAGCCAAAAGAGCTGCCCACGCGCGATGGCTTCGGGCTCGGGCTCCTAGAGCTCGGCGAAAAAAATAAAGAGGTCGTGGTATTGTGCGCCGATTTAGCCGAGAGCACGCGCGTGCTCGCGTTTAAAGAAAAATATCCCAGCAGATATGTAGAGCTTGGTGTCGCAGAACAAAACTTAGCAACGGTTGCCTCTGGCTTAGCAAACTACGGCAAGATCCCGTTTATAACCTCCTATGCGACCTTTAGCCCCGGCCGCAACAACGAGCAGATACGCACCACTATTTCTTTAAACAATGTGCCAGTTAAAATAGCGGGCTCGCACGCAGGCCTCTCGGTTGGCCCCGATGGTGCGACCCACCAAGCGCTTGAGGATATCGCGCTTATGCGTGTGCAGCCAAACATGACCGTGCTCTCGCCGTGCGATGCAGAGGAGGCGCGTAAAACAACACTCGCCGCTGTAGCACACGCCGGGCCGGTGTATCTGCGCTTTGCGCGTGCAAACACGCCGGTTATGACCACCTCCGAAACACCATTTGAGTTTGGGAAGATTTTAGAGGTGTGGAAGGGAACTGACCCAGAGGTTATTATTTTTGCCACCGGCCCACTCCTGTATAACGCGCTCTTGGCAGCGAAGGAGTTAGAGAAAAAAATTTCTGTGGTGGTGGTAAACGTACATACGATCAAACCGCTCGACGCGGCAGCAATTATAAAGTTAGCAAAAAAAGCGGGGGCAGTGGTAACCGTTGAGGAACACCAGATTGCCGGGGGATTAGGGAGTGCGATTGCCGAGGTGCTTGCTGCCTCATGCGCAATACCGATCGAGTTTGTCGGTGTAGAGGACCAGTTTGGCCAGTCGGGGGAACCCCGAGAGCTTATTGAGCATTATGGTATGGGCGTCTCAGACATTACAGAGGCGGTTCGCCGAGCTAAGAAACGCAGGGTCCCCGTAGGGGGCCGAGCTAAATAAAAACACATGATAGAGCCCATAAAAGGCAGCATTTTAAAATCGAAAATTAATTCGTTTATCGGCTCACTGTTTTTGGGGACCTGCGCGCTGTGGGCTATTGTGGTGATAGTGCAATCTGCATGGCATATAAACCCAATTACCAATGCGTTTGCGGCTATGGTTGAGCGCGAGACAACACTACCCTAAATTTAGGCGAGCGGCTCTATTTTAAAATCACCGGGGGGAGCTGCGAGGTTCTTCTCAAGCTCCTCTCTGGTAAGCAGCCCTTTTTGTGCGCCGATTTGTTGCAGCACCGAGGAAGCGTTGGTCGAGCCCCAGCGCACCGCCTCTTCGAGCGGGACTCCTAGGATAAGCGCGGCAACGGTGGTGGAGGCGAGCGCGTCTCCGGCCCCCGTGATTTCGTAAGGATGGCGAGTGTCAGGGTAGCGCGGCAGGTGGAACAGCGCGCCGTCTGCACGGCGTATAAAGCAACCGCGCGTGTCGTCGGTTATAACCACTTGCTTGGGGCCAAGCGCATGTATCCCTTCAAGAAGATCTTTTGGTGCTGCACCAACGGTTACTTTCAAAATACGTTCTGCCTCTTCTTTATTGCAAAAGAAGAGGTCGGTGCGGCTGTATACATCCTTAAGCTCCTCTGTGCCGAATTTTATTTGGTAGGTGCCAGGTTGGAAGGCGAGTTTGGTGTCGGGCCACTCACGCAGTTTTTCCATCAACGCGTGGTGGTAAGGGAGGGAGTTTTCTCCGAGCGAAGAGAGGTAGAGCCACTCCGGGCCCTCTTCAATCTGCGGCACTTGGTAGTCAAACGTCTCGTGTTTTACTAAAATGGTGCGCTGCGCGTCAAACCACAAAACGTAGTGATAGTTGGTGTGCTTGCCGCGCACCTTCTCTACATAATCGATATTTACTTTGTTGATCTCAAGTGCTGCGTAGCATTGGGTGGCATACATATCGTCGCCAACATATGCGCGTAGTGCAGAGGTGAGCCCCAAGCGTGCTGCCGCAACCGCAGCATTTGCAGAGTTGCCAACCGCCGGCACTATCTCTGCAAACTCGTAGGGGATCTTGTCGCCCCAACGCATACATATCTCGCACTCCTCGCTGTTGATCTTGCAATGCACCTCGGCGTCTTTGAGCCGGATAAAGGCGTCGATGACGATGTCGCCCACAGCAAGAAATTGAAGTCGGTTTGCCATATACTTTTAGTATACAATACATATATATGAGAACATTGCGCGAAACCATTACCGATTTTAAAAAGGCGGGGCAGGCGATAGGGCACTTTAATATATCAGACTCAAACCAGTTGCGGGCTCTTGCGCTTGCCAGCAAAGAAACCGCACTCCCGTTTATTGTTGGGCTTTCAGAAGGCGAGCGGGACTTCTTCCCGCTTTCTCATGCACGCGCACTTGTTGATATCTACCGGCGGGAGGGGGTTGAGATGTTCTTAAACGCCGACCATACTTATAGTAGAGAGCGGGTGGCAGAGGCGGTTGCAGCTGGTGTCGACTCAGTAGTAGTAGACGGCGCAAAGCTTCCGATTGAAGAAAATATCGCAATGCTTGCTGCGTGTGTCGCGCATGCTCGTGCTAGTGGGCGGGATGTGGTGATGGAAGGCGAGCTCGGCTATATAGGGCAATCCTCTAAGCCTTTGGACGCACTCCCCGAAGGAGTTTCGATAGAAAACTTGACCACTGCTGAAGAGGCGAAACGTTTTGTCGCGGAAACCGGCATCGATTGCTTTGCGCCAGCGGTGGGGAATGTCCACGGTATGCTTAAAAACGCTGCGGAGCCAAAACTACACCCCGACCGCGTGAGAGAAATTGCTGATGCGGTTGTGATCCCGCTCGTGCTCCACGGCGCCTCTGGCAATACTGAGGAGGAGGTACGTGCCTGCATAAAAGCGGGCATTGTGGTCGTGCATATAAATACGGAACTTCGTGTCGCATACCGTAGGGGGATCGAGGAGTCATTTAAAAACAACCCAGATGAAGTGGCCCCATACAAATTCCTCGCTCCTGCGGTGGCCGATATGCAAAAATTTGTTGCACAGAAGCTCCGCGTTTTTGCCGGCCAATAACAGGTTGTATTTTCTCTAAAAACAGGTTAGAGTGTTTGGGCTATGCAATTACAGATCGAAAAGCGTGATATTACCATTAAGCCGCACTCTCTGCGCCTTAAAGGCCTCCTCCCTGCAGTGGTTTACGGCCGCTCTGAGGACTCGACCCCTATTGTCGTTGAGCGCAAGGCGTTTGAAAAGCTTTTTCATACGGCAGGCGAGTCGACAGTGATCACCCTCTCGGGCCTCGGTGAGGACAAAGACGCGCTTATACATGACGTATCCTTTGACCCGGTCACCGGAGCAGCTATTCATGCCGATTTTTATGCGATCAAGAAGGGGCAAACTGTTACGGTGGCAGTCCCGTTCGAGTTTGTTGGCGAGTCTCCTGCAGTTAAAGAAAAGGGCGGCATTTTGGTAAAGGTTATGCATGAGCTGGAGGTTACCTGCCAGCCTAAGGACCTCCCACACTCGTTTAAAGTTGATGTCTCAAAACTTATTGAGCTTGAAGACCAGATAAAGGTTAAAGACCTCTCCATCCCTGCCGCCGCAGAAGTTGCAGTCGACCTAGATGAGGTTATCGCCATGATCGACGTTGCTAAAGAAGAGGTGGTAGAGGAGGTGGCAGCTACAGACCTCTCCGCAATCGAGATCTCCGAGGACCGTGGCAAGAAGGAGGAGGCTGGTGAGGCCGCAGAAGCTCCTGCCGCAAAGTAGCCTCTCTTTATATAGTGATTAAGCTTAGCCCTTGGCGTAATACCAAGGGCTTTCTCGCGTCTGTTACAATAACTATCATGAAGGATCCTGTGCGAAGCCTGGTGTTGTGCGCCCTTGTGCTCTTGGGTGGCGGTGGGCTTTTACTTGCCCCCGCTGTTCCTGTAGCACATGCGCAGGCCCTCACGCCAGAGCAAAAGGCCAAGCTCCAGGCCGAGTATGACCAGCTCCAAGCGGAGATCCTACAGTGGCAGCAAGTGCTCGACGACACCCGTAATAAGAAAAAGTCTCTCCAAGGTGATGTAACCGCGCTCGATGCACAGATAAAAAAGGCGCAAGCAGAGATCAAACAGCGCGGGGTTACTATCGCTGCGCTAGGGAGTGATATCCAGCAAAAAACAAAAACTATCTCCACTCTGGAGGCGCGGCTCGAAGCCGGGCACGAGTCTTTAGCAAAGCTCTTGCGGCAAAAAAACGAGACCGAGAAGAAACCGCTCGCGCTTCTCGCTTTTTCTTCTCAGAGCCTTTCTGAGTTTTTTGCCGATGCAGACCTGATAGACTCGATCAACCGCGACCTCGACCTGCAGTTTACCGAGCTGCGCACCACAAAAACACAGACTCAAAAAGAGCGTGCTGAGCTTGATGTTAAAAAGAATCAGGAGCTAGATGCCAAGTATGAGGTCGAGGTTAAAAAGACTGTAATCACCAACAACCAAAACCAAAAGAAGGAGTTGCTCGCAGTAGCAAAGGATCAAGAAAAAACATACGCGCAGGTGTTGGCAGAGCGGCAAAAGCGCGCGCAAGAGATCCGCACCGCGCTCTTTGACCTGCGTGACGCACAAGGTATTTCATTTGAAAAAGCACTTAGCTATGCAGTGGCCGCTTCGGCGAAGACCGGCGTGCGCGCGGCGATGATACTCGCGATCCTCTCGCAAGAGTCTGACCTCGGCAAAAACATTGGCTCATGCTATGTCAAAGACCTCTCAACCGGAGACGGCGTTGGCAAAAATACTGGTACAGCATTTCAAAAAGTGATGAAGTCTCCTCGTGATACCGAGCCCTTTAAGGTGGTCACCAGCTCGCTCGGGTTTGACTGGTCTACCACCCCGGTCTCTTGCCCGCTTGGGCCTACTTACTCGGCCAACCGCGGCTACGGTGGTGCTATGGGCCCTTCGCAATTTATACCTTCGACATGGCAGCTCTTTAGCCCGCGGCTGCAAACGGCGCTCGGGACATCGATCCCCAACCCCTGGAACCCGGCTGATGCTATTATGGCTACTGCAATGTATCTAAGCGACTTGGGCGCGGATGGCCAGACATACACCTCAGAGCGCAACGCGGCATGCCGTTATTACTCTGGCCGCTCCTGCGACACGAGGAGCCCACGCAATTATGTATACGGCGACTCAGTGGTAGCAAAGGCAAAAACCTTCCAAAACAACATCGATTTTCTTAATAATCTCTAATAGGCGGGGCAGTTTGCAAGGATAGGGCTTTTGTGCTATTTTGAGTTTATGAAAACAGAGACGCACCCAACCTATTTCCCCAAGGCTAAGGTCACTTGCGTGTGTGGCAACGCCTTTGATGTAGGCTCTACGAAGGAGAAAATCCAGGTAGAAATCTGCTCTCAATGCCACCCGTTTTACACCGGCAACGACAAGCTCATGGACACCGCCGGCCGGGTTGAAAAGTTTAAGGCCCGCCGTGCACAAGCATCGACCAAGACCAAAAAGTCGAAGTAGATGGACATCAAAAAATATAAAGAAAATAGGAAGACTGCATTTTTAGCAGTTGAGTACGAGCGGCTTCTTGCAGAGGAGGCCGAAATCCGTGTACTTGAGGGAGAACTTGGCGATTTAGCGAAGGATGACCTCGTGCGTGTCGAAGAGCAAAAAAAAGCTTTGCTGGCGCAGATGGACGAGATCCTCGAAGGCGAAAAAGAGGAGGAAGAGTTTCCTAACGAGATAGTGCTTGAGGTGCGCGCCGGAGTGGGCGGTGAGGAGGCAGCGCTCTTTGCCGAGCAGCTGGCTACTATGTACCGTGCCTACGCCGAGCGAGAGGGCTGGCAGGTGCGCGTTCTTTCGGAGTCGAAGTCAGACCTCGGCGGCTATAAAGAAGCCGTGCTCGAGATCCGCGGCAAAAACGTGTATAGGCGCCTCCGGTTTGAAACTGGCGTGCACCGGATCCAGCGCGTGCCAGCAACTGAGAAGTCTGGCCGGATACATACCTCGACAGCGTCCGTGGCGATTTTGCCGATCCGCAAAAAGCACAAAATGGAGCTCAATATGGCCGACATCGACATGGAGTTCTCCCGCTCGGGTGGCGCGGGCGGGCAAAACGTAAACAAGGTGGAAACCGCCGTGCGGTTGGTGCACCGCCCCACAGGCCTTGATGCACGCTCGACCTCAGAGCGCTCACAATCGGCAAACCGCGAGAAGGCGATGGCAGTGCTCCTAGCCAAGGTTGAGGTGCTTGAGGAGGCAAAACAGCACGCTAAGTTCTCTGCCAACCGAAAAGAGCAAATCGGCACCGCCGACCGCTCAGAAAAGATCCGCACCTATAACAGCCTCCAAGACAGGATCACCGACCATAGGCTCAAAGAGTCTTGGCACAACCTCCCTGGTGTATTGGCAGGCAATGTGGGGCCTCTACTAGACGCGCTTGAGGTAGCCGCCGAGAGCGGCCTCGAGCAGACGACTGAGATTGCGGAAAACGACGAAGCGTGATATCTTGTTCAGCACGTTCACGTATGGATAAAGGGCACATGATAGACAATCTTTTTGCTGTGGGGGCGCATTTTGGCTATGCACCGTCTCGTCGACACCCTTCGGTGGCGTCTTTTATATTTGGCCAGAAGGGTGGCACAGAGCTTTTTGATCTTGAAAAGACATCCGTGTGTTTTGAGAAGGCGCTCGCTTTTGTAGCTTCGCTCGCAGCAGAGCGCAAAGTAGTGCTTTTTGTAGGTGGCAAAGCCGAGGCACGCGGCCCGCTTAAGCGTGCTGCAGAGCGCCTCAACCAACCTTACTCGGCAGGACGCTGGATCGGGGGTTCCCTCACCAACTTCTCCGAGATTAAGCGCCGCCTAAACCGCCTCTCTGAGCTCACCTCTATGCGCGAGAAGGGCGAGCTCGCCAAGTTTACTAAGCTGGAGCGCCTCATGATCGACCGAGAGATCACCGACCTTGAAAACATGTTTGGTGGGCTTAAAGGCATGACAAAAACTCCTGATGCACTGGTGGTGGTAGACGCACGCCACGAAGCAATCGCGGTTGCCGAGGCACAGAAGCTTGGTATCCCCGTGGTTGCTCTCCTCAACTCCGACTGCGATGCGCGCGGTATTGAGTACCCGATACCTGCAAACGACGCTTCGCTCCCTAGTATCACCTATGTTGTAGACGAGATCGCAAGAGCATATGCAGAAAACCTCGCACCTGAAAAACCGGCCGCTCCTGCAGAAGCTCCCGCTGTTGTAGAAGCCGCATAACCCTTTCATGGCAATTTCTCCCGAGGTAGTTAAAGAGCTGCGCGACAAGACTGGCATCTCTGTTATGGAGTGCAAAAAAGCGCTTGAGGAAGCAGGAGGCGACATGGAAAAAGCGCTAGAGATTTTAGGCAAACGCGCCATTGTAACAGCTGGTAAAAAGGCTGACCGAGTGTTTGGCGCTGGCACCGTGCAATCCTACATCCACAACACTGGGCAGATAGGCGCTTTGGTGATGCTTTCTTGCGAGACAGACTTTGTCTCAAAGAACGAGGAGTTTATAGCTCTCGCGCGAGATATTGCTATGCATGCTGCTGCTATGCGCCCGCTCGACATCGCAGAGCTGTTTGCGCAGCCGTTCATAAAAGATGAGGCAAAGACTATCTCCGACCTCATTTCGCAGGCAACACAAAAGTTTGGCGAGCGCGTAGAGGTCTCCTCACTCACTATCTCGGCAGTGCGGTAAATGCTACACTTATATGAGCAGCATGACGCTTTTCTTCTTCATTACATTGTGTGTTTCGGCTACAGGGCTCATACTCTTGCTTAGCGTTAAGCGCTATGAGATGAGTACGGGACATGTGATCTTTGTGCGTGCCCGCCCCAGCATAGCGCGCGCACTCCACACCGCAGTGCTCTTTGTGCAATATATACTGCCCTTTGTTGCTCGGCGCTCATTGGCCCATGCAGTAAAGCTGTTAAGAGCTGCGCTGAGCAACCTGTTGGCGCGGCTAACGGTGTTTATAGAGGGGAGCCTGCACCGCTTGCTTGAAGAAATACATCACCTCATGCAGCCCAAGCGCGGGGGTGGTGCAGCTTCAGCCTTTTTGCAGGAGGTTGCCGACCATAAGCGCAAACTCCTCAAGGACCCAGCCGAGAAGCGAGCGATCTTTGAAGAGTTTAAGTAACATTTGTAGAAGCAGAAAATAACGCCGCCTTAGCTCAGTTGGTAGAGCAACTCTTTTGTAAAGAGAAGGTCCCCAGTTCGAATCTGGGAGGCGGCTCCAAAAGTTCGTAGTTTATTTTGTTGTTGCACTGGCTTCGGCTTTTTGAGTAGTAGAAGTAGCGAGAGTTTTAAGCTCTGGGATAAGCTTTTCCATCTCAGTTAAGTCTTTAAAGCCGTATATGGGCGCACGGTTGTTGATGATAAACGCAGGGAGTGGAGTTTTAACCTTGCGCAGGGCGACAAGAGTTTGGAGAGCTGAGAGGTCGAGGTTGTAGTCGAAAGAGTATACGCGCAAGTCTGGGTAGGTTTGGCGCAGGTAGGTAAGCACGTCCCCTGCGCGGCTACACTCTGCACAGTCTCCGGAGTTTGAGTAAAAATATAATACGAATACCGGTTTTGTCTTACACTTTTGCGAGATCTGCTGCATGAGGAGATAGTCTTTGATCTGAAGCAAGCTATATTGCTTCTTGAGCGTTACCACCTCTTCGTTGTCGCTGCCTAAACGGCTCTCCGCAAACGAGAGGCGCTCTGCAAGCGAATTGAGCTCCTCGGTGAGGACAGGGTGCTCGGCGATGATACTGCAATCGAGGTTGCCCAAAAGCTCAAACTGCACCTCAGAAGAGAGTAGGTCGATCGATATTGCTTCTTGTGTCGAACGGATGCTTGCCACGCGCCCAGCGTCTATCCGAGCCGCAATATAAAATGCGGTAAAGAAGATTGTACTGGTAATAACAAAGGCAAGGGTATATTTGCGCCAATCTTTCATAGAGGCTGAATCTACAATAAATAAAGTATTTAGTCTACCGCCACGGGGCGGGGCGGGAGCGGGCAGCACCCCACATAGCTTTTGCTAGCCAAAGCGGCGCCACAAACCCAAACAATGTGAAATAAGAGAGGTAGGAAAAGAGAGACAGTTTGTTCTGAGAGATACGGCTGCCGATCAGTATAGCGGTTATAGTTGCCCCCATGACCGCGATGATAGTAAAGGTCATCATGCTGGTGTTGATAAAAAACAAATCAAAATGTGGCATCTGAAAGTTAGATATAAGCGGGACGCGCGTCGCCCACCTGTCGAGAACCTGAGTCGCTACCAGGTTTATAACAGTATATAGAGCATACCCAGTGGTGTAGAGGCCGAGAAAAAATGCCGCGAGGCCAAAGGGGAGCACGAGCATGCCGAAGTTGCCGTACTTAGGGTTGAGATACATATATGAGTAGTCGCGAGAGTTTTCGAGGAAGCCTTGCGACCAACGTGTGCGCTGCTTCAGCAGTGTGTGGAGTGTCTTTGGCACGGTGGTTTGCACGGTGGCGTTGTGGGCGTTTACGATCTTGAGGCCGTGTGCGTGCATACGGAAGGCGATCTCCATGTCCTCGGTGTTGTGTGCGTGGTGGAAGGGGCCGATTTTAGCAAACACCGAGCGGCGATAAACAGAGAAGGGCCCTGGGAGCACGTTGAGCGCGCCGACATTGTCGAACATTTTTTTATAAAACACGCCAAAGGTATACTCAACCGCCTGCATGCGCTCAAGCATGGTTTTAGGCTCGGAGACCTTCATTACTGGCATCAGTGCGTGTATCGACTCATCTTCCTCAAACTTTTTTACCACCTCAATAAGCGCATCTGGTGAGACAAACGAGTCTGCATCCAAACAACCAACCAACTCAGCAGTTGAGTTTTCTATACCAAAGTTAAGCGCAGTATACTTGCCGCCGTTTTCTTTATAAAAATAAGAAACCTGGTGGTGCTCTTTAGCATAAGCCTCAGCGATAGCGCGCGTGCCGTCCTTTGAGCCGTCGTCTACAACCACAATCTCGAGTTTGTTCTTTGGGTACTCAAGCCCTAAGAGGGAGGTGATAGTTGCGGCAATGGTGCGCTCTTCGTTAAAGGCAGGCACGATAATGCTCACGGTGGGGAAGCGGCTCGGCTTAAGAGCGGTTTTTTTGGCAGGCTTTTTCTCAAGGAACGAGATCAATAAAAAAACCTCGAAGTAGAGGGCTAAATAGAGGCACACATATACGCCCAAAGACCCTATTGACATGGGGTTACTATAGCATTTTGGTATGTTTTAAGCCATACTAGGAGATATTTATGGTAGCTATCGAAAAAGGCCTGCCTGCCGGTAGGCAGGGTCACCTACACCCAATCTCGTCTTTAGTACGCGAGGCAAACACTATTTTCATGAAGATGGGTTTTACCCTCGCAGAGGGGCCTTTACTGGAGAGCGAGTGGTACAATTTTGACAGCCTCAATGTGCCTCTCGACCATCCAGCGCGCGACATGCAAGACACCTTTTTTATAAAGGATATGCCGGGGCATGTACTGCGCACGCATACGAGCCCGGTGCAGGTGCGCTACATGGAGGCGCAGATAAAGAAGGGCATTCTGCCTCCCTACCGCGTTATAGTGCCAGGCAAGGTCTTTCGTAATGAGGCAACCGACATGACCCACGAAGCCGAGTTCTTTCAGATCGAGGGGTTGGTTATCGGCGAGGACATAACGCTCGCGCATTTAAAAGGCACTATTGAGCAATTTTTTAAAGAATTGTTTAAGGGCACACATGTTGAGATACGCTTCCGGCCGAGCTTCTTCCCCTTTGTGGAGCCTGGGGTTGAGGTCGACATGCGTTTGGTAGGGGAGGGTGCGCCAGAAAAGCTTAAAGATAAATGGATCGAGATGATGGGTGCTGGGATGGTCCACCCGAGCGTGCTTAAAAGTGCCGGCCTCGACACGCAAAAGTATCGCGGCTTTGCTTTTGGTATTGGGCTCGACCGCCTCGCGATTTTAAAGTGGGGTATCGACGACATCCGCCTCATGCACTCCGCTGACCTGCGTTTTGTAAATCAATTCTAATTTTATGCTGATATCCCGCTTGTGGCTCCAAAAGTTTTTCGACCAAGAACTGCCTTCTGCAGAGGCGCTCGCAGAAGCACTGACCTTTCATGCGTTTGAAATAGACGGTATAGAAAAGAGGAGTGATGACGACGTGCTGGATGTAAAAGTGACTCCAAACCGCGGACACGACTGCCTCTCGCATCGCGGTATAGCAAAAGAGATATCAGCGATATTAAAGATACCGCTCTCACATGACCCGCTTGAGGGTGCCCCCACACTTGCCCCCGCGACCAACACCGTGTCGGTTGTGCTTGAGGACGCAACACTCTCGCCGCGCTATATCGCCGGGTATATTAAGAACGTTACCGTAGGCCCTTCGCCAGAGTGGCTTAAAGCGTGTCTTGAGGCCATAGGCCAACGCTCGATCAACAACGTGGTCGATGCGACCAACTTCGTCATGTTTAATACGGGCCAGCCGCTCCACGCTTTCGATGCAGGCAAACTCCACCAAGGACCGTCCTCTGGAGAAAATATAAAGGACAGTCCTTTATATAGCATCGTGGTGCGCAAAGCTAAACCGGGAGAAAAAATAATAGCGCTTGATAACAAAGAATATACACTCACTGACTCGATGCTCGTGATCGCAGACGGTAACGCAGACATGCCGGTGGGTATTGCGGGGGTCAAAGGCGGCACTCCAGCGGGGATAACTGAGGCGACTCAGGATGTCATTATAGAGGCGGCACATTTTAACAGCGTATCAGTACGTAAAGTTGCCCAGGCGCTTAAACTGCGCACAGACGCTTCTTCGCGGTTTGAGCAAAACATTTCTCCAAACCTCGCTGGGTATGGCATGCGCGAGGCGGCAGACCTTATCCTTAAGATAGCAGGTGGTACGTTGGTTGGTTTTGCCGATGTGTACCCAACACCGCAAAAAGAAGTGCGTGTCGCCGTATCAGTTGAAAAAATAAACAGTGTGTTAGGTACCGTGCTCACACCCGCCGATGTCGCCGATGTGTTTGTGCGGCTCGGGTTTGCCTATAAAGAAGAGAGCGGTGTGTTTGAGGTGCTGGTCCCGCCTGAGCGTCTCGACCTTATAATCTCCGAGGATTTGATAGAAGAAGTCGGCCGGATAATCGGCTACGACAAAGTCTCCGCCATGCCACTCCCAGCTCTTGCTGGAGAGGTGGAGATAAACAAAAATTTTTATGCGAGCGAGCGTGTGCGTGAGGATCTCACCACGCAAGGATACTCAGAGGTCTACACCTCAGTCTTTGCCGAGGAAGGCGAGCGCGCGGTGCTAAACAAGGTGGATAGTGTAAAGCCTTATTTGCGGAGCACCTTGGTGAAGGGGCTCGATGAGGCACTCAAGAAAAATATCCCCAACAAAGAGCTACTGGGGCTTACAGAAGTAAAATTGTTTGAGATCGGGTCAGTATGGAAGGATGGCAAAGAGGAGATATTGGTGGGTATAGTGAGCGAGAAAGCCAAGGCCGTGGAAGAGCCGCTCGCTGCATATCTCCCTAAAGAAGAGCCAATGCAGTATGAAAACTTGCCGACCTCTTCTGCGCAGCGCTATAAACCGTTTTCTAAATATCCGTACATCGTGCGCGATGTGGCCATTTGGGTACCAAATGGCACCGAGCATGTCGAGGTGCTAAATACGATAACAAAAGAAGCAGGAGAGTTGTGCGTGAAGATAGGGCTTTTTGATCAGTTTGAAAAGGCAGGCAAAACTTCTTACGCATTTAGGCTTGTCTTCCAATCCTCTCTGCGCACGCTCACCGAGGTAGAGGTAAACGAAATAATGGAAAAAGTCTACGCTAGTTTAAAGCAAAAAGGGTTTGAGATTAGGTAAAACAGAAGGGGCCGCTTGTGAGGCGGCCCTTTGACCTTTTTGTTCAGCATGTGCGCCAGAATTGCTTTGCATCTTCGTACGGCATCCAGAGAATTTTTTTTGAGGCATACGATGGGAACCCACCGTGCCTCTCTACCCAACCACGTATGTCGGCTTCATGAGGTGGTGGCCATTCGCGGCCGTCCTTAAGAAGTATCATATGAAATCCGAAATAAGCTTTCGGCGTGATACAGGTGATTGAGCGGATCTGGTTGGCCAACAATGCGCAGCTGGAAGCACAAGGGTAGTTAATGACCAGCATCTTCCCACCCCTCTCTATTCCCGTTCCGGTTATTAGGAAGTCTGACACAAGACCGCCGCCCCAGTTTGCCTTCCTGACAACGCATCTGTTTGCGATGCATGTGGCGACGCCAAGGTTTTTGGCTTCTGACTTCTCAGGAGCCAACAGGACCAAAGCAAAATAAAGAACAAATAGAGAAACAAATCTTTTGAGCATTTTTACCTCCCGTGCTCTAAAGCTTTCCCAACAACAGAGTACCTTTTTTACCTGCTTTAGCAAGGTATTTTTGCTGCATGCATGCTTCCAAATTGACCTTACATTTGGTATAATGGGGAGGTAAATCTGTAATAGTGCCCTGCCTGCCGGCAGGCAGGTTTCTTTAACTTTTGTGGCTGAGAATAAGGATAAAAACAAGGCTTCTAAGGCGTCCTACGACGCTTCTTCAATAACCGTCCTTGAGGGGCTTGAGGCGGTGCGCCGCCGGCCGGGCATGTACATCGGGACAACCGGGCCCGAGGGCCTCCACCATCTTATCTGGGAGGTGTTCGACAACTCACGCGACGAGGCGATGGGCGGCTTTGCCAACGACATCGAGGTAGTGCTTTTGCCTGACAATGTCATAAGAGTTGCCGACAACGGCCGCGGCATCCCGGTTGACATCCACAAGCAAACAAAAGTTTCTGCACTGGAGACAATCATGACCACGCTCCATGCGGGAGGCAAGTTTGGCGGCGATGGCTACAAAGTGTCCGGCGGCCTCCACGGTGTGGGTGCTTCAGTGGTTAATGCACTTTCCACCTACGCGCGCGCCGAGGTCCACCGCGATGGAGGCGCATATGTGCAGGAGTATGCTAAGGGCAAGAAAAAAGCCGCAGTAAAAAAAGTAGGCAGCTCAAAGCTCCATGGCACGGTAATCACCTTTACTGCAGACCCAGAAATATTTGAGAAGATTGAATACGATTTCGAAAAGATAGTCTCGCACCTGCGCGAGCAAGCCTACTTAGTAAAGGGCCTGCGCA
Organism: uncultured Candidatus Saccharibacteria bacterium; assembly: GCA_964482995.1. Classification (GTDB taxonomy): domain Bacteria; phylum Patescibacteriota; class Minisyncoccia; order Phycocordibacterales; family SBAW01; genus GWA1-54-10. Next base: position 19,455 of record CAYZZC010000001.1, read on the forward strand.
TTACTATCATCGACGCACGCGAGAGCAGCATCAAGTTTACTGAGGTGGGCCAAGAGCTCTACATCCGCGAGTACCTCACTGACTCTCCTTCGCAAACCTTCTACTTTGAGGGTGGTTTGCGTTCGCTGATCTCGTTTTACAACCGCTACCAAAAGCCAGTTCATAAAAACATTTTTTACATTGATAAGGAAGTCGGCGACATTGCAGTAGAAGTTTCGCTCCAATATGTCGACGACATTGCCTCCCGTGTGCTCGCGTTTGCAAACAATATCTACAACAGCGAGGGCGGCACACACGTAACCGGCTTTCGCACTGCGCTCACACGCACGCTCAACGCCTACGCGCGCAAGGGCAACGGGGTTAAGGAGGGCGATGAAAACTTTACCGGCGAGGATGTGCTTGAGGGTTTGACAGCCGTTGTCTCGGTTAAGATGCCGGAAATCCAGTTTGAGGGCCAAACAAAAAGTAAGTTAGGGAGTGTCGAGGCGCGCAGCGCGGTGGAGTCTGCCTTTGGCGAGACCTTCACTATGTTCCTCGAGGAGAACCCGGATGACGCGCGCGCAATCATCGGCAAAGCAGTGCTGGCGCTCAAAGCACGCAAGGCTGCAAAGGCGGCCAAAGACTCGGTGATGCGCAAAGGCGCTCTTGAGGGCATGTCGTTGCCGGGCAAACTCGCCGACTGCCAAAGCAAAGACCCAAGCGAGTCGGAGCTCTTTGTGGTGGAGGGCGACTCGGCAGGCGGCTCGGCTAAGCAAGGCCGCGACCGCCGCACCCAAGCGATACTCCCACTGCGCGGCAAGATCCTCAACGTTGAGCGCGCGCGGCTCGACAAGATGATAGCCTCAGAGCAGATCCGCAACTTGGTGGTGGCGCTCGGCACCGCTATCGGAGACGTGTTCGACCTTTCTAAACTCCGCTACCATAAAATTATTTTAGCTACCGATGCCGATGTCGACGGGGCGCACATCCGCACGCTTTTGCTCACGCTTTTTTACCGCCACTTTAGAGCGGTGGTTGAGGGCGGCTATATTTATATCGCGCAGCCGCCTTTGTATAAAATAAAAAGAGGGAAGGAGGTGGTGTATGTCTACTCTGACGAGGAGAAGGCAAAGTTTCTCGGCAAAGATGCTGCAAATATTGTAGAAGAGGGCGAGGAGGAAGCTACAAGCGAAACTGAAGAGGACGACACAACAAAAAAACAATCGAAAGTGCGCATCCAGCGCTACAAAGGCTTGGGCGAGATGAACCCGGAAGAGCTTTGGGAAACCACGATGGACCCACAGCACCGTATCCTCAAACAAGTAACGATCGACGACGCGGTGGATGCCGACAAGATCTTTGGCATCCTCATGGGTGAGGACGTCTCCTCCCGCAAGTCGTTTATACAGAGCAACGCACGCTCTGCAAATCTAGATATTTAAAACGCGACCGAGCGACGGCGAGGAAGTGCCGAAATATAGCAATCTATTTCGGCCTAAGGTCAGCAAATTTGGATATTTAAATAGACGCAATATTGTTGGTGCGGTTGAAGTCGTAGATATAGTTGCGCGGGTCGACAGTGATAGTCACCATGCGGTTGTAGTTATAGACCTGTGGGATATAGCTGGTTTGGTACCCATCTGAGTTAACGCAAGGCCCCGGGATATTTTGGTAGCCGTTGTAAGTGTAACAAGTAGTTTGGTAAGGATATGTTGGATATGGTTGTGGCTGCCCATAGGTAGGGGGGCAACCTGCCTGCGCAGGCAGGTTGTAGTTTGGATACTGCATTGTGCCAGCATACGCAGGCAGGCAGTATTGATTTTGGTTTGCGCTGTTGAAACCGAGCGTATACACAATCTTGTCGCCCGGGTAAAGCGCTTGCTGCGCCGGCGAGTTGTAGGTGTATGCGTAACCAAGCGGCAGTACAGCATCAAAGGTCCATCCTGCAGGAGCATTGTTGGTGCCGATGTTCATAACCTCAAACTGTACCGAGGTACGGCCAGCCGAGAGCGGGTTGATTGAGAGGATACGTACCGAAAGGTCGGCAGCACCGTAGAGCGCTACCTTAGATGCAGCAGGGACATAGGTTTGAGTAGGCACATAGCTTGTAGTGCCTGTTGGCTTAGCAACTGGCTTTGCCGCAGGTGTAGCAGCTACAGGTGTCTGCGGGGTTTCTGTTTCTTTAGGAGTGTCTGAAGCAGGGGAGTAATCAAAAAGAGATACGATTGAGCTGCCGACAGTGCTTGCGATAGAAGGCAAGTTAAAAGCAAGGAGGATAATGCCCCACGCACCAAGCAAAAGCACCAAAAGGAGCCCGAGGAGCGCTACCAAACGGACGATGTTGTCTTTAAAGCCCTTGTTCGTATCCATAGTAATTACCGCAACGGTTTATCTTGTATGTCCAGCACCTTATCATAGCTATATATGCTTGTCAAGCGTTATAACACGCCATACTTGACAAAAGTCAAGTTTTGGTATAGTATAGATAAGCACTTATGCAAAACGGCGCTACTAAAAACGGGGCGGGGGGTCTGGGAGTATTCCTGGTGACTTTTGTCATGCTTTTTGGTATCGCTGTCGCGTTTCTTGGTGCGGTCGATGCATTGCCTGAGCCTTCAGTGGCCGGGAGCAACACTACTGGTCTTTTACATAGTGCAAAAAATACTGATAAGCCAGAGAGCCCTGTACGCATAGTTGCTACAAGTATTGGGCTAGACCGCACGGTGGTTAACCCTGTTTCGACAGATGTTGCAGTGCTCGACCAAGAGCTCACCAAGGGTGCAGTACGTTACCCTACTTCGGCGATGCTCGGGGTTGATGGTACCGTGCTTCTCTTTGGGCACTCGTCATACCTGCCGGTGGTGTATCACCAATACTACAAAACGTTCAACGCCATCCAAAACTTGAAGAAGGGCGCGGTAGTGAGTGTCTTCTCAGGGGCTACAGAGTATCGCTACTCGGTGGTAAACGTGCGTGTTGCCGATGCCACTGAAGATGTGGTAGAACTGCCTGCAACGGGCAAGCACCTTGTTTTGGTTACTTGCGACACGTTCTCCAAAAAAACGAGCCGTTTCGTTGTAACTGCAGACCTTGTGGGTACCTACTCGCTCGCCTCGAATTAATTTCGATAGGTGAGCGGTTAGGTCCTCGTAAATGGACTATTACTTCGCTGCGAGCAATTGCAGATGAGAAGTAAGATTAAGAACCTCGAAAAATGTAACCGCACCGCCGTTGGCGGGGCTAAACAAAGGAGGCCATCATGGCCGACACCAAAAAAACAACTACGGGGTCGGCCGCAAGGCCAACGCCGACCGACCGCCTCGTTGAGGCGAAGAACGAAAACGCTGCCCTTGCGGCAGAAGTTGCTGCGCTCAAAGCGACCGCTGCGGCTAACGCTGCACGGCCTGCTTTGCAGCCGGCAGCAAACAGCGGCAGCAAGGCATGGTTGCTTGTTGTTGCCTTGTTGCTTGTGATCGCATCATTTGCGACTGTCACCGGCGCGGCCTACCTGTTGGGGATGTTCCCCGACCGGTTCTACCCTGAGAGGGTAGTCTCGGTTGAGAAAGTACCTGACAATCAGTTATCATCCTCCATCTGCCCGAGCGGCACAGCCGGGACATTCCCGGATTGTGTCGCCGCGGGCTCAGCCCCCAAGGCTGAAAAGATGGATGCGCAAGTGCCGCCCGAAGGAGTTTCTACTCCTATGTCGGTGGTGAATGTCTTTATCGAGTCGCCGCAGCAGAAATGCTGCGGGCAGCAGGAGACCTGCTGCCGAGGCTCGGAGCCACCGCCTAAACCGCGGTACAAACCAAAACCTCCGGTAGTGTACATACCACCGCCGGTAGTTGAAACCTCTTGCTACCTCCGGGTGGCAACGTGGTCTGATTCTGGCAGGGACCAGCCTTACTACAAGCCCGTCAATGTCTACCTCGCGGTAGATGGCGGCGGCAAGATCACCTCTGGCCAGCTGGTACAAGGTTTGGGAGAGATCCCAATCCCTTGCTCGGCCTTGTACTCCAGGACAAACCTCGAAGTTTGTTTTGGTAACGGCCGCGAGTCGGAGCTGCTCAAGCCACGCGACAACGGTGCAGCAAACGACCTCAGGCGGATGCGCTTGAGGTACGAGAGGGCGAAGGCAGCCGGGAAAAGCCGCATCGTCCTCAATGTGTCGGAAGTGGGCTGGCACCCCGGGTAATCAGTTCTTCACAATATTGGTCGGAGCATTTCTTTTTGCTCCGACCCCTTTCCAAGCTTCTTTAATAGAAGGGAGTTTAGAAAGGGGTTTCTAGAGAGAACCTCTTAATAAGCATTATTAAGCAGTAATTATTTACAAGAGTATGAATATCACACTCAAAAACTTTGCCTCAGTCGCTACGATTGCACTTTTTGCACTCGTGTTTGTGTTTGGCGCGTTTTCAATCGCCAATGCAGCAACATACGGCGGCAGTGGTTCAGGAGGCGGTTGTTGCACAGGTGGTGGTGGCGGCGGTGGTGGCGGTGGTTCTTACACCCCTCCTACCTACAAAGCGCCAAGCTGTACGCTCTCTGCAAGCGCTAACTCGATCATGAGTGGTCAGAGCGCAACACTTACCTGGAGCTCAAACCGCGCTACAAGCGCCTACCTCTCAACGGTCGGCTCAGTAGCTACAAATGGCTCACAGACCGTCTCGCCTACCTACACGCAGACATATGTGCTCACGGTATACGGCGAAGGCGGCAGCAGGACTTGCACAAAGACCATTGTGGTCACCACTCCTCCGGTACAACCAGCTTGTACGCTCAATGCCTCGCCTGCAGCAATTACTAACGGTCAGAGTGCAACACTCTCGTGGAGCTCAAGCAACGCAACGAGCGCAACTCTCTCATCGGTTGGCTCCGTGGCGACAAATGGTTCGCAAGCTGTCTCGCCTACGTATACACAAAACTATGTGCTCACCGTATATGGCGAAAACGGTGTTGCTACCTGCACAAAAACCATCACGGTTACTGCACCAGTAGTAGATGCACCAACTTGTAACATCTATGTTGCGCAACCAAGCTACAACCAAAACTACAATCAATACAACCAGTATGGCAACTATAACCATCCTGTCTCGCCGATCCAAGGCGGGCCGGTAACTATCAGCTGGAACTCGCAGTACGCATACTCTGGTTGGATCAACCAAGGTGTCGGCGCGGTTTCCCTTTCAGGTTCTCGCACAGTGTACCCGTCGCAGACGACTGTCTACATTGCAACATTTGTTGGCCAAAACGGCCAGCAAGTAACTTGCTCGGCAACGGTAAACATCAATACCTACGTACCGCCTCCTGTTTACCCACCGATCTATCAAAACCCAGCACCGTATATAACCCTCTCCGCGGTTCCATACACTGGTCTTGACCTGGGGCCGGTTGGCACGGTGCTCTACTGGGGCTTCCTCGTAGCATGGAGCTTGTTTGCGGCATATCTTATCGCAATCAAGCGCGCGCATATGAGCCTCTATCGTTGGTACAGCAAAGCACTCTTTGGTTCGACAGAGCTCACCACAAGTGGTTCTGAGGCGGCTTCAACGCCAGCTTTAGCAACCAATGCCGGTGCACTGTCGCGCAGCGAGCTTGCCTCTATCGTCGCTCAACTTGAGGCGTTGGTAGCGGGTAAGAAGGTTTCTACAACACCTTCGGCACCTCTTATTGGTTCTGAAAGCGGCGCAATTGATCCGTTCGTTCTCTCGCAGATCAATCGCCCTCGCAACTAATTTGCCGTAAGACGGCAAGCGGATGCAGAGCTCCCCTCGACTAAGCTCGGGGTAAACCAAAACAGCAAAAAATCCCCGTTCGGGGATTTTTTGTTTTTACTTACGCGCGTGCAGCGATTTCTTCTTTGAGTTTTGAAATTATTTCGGGGATTGCGAGTGCACCTAGCTTTCCGTTGTCTCTGCTCTCCAGTGTTGCAGTGTTTGCCTGAACTTCGGCGTCGCCGATCACCAGCGTGTAGGGGATTTTCTGTGTTTTACTTTCGCGGATCTTTTTACCTAATGTCTCATTACTTTCATCTAGGTCGGCGCGGATGCCAGCCTCTTTGAGCTGTGCAAGCACACTCTCTGCATATGGTTTGTGTGCGTCCGCGATAGGGAGCACACGCGCTTGTACCGGGGAGAGCCAAGTGGGGAAAGCGCCTGCATATTTTTCGATCAAGAAAGCGAGGCTGCGCTCGATGGCGCCGATTGAGGAGCGATGCACCACAAACGCGCGGTGCTTTTCGCCATCCTCGCCGATATAGGTGAGGTCAAAGCGGTCTGGCATGCAGAAATCGTATTGCACCGTAAACGCGGTGTCTTCCTTGCCGTTCACGTTCTTCATTTGGATGTCCACTTTGGGGCCGTAGAAGGCAGCTTCGTCTTTTGCTTCTTCAAAATCACAGCCGCGCGCTTGCATTACTTTGCGCAATAAATCCTCGCCCTTTTCCCACGCAGCGTCGTTTTTGTAATATTTTTCGGTGTTAGCGCGGTCGCCGAGCGAGAGGCGATAACGATAGTCTTGTCCAAGCTTAAGCCCAAACACACCAGCCATATACTCGATCAGGTTAAGCGCGCCGGCTATTTCCTCCATCGCCTGTTCTTCTGAGGCGCAAATGATATGTGCATCTGCTAAACAAAAAGTACGCACGCGCTGGAGGCCCATCAACTCGCCCGATTGCTCGTAGCGGTACAGCTGCGCTAGCTCCGCAATACGCATCGGGAGTTCGCGGTAGCTATGCGGCTTTGAGAGGAACATTTGAAAATGGTGCGGGCAGGTCATGGGGCGCAGCATGAACTTTTCGTCATCTACTTCAATCGGCGCGTACATCGAGTCCTTATAGTGCGGGTAGTGGCCCGACTTCATATAGAGCTCAAGCTTTGCCAAGTCTGGCGTAGAGACATGCAAGTAGCCGCGCTTTGTTTCCTCTTCAATAACGAAGCGCTCAAGCTCGCGCTTCACGATAGTGCCTTTTGGGAGAAACATCGGCAGGCCCTTACCCACCACCGGGTCAATATAAAAAAGCTCCAACTCTGGCCCCAGTTTTTTATGATCCCGCTCCTCCATATATAAAGTAGATTACAGCGCCTTGAGCTTGTCGGCAACCAGGCTCAACTCGCCATTGCGGCTGGAGAGCCTGCCTTTGAGTGCAATGACCGTCTCTGGTTTGATGATCGATTTAAACTCTTGGAATATACGGGGGAAGATAGCAGCCTCGATCGTGCCGCCGTAATCGGTTATTTTTATAAACGCCATCTGGTCGCCGTTTTTAGTGAGGATCGTGCGCACATCCTCAATCATGCCGGCGGCAATTGCGGTGATGCCTGGGTCTTTTAGTTTCAGCTCCGCAATGCTGATCGGGCTTTTGGCGAGCTGCGTTTTAAACCGGTCGAGCGGGTGGCCTGAAACGTATAGACCGAGCAACTCTTTTTCCCATGCAAGGCGCGCCTCCATAGTTGCGGGTGGTGCCGGCGGGAGCGTGATGTCGGCAACGTCGTTACCCATGCTCATAAAGAGAGAGTCGTGCGACTGCTCGCGTGCTGCCTCGCGGTGATACTCCAGCATAAGCTCGATTGAGGCGAGCATAACCCCGCGCTCGCCAAACGAGTCGAGCGCGCCACACTCGATCAAAGACTCAAGCCCTTTTTTATTTAAACCTTGCTCTTTAACACGGCGTAAAAAGTCGGAGACAGAGGCAAACTTACCGCCTGCCTTGCGCTCTGCGATTATTGCGTCTGCAACGCCACGGCCAAAGTTCTTGATCGAGTAGAGTCCGAAGCGGATCGAATCCTTTTCTATATCTCCGGCGAGTGCGGCGGCCTTTTCGCTGCGGGGAGAGTTGGTCCCGAGCATCACGGTAAAGTCGCCAAAACTTTCGTTGACATCCGGCGGCAAGACGGGGATCCCAATGCGTTTGCACTCAGCGACCATTACGCCCACCGTGTCGATGTCGCCTGCCTCGGCGGTTAAAATCGCCGCCATGTACTCGACAGGAAAGTTTGCTTTCATGTACGCGGTTTGGTAGGCCACCTTGCCGTAGCTCGCGGCGTGCGCTTTGTTGAAACCGTACGCGGCAAAAGGCTCGATCAGCTTCCATAATTTTTCTCCAAGCGCAGGGGAGAGTTTGCCGTACTCTTTAAACCCGCGTATCAGTTTTTCTTTCTCGGCTTGCATAACCTCTGGGATTTTTTTACCCATCGCTTTGCGCAGTTTGTCGGCCTCGAGCCACGAGTAGCCGGCGAGCTTGATCGCGGTTAAGAGCACGTCGTCTTGGTACACCAAGCAGCCGTAGGAAAAGTCTAAATACTCTTTCATCCGCGGGTCGAGGTATTTAATCAGCTCGGGGTTATGTTTGCGCTCAATATATTGCGGGATCGTTTCCATCGGCCCTGGGCGAAACAACGCCACCATCGCGTTGATGTCGTGGATCGTTGAGGGCTTGAGCTCTTTGAGGTAGCGGGTCATACCAGCGCCGTTTAGCTGGAAGGTCCCCTCGGTTTCGCCGCGCGCGAGCATCTCGAACGTTTTTTTGTCATCGACAGGCACATTTTCTATATCCACATTGACCCCGCGGGTTGCCTCCACCAGCTCAACCGAGTGGGCCAAGATCGCGAGGTTGCGGATCCCCAGGAAATCGAACTTGAGTAGCCCCGCCTCCTCGATCGAGTACATGTCATATTGGGTGATCAGCTTGCCGCCTTTAGGGTCGCGCTGTATAGGCGAGTATTCCAAGAGCGGTTTGGGCGATATCACCACCCCCGCCGCGTGGACAGAAATGTGCCGTGCACAACCCTCTAAGGTTTTGCCGAGGTCAATTATTTCGCGCGCTTCGCTCTCTGCAGTGTATATTTTTTTTAGTTCCGGGTTTTCCTCAAGTGCTCGCGCCAACGTCATAGGAAAGCCCTGTGAGCCAAATGGGATTTCTTTTGCGATGCGGTCGCCAAGCCCGTAGGGGTAGCCGAGCGCTCGCGCAACATCGCGCACCACGCCGCGTGCAAGCATGGTGCCAAAGGTGCCGATCTGCGCCACATGGGAGTCGCCATACTTTTGGCGCGCATACTCAATAACCTCGTCACGCCGGTTGTCGGCAAAGTCCATGTCGATATCGGGTGCCGAGGGGCGCTCCGGGTTGAGGAAGCGCTCAAAGGGGAGTTTATAGATAATCGGGTTCACTTTAGTAATCCCCGTAACGTACGTCACCATCGAGCCTGCGACCGAGCCGCGGATCGTGGAGAGGATCCGGTTTTTACGGGCAAAGGCGAGCAGGTCGGCCACCACTAAAAAGTATGGCGAGTAGCCTTTATCGCAAATAATTTTGTACTCATACTCGATACGCTCGCGCGCGGCTTTGTCGCCACCGAGCCCGCGCTCCACCAACCCTTCTTCGATAAGCCGCCTGAGCTCAGAGTCGTAGGTTGAGTTTTTAGGGATGCCAAAGTCGGGGAAGACCCACGTGCCCAGCGCGAGTTCGAGGTTGCACTCGTTCGCGACCTCGAGTGTTTTTGCAAGCGCGCTTTTACTAAACCGCTTCTCCATCTCTGCGGCACTGGGGAAGTGGTAGTCGCTCTCCTCGTCGCCGATCTCGCCGCCTTCGTTTGCGGCTTTGTTTTCAATCGCGCGCATTGTCTCCCACGCACGGCGGTCTCCGGGCTTCAGATAAAAAATCTCTGGGAGTGCCGTATCCTTCGTGTTTGGGTCAACCTGTATAAGCCCCTCGCTGTGTGCCCGCAGCATCTCCTCAGTTACCGTTGGTTTATCGGGGAACTCAAGGTGCGATTTTGTCACAAGCACGAGCAGGTTTTGGTAACCTGTTTTATCTTTTGCGTACAGCAGCGTGCGTTTGCCCTCGCCTATGTGTGCGCTGAGCCCGATGATCGGTTTGATCCCAGCGCTCTTACACTCTTTATAAAATTCGATCGCGCCGTAGAGGTTTCCTAGGTCGGTAAGTGCAAGCGCCTCACAACCGGCGGCCTTTGCAGCAGCGACCAGTGCAGGGATTTTTGGCAGAGCCTTTAGGAGCGAGTAGTGCGAGTGTGCGTGGAGGTAAGCAAACTGGGCAGACATAAAATTAGTATACTCTCGTTCATCTCACTTGAGCCACCTCTGTTAGAATGGTGGAGTGAAAAAACCTTTTTTGGTCGGGATTGATGAGGCTGGGCGCGGGCCACTGGCTGGGCCCGTGGCTGTTGGTGTGGTGGTGGCTCCGCCGCAGTTTGACTTGCGGCTTCTTGAGGGCGTGCGCGACTCTAAACAGCTGACAGAACTGGGGCGTGAAATATGGTATGAAAAACTGCGGATTTTAAATCTTGAGCATAACGTGCTCTTTACGGTCCAGTTTTCCTCTGCCGCTTTTATAGACACGCACGGGATCGTGCCGGCGATACGCACTGCTATCGCGCGGGGGTTAAGGGAGTTATTGGTTAGCGAAGAAGAGTCGCACATACTGTTAGACGGCTCGCTTAAAGCGCCACCGCGGTTTGTGTCGCAAGAAACTATTATCCGCGGCGACGAAACGGAACCGCTGATCTCGCTCGCATCGATTGCGGCCAAGGTGCGGCGCGACCGGCTTATGAAGCAGCTAGCCCTGCGCTACCCAGAATATGGGTTTGACATCCACAAAGGCTACGGGACTAAGGCGCATCGCGAGCTGATACAAAAACACGGTATTTCTGCTATCCACCGCAAGAGCTTTTTGCGCCGAGATTTTTAAAGAGCGCAGCGACTATAAAAATCCAAGTGCAGTCGCGAAGCAAGCTGCCGCCGAGATTTTTAAAGAGCGCAGCGACTATAAAAACCCAAGTACCCTTGGGGTGTGCATTGACACAGGCGAGTAAAGGCAGCATAATCTCCCATTAGCGGGTTCTGTTTGTGTGCTCGCAATAAATCCTAGGGAGAAGTAGATGATAAAAGGTGCGAAAGACCAAGAGTGTCTAGCCTGTACTGGCTGTGACCTGTTTCGGGGGATAGCTGGCGGGGATAATGTTTTTTGCGGCGTTTGTCTGACAACAAACGAGGGCAAACGTTCTGTCACCGAACGGCCCCAGGTCCTGATCGGACAGGGATGCGATGACTACGTCGCATCGATACTGGTTGTCCAATTGAAACCGGTAAAGAAGCACCAGCACCGCATTGCAGCATAGCCGCCTATTTTGGTTCGCAAGGCCGCCCCTACCCGGGACGGCCTTTACCATGTATATATCCGCTGGCAGGTTGTCTTTTTGGCTATATATTGCTATATTCTCTATATGGTTGTCCGGATGAGACATACGAGGGCGCACACGGCTAACCGCCGTTCGCACCATGCCCTCAAAGCCAACTCGCTTATGAAATGCGAGTGTGGGACCATGCGCGTATCGCATCGGGCGTGCCCTACGTGCGGCCGCTACAATGGCCGTGTCGCAGTCGACCTGGTAGCCAAAACAGCTGCCCGTTTGGCAAAGCGCTCCAAGGCAGCAAAAGGCCGCGCTGGCGCAGAGAGCAAGGAAGGAAGTAAGAGCGAGACGCAGAAGTAGAGATCTGCCACTGGCTCTTGTGTCTATCTAATAGAAGGTGCTTGTGCGAGTAGGTGCGACTGAAAGTTCTTTTTAAAAAATGGCAAATCGTCACTTATCAAGATCCGTAGTGCTCCAAACGCTCTTTGAGCAGGACATCCGCCAATGCACGAGCGAGATGAGCCGCGAGGCTCTGGTACGCAACGTTGCCGAGTTTGCACCTGCAGCGGGAGACCTGCCGTTTATGGAGGAGCTTTTGAAGGGCGCTTTGGCACGTAAAAGCGACCTCGATTTAGTGATTGAGAAAGCTGCGCCCGAGTGGCCGATCGAGCGTATCGCGCCGATCGACCGCAATGTGCTGCGGCTCGGCCTCTATGAGCTCCTTTTCTCGGATAGGGAAAAGGTGCCTGCCAAGGTTGCTATCAACGAAGCTATTGAACTTGCAAAAAGTTTTGGCGGCGAGAACAGCGGCCGGTTTGTAAACGGCGTGCTCGGTGCAGTCTACAAAGAGCTCGGCGAGCCCGGCAAAGACGAAACAAGCAAGAAAAAGAAAGACGTTCCCTATGAAGATATGCCGCAAGAGCGGCTGGTGGGCGCAGTGGTCTACACTCGGCAAGGCAATGATGTGTACATTGCACTTGTGCATGACATCTTTGGCCACTGGACGCTCTCTAAAGGCAAACTCACTCCTGAAGAAACCCCTGAAGATGGTGTAGTACGCAAAATAAAAGAAGAGATTGGGCTCACAATAACACCCGAGCTTCGCCTAGGAGAAAACGAGTATGTTGCTAGCGACCCTGCTGCCGGCAAGAAACGAAAACATGTGATCTACTTCCTCGCACAATCGCCGTTTACTGAAGTGCAATTAGCTAAAAAGGGCGGGCTCGATGACGCAAAATGGTTTCGGCTTAAAGATGCGCTAGAACTTAATTTTTATGACGACATGCTTCCCGTTATCACCAAAGCAGTGCAGCAATTAACCTCTAATACCCCTACCAAAAAGTAGTTACCCTCATGCCGAAAGATTTTAAAGCCTTTGAAGCAAAACTAAACCTCTCGTTTAATGATCCAAAACTGCTTCGGCAGGCGTTTACGCATCGCTCATATATAAATGAGCATCGCGGTGAAGCTGGGTCGCACAACGAGCGGCTCGAGTTTTTAGGCGACGCTGTGCTTGAGCTTATCTCAACCCATTTTTTGTTTGAAAAGTTTCCCAACCACGACGAGGGCGAGCTCACCGCATTTCGCGCCTCGCTCGTAAACGCGGTCACCTGTGCAGAAATCGCCACTGCGCTCGGGATGAATGATTTTTTACTCCTTTCTAAGGGCGAGAGCAAAGACCACGGCCGCGCGCGCGGCATCCTTTTGGCAAACGCTTTTGAAGCGCTTATCGGTGCGATCTATCTCGACCAAGGGCTTGATGCTGCGCGCACGTTTATTTCAGAACATCTGTTTCCTAAAATAGACGAAATTGTCCACAAACAGCTGTGGCGCGATGCTAAGTCGGCATTGCAAGAAAAGGTGCAAGAGCACGAAGGGGTGACTCCGCACTACTCGGTGGTCCGCGAGAGCGGCCCCGACCACGACAAGGAGTTTGTAGTGGGTGTCTATGCTAAAGACCGCTTGCTCGCACAGGGCACCGGCAAATCTAAACAAGAAGCCGAGCAAGCAGCCGCCCAAGCCGCTATTGAAGCAAAGGGGTGGTAACCGGCAGCAGCGCGTCTAGCCAATGCACACTACTATTTTTTAACACATCTCATCTTCTACACTTCATCTCCTATACTCATTTGCAGCACAGTCCCATATATGGGACTAGTTTTTTGTGATAGGATGGCTGAGTTATATGAAACGCAAGGCAAAGGATCTCACAAAAGAGGAGATAATCGTCACGCTCGACACCCTCTACACGGCGGCGAGCGCTTTGCAGGGCAGAGCGGCGGTTAAGCTTTTCTTACGCGATTTACTTACACCAAGCGAGCGTCTTATGCTTGGGCGGCGGATTATCATTGCACGCCTGTTGATCGCAGGAGAATCGTATGAAAACATCCAAAAACGCTTAAAAGTGGGTAAAACCACTATTAGCCGAGTGCATCGGTGGCTCAAAGACCAGTTTCCGGGCTTTGAACAAGCGATTAAAGAAATGGAAAGTGAGTTTAAAAAGAGGGGAGAGAAGAAGATGTACGCCACGAGTGCGTTGTACCGATTAAAGAAAAGGCATCCTCTTCATTTTCTGCTCTTCCCCACCCCAAAGAGTAAATTTTTGCAGCAATTTGGTGTCTATCCAGAACGTCATAAGTGACATATCAAGACAGTCCCATATATGGGACTGTGATAAACGTTGAGGGTGGGTTAACTTCTGATACAATATCCCCATGCGGTTAAAGAGTATTGAGCTTTCGGGTTTTAAATCATTTGCCAAGAAAACGACGCTGGAATTTGCTTCCGCTATTACCTCTATAGTGGGGCCCAACGGCTCTGGCAAGTCGAACACGGCAGAGGCGTTTCGTTTTGTCTTAGGCGAGCAGTCGATGAAGTCGATGCGCGGCAAGCGCGGCGAGGACCTGATCTGGAATGGGGGTGCGAGTGCTCCGCGCGCAGGCCGCGCAGGCGTTAAACTTATTTTTGACAACTCCGACCGCGCACTTAACCTCGATTTTGACGAGGTGATGATAGAGCGCGTAGTCTACCGCGATGGCGGCAACGATTATCTGCTCAACGGCTCCGTGGTGCGCCTGCGCGATATCGCCGAGCTCTTAGCGCAGGCAAACATCGGTGCCTCGGCACACCATATTATCTCTCAGGGCGAGGCAGATCGGATACTCTCGGCCTCTAGCCGTGAGCGCAGAGAGATGATCGAAGACGCGCTCGGGCTCACCGCCTATTTATATAAAAGAGAAGAGGCTGAAAAAAAGCTGGAGAAGACGGCAGAAAACGTACGCGAGGTTGAGGCCTTGCGCCGCGAGCTTATCCCGCACCTCAAGTTTTTAAGCGCGCAGGTAAAAAAGATAGAAGAGGCTGAAGCCTTGCGCGATGAGCTGAAAGAAAAATATAAAGAGTATCTCAAACGCGAGAGCGTGTATTTGCGGGTGGCTGAAGCAGAACTAAAACAAGAGCTTAGCGTGCCTAAGCAGGAGCGTGCAGCGCTCGACCACCGTATCGAACATTTAAAACACGGGCTAGATGGCAAGGGTAAAAAAGACGCTTCAACCCATGAGCTTATTGTGCTTGAGGGCGAAGGCCGCCGCATATCCTCCAGACGCGAGGCGGCGGGGCGAGAGCTCGGGCGGATTGAGGGTGAGCTTACTGCCCATGAGCGTATCGTGCAGGTGCACGAAGGCAGTGTCCCCGCGGCAGAAGCAAACACTTTTGCACATCGGGTGCAAGAAGAGCTTGAGGCGATTTTAAACCTAAACGGGCAAGAGCTTAAGGCGCGCCTGTCGGCGCTGATTATCCTTGCAAGAGACTTTATACGCCGGGTCAAAGAGCGATCTTCTCCGCAGGAAATTGATACCGAGGCGCTCAAACATAAAAAAATGCAACTTGAGCGCGAGCTCGGAGAGCTTACTAAAGAAGAAACAAGAGTGGCAAAGTCGGTTGAGGAGTTGCGTCTCTCGATCGAGAGCGAGAAGGACGCTTCTCGCGAGGCAGAGCGCGAGTTGTTTCAGGCAATGGCTGCGCGGAGCGCCTTGGAGACGCAGCTTGCGATGCTCCGCGCACGCGAGGAGCTTTTGGTGCGCGAGCAAGCAGCCTTTAAGGCCGAGCTTGGCGAGGCGGGTGTGCTGATCGGGCGCGAGGTGCTTGAGTATGAGGAAACGGTCATACGCGACGCAGCAGGCATCGTTTCTGAGGCAGATATGACTCAGGAAGACCGCGCACGCCAGGAGGAAAGGCGCAAAAAGCTGGAGCGCACCAAGATTAAGCTAGAGGAGATAGGTGCAGGGAACTCGGCCGAGGTCTTAAAAGAGCATAGAGAAACGACCGAGCGTGACGAGTTTCTCTTGCGTGAGCTCAGCGACCTCTCCGTTTCTTCGCAGAAACTCCATGAGCTGATCGGTGAGCTGACAAAAACTCTTGAGGTGCGTTTTGTAAACGGTATAGAAAAAATTAATGCCGAGTTTGAAAACTTTTTTAAACTGATGTTTGGCGGCGGCACCGCCAACCTCTCTATAGTAAGGGAGAAGAGGCTCAGGCGTGTTGCCCCGCAAGACATGCTTGCTGATATCGCAGACAATGTGTCCGACAGAGACGAAGATGATGACGAAGAGATAGAGGAGGGTGTGGATATAACTATCGCGCTCCCGCATAAACGTACTAAAGGGCTCCACATGCTCTCGGGCGGGGAGCGCGCGCTCACCTCGATCGCGCTTATATTTGCAATGAGCCAGGTAAATCCGCCGCCGTTTTTGATACTAGACGAGACAGACGCCGCGCTCGACGAGGCAAACAGCAAGCGTTATGGCGACATGATCGAGAGCTTAAGCCGGAAGTCGCAGCTTATCTTGATCACCCACAACCGTGAGACCATGTCGCGCGCGGGTATCCTCTACGGGGTTACGATGGGCCAAGACGGCATCTCCAAACTCCTTTCGGTTAAATTTGAAGACGCTTTGGCGGTTGCAAAATAGGATACTTGACAAAACATATTATTGTGTATATAATTTTCTTGGACTTTGTCACAACAATCATATAAAGGAGAATAAAGATGCAGGTCGCAAAAAATAAATTGATCTCTCGGGGGTATGAGCCTTGGATTACGATCTCAATTCCTCGTTTTGCAATCAATTCCAATAATTTCAAAGAAGCTTGGGGAACTAAGGACATACTTATTGAAAGGTTGGAGACTCGCGGATGGAATGTTCATTCGAAAGAATTTTTTCTCAAAGAGTCCTATCGGATCAATCCCTGCCATGAACCGAAGAAAATACAACTCGTGTGGACGACCGCGGAAATGCTCAAGGTTGTCGGAAAAAACTATGGGGTATTATACGATGCGGCCGCAGGTATGGGTCTCGGGCCAGTACCTCGTGAGGCAGCGTTCTTTCTCCCTGAAGCAAACCCTCTCTACACAATAGACCAAACATATGGGATACGGTTTGCAATCGAGCCAGCAACCGATCCCTACGACAAGAATGGGGAACCCCATGTCTTCGGTGTGAGAGTCTCTGAAGAGTACACTATTCTTGAACCACGAGTATTCTCACTTTTCAGAAATCGTGCCTCTGCTGAAGCAATGTGGGTGTTTGCAATATGACTTCACGCCGCCTCCTTAACGGGGGCGGCATTTTCTTTTTATTTTGCTAGCTCAAAATCTAAATTGCGGGCAGATAAATCTGCAGCGATAAGTTTTACTTTTACTGGGTCGCCGAGCGCGTATTTCTTTTTGGTGCGCTGGCCCACAAGCGCGTATTCTTTAGCCGAGTAGTTATAAAAATCGTCGCCAATAGTGCGCACGCGCACGAGGCCCTCGGCTGAGCTAGCTTTGTCCTCGACATAGAGCCCCCAATCAGTAACACCCGATATAACCGCGTCAAATGTCTGGCCAACCTTGCTCGACATATACTCCACTAATTTATATTTTATAGACTCGCGCTCGGCAGACACTGCCTCTGCCTCGCGCGCCGAGGCCGCGATACACAGCTTTTCTAAATGAGCATACTCGTTGCGGGTTATCGGCTTGCCGTCTAGGCCTGCCTGCGCAGGCAGGTGTGAGGCGAGGATCCGGTGCACCAACATGTCGGGGTAGCGGCGGATAGGCGAGGTAAAGTGCGTGTAGTACTCAAATGCCAGCCCAAAGTGCCCGATATTTTTGGTCGAGTAAATCGCCTTTGCCATACTCCGGAGTGTCGCGGTGCGGATCAGATGCTCCTCAGGTTTGCCTTTTATATCAGCGAGGAGTTTTGCAATGTCGCGCGCAGAGGGGCGCTTCTTTTTATTTGCAAAGTCGTATCCTATTGCACGCACAAAGGTCGCGAGCTCCTCAATGCGGTCTTCTTTAGGCAGGTCGTGGATGCGGTAGAGAAACACCATGTTTTTCTCCGGGACTTTTTGCGCAAGCTTTGTTATATAGGTTGCCACCTCGCGGTTGGCGAGGAGCATAAATTCCTCGATCATAAGCATGGTCTCAATGCGAGTCTTTCGCGTGACGCCAAGTGGCTTACCGGCGGGGTCGAGCTCAAACTTGACCTCGTTGTCGCCAAAGTCTATTGCGCCCTCCTTCTCACGGCCTTTGCGTAAAACACGCGCAAGCGCGCGCATGATACCAAGCTCTTCGAGCAGGGGACCCTGCGCAGCATCAAGCACTCCTTGTGCCTCTTCGTAAGTAAAACGTTTTTGTGAGCGGATTATTGATTTCTCAAACTTTCTCTCAAGCACCTCTGCCTTATCGTTCATGCGGAATACTGCAGAGAAGGTGAGCCGGTCTTCATCGGCCTTAAGGCTGCATACATTGCCCGAGAGCTCGTGGGGGAGCATGGGGATCGTTGCGTCAACCAAATACACGCTCGTACCGCGCTTTGTGGCCTCTTCGTCGATAGCCGTGCCTGGCGCGCAAAAAAAGGTTGCGTCGGCGATATGCACGCCAATCTCGTACTCGCCGTTAGGGAGCTTGGTAACCGAGAGGGCGTCATCAAAATCCTTCGCGTCTTTAGGGTCGATAGTAAAGGTTGTCTTGTTTCGATAGTCGGCGCGGCTCTTTGATTCTGTTTCAATTATTTTTGCATGGTTTGCTTCAAGCTCGCGCGCCTCTTTTTGTACTGCTTCGGGGAAGGTGGTGCTAAACCCGTGCTCAAGCACAATCGCGTTCATCTCTACTCTGTGCTCACCAGCTTTCCCCAAGTGTTGCACGATTGTGCCGCGCGCATCGTTTTTGCCATCAAAAGAAATCAGGCGCACCAAAACTTTTTCGCCTTCGCTATAGTTGACGCCACCTTCAAGAATAATTGGTTTGTAAAAACGCACATCGTCTGGCATCGCAACAAGAACATTGTCTTTTGTTTTGAGAGTTGCGACAAACTCTTCCTTTGCGCGCGAAATTATTTTTACAACTTTACCCTTGGGGCGGCCTGCCCGGCCAGGGGGGAAAAGGCCGGAGAGAGAGACCTCCACTGTGTCGCCATTTAGAGCTCCAGAGAGGTTTACATTTTCAATTTCTATATCCTCGTGGTTTTCACAAGGAAAGTAGCCCACCCCCTTGCGGGTGAGCTCAATAATACCGGAGAGAGTCTTTTTAGCACCTCCGCGGTCAGAGGCCGACGTATCTTTGTTCATAAGTAAGTTAAGTATAGCACGGAGTTGTATATACATATATTTCAACGTATATCGGTTATCCGAGATTATTTTTAGAGGTAGTTTTTAGATGGGTATTAAAAATATAGGCCCAATAATAAGAATTAAATGAAGGGCTATAAAACTTACTATTTCTTATATATATTCTTTATATAAAATTTTCTTATACACAGTGTGGATTGTTTTTATAGGCAACAGCTGAGATGTCTTTTAATATCAAGGTATCTCAGCTCTTTCTTGAGACGAGTTTTTTAACATAGTATGGACGAACTGAATTTTATTTCAGCAAAAGAGGCGGCTAAAATCCTGGGCTATGCTCCAGAGTATGTAGCGCACCTTTGCCGAAGCGGCCAACTCGCTGCACAGAGGAAGGGAAATGCTTGGTCGATCAACAAGGTGTCCGTAGAGGCTTTCCAAGAACTGGTTAAGCAAGAACAAGAGCTACGCTCAAAGACACTTTCGCGCCAGCTTCGTAAAGAGAACAAAGAGAAAAAGGGTATCCCTTTTTTCTTTTCAAACAAATCACTTGTGTCTCGTGTTGCGCTGGGGGCCGCACTCTTTGTTATGTTTGCAGTTGGAGTGCAAGCAGTTGGTGTCGCTTCAAACAACAATGCTGGTATAACGGCAGCTCTCGGCCAGGTCGAGTCGCCTTTTTTTGGCGCCAATCCTTTTTCTCTCTTTTCAAATTTGTTTTCAAAATTCTTTGCACAAGCTCCTACAAAAATTACAGCTCCGGATACAAAACCTCTTCCCGTAGCATCTTCTACCGTAGTTACCAATAACATCAACAACACTACTACGACAAATAATAATACCTACAACACAAACAACACGTACACGTATACAACCGCAGGTGTCTCGGCAATCGAGTTTGATACAAAAATTAATGGTCTTAGGCAAGAAATATTCTCAAGTATAAACAGTGTGCAGGGGCCATACTCCTCAGGCGGAGTGACCAACAATATTGCTGCTTCGCAAAAGATAGACAAGCTCTCTGGCGTAACAATCAGTAATTCAACGGTGCACAGCCTTTCCGGCCTCACCGATGCCGATGTCCCCGACACGATCACTGTCTCTCAATATTTGCCGCTTCTGGGCGGTACGGTCTCGGGCGACCTCACCATAACCGGCACTTGCACAGGGTGCGGTGGAGGCGGCAGCGGTGACAATGACTGGTCATATTTTAATAACTCCGGCGTGAGGCTTGCCACTACTACTAACCAAGTGCTCATCGGCGGCTCTGCAACCTCAACCTTTGCTAAACTCCAAGTGGTTGGCGGCGCAGTGATCGACTTTGCAACAACTACGAGTTTTTTCAGCAGCACCTCCTCCTCGACAGAGTCATACACAACTACGGCGACAATTAGCACTGCAAATATCGGGCTAGCAACCACGACACAATTTTTTGGCTCTAACCTTTCAGTGTGTCAGGGCGGTAATCTACTCACGTGGAATGGTGGCCTCTTTGGTTGTGCGGCAGACCAAACTGCAACAGGTGCTGCCAACCCGTTTACCTGGAGCAACAACTATGGCGTCATCTCTGCAGCAACCACCTCACCACTTTGGGCGCAGAACGGCCTCTTCGCCTCCTCGACCTCGCACTTCGCAAATGGTGACTTTGCGGGAACTCTTGGAGTAGGCACTTCAACACCCTTCGCACTCCTCTCGGTACACGCCACCTCCACCACCAACTTCGCAACACTCTTTGCCGTCTCTTCAACCTCTGCGGGTGGGGGATCTGATACCACACTGTTTGTTGTTAACAAGAATGGCAATGTTGGGATTGGGACGAGCTCTCCAAGTTATCAGCTTACGCAAAAGTCGGCCGCGGCAGAAGAAAAATCTTCACTTGGCGCCGAGCTGCTTGATTCAACCAGTTGGACCTCAACCGGGTGGACAGGCGACTTTAATGTCGGTTTTACCAACACCGGAGGCAACACCAACAACCTTTCGCGCACCACCACCACCTTAACTGGCGTCTACTACTACATTACATTCACTATATCAGGGATGACCACCGGCAGGCTCAATGTTTCATTAGGATACGCGACTACCACGGATGATGCCGGAGGTTACTACCAAAATGGCTCTTACACTTTCGGCCCCAGCCCCACCGTCTCAAACGGGCCTATCCAATTTATCCCTAGCTCGGGGTTCGATGGCACAGTCTCAGCCATTTCAATGAAATTGGTTTCTGCATATAACCCCACCTACGCCATCCTCGACTCGACCGGCGCCTCGACCATTGAAACTCGCTCCTCGACCGCCTCGCTTTTCAACACATTTATAGGCGTTGGTGCAGGACGCCTCAACTACAATGGATCAATCAACACCGCCCTAGGCTACCAAGCGCTCTACAGCAACACCACCGGCGTCGACAACATCGCCCTCGGCTACCGGGCGCTCTACAGCAATACCACCGGCACTGACAATGCAGGCATCGGCCCCCAGGCGCTCTACAGCAACACCACCGGCTATCGAAACACCGCAATCGGCTATCAAGCGCTTAATGCAAATACTGTCGGAGGCGAAAACACAAGCGTCGGCTTTTCCGCTCTCAAGACAAATACTACTGGCGCAGCTAACACTGCCGTAGGAGAGAACGCTCTTTTAAGAAATACTACAGGCTCATCTAACACGGCTATTGGCCAACGAAGCCTCTACAGCAACACCACCGGCACCAACAATGTAGCCAACGGCACTATAGCGCTCTACAGTAACACTACCGGCTCCAACAATACCGCCAGTGGTTATCAAACGCTCTATTACAACACCACCGGTTCCGGCAATGTGGCCAATGGTCTACAGGCGCTCTTCAACAACCTATCCGCTACTAATACCGTTGCTGTTGGGTACCGATCCGGCTACGGCCTGGGCGGGCGATACTACAACCTGGGCGGTACATATCTCGGGTATCAAGCAGGCTACGCTGCTGCAAACTCGTCCGACTACAACACCTTCCTCGGCTATCGGGCTGGTGAGAATGTTGCCACTGGCGCTGGCAATATAATCATCGGCGCCAATATTGCTGCTACCTCAAGCACTGCCACCAACTCGCTCAACATAGGCAACTTGCTCTATGGGACAGGCGTCTATTCATCCTCTGGCACTTCCCCCGCAACCTCTTCTGCTCCGGTAATTAACGGTATGCTTGGCGTAGCTTCTTCTTCGCCCTTCGCTAAATTCTCTATTCATGCAAACAATGGGGGCACTAACACCACGCTCTTTGCAATCGGTTCATCAACACAAACCTCTACCACGACGCTCTTTAAAATCGACAACACGGGTTCATCGACACTCCTTGGCATCGCTTCCT
Organism: uncultured Candidatus Saccharibacteria bacterium; assembly: GCA_964482995.1. Classification (GTDB taxonomy): domain Bacteria; phylum Patescibacteriota; class Minisyncoccia; order Phycocordibacterales; family SBAW01; genus GWA1-54-10. Next base: position 41,520 of record CAYZZC010000001.1, read on the forward strand.
CAACCGGCCTGATAGTCTCTGGTCTCAATGCAGCAAGTTGCGACCTCAAAGGTGACGTCAACGGTGCTATCTACTGCGGTACAGACGCCACAACTGCTGGAGCAGCGGCATTTACGTGGGAGGATAACTTTGCTCAGATCTCTGCGGCAACAACATCGGCAATCTGGGCAAAGAACGGCCTTTTTGCTTCTTCTACCTCACGCCTCTCCACCACGACGTTCATTGGCTCAGTCGGTATTGGCACCACCACCCCCGCATCTCTCTTCTCTATCAACGGCGTCGCCAACTTCCAAACTGGCACCTCCACTATTTATGAAAACCTCAACGTCAGAGGCCAGCTCAAAGTAGGCAATGACTCTATCTATCTCAACGGCGCAGCTACCTCCACCTTTACTAAAGGCCTCGACATCGCTGCAGGTTGCTTCTCTATCGGAGGTACTTGTGTGGGAGGCAGTGGTTCATCTCCAGGCTACATACTCTCTTCTATATATTCAACCACCTCTCCCGGCACCACCACTATATCTGTCACTGGCTCTGCAGGCTCTGCCGCAAGCTTCTCTGCCGCCGTGCTCACGCTTCCATCTGATACAGCCTATTACGTTGTTGAAGTGTGGGGGGGTGGTGGAGGTGGAGGAGACGGAGGCGGTAACGGCGGTGGCGGTGGCGGTGGCGGATATTCAAAAGAAACTTTTACTACTACGGGTCAGCGGTATTACACTGTTGGTGCTGGTGGTGCTGGTGGTACGACCGGATCCGGTTCATCAGGCGGTTCATCCTGTTTTGGTACAAATGCAATAGCGTGTGCCTCGCCCGAACTTCAGGCAACAGGAGGTAGTGGTGGGGGTGGTGGTGGCGGTGGAAATGGTGGCGCTGGAGGAACCGGTTCAGGAGGAAACGTTAACTTTGTTGGCGGAGCAGGAAGCGACGAGCTTTCAGAAGCGGTAGCAGCCGCGGACAATCATTCTGGTGTAGGCGGTGATGCTGCTGGAGGTGGTGGCGCAGGAGCAAAGGGTGTGTCTTCTAATGGGCAAGCCGGTGATGCCGGCACTGCCCCTGGGGGTGGAGGTGGGGGCGGAGAAGATACGGACGGCACCTCAGGCGATGGTGACGGCGGAGCCGGCGGCTCAGGCGGTTTCATCATCTACGTCTACACCCCATCGGGCAACGTCGTCACAGGCACCATCAACTCCGGCACCGCAGGCCAAGTCACCTACTACGCCGCAGACGGCACTACCATCTCCGGCACCTCAACACTTTTCATTACACCAACCGGCAACGTCGGTGTCGGCTCCACCTCACCATTCTCCAAACTTTCTATCCACGCAAACAATGGCGAGACAAACACTACGCTCTTCGCTATCGGTTCTTCAACCGCGTCGGCAACCTCCACACTCTTTATGGTCAACGCCCAAGGCAGCGTCGGCATCGGGACATCGACACTTAATGCAAAGTTTGTGGTATCAAGCTCTGGCTCTACTGCAAGTGTATTGCAGATTGATCGCTCGGGTGCAAGCACGCAAGCTAACCTTGAGTTTCTCTCTAATGGGGCGCGAAAATGGGCCATCTATAAAACCAACGCTTCAGAGAATTTGAGCATCTATAACTATACTATTTCTGCTGATGCACTCACTATCGCATCTACGAGCAATAACATCGGCATCGGCACCTCCTCACCGTGGCGCAAACTTTCAGTAGAAGGTTCTTCTGACCTTGGTATCAACGCACTCGCTGGCTTCTTCACCGCCACCACCTCTACCGCATCTGTATTTCCATACGCAAGTACGACGATGGTAACCGCAGCAACCGCCAGCTCCACCAACTTAATCGTCTCCTCAGCAGGCGGAGCAGCAGGCTGTGCAACCTTCTCCACCAACGGCACCATCTCAAACACCGGCACTGCCTGCGGTTCAGGGTCTGGCACCTTCTCATTCACCCCCACCACCAACTTTGGTGTCGACGTGAACTCCACTTCAACCCCTCTTTGGTTCACCCAAGGCCTCTTCGCCTCCTCAACCTCACGCCTCTCCACCACCACCTTCATTGGCTCAGTCGGTATTGGCACCACTACCCCAGGTTCACTCTTCTCTATCAACGGCGTCGCCAACTTCCAAACTGGCACCTCCACTCTCTACGAGAACCTCAACGTCAGAGGCCAGCTCAAAGTAGGCAATGACTCTATCTATCTCAACGGCGCAGCTACCTCCACCTTTACTAAAGGCCTCGACATCGCTGCAGGCTGCTTCTCTATCGCAGGGACGTGTGTAGGGGGTAGCGGAAGCTCCGGTACTCTTGATTCAAAAGTTTTTGCAACAACGACCACAGGCACTACTTCTGTAATATTCACCGGTGCCGTTGACAGCGATCCTTCATTCTCTGCGGCAGTCCTTACTCTTCCATCGAATACTGCATTTTATGTGGTTGAGGTGTGGTCTGGCGGCGGTGGTGGCGGTGGTGACCCTGGTGGCAGTAACGGTGGCGGAGGCGGTGGCGGAGGCGGATATTCACGCGAAACATTCACTACAATTGGCCAGCGATATTACACTGTAGGCTCTGGCGGTCTAGGCAACACAGGCTCTGGCGCAGGAACTGCTGGCGGTTCATCCTGCTTCGGCACCAATTCAACTGCTTGCACTTCACCAGAGCTTTCAGCTACAGGAGGAAATGGAAGTAGTGCTGGCGGCGGTGGCGGCGCAGGTGGGGTTGGGTCTGACGGTAATGTGAATTTGACTGGACAAGAAGGAGTAAGTGGCTCCGCCGCCAGCGGTGATGGTGGAACCGGAGCATTTGGTGGGGTGGGAGGCGCGGGAGGAGACAGCGGAGCCACTGGTATCGTTCCAGGCGGCGGCGGCGGCGGAGAAATTGACGCTGGCAGCGGCAATGGCGGCAATGGCGCAGCTGGCCAAATTGTCATCACCGTATACACCCAAGGTTCTGCACTCTCAAGCGGCACCATCAACACCGGCACCGCAGGCCAACTCGCCTACTTTGCCGCAGACGGCACCACAGTCTCCGGCACCTCAACACTTTTCATTACACCAACCGGCAATGTCGGTGTCGGAACAACATCGCCATATGCTCTCCTCTCTGTAAACGCAGCATCTACTTCCGTATTACAGACCCTCTTTGCCATCGGCTCCTCAACCAACAATGGAGCAACCTCAACACTCTTTGTAGTCAACGCCAACGGCAGGGTGGGGATCGGGACAACGAGCCCAGCGAATCTCCTAGCATTGGCGGCAACTGCTTCGACAGCACTGTCACTCGACTTTACTGACAATACGAGTTTGTCGCAGATTCTTTTCAATCAGTCGGGTACAAACTATGGTTTTATAAACCAACTAGGATCAAGTTTTTCAGATGCTACGCGTGCGGGGAATCTTGAGATAGGCTCAACACTTGGCGCGGGAGGAGTCGCATTTCGAACTGGTGGTGTCCAGCGCATGCTTATAAATTCTTCGGGCAACGTCGGTGTCGGCTCCACCACTCCATATGCTCTCCTCTCTCTCAACGCAGCCTCAACCTCAGTACTCACCACCCTCTTTGCGATCGGTTCCTCAACCAACAACGGCGCAACCTCGACACTCTTTTCTATCTCAAACACGGGCTCTACCACTGCCTCAAACGGTTTCAATATCACCAGCGGTTGCTACGCCATAAACGGCGCGTGTATTGGCTACACGGTAAAGCTCGCGGCGATCTACGCGACATCAAGCTCTGGCACCACAACCGTTGCCTTTACCGGAGCCGCAGGCAGCGCGCCGAGTTTTTCTGCGGCCGCGCTCACGCTTCCTAAAAATACTTCGTACTATGTCGTTGAGGTGTGGGGAGGTGGCGGCAATGGTGGTAATACCTCAAACAACAATACTAATAAAACCGGCGGTACCACTTGCTACAGCAACAACGCTGTCGCTTGCGCATCTGTCTTGCTCCAAGCTACAGGCGGTGCCGGCGGTACAGATGCGCAGATAAATGGTATCGGTGGTGCTGGCGGTGTTGGGTCAGGGGGTGATGTAAATATGATTGGCGAAGGGGGTGGTAATGGTTTTTTTGGTGTTAATGCTGGTTCCGCCGATGTAAATTCATTGGGAGGAAAAGGAGGTTCTGCGGCTGGAGGTGGCGGAGTCGGAGGCGCTGGTGGTACAGGAAACCCAGCCGCCGGTGCCGATGGTAAGGCTTTTGGCGGCGGCGGCGGCGGCGATGGCGATAGCACCGCTGCCAGTGGTGTAGGAGGCGGTGGTGGCGGCGGCGGCGGGTATTCTAAAAAACTTATTTCCAATAGCGCTGCAGCAACCTTTACTATTGGTGCTCCTATCGGTGCCAATGTCGGTGCCTCCAACGGTGGTGCGGGAGGTGTTGTCATCACCATATACGCCACCTCCTCTGCCAACGCGGCGGGCAACGACTACGCAGAAATGTTCCCCGTGAGCAACCCTATTATCGGGGCGGGGGATATTGTTGCTGTCGACACTGGCATGCCAGTTTCAATGAAGCTGGCGCGGGCAGGCGACACCGCGCTTGCGGGCGTTATCTCGACTGAGCCGGGGCAGGTGTTGGGGGACATCAATGCAAGCGGCATGCGCCCGGTCGCGCTTTCTGGCCGCGTGCCAGCAAAAGTAAATCTTGAGGGCGGCGAAATCAAAATTGGTGACCGCATCGCGCTCTCGTCTCTGCCAGGTGTCGGCAAGAAGGCGAATGCGTTTGAAGACTCAGTTGGTATCGCGATTGAAAACTATACTGTCAATTCGACCTCCGGCACCGTGATGGTGTTCCTCGATTTGCAACGGGGGATCGATGTAGAGGCGGTCGGCCAGGTGCTCCTCGGGCTTCCAGTTGTAACTATCAGCACCAGCACGAGCCCGGTAGTTACTGTCTCGGAAACTACGAGCACCAGCACAGCGACGACCACAGAAACAATTTCAACCACCACTCCTTCCTCCGCATCATCTACGCCGCCATATGTATTTGCGACGAGCTTCCTCACGCAGCTTGCGCATATATTTACCAGTTGGTTTGCAAGCGCGGGTAACGGGATCGCAGATTTATTTGCAACCACTATTCATGCTGAAACAATCTATGCAAAGTCGGTACACACCGAGGAGTTGTGTGTGGGGAGTGTCTGTGTGTCACAGGAGCAGTTTATGTCGTTGGTGCAAGCGGGCGGCATTAGTACCAGCACAAGCGCGCCCACTCCGCCACCTCCTACTGAGCCAACATCAACCCCGCCTGAGCCCGCACCAGAGGCCGCCACAACCACACCTATAATAGAAGGGTCGACCCCAACAGAACCAACTTCTGAACCAGCTCTGCCGGTAGAAACTTCCTCCGAGCAGCCTATTATGCCTGCAGATATACCTACAGAGCCGCCAGCACCCGTTGTTGAGCAAGCACCATTATAAAAAATAATAAGGCCGCGGCGGATTAGATCCGCCGCGGCCTTTGGCTCGGCTATGCCGAGTGAGTTGCAAGTTTGTTGCCGGCCTTCAGCCGGCTGGGCGGCTTCGGCGTGCATGCGGCAAAGTACATCCCACAAATATATAAGGCAAAACCAAGGAGGGAAGGGATATCTCTCATAGGTGGACCAAAGCCAAACTCAAGACATCTCATCACCCAAAAACTTGTATTCAAGATAAATAGAAGCACAAACACTGTCCGTTCAATGCCGTGAGGGGCGAAATTCCGCAACGGGTTCATACATTTACCAAATGACTCACTTTGTTTCTCCGCCTTTTCGCAGGACTTAACTAGCTTGTAGAAGATTGGTAGCACTAAGATGCCGCAAACGATATTTAGAGAACTCAGGTTAAACCCCACAAAGACAAAGAATAAGACTGCCGAGAGAGTGATAGTGTCCCTTGCCAACCAGAAGTTGTTCTTACCGGTCTGGTCCATCCACCAGTCGGCGATTGTCTGGAACACATTGTCCAGTATTAAAAGATCAAGCTTCTCAAGCATTGTGGCCTCCTCTTGCCTTGAGATTTACTAAAAAGACAATACACTATAATTTATATTTGTCAAAGCGGTTAAAACAACTATTTGACCCATTGCCGGCCTTCTGTTAGAGTACCCGTATCCCGCCCCAGCTGCGGGTATTTTCCCCCCATTCTGGGATATTTTTAAGAAACATGCTTACTATCCGCCTACAACGCGTTGGCCGCAAGAACGACCCTTCTTTCCGGGTTATTTTGGTTGAGTCTAAGCGCGCAGCAAAAACCGGCAATTACCAAGAGATGCTCGGCTCCTACGACCCGCGCACAAACCGTGTCGACCTTAAAGCAGACCGCATTAAATACTGGCTAAGCCAGGGGACCACGATCTCTGACACGATGCACAACCTCCTTGTCTCGCAGAAGGTGATCGAGGGGAAGAAGATCAACGTGCTCCCGCGCAAGTCGCCGCCAAACCTGTCTGCGCAGGCAGAAAAAGAGGAGGCAGTAGCAGCGGCTGTAGCCGCAGCTCCCGTGGCGGAAGCGACACCTGAGGCAGCTCCAGAAGAAGCTTCGCCAGTGGCGGAGCAAGCTGTGAGTAACGACGTTGCTGTAGAGACCCCCGCACAATAGAATAGAGCAAGGCACTCGCCTTTATTTGCTTTTACTAAATTAAATATACAGACATGGCAGAGAGAGATCAGGAATTTTTAGAGTTTGTAGTAAAAGGGTTGGTTGAGCATCCAGAGGCAGTTAAGGTAAACCGCACGGTAGACGAGATGGGTGTGCTTTTGGCACTCGACCTCCATGCAGACGACATGGGCAAAGTGATCGGCAGAAGCGGCAACACCGCCAAAGCGATCCGCACGCTGCTCCGCGTGGTAGGGATGAAGCACAATGCCCGCGTTAACCTCAAGATCAATGAGCCGCCGGGAGGCCAGCGTGAGCAGGCCGCAAGCGGCGGTGTCGCTGCCCAGGGTTGGGACGGCAGCCACGAGGTGCCTGCATCTCCTGCTATGAAGTCGGTAGACGAAGCGATGGACGACCTCTCAAAGTTCTAGACGTGTAGCAAAATTTGATATTGTGTAGCTTTTGTGGTATTTTGCGTACGTGAATTTCCACGTCGTAACCCTATTTCCTGAAGTGATTGAGGCGTACACGAGTGCGTCTATTTTGGGCCGTGGAAAAAAGGAGAAGAAATTTAGCGTAAAGACGTATCAGATGCGCGACTTTGTTACCAACAAGTGGGGCAAGGTAGACGAGCGCCCCTACGGCGGCGGGCCCGGCATGGTGGTCCAAGCCGAGCCGGTCATTAGGGCAGTTGAAGCAATCCAGAAAAAGATTCAGAAAAAGAAAAGCATAAAAGAAAAAACAAGAGATAAGAAAAGTATGATATATCATACTTTTCTTATGCCAAAGGTGATTATTACTTCGGCTGGGGGGAAGCCCTTGACTAACGCTTATGCTAAGTCGCTTCTTAAAAATAAAGACGTCATTATTATCTGCGGCCGCTACGAGGGGATCGATGCTCGCGCTAAAAAGGTTTTAAAAGCAGAGGAGGTTTCGGTGGGAGACTATATATTGACTGGTGGTGAGGTGCCGGCGCTTGCGATAATCGACGCCGCTGCGCGGCAGATCCCTGGTGTGCTCGGCAAGTTTGAGTCGCTCGAGGAGTCTCGTGTAGCTTCCCACGACACCTATACTCGGCCTGAGGTTTTCATATATAAAGGAAAGAACTATCGCGTACCCAAGGTCCTCCTCTCCGGCAACCACGCCAAGATGGACAAGTGGAAGGAAAAGAAGCGCAGTAACCCGGCCTCATAACCCATTGTTGACAGGCTGCTTGACGGCTGCCTTTGAGGGAGTATACTTGCGAATGAAACCAACGGGCGTCCCGCCAAGGCGGGGCAGATTGAGTATCGAGTGGGGGTTTCGATACAATTAAAGTGGTAGAGGTAACTACCTAACAGTGCTTCATTTTTGAGGCAGGGAGCTTGATGCCCCCGCTATTTTCGCGTTTATGTGCTGTGGATATCTTTTGTTGCAAACTTTATTAATGTGCGATTAGCATAACCCCCCTATGCGTCAGCAAAAATTCTTCTCCCGTTTCCGTGCACCACGAGTTGCAACCCCCAACCTGGTGGAGGCGCAGCTCAACTCGTTCAATTGGCTTTTAACCGAAGGCGTTAAAGAAACATTTAAGGAGTTTACTCCAATTCGAGACTACTCGGGGAAGAAATTTGATTTAGAATTTGTAAAAATTGAGATAGGGGAGCCAAAGTTCGACGAGCATTACGCAAAGGCGCAAAAAGCGACACTCGATATCCCGGTGCGCGCCATTGTCAAACTCAAGAACAAGGTTGCAGGGACAGAGAAGGAGCAGGAGATCTTCCTTGCGGACATGCCGGTCATGACCGACCACGGCACGTTTGTGATCAACGGCGTTGAGCGCGTTATCGTGCCGCAGCTCGCGCGCTCGTACGGCGTATTTTTTACTTCAGACGAAGTTAAGGGCAAGCGCCACTTTGGTGCAAAGGTGATCCCGGCGCGCGGCGCATGGATCGAGATCGAGGCGGGCTCAGACAACGACCTCTCGGTGCGCATAGACCGTAAGCGCAAGTTCCCGGTTACCTCGCTTTTGCGGGTTCTTGGCGCGCGCTACGACAGCGACCTTCTCTCCCTCTTCTCTGCAAACGCGCAGGAGAAGCATTGGATCGAAGCAGCCATCGCTGCCGACCCCGCAAAAGAGCTTGAAGACTCTTATGTAGAGATCCACAAGCGCTTGCGCGATGGTGACTTGGCCACCGCAGCAAACGCTAAAGAGTATATCGACTCTATATTTAATGAAGAGCGTTACGACCTCTCGCGCGTGGGCCGCTACCGCTTTAACTCGCGCTTTAATAAATCGCTCAGCGAGAGCGAGCTTATGCGCAAGACACTTTCGCTCGATGACCTTGTTACTGTAGTTAAGAACGTAATCGCACTCGAGAATGACCCTAACGCGATGGAGGACAACATCGACCACCTCGGCTCACGCCGTGTGCGCTATGTGGGCGAAATGCTCCAGAGCCGTCTACGTGTTGGCCTCACGCACATGAAGCGCAATATCCAGGACCGCATGTCGACTATCGACGCTGAGGCAACGATGCCAGTCATGTTTGTTAACCCTCGTCCGCTCCAAGCACGCATTAAAGAATTTTTTACCACCAACCAGCTCTCGCAGTTCATGCAGCAAAACAATGCGCTTGAAGAGCTTGAGCACTTACGAACGCTCTCAGCACTTGGGCCCGGCGGCCTAACCCGCGAGCGCGCAGGTTTTGAGGTGCGCGACGTGCACCCGAGCCACTACGGCCGCTTGTGCCCGATCCAAACTCCTGAAGGCCCCAACATCGGCCTTATTTTGCGTTTGGCAAACTTTGCACGGCTCAATGAGTTTGGCATGATCGAAACACCTTACGTAAAAGTAGTAAACGGCAAGGTTACCAACGAGATACAATATCTAAACGCCGCAGAGGAAGAGAAGCAGCCTATCGCACACGCGGCAATTAATGTCGGCGAAGATAATAAAATAAAAGAAGAGTCTGTAGAGGTCCGTCTTGGTGGCGAGCCTACGCGCGTACCACGTAACGAGGTTACCTATATAGATGTAGCCCCTGAGCAGCCATTTTCAGTGGCGACTTCGATGATCCCGTTCCTCGAGCACGACGACGCAAACCGCGCACTCATGGGTTCTAACATGCAAAAGCAGGCGACCCCTTGTATTGTCCCTGAAGCTCCGCTTGTTGCCACCGGTATTGAAGAGCGCGCCGCAAAAGATGCCGGCCGCCTCCACTTTGCCCGCGAAGAGGGTGTGGTTACTGCCGCAGACGGCAAGCGCGTTAAAGTAAAAAATGCAAAAGGCAAAGAGCTCGAGTACCCACTCGTCAACTTTGTGCGCACCAACGCCTTCACCTCGCTACACCAACGCCCATCTGTCTCGGTTGGCGACAAAGTTAAAAAAGGCGACTTGCTTGCAGACACCTCAACCTCAGACCAAGGCCAGCTCGCGCTCGGGCAAAACTGCCTCGTTGCGTTTATGTGCTGGTCTGGTGCTAACTACGAAGACGCAATCATTATCTCTGAGCGCATGGTTAAAAACTCCAAGTTTGCATCTATACATATCGAGGAGTTTGTCTGCAACGTCCGCGACACCAAGCTCGGGCCTGAGGAAACAACACACGATATCCCGAACGTCTCTGAAGTAAAGCTCCGCAACCTCGACGAAGACGGCGTGGTGCGCGTGGGCTCCGAGGTGCGCCCTGGCGACATCCTTGTTGGTAAAATCACTCCAAAAGGCGAGACACAACTCACTCCTGAAGAACGTTTGCTCCGCTCGATCTTCGGCGACAAAGCGCGCGATGTTAAGGACTCGTCACTCCGCATGGAGAACGGCAAGCGCGGCCGCATCATCGGCGTCAAAGTATTTTCCCGCGAGGCAGGTCATGCTCTCGACTCTGGCATCATCAAGCGCATCCATATAGAGATCGCGCAGCTGCGCCCAGTGTCTGTTGGCGACAAGCTCGCCGGCCGCCACGGCAACAAGGGAGTTATTTCCCGCATCCTTCCTGAAGAAGACATGCCATACATGGCAGACGGTCGCCCAGTTGACGTTATTTTGACACCGCTCGGCGTGCCTTCTCGTATGAACCTCGGGCAAATCCTAGAGCTCCACTTGGGGTTGGCTGCAAACACTCTTAACTACCAAGCAATCTGCCCGCCGTTTGCAGGCGCTACTGAAACAGAAATCCGCGGAGAGCTTAAAAAGGCCGGCTTCAACGAAAACGGCAAGATGGCACTCTACGACGGCCGCACGGGAGAAAAATTTGAGCAAGATATCTCGGTAGGTTACATGTACATCCTCAAGCTCCACCACATGGTGGCCGACAAGATCCACATGCGCTCGATCGGGCCATACTCGCTTATCACCCAGCAGCCGCTCGGCGGCAAAGCACAAGGCGGCGGCCAGCGCTTCGGCGAGATGGAAGTGTGGGCGCTCTTGGGTTATGGTGCTGCATACACATTGCGCGAGATGCTCACGATTAAATCTGACGACATCCAAGGCCGCTCAGCCGCATTTGATGCTATTGTCCGCGGCGAGCGCATCAACCATCACTTTGCCCCTGCATCCTTTAACGTGCTCTTGCACACAATGCGCGGGCTTGCGCTCGACGTTGAGCTTATGCGCGGCGGCGAGCCTATGCGCGGCATCAAAAAGACCCCGGGCGCAGAGTCCTCAGACTTTGACGCGGTGCGTATCCGCCCGGCATCCCCTGAGCGCATACTCGAGTGGTCGTATGGCGAGGTCACCAAGCCTGAGACGATCAACTACCGCACGCAGCGCCCGGAGAAAAACTCTCTGTTTGATGAAAAGATCTTCGGCCCTGAAAAAGATTACGAATGTTATTGCGGTAAATACCGCGGTATCCGCTACAAGGGTATTACCTGCGAGAAATGCGGTGTCGAGATCACTCGCGCAATCGTCCGCCGTGAGCGCATGGGCCATGTCGACTTGGCAGTGCCGGTAGCCCACGTGTGGTTCTTGCGCGCGATCCCATCGCGCCTCTCTTTAGTGCTCGGCATCTCTGCCGGCGAGCTTGAGAAGGTTGTCTACTTTGCAGGCTACATTGTTAATGCGGTGCACAAGTCTGAAAAGGAGCGCATCGTCAGCGAGCTCGACGCAGAGTACAAGAGCAAAATGAAGAACTTGCAAGACGAGAAGAGCAAGGACAAGATGAAAGAGCTCTTCCTCGAAGCAAAACACGACATTGAGTCGATCGAGGTTGGCGCGGTGCTCGATGAACCTCGCTACCACCGCTACGCTATTAAATACGGAGCGATGTTTGAGGCAGGCATCGGCGCTGAAGCGATCTACAACCTCTGCAAAGATATAAATATTAAAGAACTGATCGTTAAATGCGAGGCAGCACTCACCACTGCTGGCGCAGCTGAGCGCGAGAAGCTTGCTAAACGCCTCTCGGCACTGCGCGCGATGGGCCGCTCTGGTGTACGCCCTGAGTGGATGTTCCTCACACGCATCCCGGTTATCCCACCAGGTCTTCGCCCTATGGTCGCGCTCGATGGCGGCCGCCACGCAACCTCAGACGTCAACGACCTCTACCGCCGCGTGATCAACCGCAACAACCGCCTCAAGAAACTGCTTGAGATCCATGCGCCAGACGTGATCCTCCGCAACGAGAAGCGCATCTTGCAAGAGGCAGTAGACGCGCTTATCGACAACTCGATCCGCCACGGCGGTGCAGCGTTTTCTGCAACGATGCAGGCACGCCAGCGCCCGCTTAAGTCGCTCTCCGACAATCTCAAGGGCAAGCACGGCCTCTTCCGCCAGAACCTGCTTGGTAAACGTGTCGACTACTCCGGCCGCTCGGTTATCGTGGTTGGCCCTGAGCTCAAGCTCAACCAGTGCGGTCTGCCTAAGCACATGGCGCTCGAGCTCTTCCGCCCGTTTGTGATCGGTAAGCTGCTTGAAAAAGAGCTCGCCTACAACATCCGCGGTGCCGGCCGCTTGATCGACGAAGGCGTGCCAGAGGTGTGGGCGATTCTTGAAGACATCATTAAAGACAAATACGTGCTGCTTAACCGCGCGCCAACGCTCCACCGCCTCGGCATACAAGCCTTCCAGCCAGTGTTGATTGAGGGCAATGCTATCCAGCTCCACCCGCTTGTCTGCCCTGCATTTAACGCAGACTTCGACGGCGACCAGATGGCCGTGCACGTGCCGCTTAGCCCAGAAGCACAGACTGAGGCGCGCGAGATCATGTCGTCCTCAAAAAATATTCTCAAACCGGGTAACGGTGAGCCAGTCGTTGCAACGAAACTCCTCGACATCTTGCTCGGCTCATACTGGATGACTAAAGAAGTTGTCGGCATGAAGGGCGAGGGGCAAGCCTTCCAATCTCCCAACGCAGCTATCCTCGCTTACGACTACGGCGCAGTGGGCTTCCAAGCAAAGATCAAAGTGCTCCCGTCTGACAAAGAGAAGTACGCGCAGTTTGGCGGCAAACTCTTTGAGACAACAGTCGGCCGGCTCCTCTTTAACACCGTGTTCCCGAGCGACTACCCATTCCTCAACACCCCGATCGACAAAAAGGGCATGAGCCGCTTGGTAGACGACCTCATTACGCGCTACGGGTTGGACAAAGTGCCGGAGATCCTCGACAGAATCAAGAACTTCGGCTTCCGCTATGTAACGCAATCGGGTATCACCTGGTCTCTCGATGACATCCAGATCCCTCACGAGAAGCACGCCATTGTTGCCACCGCACAAAAGAAGTCAAACGAAATAGTCGCTCACTGGCAGGAGGGTCTGCTTTCTGAAGAGGAGCGTTACCGTATGAACATCGAGGTCTGGCACTCCGCTAAGGCCGAGGTAGAAAAGCTCATGCCTGCAACGCTCCCCGCAAATGGCTCGGTATCCGACATGCTTAAGTCTGGCGCTCGCGGCTCTGTCGCCCAAGTAACACAGATGGCAGGTATGAAGGGCCTTATCTCCTCACCAACCGGCGAGGCAATCGAGTTCCCCATTACCAAATCAATGAAAGAAGGTTTGACACCGCTTGAGTACTTCATCACCACGCACGGCTCGCGCAAGGGTCTCTCCGACACCGCGCTCAACACGGCAAAAGCAGGGTATCTGACCCGCCGCCTCTTCGATGTTGCACAAGACGTTGTGGTAGGCGAGGAAGACTGCGGCACTAAAGAAGGGTTGGTAGTGAAGCGCGAGTCTGCCTCCGGCATCGGCACCTTCCTTGCGCAAAATATCGAAGGCCGCTACTTGGCTGAAAACGTAGGCGAGTATAAGAAGGGCCAGTTTATCACCCACAGCGACGCAAAAGTGATCGAGGGCAGCGATGTGGCAAGTGTCTATGTCCGCTCGCCGATCGCCTGCAAATCGACTCGCGGCATCTGTGCTAAGTGTTATGGCGCAGACCTCGGCACCATGAAGCCAGTTGCGCTTGGCGAGGCAGTGGGTACGGTGGCCGCGCAAGCAATCGGCGAGCCTGGTACCCAGCTCACGATGCGTACCTTCCACGCGGGAGGCGCCGCATCGGTCGCCGGCGACATCACCCAAGGTCTCCCTCGTGTTGAGGAAATCTTTGAGCGCCGCGCACCACGTAACCCCGCAATCATAGCTTCAGTCTCCGGAGAGGTGGTAGAGATCAAGGACGATGGTAAAGAAAAAATGATTGTTGTTGCTCCAGACATTGAGCACATGAAAGCAGGCAAGGGTAAAGCTAAAAAGGATACTGTCGAGTATGACGTGCACTTCCGCCGTGTTCCTGCAGTTAAGGTGGGGGACACTATCGTAAAGGGCCAGTTCCTCACCGACGGCTCGGCCGACCTCTCCGACCTCTTCAAATATGCGGGCAAGGAAATCACTCAGGCGTATATCATCACCGAGATTGTAAAGATCTACGAACTCCAGGGAGCAAATATCTCGGCAAAGCACCTCGAAGTTATTGTCCGCCAAATGTTCTCTCGTATGAAGACAGTCAGCTCCGGCTCGACTGAGCTCTCGCCCGGAGATGTTATCGGCGAAGCAGACCTCGCGGTCGTCAACGAGCGCGTAGTTGCCTCAGGCGGAGAAGCCGCAAAGGGTGACGGGCTTGTGATGGGCATCTTGGATGTTTCGCTCTCGCGCCAGAGCTTCCTCTCGGCGGCATCCTTCCAAAACACTACTCGTATGCTTATTAAGGCATCGCTCTATGGCGCAATAGACCGCCTTGAGGGTCTTAAAGAAAATGTTATCATCGGCCGCCTGATCCCCGCAGGTACCGGCTTTAAGGGCTCGCCTAAGGCAGCATTGGTTGCCAGGTTTAGCCAACCAGCTACAGAGGTAGCAGGAGCAGTGAAGGAAAAAGAAATAGCAAAATAAAAAAGCAACAAAAGTATAAAAAGATAAACGGCGGGACCTTGGTCCCGCCGTTTTGGCTCAATATCGTCGGCTATTCGTCTGGTGGAGTTTTTATTCCTGCCCAGGTGACACTGCCTAAACCAATTAAAAGGAGAAAGGCAGCTACTCCATAAAGGACGTTATTTCCTTGGCCTGGAGTTGAGTACCCTCCGTAATATTCCTTGTTGACGACAACGCTGATAACTCCCGCTACCAGCATGCAGCTTCCAATAATCTTAATTTTTTTTGGCGACATGATTTATCCTTTCCTGTAGCCGACTATTCATACCCATTATACTCCTAATTAACTATATTGTCAAGTCGATGGGACGGGGCGGGCAGAGTACACTATCAATACCTATGGACACGCCGGCGCAGCAGATAAAAGAAAAGCTCAATATTGTTGATGTGGTAGGGCAGTATGTGACCCTCAAGCGCGCAGGGCGCACCTACACTGCGCGGTGCCCCTTCCACAATGAAAAGACGCCGAGCTTCCACGTCTCACCTGAGCGCGGCACCTACAAATGCTTTGGGTGCGGCGAGGGCGGCGACATATTTTCTTTTGTAGAGAAGATGGAGGGGATCGATTTTTTAACCGCGCTCAAGCAGCTTGCCGAGCGGGCGGGAGTTACTCTTGAAAAGAAGTTTGTACAGAACCCCGAGCACAAAGAGCACGACGAGCACTTAAGAGAGGTATGTGAAGAGGCGACAAAGTTTTTTGAAGCAACTCTCGCAGAAAAAAAGGAGGTGCGTGAGTATCTGCACTCGCGTGGAGTTACCGACGAGACCATACGCACGTGGCGCTTAGGCTATGCGCCCGCAGCTTGGGAAGAGCTCTCAAGGTATCTCTCGGTAAAAGGGTTTTCTAAAGACGATATGGTTGATGCCGGCTTTGCAGTAAGGTCAGAGAAAAAGCCGGGCGAGATCTTTGACCGCTTTCGCGGGCGCATAATCTTCCCTATCTTTGATGCTGCGGGCAGGCCTATTGGTGTTTCAGGGCGGTTTTTTGAAAGAGTCCCGGGGCAAAAAGAAGAAGGAGAGCCAGCTAAGTATGTAAACAGCCCCGAGACAGCACTGTTTAAAAAATCAAAAACACTCTACGGGTTTGACCGTGCCAAAAACGCGATCCGCAAAGCAGATTGTATTTTGCTTGTGGAGGGGCAGTTTGACTTGGTGCTTGCGCACCAATCAGGCCTGCCCTTTACAGTAGCGCTCTCTGGTACGGCGCTTACTGAAGACCATCTACACTTGCTCTCGAGGCTCTCTAAGCGTCTTGTGTTGGCCTTAGATGCCGATGCTGCCGGTGTGCGCGCAGGGCTCCGGAGCGCAGAGATGGCGCTTAGAGCGGGGTTTGATGTAAAAGTGCCAACCTTCCCCGAGGGTAAAGACCCGGCAGATATCGCACGAGAGAACCCCGAGTTGCTCAAAGCAGCGATACGTACTTCTAAAACCGCAGTCGAGTTCTTTCTCGACGCACTGTGGCCGGGGGCTAGAGATGAGCGGGCATATAAAAAAGCAGTTGAGCTGCAAGTGCTCCCGCTTATAGCGAGCATTGGGAGCAAGATCGAGCAAGAACACTTTGTCCGTGTGGTGGCGCAAAAACTCGGCGTGTCAGAGGCGGCAATACTGAGCGAGGTCGCTAAACGGCCACGGCTGCAGCAGGGGGACACCAACATAACTGCAGAGATAAAAGACTTGGCACAAGCAATTGAGCAGACTCCGCTTGAGCGCGCGGTGGGCATGTTGCTTGCACGTTATCCGCTCAATAACCCGCATCACGAGCAACTGGTAGCGTTGGTGGGTGCTGCGCGTGCTGAAGCCGCAAAAGCAAAGTCAAAGGATGAGGAAGAGCGGCTGCGGTTTGCATTTGATATGTTGGGAGAAGATGTTGAGCAGGTAACCCAAAGTTTGTTTCATTTGATCGAGCGCAAAATAATCCAAGAAAAAATTACCGCCCTGCAAGCAGGATTACGGCAGACAACCACTACCGAGCACAGCACGCTCTTGCGCGAGCTCGCAAACCTGAAACGAAGGGAGGAAGAACTTAGACAATAAGGCCGCTGCATGCTATAGTACTGACCATCAATGGCGAAGGCTAAAAAGGCAGCAAAAAAGCGTAGCCCAAAGCGCAAGAGTGTTAAGGCTAAAGCTAAAACATATCGCAAGGTTGCTGCAAAGCGCCGGGCTACTCTTGCACCAAAGAAATCTCTAAAAAAGGCAGTAAAGAAAGCACCGGAACCAAAGCTCTCACCAAAAGCGTCTAAGAAGGCAGACGAGTTTAGCCGCAAAGCTGAAGCTTTGATGGACCGCGGCCGCCAGCGCGGGTTTGTTACCTATGACGAAATCTTAAAGAGCTTCCCCAATATCGAGACCGATGTCAATTTTTTGGAAGACCTGTACGAACGTTTTTCTACCGCACACATTGATGTGCTCGAAGGCGGCGGCATGCTAGAGATCGCCGAGGAGCCGGTAGAAAAGGGTTACTCCCGCTCAGACTCCTCTTACGACTCGATCCAGATGTATCTGCGCGAGATCGGCAAATACCCGCTCCTCAACGCGCAGTCTGAGCGCGACTTAGCAAAGCGCATCGTAGAGGGCGACTCTGAGGCGCGCAACCTGCTTGCGCGCGCAAACTTGCGCCTCGTGGTTTCGATCGCCAAAAAATATGTAGGCCGCTCGCCCGACTTGACCCTGCTCGACCTGATCCAAGAGGGAAATATCGGTCTTTTTAAGGCGGTAGATAAATTTGATTACGAAAAGGGCTTCAAGTTTTCGACCTATGCGACATGGTGGATCCGCCAGGCTATCACCCGCGCGCTTGCCGACCAGTCGCGCACGATCCGCATCCCCGTGCACATGGTGGAGACGATCGCTAAGTATAAACAGGTTTCGCGCCGCCTCTCGCAGGAGCTTGGCCGCGACCCTTTGGCCGAGGAAATCGCTCTTGAGATGAATGTTGATGTAGAAAAGATCTACCAGATAGAGAAGATCGACCAAGACACTGTCTCGCTTGAAAGCCCGGTGGGGAGCGACGGGGATGACGACGGCAAATCAGTCCTCGGAGACTTTATCAAAGACGACAAGATCCTCTCGCCAGACCAAGAAGTGGCGCGCCGTATCTTGGCCGACCAACTGCAAGAGATTTTAGACGAGCTTTCTCCCAAAGAGCGCGAGATCTTGAAGCTGCGCCATGGTCTTGAGGACGGCATCTTCCACACGCTCGAGGAGGTAGGAAAGAAGTTTGGCGTTACGCGCGAGCGCATCCGCCAGATCGAGGCAAAAGCGCTTGAGCGCATCCGCACTCACGAAAAAGCTAAGCGCCTCAGGAGCTACTAACTAAGCGGAGCTACTTGGGCCCATAATACGCCCGCAACGTTGCGCGGTGAGCCCTCAAAGGGGAGATGATGATTGTCAAAATAGGGGCGGCCGTTGCACTCGATCACCCCGCATTTAGTTTGCTCCTTCCATGAGCGGCTTATGTCGGCGGCTATAAAGTCGATCCCTACAATCGGCGCTTTAATCACGCGCGCTATTTCCTCAAATAGCAATTTATTCTCAGGATGGACTTCGTCAGTTACGTCTGTAGTAGTTCCTCCCACCGACCAATTGATTTTAGGATGTAGATTTACTATTTGCCCTAAGGCAGGGATCGACTCTAAAGCCATGTTTTGCCGTGCAAGCTCAGCGTGGAGAAGTGGCGCTATTTTTATATGCGAGTAGTAAGGCCCTTGTCGTTTGGGATGGGTGTTTGCAATATCAATCAACTGTGCCACGGTGTGAGCGCCATCGCCGATAACCCGCGGAGGGTCTCGCCGGATCGTTGCGACAAGCTTGCCGCTCACCAATGTGGGGCGGTACACAGAGCCCGTAAGCTCCTCCTCAATAATAACTAATGGCGAAACTTGTTTTGCCGCTTTAAAAGCTCGCACGAGCTCCTCCTCGTTTTGTATATGTATAGTAGTGTGCCGCGATGCTGTGCCCTCGAACGGTTTTACAATCACTGGCTTCTCTAATGTGTTATAAATTTTTTTTGCCCCTTGCAGAGTAAAAACCGCGCTTCCTCTTGCAACCGGGATACCAAGCCGATTGAATTTCTTTTTCATAACCGATTTAGTGTCCACCCACCACACGGGTGGTTTAGTGCCTGGAGGAAACGGGATACTCTCAAAAGAGAAGCTGCCGTCAGTGTCGGTATAGACAAAACTGTTGGTAGGGAGCCCGAGGGGCCGAAACTCTCGCATAACAATGCCGCGTGCCGCAGCCTCTTCCCACAATACCTGGCACAGCAAAAGGGTTTTATTGTCGGGCTTGTCTAAAAACTCTCCTAGTCCAAAACGCTCAAACAGCTTATACCAATCTATATATTTTTTCTTTTTTATACCTATATTAAGCCAACCACCTCCTGCATATAGCGCAGAGTGGAAAAAAGGCGTCGCGGCTATGTCGACTAAACGCATAGCATACTCCAGAGGGTGATTGACCGGGTCGCCCCCGCACTCAGAGCACTCTTTTGGGGTAGGCAACACTAGCCGCATATCCTTGTAGTATAAGCTTTTTTAACCACTCTCAAAATATATATGGCCTTTGTTATACTGGCCTTATATGGCACCTAAGAAAGACCTCCCGATTAAGCACTGGAGCCACTCTTCTTTAATGGCTTTTTTGCGCAACCCGCTTGCCTGGTATAAGCGCTATGTTGAGGAGATATACGACACCCCTTCTGGCCCCTCTGCGGTGGTGGGGAAGGCGGCGCACGTGGCTCTGCAGCACTTTTATGGGGGGATCGGGAAGGAGGGGGCCACCGCACTTGGGCTCGAGGCTCTGCGCGCAGTACACGACTTTGAAATTAATTTTGGCAAAGCAAAAACACGCAGCGCAAAAAAGAAAAAGCGCGAGCATATGGAGCGCGAATATGTGCAGGTTGTCGGTTTTTATCTCGCCCGGCCGCCAAAACACAAGGTGCTCGGGGTGGAGGTAAAAGGGCTGGTTGAGGTTGAGGGGCTGCCTCTGCCGCTTAAAGCTGTTTCTGACCTGGTGGTGCGCTCAAAGGTAGACCCTCGCGGGGTCGATATTGTAGACCACAAGTTTGTCGATGCGTTTAGCTCCACGCGCGAGCGTAAGGCACTCTTCGTGATCCAAGCGATTTTTAACTACTACACGGTTAAGGAAAAATTTGGCAAGCCTGTGCGGCGCTTTGTGGTGTATGAGTGCAAGAAGTCAAAAAATGCCGATGGCAGATCGCAAATGCGCCGCTATGTGATCGACTATCGCGAGCACAAAGAGGAGTTCTCTCTCTTCCACCGGCTGATCAAAGACGCGACAGCCGAGATAGCACGCGAGCGTATCTACTTACCTAACCCCTCTGATATGTTTGAGGGGGAAAACTCTTTCGACATCTATCGTCTGGGTTTGATAGAGGAGTAACAAAAGAAAATTCCTTGCTCCGGAGAGATATACGGCACTCCTGCGCAAGAAATATTTCTTTTGTTACTGGGTGGTTGCTGGAGTATCGCTCACGCCTTCGAGTACGGCATCAATCGCTGCACGCATAGAGTCGTACGGCTGGTTGCCGTTTAGAGTCACTGCCTCATTGCCAACCATCACCAGTGTAAACGGTGTGCCCTGAGCGCCGAGCTTAATAGCCTCCGTGTACGAGTCGGCTACTTTTTTAGCAAATTTGTTGCTCGAGAGGCAGGCGTTGAATGTCTCTACATTAAGCCCAACATCTTTGGCAATGACGGGCAGTTGCGCCAGGTCGAGACCATTGTTTGAGGGGGTTACCTCAAACACCCGGTCGATAAATTTAAAGTAAGCGGTGTTGCCTCCTTGATCGGCTGCGCACTCCGCCGCTTGAGCCTCTTGCGGAGCCTTAGGATGGACGCTTGCGAGTGGGAAGTGGCGCGAAACCCACGCAACCTTGCCCGATGCGCCGTAGAACTCCATAACCTTATGCATCGTTGTTTGGAATGTCTTGCAGTGCAGGCACTCAAGGTCATAGTACTCGACTACCTTAACTGGTGCGTCAGGGTTGCCGAGGATGTGGTCGACAGCTGGGTCATAAGGACGAGCAGTGACCCCGCTTGTGGAGCCGCCTGGTGTAGGGACGCTCGTTTTACCAACCAAGAACACTGCTCCTGCTATAAGCACACCTGCGACGACGATAGTAATAGGCAATACGTATTGGCTGTTCATATAAGTGTATAGTAACTCCTTCTATTAAAACGGCAAGGTGTGGGTGAGAGAGTTGCCTGCCTGTGCCTCCCACTGGCTTGTGTCGAGTTTTATTTCTCTCGGGCCCTCATAATCCATATATTTGAGCGAGTTGTTTTTGCGCGCATAGTCGTAGATTTCTTTAGTAATCCGTACATCGTCTAAGCAGTACTCGCGGACCTTCTCGAAATTGCCTTCTGCCCACCATTTTTGCGCATCCATACCGTGGCCGATTTTACCTTTGCCAAGCGTCCCCTCGGCAACGCTGTCGAGCCTGAGCCTGCGGCCCAAAACATTTTTAATCTCTTTGAGCAGGTCCAAACTTTTTATTTTGGTGAGGTCGCCAGTGTAATACTTGTTGAGTATCGGGATATCAAAGTGGTCGGAGTTGTAGCCTATAAGCATGTCGGCCTGCTCAAACAAAGGCCACATCTGCGAGAGTTCATCCCGCAAAAAGCTTGAGTATTGGTCTGTGAGAGAGTCGTGCACACCAACAACCGTTACCTCTTGGTTAGAGAGGTCGCCGTTTGGCCCAAAGTCGCCAATTGTTTCAATATCAAAGGTGATGCGTCTCATAAAGGGAAGCAGGATTATGCTAACGCGTGCTAAAGAAGCTGGTTAGCTGCTCGCGCGAAAGAGCGTGCTCCTCGCCGGTTTCAAGATCTTTAACATTAAAGCTGTTGCTTGCAAGCTCGTCCTCGCCGACCACCAAGAGATATGGAATTTTGTGCTTGGTAGCGGTTTTGATCTGGTCGGCAAGCTTTTTCTCGCCGAAGTCTACCGCCACCCCCACATTGCCCTGGCGCAGCGTACTGGCAACTGTTAGTGCGGCTCCTACCAGCGCCTCAGACGTCAAAGCAATATACACTTTGGTTGGAGGGAGATAGGTCGGTAGGAGGTTGCGTACCTCAAGAAAGTTGCGCAGCGTCTCATCTCCTGCAGCAACACCAACCGCAGGGACATCAGTGTCGTCGAACAACGCCAATAGGTTATCGTAACGCCCGCCGCCAAACAGCGCGCGGTTATTGTCGGGGTGGTTGTCGAACAGCTCAAACACCACGCCGGTGTAGTAGTCGAAGCCGCGCACTATGCTTGGGTCAAAGACAGCGTTGGTGATGCCAAACCCCTCAAGGAGGGCCATAACCTCGCGGACATCCTGCGGCGGCTTCTCTGGTGAGAGCATCTCTATCGCGACACCGATCTCTGCAATGTCTCGCTCAAAGTCGCCTGCGGGCATTTTGGCACGGCGGTCGAGTAGTGTGCGCAATTTTTTAGCCTGATCCTGGTTAAGACCGAGTGTCTCAACTACCTGGTCTAAAAAGGCGCGGCTCCCCAGCTTTATTGTAAAGTCATCCTGTGAGGCACCAAGCGCCAGCATGATTGCGTGCGAGACAGCGATAACCTCTGCATCGGCAGCGAGGCTCGAGCTACCGAAGATGTCGACATTTAACTGCCAAAACTCGCGCAGGCGGCCGCGCTGCGGCCGCTCGTAGCGAAAGCAATTAGGGATCGAGTACCACCTCAGTGGGTACCCGAGCTCGCGGCGCTTGGCTGCCACCATGCGCGCTACTGTTGGGGTCATCTCCGGCCGGAGCGTTACCTCGCGCTCTCCGCGGTCGACAAAGGTGTAGGTCTGCTCGCTCACGATCTCCTCATTTTCAGAACCTTTTGCTTTGTAGAGTTCAGAAGGCTCAAGGATCGAGGCGTTGTACTCGACATAGCCCCAGCGCTCGAGCGTTGAGCGGAAGGTCATAAAAAGATAATTGAGAAATGCCTGGTCCTCTGGATAAAAGTCGCGCACTCCTTTGTAGGGCTCGGTAGATAGTTTTTCTTTTTTGGTCATATATTTGGTGTAAACCCGCTTCGTAGAGTATAGTCTAGCAGAAATGTCAGCGCTAGAGAATTTGTCCGGCGAGGTGCTCAACCTCTATAAACAGATAGGCGAGACCCCCCGCGAGCGCCTAGAGCGCCTGCGCCAGCAAAAGCCCTACTACGCGCACGAGGTGCTCTCCTATGCAGGGCGGCTCGACCCGATGGCCGAGGGCGTCTTGTTGTGCCTGGTTGGCTCGGCCAACAAAAACCGGGAGGCGTATCTCGACATGGCCAAGGAGTATACGCTCGATGTGCTGTTTGGCTTCTCTACCGACACCTACGATGTGCTCGGGCGGGTGATGGACACGGGAGATGTTTCAAAGATACGCCCCAGTGCAATTAAAAAAGCATTAAATGAGTTTCGCGGCACGCTGTCGCAAGAGTATCCGCCGTTTTCCTCGAAGACTGTGCAGGGGAAGGCGCTGTTTGAGTGGGCGCGTAGCGGGGCGCTAGCTTCGATCATGCTCCCGCAGCGCACGGTGATCGTCTACGACATTACTCTTGAGGGTGTGTACAAGATTTCTGAAAGTGATCTTTTTTCATATATCGAAGAGCATGTAGAAAAGGTGCAGGGAGATTTTAGACAAGAGGAGGTGATGCGGCTCTGGAAGCGCAAACTGCACAAAGAAACTGCTCCGCCAAGCGGCAAGGCGGGGCGCGAGTTCCCCTGCGCCACGATCAAGATCTCCTGCTCCTCTGGCACCTACGCGCGCTCAATAGCCAACGGGCTGGGGAAGGAGCTTGGCGTCCCCGCGCTTGCGCTCCATATCCTCCGCAACAAAGTGGGGGAGTTTAGTGTCGAAAACTCCCTTAAATAAAATAATAAAAACCCTTTGTTACGGAGAGATATACCGCACTCCTGCACAAAGGGTTTTTATTATTTTATTTTTACCAATCCAACTCTCCTGTCTTATATTCTGTAACGCGGGTTTCGAAGAAGTTTTTCTCCTTTGGCATGTCCGCTATCTCACTCATCCAAGGAAATGGGTTGTCGACATGGTACTGGCGCTCTAGCCCAATGCGCTCTAAACGCCTGTCGGCCACATGCTCGACATATTGCTTAACCGAGGCAGGGGCTAGGCCAAGCACCCCGCGTGGCAGTGCATCGTCTGCATATTTTTTCTCAAGCTCAACGCCCTTTTTAATATTGTCGACAAGTGTTTGCTTAAACTCAGGTGTCCAGATCTCCGGGTTTTCTTGCACAATAGTGTTGATAAGGTCGGCACCAAAGGCAAGGTGTACCGACTCGTCGCGAAGGATAAACTGGAACTGCTCGCCCACCCCCACCATGCGGTTTTTGCGGAGCATCGAGAGCATCATGGCAAACCCCGCGTAAAAGAAGATCCCCTCCATGATCACATAAAAGCCCACGAGGTCGTGCACAAACTTCTGGATGTTCTCGGTGCCTTCAGTAGTAAAGTTTGGGTCAAACACCGATTTGGTGATGTTAACCACAAAGTCATCCTTCTCTTTGATAGAGGGGATAGTGAGGTACATATTATAGATCTCGTCTGGGTCGAGGCCGAGCGTGTCGCAGCTGTAGATAAAAGTGTCGGTGTGTACCGCCTCCTCGTAGGCTTGGCGCAGGAGATATTGGCGCGCCTCAGGGTTGGTGATGTGGCGATAGATCGCGAGCACGAGGTTGTTGGCAGTGAGAGACTCGGCGGTAGAGAAAAAGCCGAGGTTCCAGAGGATCATGCGGCGCTCGTCTTCGCTAAGGCCTCCTTGCTTCTTCCAGAGCTCAACATCTTGCTGCATGGAGACCTCCTCTGGCACCCAGTTGTTCGCCACGCCTTTTTTATAGTGCGTGCGCGCCCATGGATACTTCATCGGTAATATTTTGTTCGGGTCGGTAGTCGACGCGCCGTTTATGATGCCAGCCATATGTGAGAACTATTGTATGCGGTTAATCTATGCACTGCAACTTTCGCACTGCTCGCTTAGTATTTCTATCTTTGGGCGGTTGGTGACTGCAATAGACTCGCCACCGAACTTTGGGATACCAGAAGAGACAGATACGCCAGGCATAGGGGCAGCCTCTGAAGCAGCGCCGCTCCTGGGGAGTGCGGTGATTTGCGCGTATGCCATATGGGCATACTCAACTGTGCTCTTTTCTGCAACTGTAATAGGCGAAAGGACGGGGTCGCCTATAGAGGACGTTGCTTCATCGATAATCCCGCGGGTCGAGACAGCAATCACCTCCTCAATAATCACTGTAGAGGGCACTGAACCAGAGTTTGAGGCAACGCTCGTCTCAGATTTGCTGGTGCCGCCGAACTTTTGCATGTTTACAGTCGACTTCTCTATGCGTGAGGCGCCCATTGTGCGCAGGTAGTAGGTTGTTTTAAGCCCCAAGCTCCACGCGTATTGGTAGATGTCGGAGAGTACTTTGCCGGAGACGCCGCCGTAAAAGATATTGAGCGACTGCGACTGGTCTATCCAACGCCCGCGCCACGCGGCCGCCTTGATAAGCCATTGCGGCTCGATCTCAAACACCTCTTTATACTTCTCGCGTATTGCGGGCGGGATCTCGGTTATCGCTTGCACTGAGCCGTCGTGATATTTGATCTGCTCGAGCATATCACTGTTCCATAGCCCCAACTTTTTAAGGTCTTCAACCAAAAACTCGTTCACCACCATAAAGTCGCCCGCCATGTTGCTCTTTACATAGAGGTTTTTGTAGATTGGCTCGATAGTTGGGTAGCAGCCGGCGATATTGGCGGTAGTGGCGGTCGGCGCGTTGGCCATGGTGTTGGAGTTGCGCATGCCCCACTGCCGCACTGCCTCTCGCACGAGCCTCCAGTCGAGCGTCTCGTGTCGGGGGACGTCGATCTTCATACCGCGCTCCTGCTCTAAGAGAGCGATAGTGTCTTGCGGCATGATGCCACGATCCCACTTAGAGCCCTTATATGTCTCGTATGGCCCGCGCTCTTTAGCGAGGAGCGCCGAGGAGAGTATTGCGTGGTAGGCTATTGCCTCCATGCTTTCGTCGGAGAAGCGTACTGCCTCGTCTGAGTCGAAGTTGATGCCCATTTTATACAGAGCATCTTGGAGCCCGCGCAGCCCTAAGCCCACGGGGCGGTGGCGCGAGTTGGAGCGCTTGGTGTTTTCGGTCGGGTAGTAGTTGACATCGATTACGTTGTCGAGCATGCGCATCGCAACGGGCACTACGCGCGCAACAGCGTCGCGGTCAAACCTGCCGCCCACAATAAAAGCAGAGAGGTTGATCGAGCCCAAGTTGCATACCGCAGTTTCAGTCGCAGAGGAGTTGAGCGTGATCTCGGTGCACAGGTTGCTGGAGTGCACGACGCCCACATGGTCTTGTGGTGAGCGGACGTTTGAAGGGTCCTTCCAGGTGATCCACGGATGGCCAGTTTCAAAGAGCATGGTGAGGTGCTTCTTCCAGAGCTCTTGAGCGCGGACCTTTTTAAACATTGGCATCGCTCCTGCATCGGCAAGATTTTCGTAATGGACATAGCGCTCATCAAACTTGCGGCCATAAAGATCGTGGAGATCAGGCACATCCGAAGGCGAAAAGAGTGTCCAATAGCCGTCTTCCTGAAGCCGCTTCATAAAGAGGTCGGGGATCCAGGTAGAGGTGTTGAGGTCGTGGGCGCGGCGGCGCTCGTCGCCTGTGTTTTTGCGGAGCTCCATAAAGTCCTCAATGTCGGCGTGCCAATACTCGAGGTAGACTGCTGCAGCACCGCGGCGGCGGCCAGAGCGGTTGATCGAGATAGTGACGTCGTTGGCGATCTTAAGGAAGGGGATCACTCCTTGGCTCTCTACACCAGTACCCTTAATAAGCGAGCCAGTGGCGCGGACAGGAGTCCAGTCGGTGCCAGTGCCGCCTGCATATTTAAGCAGCTGGGCGTTGTCGGAGTACTCTTTAAAGATTGCATGGAGGTCGTCTGGCACAGTAGAGAGGAAGCAAGAAGAGAGCTGTGGGCGCATAAGGCCTGCATGGTAGAGGGTTGGCGAGGATGGGGTGTAGTACATCGAGGCCATGATCTCGTAAAACTCGACAGCCTGTGCGTTGCGCTCTTCTGGAGACTTCTCGTTTAGAGCGCAGCCCATCGCAATACGCATCCAAAACATCTGCGGGGTCTCAATATGCTTGCGGGTGCCATGCTCGCGGGAAAGGTAGTTGGCATGGAGTGTCTGGAGGCCCAGGTACTTAAAGTCGCGGTCGCGCTCGACAACCAGTGCCTCGGCAAGGCGTGGGAGGTCGAAGTCGAGCATACGCGGGTCGTACTGGCCGATTGAGACACCGTGGTTGATCGACTCAATAAACTTTTGTCGGTAAAACGTTTCTATTTTTTCATAATCGACTTCGCCCATGACGTCGCGGTAGATCGATTGCAAAAGCAAACGTGCGGCAACAAAACTGTGTGCCGGGTCGCGCTCGATAAACGAGCGCGTCACCATGATCAACACCTCATGTATATCTTTAGTCTTGATGCCGTCGTGCATCTCTTGGCGGACTTTTGAGATGATCGCGGGCGTGTCGATGACGCGGTCAAAACCCTCGGCGGCGCGCAGGAGCGTGCGCGCGAGTTTGCTCTCGGAGAAGTGCTCGCGGGAGCCGTCGCGTTTGGTGATAAAAAGGGCATTTTCTATGATCTTTTCAGCTACTTCGGCCTTTTTCTCTGCGCGGATTTTCTCGTGCTCGTAGCGATAAATAATATAAGACTTCGCCACATCAAAATAGCCGCGCTCCATGAGCGCAGTCTCCACCAGATCTTGCACGTCTTCTACTTCGGGGATAAAAGCAGTGTTGGAAAATTTTTGGTCGATCGCGTCTGCAACCGCGCGGGTGATATCAGCAGCTTCGGCGTCATGGCTCTCGCCGAGAGTTGCGGCAAACGCTTTTTGTACGGCGATAGTGATCTTGCTCGGACTGAAGTCAACAATTTCTGAATTTCGTTTCTTAACTTTTTGCGTAATTGCCATGAGGTTTCCGGAGCGTTATAGGTTGATAAAAATGTTGCCGCAGAGTATTTAGTATACCCTCCCAAGGCCTAAACCGCGTACACAAAAATGGCAATTTGTGTGTGCACAAGAGAGCCGAAAATGTATTTCAAAAAAATCAACCGCAGCGCAGGTTTAAAACGTTACAGGGAGGTCAAAATAGAGATCGTTTGCTGGGTCGCCGGAGGGGTTGTCATTTTTAAGCCTTATGGTGCCTGTTTTGCTTGCTCCTGGAGAGGCGAAGGTAACAGTTGCTATAAAAGGTACGGAGTCTTCGGTCATCCAGTCGCCTTGCGCCTCGGCGTGGCCCTGGCCAACTACATTGCCGTTTTCATCAAGTATTTCGATAGGGAAGCTCGCCTCAAAGTAGTAGGTACCAAGTGCGCTGCCAGCAATCGCCACAGGGGAGCTAATTTTTGCTTTTGGCGCAGGACTCGCAACAGAAATATATTCATTAGAGGTAGGTATGGCGCTGTTATCAGTCGTGTCGGGAGCTTTTGCAGTCTGTGGAGAGAGTAAGGAAAAGGCGACAAAACCACCCACTATTACTACAATGACAACCACCACACTAATGAGGATTTTCACACGGATTATTTTAACATAAAAAATAGGGTGGACTTTCGTCCACCCCCTTTCTGCTTGTTTCTTGTTACTCGTCTTTGCCGTGACCATCGTCGCCAGAGTCGCCGTCATCGCCGGAATCACCGTCG
>CAYZZC010000001.1:70253-124025 GCA_964482995.1 uncultured Candidatus Saccharibacteria bacterium
CGCCAGAGTCGCCGTCATCGCCGGAATCACCGTCGTCGCCGTCATCCCCATCGTCTTCATCGTCATCATCATCAGGTGGTGGTGGAGGAGGTGGCGGGGGAGGTGGCGATTTTTTCGGTGGGACACCACCGCCAGCACCTGTCGGCAAAGGACACGAGGCCTTGGGAGCCCCGAGGTAATTTGCCTTCAATTGATAGCAGCAATCTTTGTCAGGCACACCGGGCTTGCACCACTTGGTGCTCGCCTCGGCATCTCCTGCCGCCATAATAGGCAACGGAACAACGAAAAGTGACGATACAAGCAAGATTGCCCGCATCGCCGAAAGTACCGGACTCTTTTTCATTAGGAAAGTACTCCGCTCAACCTCCCCACTTGAGTGTGGGTGAGTAGAACAGTATGTTACATCCATATATTTATAATGTCAATAACCCATATACTAGTTGCTCCACCATAAACTTACTGCTATAACGAGGCCCCATGCCAAAAAACGCTCCCAACCGCACTATCAAGGAGATCCTCGCCGAGGGTGAGGTATCTATCATAAACCTGGTCGACACGCTCATATACCAGGCACAGCTTTTGCGTGCCTCGGACATCCATATCGACCCAACTAATCATGGGCTCGTAGTGCGGCTACGCATCGACGGCATGCTCCACGACAAATTTTTGTTCGACAAAAAGATCCACCCTGAAGTAATTTCCCGCATCAAAATCATGGGCTCTATGCGCACCGACGAGCACCAAACTGCGCAAGACGGCCGCTTCCGCATGGCGCTCCCCAGTGGAACGCCCGTTGATGTCCGCGTGTCTATCACCCCCACTTATTATGGCGAAAATGCCGTGCTGCGCCTGCTCGCCGACCAGGCGGTCGAGTTTACGCTCGAGAGTTTGGGTTTTAGCGAGGCCGACCAAAAAAAGCTCCTGCATGCTGTCCACCGCCCGCACGGGATGATCTTGGCCACCGGCCCCACCGGCTCGGGCAAAACAACAACGCTCTATACGCTCCTTAAGATGCTCAATACCAAAACAGTGTCTATTGTTACGATCGAGGACCCGGTCGAGTATGCGGTCTCTGGGATCACGCAGATCCAGATCAATGCGCGCACCGGGCTGACATTTGCCCAAGGCCTGCGCTCGATTTTGCGCCAAGACCCTAACATTATTATGGTGGGGGAGATCCGCGATGCGGAGACGGCGGGTATCGCGGTCAATACAGCACTCACCGGCCACCTCCTGCTCTCGACACTCCACACCAGCGACTCGGCAACCACCTTGCCGCGCCTGCTCGACATGGGGGTCGACCCATACCTGGTCGCCTCAACGGTAAACGTAGCTATCGGCCAGCGGCTGGTGCGTAAAATCTGCGAGCACTGCAAAGAGCCTTACACACTTTCTGAAGCGCAGCGCGAAGCCTTGGGTGGTATGCTCTTGCCGGGGCAGTTAGAGTCTGCACCAACCTTTTTCCGTGGCCGCGGCTGTGAGGCATGCGAGGGCACTGGCTACGCCGGGCGTATCGGTATATATGAGGTGATGGTGATCGATGGCGACATCCGCGATGCCATACTCAAAAAAGCATCGGCAGCGGTTATACGGGGGCTCGCGGTTGAAAACGGCATGACCACCATGTTTGCAGACGGGTTTACCAAGGCGGAGGCGGGGGAGACAACTATCGCAGAGGTACTGCGCACTATCAATGAATAAACTTCTTTCGCAAGTTAAAAAAAGAACGCGCTCCGGGGCGCTAGCCCAAGTCTTACCTTCTTTTTTCAACTCGCTTACTTTCGTCCGGTTTTCAGTCAAAGAGCAGACACTGTTTGCGAAGCGCCTTTCATTTTTGGTTAAGGCAGGTGTGCCTCTTTTGGATTGCCTCCACCTTATCCGCAAACAAACGCGCTCGCGTGCAAAAGTAAAAGTATATGATGCAGTCATCAAAGACGTCGCCAACGGCCAGTACCTCTCGACTAGCCTCGGCAAATTTAAGCGCCTCTTCGGCGAGTTTGCGGTCAACATCATCCGGGTGGGCGAAAATAGCGGTATTTTGAGCCAAAACCTGGCCTACTTGGCCGACGAGCTAACAAAAAAGCATGCGCTCCAGCGCAAAGTTATAGGCACGCTTGTTTACCCGATTTTTATTACCGTAGCGACACTGGGGGTCACGAGCATCCTTACGGTATTTATCTTCCCCAAGCTGATGCCTATCTTCACCAGCCTCCATGTCGAGCTGCCGTGGACCACCCGCGCACTTATCGCAACTTCAGACTTTTTGCGCAACGACTGGCTGTGGCTCATCCTCGCTATCATTTTAGTTTTTACCGCATGGTTTGTGCTGCGGGCGCAGTTTGTCGTGGTGCGTTACTTTGGCGACCGTCTGTTGCTCAACATCCCGCTTGCGGGGTCTATTGCACGCTCCTACAACCTCACCAATTTTTGCCGCACGCTCGGCCTCCTTTTAAAGAGCGGTGTCCACCTGAGCGAAGCGATGAATATCACTGCACAAACCACGCGCAACCTGGTGTACCGTGGCGCGTGCGAGCGCATTGCAAAGTGCATCGTCAAAGGCGAACCTATCTCACGCCAGCTAGAAAAAGAAAAGAAGTTTTTCCCCGACATCTTGACCCACATGGTGGCGATAGGCGAGCAAACAGGCAACCTTTCAGCCACATTTATATACCTCGGCGAGCTTTATGAGGGCGAGGTCGATGAGCTGACCAAAAGCCTATCAAGCTCAATAGAGCCGGTGCTCATGATCGTTATGGGTATCCTTGTGGGGACTATCGCGGTTTCTGTTATTACACCGATTTATGCGATCACCCAACACCTACAACCTAAATAAAAGAGGTTTTACCCTAATCGAGCTGGTTGTCGTGATGGGCATCTTAGCGGCCATCATGAGCCTCGGCCTTTTGATGAGCATGGATGTCTACCGCGGCTTTTCCTACCGCAACGAGCGCGATGTTGTGGTGAGCATGCTTCAAAAAGCACGCAGCCGGAGCATGAACAATATTAACCAAACGCCGTGGGGTGTGTGCTATGTTGCGCCGCACTATATCGTTTTTAAAGGTACTGTGTGCACGCCGGGTTCTGCGAGTAACGAAACATTGCCGGCAAGCCCCAGCGCGGCTATTGCTGGGTTATACCTGCCAGGGGTAGTTTTCACCCAGCTTTCTGGCACCACCACAGCTACTACCACAAGCATTACCCAAAACGGCAAAACATCCGCTGTTTCAATAAATTATGAAGGCACTATTATTTGGTAAAAAAACAATGTCCGGAGGTTTAACCTCCGGACACATCACCGCGCGGGGTGTCTCAACTCTTGAGATATTGATAGCTTTTGCGGTACTTATTTTATGCATGACGGCGGTGATCCAAGTCGCTTTTGGCAACCAGTCGGTCTCGGTCGACACGCAAACCAACACCGAGGCGCTCTCCCGCGCGGGGGCCTTGCTCGAGCAGACGCGAGCGAGAGCACAGCAAAATTTTAGTGGGGTAGTATCGCAGGGAAGTGTCACCGAGCAGGATGGTTCCGTGGCCTACACCAAGAAGCTCGATGTTATGGATCTAAACTCGTTTGCCAAACAGGCAACCAGCACAGTCACTTGGCAGCTTGCTGGCCGCACGATGAGTATTGTGCTTTCTAGTATTTTCACCGACCCTATAGGCTCTTTGGGGGGGAGTTTATGTAGCCCCACAGTAAGTGGTGATTGGACTGCTCCGCAAGTGTACGGATACGTCGATTTTTCGAGTTCTGCGGGCGCCACAGGAGTTAGTGTGCGTGGGACAAAAGCTTATGTTGTCTCCGACCCAAGTTCGTCTGGTACCGATGACTTTTTTATCATAGACGTCTCCGACCCTACACAAAAACCACTTCCCATATTGAGCGAGTTTAGCACCTCCTATGGGCTCACCGACGTGCGAGCTGTCGGCAATTATGCGTATGTTGCCGCCGACAGCGCTGCGTTTCAATTGCTGGTTATAGATGTGTCCGACCCAACCACGCTCAATGCAAGCAAAATAAAAGCCAAAAGAGACACCACAGCAACAGGTGATACCGCAGTTGGTAACACTCTCGCCTACGCCAATAAAAAAATATACCTCGGGCTTACTAAGTCGAGCACGGGCGGGCCAGAGTTTCATATTTTTGATGTTTCGACACCAACAAACCCGGTTGAGGTTGGGCCGGGCTATTTTGTTGGCGCGGCCGTTAACCACATCGAAGTAAAAAATAATATTGCATATCTCACCACCGCAGCAGATAACGAAATTATTGCGCTCGATGTGAGCAACCCCAACAGCCCAACTTTTGTGGGCGCATACTCCTCGGCAATACTCACCGGGCAAGCGCTTGCGCTCGATACTGCAGGTAATTTGTACTTTGGCCGCATTGGTGGCACTGGCAACCCAAAACTACTTGCGTTTACTGTAGGGGATCTCTCGACTCCCATATGGACGATGGATATGTCTAAACAAAGCGGTGTATACACTATGCTATTGCGTAGCAACTTCCTCTTTATGACCACAGCCGATCCCAACGACGGTCTACAGGTCTGGGATATCTCTGCCGCAAATGCCACAACGCCGCCCACGCGCCACGACACCTCGCCGCTTAACATACAACAAGGCGCGACCTCAGGCGCAGACTGTGTTGGTAATTTGTTATACGTTGCACAACGCAGCCAGCGTGCACTCCAAATTGTTGGGCCACAGATACCGTCTATTTTTGATTACACCCTCTCGGCACCTGCCAGCGTGACTCTTACCCGCGCAGGCGCAAGTAAGACAGCAACTATAAGTGCGACACTTACCTCTGGCACAACACAGCCGATAAACTTTACCAACTCGGTGTTTCCGACAGGAGTTGTATACGGCTACTCAGCCACGAGCTGTAGCCCCAACTGCTCGACCGTGCTTACAATGTCTGCGGCAGACAACGCCGTGGTGGGTTCGCAAATAGTTTATATAAACGCATCCTCACCGCCTCATACGACAAGCTTTACTCTTACAGTCGATGCTCCGGCGTTTAGTTACGCGTTGTCCAATAGCTTGCCAGACATCTCCATTATTCGAGGTGGTGCTGCGGTCGCGCAGACTATTGTTGTTACCATGGCCGCAGGAGCGGTGCCACAGCTGGTGACACTTACGCCACCAAGCCCAGCATCAGCTGGTGACATTATAGTCACCCCGAGCACGGCCTCTTGTACACCAAGCGCCACGTCGCCTTACACCTGCCAAGTCGATTTTAGTTACAAAGCGTCTGCCTCGGCAACAAAAAAGACATACAACAACCAGGTTGTTGTAGGTGCACCAAACGCAATCCAGAGCGGCAAGTTTAAAATGACTGTCAACTAATATGCGCTCTACAAGAAACAACACAGGCTTCACTGTTATCGAAATGGTCGTATACATTGCGCTTCTGGGGATACTCATGACAGGCGCGCTCCTCAGTGCATGGCAGATCTTGCAAGGGAGCGCGCAGATAAGCGGCCGCACCGTGGCGCAGGATGAGGAGAGTTTTGTACTACACAAAATAGACTGGGCGCTTGCAGGCGTAAAAACGATCACTAGCCCAAGCATTGGTACACCATATTCCTCGACACTCTCGCTCACTAAGTATGACGGAACAACGGTCGATATCCGACTCAACAACACCGTGGTCGAAATGCGCGAGAATGGTGCGGCCTACCTACCTATAAGTACATCAAACGTGCAAGTAACGGCACTAAGTTTCCATTACCTCTCTGGTACACCTATCGGCATCGAGGCGGCGGTGACCATCAACAACAGTTTCGTTGCCTCTACTACAAAATATGTACGGTAACCACTTCGTGCCACAACCAAAGGGCCTCGCCCGTGGCCGATCTTCGGCCGAGGGATTTATTGCGCTTATCTCAGTTATCATCATCTGCGCGGTATTGCTTTTGGTGGTTATCGGGTCGAGCCTAAGCAGCTTTAACAGCCGGTTTAATTTGCTGGACTCTGAGCTTAAACAGCGCAGCGCCGCGGCGGCCGACGCCTGTGCCAACTATGCGTTACTCCAGCTTGCACAAGACCAGACTTATGCGGGTGGAGGGGCATGGGACACACTTGTTCTCAACCAGCTCGACAAATGCCGTGTGGGGCCAGTTGGCGGCACCACCCAAAAAAGCTTTAAAATACAAGCTACTTCTAGCAATGCCGTCACCAACCTGGCTGTCACTGTCGACGCCAGCGACCTTTCAACTGTGTCGTGGCAAGAGGTGCAAACTTACTAAGGGTTGCCAGGGTGGCAGTATGGTGATAATGTCACGGCGGCTTACTTTAGAAGCATTATTTAATTATTAGTTATTTGATCTATATTTATGAAAAAGTTTAAGAAAGGGTTTACGTTGATAGAGCTTTTGGTGGTTATCGGCATTATCGCCATCTTGGCGGCGATCGTGATTATAGCTATCAACCCCGCTCGCCAGTTTGCACAGGCTCGAAACACGCAACGCCAAAGCAACATTGAGACTATCCTAAACGCAATAGGTCAAAATTTGGCAGATAATAAGGGTGTCACAAATTGTCCTGCTGTTGGTTCAGGAACGGCCTCTTCAACAATTGGAACATCAGTTGTATCTCCCGCAATTGGGGTTGATCTAGGGGGCTGTCTCGCACCTTACATTTCTGCTGGTATCCCTATGGACCCTACAGGTGGCACATCGCAAGATACGAAGTATCAAATTTCGGTTGATTCAACTGGGCGTTATCTAGTATGCGCTCCGAATTCATTGGAGACTGGGACTCTCAACCTCACCTCTGCTTTTTGTCTCAAACGCTAACTCATCGAACGTTCTAATGTTCACCAAAAAACCCCGCAAATACGGGGTTTTTTGGTGCTCGCGGCAAAGGCTTGACTTGCAGTGGGCGCGGTTGTATGAATAAGGCAGTTTCGCAGGGCCGGGTATGGGCTTATTATCTATTTATCTTTTAATTATTAGCGAATTTTATATGACAACACACACGCGCAAAGTTTCAGGTTTGGTGCTTTCGCTCGCGATTGTTTTTGGTTCGTTTGCACCGCTTGTAATGCCAATGACGGCTAAGGCGATTACGACTGTCGACTTTGCCCCAACTACTAATAGCGCAAACGGAGCAGAATCGTGGAGCAGTCCTACGAACGCATATTCTGACGGCTCAGGTTATGCATCCAATCCTGCCAACGATGAAAAGCATATTTTTGGCGGCTTTGGAATTTCTCTTCCGACAAATATCGTTGTCGACGGGATTGAGGTTCTCGCTGACGCATGGTCAGAGGATAGTGATTGCCGAGTAGACATAGAAGTATCTCGCGATGGGGGGTCTAATTGGTCTAGCGAAAAAAGCGGTTCGCTCGGGACTTCTGAGGCAACCGTTACGTACGGCGACTCCTCAGACGATTGGTTTCCCAGCACAAATAACTGGACATCGACTCAAGTCTCAAATCTAGCTGTGCGGGTGCAGGCAGAGGACCCATCGGTCCATTGCAGTAGCGGAGATGATATATTTCTAGATTTCTTGCGTCTCCGTGTTTACTATACTGAAACCGAGCCTACGACAGGGAACTACGTTATTACGGGGACAGGTGTAGTCACTGGCTATACGGTAAACCTGTCGGGATATGCGTCGTCCACGCCGTATGTCGGCAACATAAACGACCAGCATATCTCTATAGACTGGGATGAAGACGCTGACGGCATCCCTGACGCATGGCTAACGGAGGATTCGAATTCGAGCGGCAACGATGCCGGACTAACACCGGATATAACGTTCGACATCGACTCATACGGCGGCTCAGGCAGTCACAAGTACTTCGTAGATAATAATTGGACGGCTACCCACACATATGCAACTGGGGGGGCAAAGAAGATATTCGTCCGCGTTCACCATGCGACACCGACTGGTGCCGAAGGCTCAGATTTTGGCACGATAGAAATAAACGTCGTCATTGTTCCTCCAGAAAACACGCTCGGCACTTGTTCGGACACGACAGATAATGACGGCGACGGTTTGGTTGATCTTGCCGACCCAGATTGCGCATCCTTCATTCCGACACTTACTGTTACTAAAATCGTTACCAACAACAATGGAGGAACTGCTGTAGTAGCCGACTTCCCGCTATTTATCGACGGTTTTGGTGTTACTTCGGGCGTAGCTAGTACGACATCTGCTGGTCTCCACACCGTCAGCGAGACAAATCAGGCGGGCTACACAGGCACTATAGGCGGCGATTGTGCGGCAAACGGCACCATTACGCTTGCTATAGGAGACGATAAGACTTGCACCATCACCAACGACGACCAACAGGCATCACTCACGGTTACTAAAGAGGTTCACAATATCCGCAAGGATCTAGTGGCGGGTGATTTTGACCTGACAGTCGGCATTACGAGCATTATTACCGGTATCGCGCATCTCTTTGATGCTGGTACGTACGCGGTGGGAGAGACCAATGGTGACGGTTATAACACTTCCTTCGGCGGCGACTGCGATTCGTTAGGTTCTATCACGCTTGGTTTGGGAGAGACTAAAAACTGCACCATCGTTAACACCGAAAAGACTCCTGGCACACTTCACATCATCAAGGTGGTAGAGAACGACAACGCCGTAGAGTTCCGTGGTAGTGCAAGTCCGGCAGACTTCACACTCTCGGTGACCGGCGGCAATCCCGACCCTTCATCTGTCGTTGGCGCAGATTCACCGGGCACCAGCGTCACTATCGACGGCGACGCGGCTTATGAGGTTCTGGAAACTGACGGTCCGTCCGGCTATGGCGTTACCTACTCGGCTGATTGCGACGCCGTGATGCCTGAGGGCGGCGAAAAGACCTGCACCGTTACCAACAATGATACTCCGCCAACTCAGGGCTACCTCACTGTCAGAAAGCACGTTACCAACAACAACGGCGGTGAGGCAGACGCAAGTGCTTGGACGCTTAATAGGACCGACAGCGAAGACAACACGACGTCGATGACCGATGGTCTCGCGACTCTTGTAGAGCCAGACACCTACGCCATCAGTGAGACAGGCGGAGTGGACGGCTACGAACAAACAAGCATTATGTGTTCGACTGATGGCGGCTCAGCGGTTAAAACCTCTTCCATCACGGTAGACGCAGGACACTCCTATGTGTGCACAATCACCAACGACGACATCAGGCCTACACTCATACTCGAGAAACACGTAACAAATGATGACGGCGGCCAAGCAGAGGCTGGGGACTGGACAGTTACCGCCACTGGCGACCAAGAAAGCCCGACTATCATCTCAGGAAACGGTACTGCTCAAGGCGCTGCAGACTTCCAAACGGGCACCTACACGCTCTCTGAGTCTGACGGTCCCCCTGGTTATACCCCCGATGAGACATGGAGTTGTGTGGTAAACGATGGCGACCCGGTCTCGGGTAACAGTGTTACGCTCGGTCTTGCTGACACCGCAATCTGCTCAATCACCAACGACGACGAGCCGGGCACGCTCATCATCCAAAAAACAGTCGTCAATGACAACGGAGGCATCAATACCGCAAATGACTTTTTCTTCCGTGTTGGCGATGGTTCGGCGACCGCATTTAACGAGACTGCTGATGACGACGATAATGCTTTGACAGGCGAGAACACGGTGACAGTTAATGCAGGCACATATACTGTGACCGAGGACACGGCAACCGGCTACGGGACAACGCTCGGTGCCGGCTGCTCGGGCACGATAGCGAACGGCGAGACGAAAACCTGCACCATCACCAACAACGATGGCCAAGCCACGCTTCACATTGTGAAGCAGGTCAGCGAAGGAGATCCTGACGAGACGTTCGACTTCAAAATCACTGGCGACAACGAATTCAGCACCTCTACGAGCGTTACGACCACTGAGGGCGACGGTTCGGCCACTATCTCGATTGACGCAGGTACCTACAGCCTAGAGGAGGTCAGCCTCGGCGGATGGACGGTTCTCGATGAAGCGTACTGCACCGACCAGAACGGCTCACAGGACGGCAACACCATTTTCAGCATAGAGGTCGCAGGTGGTGATGACATAACCTGCACCTTCTACAATGATGCGACAGGTTTTGACGTCACGACCACGAAGACGGTTGACGACAGCACTCCCGATGCCGGACAAAATGTGACCTTTACACTCACACTCACAAACGCGGGTCCTGCCGGAGCCTTCAACCTTGTCACGCAAGACGTGCTTCCTGCGGGACTGACCTACGTCTCTGACAATGGAGGCAGTGCATACGCCACCTCAAGCGGCACTTGGTTCGTAAGCTCGCTTCCCGCAGCTTCCTCGACCTCTCTACAGATCGTCGCAACAGTTACGGCTAGCGCGGGGCAAACGGTCACGAACTTCGCCACCACAACTTCCGACGGCTACACGAGCGACTACAATGAAAGCAACGATAATGGGAGCGTTTCCATCACGGTGAACACACCAAGTGCACCAACCCCAACCCCTCCGTCTAACGGCGGCGGCGGTGGTGGAGGTGGCGGGGGCGTCATAGCATCAGGCCCACTCTCGATCGGGTACGTTAACACTAATGCCGGAGGCCAAGTGCTCGGTGCTGCAACCGGGCCTGAGGATTGCAATGCATACTTAACCGGCAATATCCGCTTTGGCAAGAAAAACGACTCAAACCAGGTGACAAAGCTTCAGGAGTTCCTCAACAATTTCGAAAACAATAGCCTTGCGGTAACAGGCGTGTACGATGCGCCAACACTGGCCGCAGTGAACGCCTTCCAGAAAAAATATGCTCCCGATGTGTTGAGCCCTTGGGGCGCGGGCCTGCCGACCGGGTTTGTCTACCACACGACTAAAAAGCAGATAAACACGATCTACTGCAAGTTCACCAAACAGTTCCCGCTCTCCGCAGACCAGCAAGCAGAGATCAACCGCATTAAGGCACTCGGCCAAGCTTACACGCCGGCCACTGCGCCTGATGCACCTACACCTCCAAAGCAGACTCCTCAAGCACCCAAAGAGCCTGAGGTTGGCAGCACTTTGCCGCCATCAACACAGTCGGCATCGGTTGAACAAAGCAACATACCAACACCAAGCACCAACTTCTGGGGCAGTATTTGGGACAAGATTTTTGGCCGCTAACTAGAATCTCCGGAGGTTTAACCTCAGTACATACAGCCCACATACAAAACCCGCCCCATCTGTGGCGGGTTTTGTTGTGCACAAGAAGCATAGGCGGGGAGAGTAATGGGCGATACTATGTAGATAGTTAATTTATTAGGTTTTTATATCGGTAATGTATGGAAAAATGGTTATTTAGAGCATTCGGTTTGATGATTATAGTTTCTGGAGCTCTTGCTATCACACAAAACAGCGATGGTACTAGTTCTTTAGCTGCAGCAGCAGGCGGAGCGTTTGACCAATATGGCTACAACGACAAAGCCCGCATCTTTACGGGCCCGGCAGACGGAGTCGATAGAACTCTCGATGGTATGGTATGGGGGAGTACGACCTACGCAAAGGATAGGTTAGTAATGAAGTGGAACGCTGCGTGGGACAATTGCAACGCTGCCGGCAATAACGACGAGGCTGCATGCGCGGGTGCCTGGCTCGATAATGAGTGGAACGGCGCTCCGGTCGGTGGTTCGGGCGAAGTCTGGCATTACAAGATAATATGGGTCGGCACCGGCGGGGCCTCAAGCCCGTATTGGAAAGCAGGTGGATACAGCGTCTGGGGTAACTACGAGGTGTTGATGGACCAGGGTGTTGTACTTGGCAATAGCGGCGCGGTACATACGTGGTTTGCCAAATCGATGCCAAACGGCTACGGCAGCAAGAAATAATTAAAGGTCCGACCTTGTCTGATGTCCGGAGGTTTAACCTCCGGACATCAATTTGTTTATAGCTGCTTAAGTAGGCTCTTGATGAGCGCTGTAGTTTCTTCAGGCCCAAACACCTCGTGGGTGCGCACCCCAGTTCCTACCACCACCGAGTCGTTGCCGCCTTCTTGCAGCGCGTCGCCAACGTAGAGCATTTCTGCTATTGAAATATCGGTGAGCTTTACCAGCTGGCGTATCCCGTAAGCCTTGTCGATGCCTTTGTGCGTAATGTCTATTGTAGTGAGCCCGCCGGTTTTTATCGAGAAGTCGGGCAGGCGCTTAATGAGTGCTGACTGCAGCTCTTTTCTTTTATGGTCGTAGAGCTGGTTCCACTCTTTTTTTGCTCCCACGGGCGCCTGTTGGCCCAAAGGCGAGAAGCTGATTTGCGCGCCGCGGTCCTCAACCTGCTCGCCCCACAACTGAGCGGGGTGTTTGTCTAACCCCACCTCCGCAAGTGCTTCTTTGATTGCCTGCACAATACGGCCCCGCTCAAATGGGTCGAAGGAGTGGTCGTAAAAAGAGCTCCACGCTCCATTTTTATATACATAGCAGCGCGCTGCGCTGTTAGGGAAAAGATATAAACGCTCAAAATGAGTTTTATCAGAGAGTGCAGGTAGAAGCTGCTCCTCCATCTGGCCAAATTTTGCCCCAGACATCACCGCAACAGGAACATGTTTCAATAACTCAACAAGTAACTCTCCTATTTGGGGAGAGGCTGATTGTTTGCTTTCAGCCAAAGTGCCATCAAGGTCAAAGGCAACAAGTTTTGGTTTAAAATGCATAATCGAAAGGAAGAGTGTACGTTAGTCTAAGTTTTCCGGCAAGAGTATTTTTAATAATTTCTTTAGCGATATCTTTGCCACCCCGAGCACCGTGTCTGCACCGCCGTAGTAGATAAAGATTGTGTCGCCGCGCAGCACCGCCCCGCAAGAAAACACCGCGTTGCGCACGAGCCCCACGCGCTCGTACTCTTCCATAGGCTCAAGGATCGTGTCGACACTGCGCGAGAGTACTACTGACGGGTTTTTGAGGTCCAGCAGCACTGCGCCCAGGCGATAGGTCGCTGTCTTTGAGACGCCGTGGTAGATAAGCAGCCAACCCTTAGGTGTTTTGATCGGTGGCCCGGCGATGCCGATCTTGGTCGAGTCCCACATGCCGGGGCGTGGGCCCATTATCTCGATGCAGCGGGTGAGCCGGCTCTTCCTGAAGTCGAGCGTGTCGAGGAAGTCGGCGCACAATTGCGGGTCGATCCGGTGCAGCAGCATGTATTGGCCGGCAACCTTCTCGGGCAGTAGGCAGGTGTCTTTGTCGTTGACGCCGTCTGGCGTGGTGAGCATGGGTTTTTGCCATTTGTCCCACCGCTTTGCTAAAAAGTCCTTCTCAGAGATCGAGGTAAGCGCGACGCGCGTGGGGTCTACTCCATTAAACGCAGTGTACATCAGGTGTAGGGTGTCGCCGATCTTGGTGATACGCGGGTCCTCGCAGCCGGAGTTGCCGTTTGGGCTCCCTTTTTTCATCTCAAAGTCTTCGCGTGGGACATACGCCGGTTTCTCGTCGCGGCTCGTGATCTTTATGCCGTTTTTACTCGCCGCGTAGCCTATCACCGAGGTGTTGTCGTCTCCCATGGCGCGGTAAAGTATATGCACCACCCCGCCAAGGTCTATCGCAGCGGCGTTAAAAACAGCATTCTTCTCCCATGCGTGGGCGGGGACAGGAGAGAGAATAGGGTTTTCTTTTACACGCACCGCCAGCTCAACTCTGCGCTCAGGGATCATGGCCGAAAGCAGGTCGGGGAGGTTGACTGAGGCTTTTGCGCACACAGTGTCGGCGCCGCCGTAGTAGATATCCACTCGCCCATTCTTTTCGAGCAAGGCTCCAGAGGGGAAGACGATGTTAGGCACAATGCCATATGCCTCGTATAGCTCTTGTGGCACCATGATAGGGCCTTTGGTGCGGCCCACAATAACGCGCGGGTCTGCAAGGTCGAGCAAGAGCGCCTCGATACCAAACACGCGGTCGCCGCCGCCGAAATAGTTTTGGATATACGAGTAAAACATAAGCCACCCGTCCTTGGTTTTAATAGGCGCCGAGCCGACCTCCACATGGTCATGTTCAAAACGCAGCGGGTTTATGGTGTGCTCGCTGATCTCCGAGTGCCACTTCTCCCAAAAAGCGAGGTCCCACAGCTCCTCGATCTTGTCGCACTGTGCGATAGCGATTTTTGCTGGCGGCTCGTCGGTGTGCGCGGTGAGTATCACGGTTATTTTGCCCCCCACGCGCTCGGGGAAGAGCGTCATCGCTTTGGCATTAAAAGGTGTAAT
This sequence comes from uncultured Candidatus Saccharibacteria bacterium, assembly GCA_964482995.1. Classification (GTDB taxonomy): domain Bacteria; phylum Patescibacteriota; class Minisyncoccia; order Phycocordibacterales; family SBAW01; genus GWA1-54-10. The sequence continues at coordinate 84,409 of CAYZZC010000001.1, forward strand.
GAGATGTTTTTCTTCAATAGCCTCTAAATCTTTTGAGATAGCGCAAGCAACCTTGATGTTGCCCGGGCCAAATGGTTGGCCACCGAGTGCCGTATAAAAAATGTAATATTTACCCTCAAAAAGGGTCGCGCGCGGGTCCTCGCAGCCATACTTTTCCCACGGCTCGGTCGGGATGATAAACTGTGTGCGGTTTTGAAAGCGCTTTCCGTCTAGTGAGAGCGCTTTGCCGATTGTCGAGATACCGGCTGGTGTCATAAGCACGTCGGGGCGGCCAAGCGCACGGTAAAGCACGTGGGTAATATCTCCTTTTTTAATAGGAGATGGGTTAAACGTGCCGCGCGCCTCCCAGTGCTTGTCGGCAATGGGGGCGATAAGTGGGTTGTGGCCGCTGCGTTTGATAACGTACATACTTTTTATTAGTATAGCATCGCCTTATCTTTTAACAGGAGTGAGCACGGCATGTTCTCCCGAAGTTAACTTGCGTAAAAAGTCTCGCAGGTTTGTTTTTGCCGCAGCGACATACTTGTCGCCTCCGCCGTAGTAAACAAGCAAGTCGTCGCCGACTACAACCGCGCCTGTTGCAATAATGACGCCGGGCTTCCAATCGTTTTCGTACCACTCGCTCGGCTCTAGTATCGGGTGCGCGGTGCGATGGAGGACTTTTGTCGGGTCGTTGAGGCTAAGCAGCATCGCCCCCACTTTGTAGCCGATATTCGGTTGTGCATTGTCCATGCCGTGGTAGAGCAGGAGCCACCCCTCGCTAGTTTTGATCGGTGGCGCGCCGGCGCCGCGCACCATTTTGTCCCAATGCTCGGGCCGGCCGCCGTGGCGAGTAGAGCCGTGTATGTAAGTATTTTCATCATCAAAGGAGTCGAGCGAGTCTACATACTCAATAGCGAGCTTAGGAGTGATGCTGTGCAAGATCGCAAATTTGTTGTTAATTTTTTCAGGAAAGAGCACCCAATTTTTGTGGATCTCGCCCGGTGGCGAGAGGAAGGCGGCGGGCTTCCACTGCCACTCCTTGCGCGTAAACGAGGGGAGCGGCAGCGAGGTGAGCGCCATGCGCACAAAGCCCCACCCGTCAAAAGCGACAAACGTCATGTAGACCTGCTCGTCTAGCTTTATTAAGCGAGGGTCCTCAACTCCGCCCCACCCGCCACCTGAGGCGTAGTGTTGTTGGCTGTACGAAAGCGGGCCGTATACGCGGTCTGCGCGCGGGATGCCAAAACCGCGGTCGGGAGAGTACACCGGGTAGGGCAGCCGCTCAAAGTGGATGCCGTCTTTACTTGAGGCATACCCAATACGCGAGATGCCGTCCTGGCCCATCGCTCTGTATAAAAGGTGCACGGTGCCGTCTATCACAAACGCAGCTGGGTTAAACACCGCCTCAGACTCCCACCAATGGGTCGGGTCGGGAGAGAGTATAGGGTTTTCAGAAAAACGGTTGACGGCAAGCGGGCGCTTGTTCTCGCGCCACCAAAATAAAAAGAGCGCGAGAAAGCCAAAGAAGAGCACCCCAAACACAATCAAAAGGCCCATGCCGCCAACGGCAACCCCTGCGATAACCACCGGTGCTTGTAATAGATCTTCCATGCCCTAAATAAACGGCTACAACCTCCCGTATTTGTCGTCGAGTCGTTTGATATCGTGCTCATCAAACTCTCCAAACGCAATTTCTAAAAAAACTAACCCTTCTTCGCCGCCCTCTGCGCGGTGAGTTGTCCCACGTGGGATAAAAAACTCATCCCCCGGGTTTGCCTCCTCTTCTTTCTCGCCAACGGTCACCATGCCATAGCCTGAGAGCACGCGCCAAAACTCATCGCGCTTCTCGTGCGTCTGGAGAGAGAAGGCTTCGCCAGCGTTCACCGTAATAATTTTTACCGTGCTTTTTTCGTTCAGCGTAAAGCGCTCAAACTGCCCCCACGGGCGAATATCCTTCTCGTAGTTAGGAAGGTTCTCCATACATTCATTATAATATATCCTTGTACATATGGGTCAGTGGACAGTCGCACAACTTATTGTTGGCCTCGTTGTAGGCTGTGGTAATGAGGCTTATACGCATGGTTAAAAAACCATAAACCAAAACACCAATGCTGCAAGTATGCGGTAGATGCCAAACGGGATAAATGTATGTGTCCGGACAAACCGCAATAAAAACTTAATTGCGATTATCGCCACAACAAATGCGCTGAAAAACCCAACACTAAGAACAGTGATGTTGCTTTCAGAAAAAGACGAAGCGTTTTTAAGAAGGTCAAACCCTGTTGCTGCAAGCATCGTTGGCACCGCGAGCAAAAAAGAAAACTCAACAATAGTTGCGCGCTTGAGCCCCACAATGAGCCCTCCTAAAATAGTTGCCCCAGAGCGCGATACTCCAGGCACTATTGCCATAGCCTGGAAGAGGCCGATAAATGCAGACTGCGTATATGTCAGTGCCGCGCTGTCGCTTGTTGCGGACTCTTTTTCCTTGTGTAAAAACTCAAACACGATAAGCGCAATGCCGCCGAGCAGGAGCGCCCACAACACCACCGCCTCGTTTCCAATCAGATATGTTTTTATAAAACTGTAGAGCGCTAGCCCTATAATCCCAGTCGGGATAAACGCGACTGTTAAACGCTTCAAGATCTCGATGTTCAAAAAAGATTTCCAATAAAGAGCTAAAACCGCGCAAATTGCTCCTAACTGGATAATAATTTCGAAGCTTTTATGAAAGTCAGTCTGCGGGATCCCCAGGATCGAGCTCGCAAGGATAAGGTGCCCTGTTGAGGAAATAGGGAGGAACTCTGTAATACCCTCTATCGCTCCCAATAACGCGGCTACACTTGCTGTCATATGCCCAAGTATATCATTTTACTCCAAACCCTTGCCCAACCAGCCGCACTATAAAAAAAGAAACCGCCCGACCTTTTGAGCCGGGTGGCTCATCGGGGTCGGGCGGTGTTTAGGCTGCGGCGCGGGACATAACTTTGGCGATTGCTTCAAGAAGGGGGTCGATATTCCCCTTGTCGACAAATACACCACCAAGCTCGGTCACCTGTTGTCTGATGGCGTCGTTGCCGCTGAAGACAATGACCGGCATGTGTTGCCAGGCAGGGTTGCTCTTGATCCCTCTGAGGACCTCCATGCCCATCATGACAGGCATGTCGTTGTCGGTGACAACTACATCGCATGCCGCATCGTCCTTAAGCTTTAGCATAAGGTCGACACCATCCTCGAAGGAGTCTACCCGGTATCCTGCCAGTTTAAGCATCATCGCAACGCTCTGGCGCAACACCCGCATATCCTCAGCATAGAATATTTTCGGCTTCTTCTTCACTGTTTCCTCACTTTCTGGGGTTTGTACCCCGTGCTCCTATGCAAAATTATACCACTTCGTATATTTGTGTCAAATGAGTGGGTGTTATCCCCATAAGCTTTACAAAGGTCGTGGTTATGCTGTAGTATCAACCCTTAATTATGAAGAAAAAAGGAAAGTATGTGCTGGGCGATTTTGACTTGCGCGTCAAGCGCTCGCGCGCGGGCCTCGGCCTCTACACACTGAGCCCGATCAAGAAGGGGGCCTGCATTATCGAGTATAAAGGCAAGGTGCTCACTAAAGAGGAGGACGACAACAGCAACAGCCTTTATCTTTTCTTGGTATCAAAAAAGAAGACAATAGACGGCGCGGCACGCACCAACACCGCACGCTATATAAACCACTCCTGCCGCCCTAACTGCGAGATCATGATCAATAAAGAACGCGTTTGGGTGATGGCAAAACGAGCTATCAAGGCGGGGGAGGAGCTCTCTTACGATTATGACACCGACTACTTCAACGATTATATAAAACCCAAAGGCTGCAAGTGCCTCAAATGCAGCCGGCTTGTATTGTCGCCGCAAATGGCATAATAAATTTTTTACTAGTTGTGCAACCTAATGCGCTTTTTGTAGCGCGGCGAGCTGGAGCCAATCCATCACCTTTTTGCGGTGGAGCTCGAGCGACCACACATTTGTTTTAAAAAAGTCTGCATGTGTACGTTTAAACTCTTCAAGCAGAGCTGCCGACGCACGTGGAAAGGCGAGTGGGAGGTTCTCGTTATAGAGCTTCAAAAACTCTGGGAGTGTATGAGACTCCTCGCTGCGCTCACGATCAAGATCAGGAGCTTTCATAAGCCCCATTCTACCATAGATTCTTAAAATTGTCAGCTCTGTGTAGGCTGGCAACACTTAGTGCTATTCAACAACTGGTTTGCCAGAGTCCTTCCATGCTTTTATACCGCCGTCTAAATGGGCGACATTTTTATACCCCATTTCCTTTAATGTTGCCACGGCCAGTGCAGAGCGGCCTCCTGAGGCGCAGTGCAGGATAATCCTTTTATTTTTATCGAACTCTGGTTTGTAGTAGGGCATTGCAGGGTCGGCATAAAACTCCAGCATGCCGCGTGGCGCATGTAGAGAGCCGGCAATCCGCCCGTTTTGCTTCAACTCCTCGCTCTCGCGGACATCAACCAAGGTGGCGCCGCTTGCGAGCTCCTCGCTTACCTGCTCTGGCGAGAGGTTCTCGATTTCACCTTTTGCCTCTTTTACCAAATCTGCTGCGGTTTTTTCTGGCATAGTTAATTACAGTTACATTATTTTAAATTGAGCGAAACCACACTCGACCATTGTACCAAATAACTGTTTGTTTTGATGCTCACATTGGTAGACGATTTTGGAACGATAGACTGGGCGAAAGAATACCCGTATCCGTCGGTAACTTTGCAACAGATTGCCAGCCTACTTGGTGACGCCGTATACTCTTCTCATGAATAAGGGCACCATGATGATCATAACGACCCCTTGCTGGAATTGCGACAAAGAGATGCTTATGGCGGTTGAGGGAGATGATGGTGGCAACTTGGAGGCTACCCCCGCCGGTTTTGATGAAGCACAGGTCAAGCTTGTTGAAAGTCACGGAGTCGTGCTGAAGATCGTTTCGAGTAAGGCCGCTGAAGAAGCATACAAAGCGAATGTTTGTACGCACTGTGATGCGTTCATTGGGGAGTGGTTTATTTTTGCGAACTACTATTGCGAAGCACTATATGGGCGGTTACCCTACAAGCGAGTTCAAAGCATTTAGTTGCTCAGAAATTCTTTCCGAATAGTTTTTTTGTGGGTGTTAAAATCAAAATTGCTCTCTGTTCGATTTGCTCGGGGTTTACATAGTCGGTTTGCCCGAATTTCTCATTCAGAGTACCTTCTTCATTCAAGGTTATGATGTACTGGAACTTTTTACCTAATGAATGTAAGCGATCTAGGTATTCGCAAAGCGCAACGAAATGCGCCTTATCCATACCGTCAAAGATTCCGTCATGAACCAAAAAATTTGGAGTACGATAATTGTTCTTAATACTGTTGAGTAGCACGGTAAGGTCATAAATAAGGGTGCGGCCTTGATTTTTGCCCTTTGAGTACATTGCTGGAACCGTTACGTCTATACTGATCTTAGCGTCTGTACTTGGTTTAGATGTAATGTTGAAATTAGACTCATCTTTATTGGCAGGGTAAATAGAATTATAGACTTCAGAAAATACGTCGCGAATATTATCGATTTCCATACGAAGAGAGCTCAACAAGTCGAGCACCTCTTTTTCGAGCTGACTTTCAACAACTTTCAACTCCGCCTTCTCTTTCTCTAAATCCTCGTATACCTTTGTCTTTCCTTCTAATTCGTTAAGCCGATTTCTTTTTTCACCGATGGAGTGAAAGGCCTCCGTCAAATCTCTAATAGCCTCTTTGGCAGCTAAAAATGAAAACAGCTTTGCTCGGTCACTTTCAAGTTCCTGAATCAGTCTTTCGCGGGAAGAAACCTTGGCTCTAATCTCTCTTACTTCGTTTTCAATATACCGCTTTCGGGACTCGGCAAGCTTCTGTCGAAACTCAATTGCATCGTTAAGTGTCTTAGTGATCTTTAATGCGAGAATCTCATTCAATTCTTGGTATGTTTTCTTGATTTTCTTAGTGTTTAACTCAGAAGTAATTTTGAAGCTCTCCTCGTAGGATTCGATCCTCCGCCTATCTGAAAAGTTTGAATAGACCAGCTCTTTGATTTTGCCGGTAAGGTCATTCGCTTCCAATTCGGTATCGCTATATACGGATCCAAGACTAAATATCTCAACGGCTTTTTCAAGTGCGGAAATATCCTTCCGTATTTTCGAGACTTCTGTTGATACTTGCGATATGTCTTTTAAACCGTAAAGCTCCTCAACTAACTTTTTTATCTCTCTAATGGCAGGTTCCTTTTTCTTGATCTCCAACTGAATATCGTAATTGCGAAATGGAATATCATTATCAATACCTAGTAGGTAGAAGTGATACATTATCAGCTCGGCAATTTTTGCCTCAGGCATGTACGCAACAGGGTCAATGAATTTATCTTTCTTTGGCCGTTGTATCTTTAAGAAAAAAGGTATGAGTTTTCTGAACCACTTACTACTTAGGCGACCTTGATAGTTTGAAGTGAAAAAGACCAGTTCAAATAGTTTCTGCCTGAGTGAGGTTACTGAGAAGGATTCAAGATTTTTCCCTAAGACTCCAAATCTTGCTTCATTCGACTCTGTGAAATTTCTCCGGATTTCATAGTCGACATCATCAATTTCAACCTCTAAAACAATTTCGTATTTATCAAGAATACCCTTTGCTAAATACAATCGGGGGGTATGTTGTGATTGAAAAGATCCGAGTAGACAAAAATCTATCAAATCCAAGAAGGTTGACTTGCCAATACCGTTCAGTGAATTTTTTGGATCTGTCGATCCATCCTTCATTCCAAAAATAAAGTTAATTCCTTCGACAAAATTGACTGCTTCAAACAGCCCCGAAGGATTCGAATATATTCGCTTCAATATCATCATATTTTATTCGTGCGTGTCCCTCTTAGGCGTAGCGAGTGACCCTCGACGTCTACAATATCAGCAAGCCATAGAAATAGTATTACGTTGTACACCTCATCAAGGCTTACATTCTTACGAGCTTTAAGTATTGAAAAGACTGACTCAACGTTTAAGTCGTCTTTCTTCAGAGCTGTTATCACATCCGCCCCAAGAACAAGTGTGTTTCTCGATAAATTTTCGTGCTTCGTGGGTATAAGCATATTATTTGTGAGAAGACTGTTTCTCGAAGATGGTGCAATCATCAAAAAAGAAAAGTATGAAAGCTCTCGACAAGTTCTCATTTGATACATTCGTTCCTTTGAGAATTTCTGTAAATAGTCCATGTAGTGTTTCTATCGGGGACAAGCCTCGCTTTTTTACCTCGCGGTATTTTGAATACACGTAGGCATGAAGGTCGTTCTGGGTCTCGGTATCCTCTTCACCCATTCTCCTTTCGATATGTGAAATCTTCTGTATTGCATAATTAAAATATGTTCTTACTTCTTCTTGATCGTCCGTTGTTGGAAAATTCAGGACAATTTTTTGATCCAACGACAGGTGCGTCAAATCCTGCTGAGACGCAAGTGGTTCATTCAACTTAGCCTTAACGTCTTCAAAGATTCTATTGATAACCTCGACCTCCTGACTCTCCTCAGAAGCTAAATCTGCGTACACTTTATCCAGATTAATGTCTAGAATGTCTGACACTTGTTCAGTTGGCAGTTCTGCCAATAAGCTGGAAAGCTTTTGATGATCCCATGTTTCAATCTCGACGTCTGGATGCTGCTTTCTAAGTGAGTCTACATAAAGTTGAACGTCACCGATCATTATTTGATTTGTGACGAAAATCCATTTTTTTACGTCGACCTGCTTTGCGATACATCCATCGAAGTCCGTTTGGATTTTATCTTTTATCTTACTGAGAACTAACTTTCTGGTGGCGTGGGCGGCAAAAAAGATTCGCTGTTTTGAGCAATACCCATCGTTTTTTTGGTCACCTTTATTACCGCCAGCTCGAACGGGTATGTAGTCGTCATGTAACTTTGAGAATAAACGATCACAGCAATGTTGGAACGCTCCCCCTTCCATTACCTCAATTTGGGCAGCTATTACCTTCCGTAACGAGTTTTTGTCCATAGGAGTAGTTTGTCTGTATAATATTACCACTGAGTTAGACGCGGCGCATATGAGTGCTATTAAAAAAACAGAGGCGAGTAGACGTGGACGGACAACAAAAGCCACACCCACCACCATTGCAATTATTTTAGGGGCTATTGCCGATGGTTTGAGTCAGCGCGGAAAAAATGGGGACAGGCACCGTTTTACGTGGGAATAAAATAAATCTGCTCCGCGGCCAGGCTCGGCCAAGAACATTTTTAGTCGCCGTCGCTCCTAAAAATTTCTCAGCCCTGATTTTGCGACCCGTTTTGCTAAACAGGCTACCCCGCAAAATCTTTCTCGTCCTGGCGACAGAGAGAGAACAGTAAAGGCCAAGAGGTATACTCTTGGCCTAACTGTCTCTTGCTCGCGCTGGCGGACGACTTTCTAACTATAGATTGGAGTAAGGAATACCCATTTGCCTCGGTCGATGCAAAGGAGATCGAGCAACTTTTGATTAGCTGATTGTTATCAAGTTTTTATGTCGCAAGGGGGCAAGCGAGCGGGAGCAGGACGCAAAAAGGGTTTTGCCGCAGTGAAGGCAGAGCAGGCGCGTGCGTACTTTGCCGAGCAGGTTGGGGCCTCTCTAGAGCCGATTATACGCGGCCTGATAGAGAAAGCTGTGGCAGGAGATATCCGAGCCGCCCAAGCTCTTTTTGAACGAGCTTACGGTCGGCCACACACCCCAGAGGGCGAAGTACCTCAACAGTTAGTCGTTACGGTAAAAAAATATATCCGTGCCCCTAATTCTGCCTCAAAGCGCTAAGCTCCTCCGCGCCGTCCAGTTTGGCAATAAAATCTGCTATAGAGAAGTTGTAGATATCTAGTCCGTCCTTATTTTTAATAAACTCAACCCAGCGCACCGTGTCTTGGTGAATGGTCGGAGCAATAAAGAAAGTTACAGCTTCAGGGTGTGCAGTTCTAAAATTCTCCAAATGTCTACTGATCGGGGCCATTTCGCGCTGTACCTGGGCAACCCCGTTGAGGAGAGTTACTTCAAGTAAAGTGCTTTTCTCCCGCTCATAGCATTCAATATCGCCGCCGTTACCCGGAGCGTGAGAGGAGGGTAACCCCTCGTCGTCGGAAATATAATTGGGCTTTACCGTTGTTGTCGGGATCTTGCTCAATACAGCAAGGGAGGTAAGAAACTCAAGCCGGAGAGGGCTCGGTATTAGCGAGAGTACCTCGTCGGAGGAGGAAGGGCTACTCGTCGTGAGTTTAAGTATCTCACTCTTAATAGTGTCCCAACTAAAGTGAGCGACCCACTTCTGTAGGAGTTTGTTCTCTTCCTCTACGTTGGTTTCGTATACGCGCTCAATAGAGATTAGGCGTTCGTCTATAGAGGAAATGTAATCAAAGTACTCACGTTCCGTGGCGTACTTGATGTATTGCGCGTATTTCTCAAGGACATAATCCACTTTCGCCTCCTCTTTTTTGTTGACGTCAATAAACTGCCCGAAGCCGCGTACGGTAATCAATCCGGTGAGGCGCATTTTGCGAAGGAAGTCGTCCGGGTACTCAACCATTAACGTCCGATCTGGCATAGAAGCGTGGCGTCCTTCGGTGAGAGCGTCCACCTCACGCAGAACGACCTCCCAGCTCGGGTTGTAGCTATGCTCTGCGCGGATTTCTTTAATCTTCTGGTAGAGCGCTTCTGCGTCGTTGTCGCGCCACGTGAGTAAAAGCGGCACTTCGGCTTTGGTTATGCCCGCGTCGTTAAAATCCGGGTCGGCATTAAGCTTCTTAATTACTTGCAGGAGGAGTATCAAGGGCGCGTTCTCGTTGGATACTCGGCGAAAAGGGTTATTACGCTGATATTTTGCAAACGCGTTAAGGAAGGCCTGTTGCTCAAACTCCGGGTGGTCGGTGTCTGCGAGCTTTAGTCCTATTTGAGAAAACTCAATGGGCTGGCTCATTTCGTAGTAAACAAATCCAAGTTCTTTTGCGATTTTAAACCACGTATCAAAACGGGAAGCCCAACCTCTATCGAAACCCGCTTCCTTGTGGTCTTGCGGGTTGGTTTGGAGAACGGTTGCAACCTCCTCGTCGGAAAGGGGTTGCTCCGTATTCCACCTCTCTTTGATGATCTCGCTAACGCGTGTTGGACGGTATATACCCGCCCGTATCAGCTCTCCGCCGATCTCCTGCGCGAGTGCATTGGTGAGCGTCTTACCGTCGTAACCCTTAAGCACGGCGAGCATACCCTTCAATCGCTCGGGGTTTCTCACTGTCGTAGTAAACAGGAGCGGCTTGTATTGGTTTTCGCGGCGGATAGGCATATTTAATAGTTGGTGATCAGCACTTCGGTTATCTTTTTCTTGGTGTTGTCGTGATAGCTTATATAGTTGCTATCTATAGGAAAAACGTTGTAATCCTGCATCCAAGTTAACAGTTTTTCGTTCTTTCTACAATTATAAGCAGTGATATTGGAGAGGGCGAACTTGACCCCCAATTTATTGAGCCCGGTGAGGATCTCTAGCAACTCGGCCTCCTCTTTTTCGCCCCAAAGCTTGTTGTACTCGCTTGCCGAGATAAGGTAAGGTGGGTCGACATATACGAAGTCGTCTTTTTTGAGTTTCAAGCCCCCTATAAATTTTTTAAAATCTTGGCTGTAGAGTTTTACATCTTTACCCCTTACTGTTGAGAAGTAAGTTTGGAGAGCTTGCAGAACATTTTGGTTGAAGTCCACATTGCCGACCGGGATGTTAAATTCACCGCTCTTGTTAAAGCGAAGCATACGATTAAAGCCGTATATGAGCAGTAGGTACAGTGTGAGTGGGTCTTTCTTTTTTGTCTTATTGTAATCCGCCTTGAGTGTCCCGTACCCTTTGCGGTTAAACTCGGCGTAATAAGTTTTGACCCACTTCTTTTTGAGCGAGAGGGGCACAACGTTCTCAAATACTGATCGAGATAGATTATATTGCTCCACCATTGCCCGGACGCGTTTTATGAGCCCTTTTTCTTTCGCCGCCTGGTCTATTAGAAACTTATGTAGGGAGATAACATTCTTGTCTATATCGTTGAGAGCATAGTGTCGCGCCTCCACGTTAAGAAAGACACTCCCGCCGCCTAAAAAGGGCTCAACGAAAGTGTTTATTTCCTTCGGGAAGTGCTTTTTTATTTTCCCAAGTAGCTTATACTTGTCGCCAACGTAAAAGAATGGCGAGCGGTTAAACCGTGTCTCGGGGCTCATATTACCTTAGTAATAAACAGCCACTCTTGGTGATTGTCAAAGTTGGTCTTTCCCGCGTTGAAATACGCGTGGTCTTTTTTAAATACCTTCGTCTTACCCTTCGCACTCAAAATCCGGCGGATATCCGCCAACTCGATCTTATTTTTTGAGGAACTGCTCTTGGAGTTGTAGGTGTTGTTGTAGGACACCACGATATATTTGGCTTTGAGGTTCTCAATGAGGTCAGCAAAAACCACCGGGGCTTTAATGCGGCAGTAATCGCTCATATTTTCCTCGGGGCGTTTTAGTGCGACGCCGGAAAGTTTTGGCTTATCCGCGAGAGTTAACGTCTCGAGCACGTGGTAGAAACGGCTGTACTGGCGAGAGTTGTACGGCGGGTCTATATAAACAACGTCAGCAAACATTTTGCGAGCAAGTTCGTTGGCGTCCTCTCGGTGAATGGAAACGCTTGCCGCTTTAATTAGAGGCTCTATGAGTCGGAAGCTAAATTTCTTGTCAGCAACACTCTTGCCGAAAAAGGCGTCGTAATGTCCTACAGTGTTGGCAATTTTATCTGCCGAGTATAAGAGCGAGGTCAGGAGTATGAAGTATTCCTTATTGTTTAACTCTCCCCGGCGTCCTTCCAAGTCGTTGCGTATATGACCGATCAGTTTTGCAGAGGCAGGAGTGAAGTATTTGCCGCCAAAACTCTTGGAAAAGAAGGATGGGCGAGCATTGTTTGAGGTAAGCGAGTTGTAGTAGCAGACAAAATCCAAAACCTTCTGCCTGTTGTATGGTTCTTGTGCAAAAAAGCCCTGATAAGCAGCGTAGTTCGAGTGCAGTAAGTCGTTGAGAATGATTTTCTTGTATAACCGAGCGGCGCGAGCAGAAACTACTCCCGTTCCGGCAAAGATATCGGCAAAACTTTCGCCTTCACATTCCTTTTTTACGTGTTCAAAAATCCAATCAAGAAGCTTGGCTTTGCTCCCGATATACCTTCTGTTCTCTATATCAATCGTCGGTAGTGGAGGAGCAGTTTTAAAACCCACCTCTGCAAGTTTTTCAACAGACAACCCCACCGAGTGCCCGTTACTCATACCCTTACATAGTAGCACTCGCTTATACGTGGGTAGCGTGAAGGTTGGGATAACTCGGACTTGGATTTGTGTATCAGATCCCTAGATTTTGTCCCCCGGGCGTTTTCGCCTACCGAATACAACTTTATGAAGCTTCTTCAGTCCTCCTGTTGCTACTAAAACGAAGAGTAGGACAAAAATCGCAGTAGATATCAAGAGCCCGGGCAGAAGATCCTCCAACCCTCGGCCAAGGAGAAATGATGCCAAAAATGGCAAACCTATAAATACCCCTAGCCCTGTAAAAAGCAATTCCCACTCCTCAATTATTTCCTTTAGATTTTTCATAACAGAAAGCCCGCCACCAGGAGGCCTTGCGGCCCTATGTGAGTTTCCCCACATAACGCGTTCAACGCCCTGAATGACGGGTTTTCTACGTTGAACGCGATTTTCGACCTTGCCGGAGGAGAACACCCCGGGTTAGGCCCTTTTTATTCAATTGTACCCAAACGATATCACCTGTGAGTAGCTATTTCCAGTCAGGGTAAGGGATTGACAGAGGTATTGTGTAGTTTCTTGTCCCCAAACACTTGCTAGACTCTTTGCTACAGTTAAGTAGTTCCACATAAAGCCCTCCTATCCAGTGGCTATGCCACTCCGAAAGGGGTATTGGTGAATGCAGGTCAATGACTGCTGAACGGGGGTTATCACGGGGGAATATACACCGAGGTACGAGCTATAAATTTAGCTCCAAATGTTTGAGGTCTTTCTCTCTCAAAGGGAGGTACCCCAATAGTTTGGAGCTTTTTCTATTATGGCTTTCCCCAATAAAAAAGGAGCTGGATCACTCGAGGCGCTTACAAGCGAGGATTTTGATGTACTAACAGAACTCTTCGACGCACTCGCTCAATTCGATGCAGAAGATAAAAAGCTGGCGGTAGAAGCCGCGCCCTCACCCTCGGGGAGCGCGGCTTCTGGCGCGAGCCAGAAGTAGTTCTTACATAGCTTATTTAATATCGTTGTTGTCGCCGCTGACCGTACCTGCCGAGGAGGCTGGAATTAGAGGGATACGGAAGTCCGGGACACGAAACAAAAGCGCCTAGCAAACTAGGGCAGACGAGGGGCAGTGCGAGGGATTGCATTTAAGTAACAGGTATAGCGACCTCCCCGACCGAGTGTAAAGAAAGACAACGTGAGGGTTGAAGGCACTCCCAGCCCGTGAAATAAGAGACGATGTTTACCGTTTCGACGGGAAAACGTTGCTATATAGGTAAAGATAGGTGAAGCATTATTAATTTACTGGTATACAATCAAAAGTATGAAAGCAGTCATCTACGCGAGAGTGAGTTCAAGAGAACAAGAAGAAACCGGATATTCGCTTCCGGCGCAAGAAAAGCTGTTGAGGGACTACGCTACTCGGCTTGGCCTCGAAGTTATAAAGGTGTTTTCAGTTGCAGAGTCGGCAAGCGGAGCAAAACAACGTCAGGTGTTTGCAGAAATGATCGAGTATATGGAGAAAATGGGCATCCAACACCTTTTGTGCGAAAAAGTTGATCGCCTCACTCGCAACCTCAAAGAAGCAGTAGTTGCCAATGATTGGATTGAGGCGGATCAAGCTCGAAAAATCCACTTCGTTAAGCAAAACCTAGTAATCCATACGGGGGCAAAGTCCGACGAGAAGTTCCGTTGGGATATTGAGATTGTTCTCGCAAAGAAGTTTATCTCGAACCTCTCCGAAGAAGTAAAAAAGGGACAAGCAGAGAAAATCCGACAAGGGTGGCTACCTTCCCGCTCACCGTTGGGCTACAAAACAACTGGCGAGCAAGGGCATAAAATCCATATCCTTGACCCGGAGAAGGCCCCTTATATCAAAAGTGCATTTGAGAGGTATGCCGCCGGTGAATGGTCGCTTGCCGCACTCCGGGACAAACTTTATGAAGAAGGTTTTCGGACACACGGTGGTGCAAGACTCTCAAAGAGCAGACTTGCTGACATATTGGGCGATCCTTTCTATTGTGGATCCTTGCGTTGGAATGATGTTGTTCATAAAGGCCTCCACGAGCCGCTCGCATCCCGGGATCTTTGGGAAAAAGTGCAGGAAAAGTTGAGTGGTAAGACAGCTCCACACGCAAAACGCCACGTATTCAAGTTCACCAAGAAAATGGAGTGCGGCGAGTGTGGCGGCACTATTAGCGGTGAGATACAAAAAGGCCATATCTATTACTCCTGCAAGCACGGAAAGGCTTGTTCCCAAAGCGGCACAACTCGGGAAGAAGAAATCGAAAACAAGCTAATGGGAGTATTTCGGTTCTTTGAGAATTTGACTGCCAAAGAGGCCGAGGAAATTTATACCCGTATCCGTAGAAATCATCAGGCCGAGGCAGAGTACAAGGAAAACGCCCTACATACGCTCAACACGCGTTATATGAGTCTACAGAGGCAGTTGGACATACTCTATGATGATCGTCTCGCTGAAAAGATTAGCCAAGAAAGATGGACCTCAAAACAGGGTGTAATAAACGAGGAACAAGCAAACATCCGGGCAGAAATGGAGCGTATTAAAAGTCAGGAGACAAAGTACTTCGAGCTCTACATCAATATCCTCGACCTGGCTCGCCGCGCACGCGAAATCTACGAAGACAAGAAACGCACTCCCGAACAACGCAGGATGCTTTTGGGGAAGATTTTCTCGAACCTAACTCTCAAGGATAAAGACACGAGCTATACCCTCACAGCGCCAGTCGAGAAGCTCTCGAAACGCATTCAAGAGAGGTTAGATGCTCAAAAAAGTCTCGAACCGAAAAAAGGCTCTAGTGGAAAGGTTAAAACAGGAACGGACTCTAAAAACGACTCTTTGCTCCGCGGCCAGGACTCGAACCTGGAACCAACTCCTTAACAGGGAGCTGCTCTACCATTGAGCTACCGCGGAATGATATTATTTACTTTCAGCCAACGCCGACCCGTTCCTGATTTCAAATATTTTTCTCTGACACGCGCTTCTTTAAGCTTGGCAAAATTTTCCTTATACACAACTCGCCAAGGTCGGTGCCGGCGAGTAAAAACATTTTTTCCGCTGTTATGTTCACCCAACCTACGATCTAGGTCTGTGGTACTACCAGTATACGTAATATTGGTAATAGTGCTCTTTAGGATGTAGACGTGAGCCATACCATTGAGCTATCCGCCTCGACTCGGCGTCTTCGGCGAGGCGGGCCCGACCTCGACTCGGCGTCTTCGGCGAGGCGGGCCCGACCTCGACTCGGCGTCTTCGGCGAGGCGGGCCGCGGAATATTACAAGCTGTTAAAGGCTTGTTTTACTAAATTACCACTCAAATGGCCTAAAATCCAGAGTGCATGGGGCTATCCACACTACCCCTTGCTTTTTTGTTGATTATGGTGTATAATTAAAGGTAGTTAGTTTTGGGCATAAGGCCCAATACATGTCTTAAATTTTCTGCAGGAGGTAACGATGAAATTATTATTGGCGTTGATTTTTCTCTTTGCCTCTGCTGTTTCTGCACAGGCACAAGAAAGCATTCGCGTGGTCGCGTTTGTTGACCTCACGGAGCAAACACTTATCGTCGCTGTTGACGGCGAGCCCGCCTACGAGTGGCCTATCTCGAGCGGCCGTGCCGGCTACGAGACACCTGGCGGAGTCTTTAAGCCGACATTCCTCAGCATCGACCATTGGTCGAAGCTCTACGATGCGCCGATGCCATACGCTGTGTTCTTTAACGGCGACATTGCTACCCACGGCACAGAGGAGGTCGGCAAGCTTGGGGCACCCGCCTCGCACGGCTGCATCCGGCTTGCGCCGGAAAATGCCGCCACATTCTACTCTTTGGTAGAGGAGTTTGGCCAAAGGGCGGTGCGTGTGGCTGTCTTTGGGCAATATGGAGACGCCCCTAAAGCAACAATCGTTGGTGAAGGGGATGCAACACTATACTGAGCAGGGGCGCCCACAATCTTGGGCGCCCCTTTTCTATTTACATTAGACGTCTCGCTGATTGCATGAGAAAATGGGGTATATGAATCACAATATCAAAGGCAGCGGTATCGCGATCACACCAGAGCTTCGGGAGTATGCAGAGAAAAAGCTCAACGCGGCAGAAAAGTTTTTACAGGGAGACACTACCGCCCACGCCGATATTGAGATGGAGTACTCGCAGGTGCGCGATGGCGGCAAGTACCGCGCGGAGTTCACCCTCTCTGCCCATGGCAAGCTCTATCGTGCTGAGGAGTGGGGGAGCACTATGCACGAAGCGATCGATATCGCCTCAGCAGCTTTGATCAAAGACTTGCGCCGCGCAAAGGGCAAACACATACGCATGGTGCGCCAGGGCGCGAAACAAATTAAAGATTTTGTACGCGGCTTTCGAGATAGGTTTTAAAGTCTGTCTCTTTTTTGCCTTCTGGTATTACTTTAAGGATTTCTAGTTTTCCATCACGGATTTCGGCCTCGGTGATAATCACCCGTTTACCCTCTACAAGAAAATAGGCACGCGGCCCATGGTCAAACGCCCTAATCTTTAAAAGATTTTCCCGAGCCACCTTTTCATCAAGGTTCAACCTCGATATATCGATAAGCGCATCTGCGTCAGTAAACTTTCTGGTATAGGTTGCCTTACTCTCGTCTTGCGGTTCCGGAGTAACCGTGCCCGCTAGCCACCCGGGCAGAGTTTCGGCGAGTAGGTTGCCGCCCTCGGTTGCGAGCAAGTCCTCAAACAGCGCCCCCTGTGGCGGCCAGCCGGGCTGCCCCGCCGTTTCTTCCTCAAGCTCTACTCTTGCTTGTGCAACCACCGGGCCTGCATCCATTTTTTCGCTCATCTCCATAATAGAGACACCAGTTGAGCGCTCGTCTGCCAAAATAGCCGAGAGTGCGGGTGAGGGGCCGCGATGTTTTGGCAAGAGCGAGGGGTGTATGTTGAGCGCGCCGCGGCGGGGGATCTCTAAAATATTTTTTGGGATAAGCTTGCCGTATGCTGCGACCACAAAGACGTCCCAATCGGTGTTGGCCAGCTCGGCAACAAACTGCTCATCTTTAAGACTCTCTGGTGTGAGCACGTCGATCCCGCGCAGAGCAGCCCACTCACGCACAGGCGAGGGGGAGAGTTTTTGCCCACGCCATTGTGGCTTATCTGGCGCGGTGATTATAAGCGCGGGGAGCAAGCCGTTTTTCTCAAGCGCATCTAACACCACGGTGGCAAAACGCGGTGTGCCAAAAAAAGCAAATAACGGTTTTTTATGCATATCTTATTCTGCGCCCTTTTTCCTCTTTTCTTTTAATTTTTTGAACCCTTCATCCTGCTCGATCGATACTGCTTTGTCGACATAAAGCATGCCGTCGAGATGGTCGACCTCATGTTGGAAGATATGCCCCACCAAACCCGAGCCATGGTAGATAAACGGCTTGCCCTTTTCATCGAGCGCACGGACAGTTGCCTTAGTGTGCCGCACTACGCTGCCGTATTGGTTGCGCACCGAAAGGCAGCCCTCGGTCATCTCCTTTTTGGCGCGTGAGAGGCGCTCGAGAGTCGGGTTTATAAAAACCTTGTCTGGCGGCGTTTCTTCAAAAGTGCCCTCCTTATCTCCCTCAGGGGCAAACACTTTGCCAGCAATAATAAACAGGCGCAAAGATTCGCCGATCTGCGGCGCGGCGATAGCCACCCCAAACTCCTCTTTGTGGAGCAAGGCCTTCATCTTTTTTATCACGGCCGCAAGTTTAGGAGCGCCGATGTCTTTTGTAGACACGGGTTTAGCCACTGCACGCAAGACAGGGTCGCCAATTTGTACAATGTGGTTCTGCATATTTATAACTGTAGTGTTTTTTATAGAAAAGTGAAAGGCCAGTCTCCAAGGGGGAAGGGAGACTGGCCAGTAAACACCTCAGAGGGCTCCGGTGGATGCGGTGACAGCCGGGTTCTTGAGGTGAATAAAAAAAGCAACTGACGTTAGAGTACACCATTAGTATTTTATGTCAAGCAGACTTACAATAGAGTGCGTATGGAGCACATCGGCGCACACATCTCTCGCGGCCCCGTTAAGAAAGACCGCGCCACCGAGCGCGGCGAGCTTATGCAATACTTCCAAAGCAGGTTAAACCAAGACCGCATTAAAGACGGCGTGCCGCCCCTTTCTATGCCGCGGATGGGCAAGGTGCTCCAACTGATCCCCACCAAAGACCTCTACTATTTAAAAACTGTATGCGAGCAGTCGAAACACTTTTCTAAAAAGTTTTGGTGGGAGATAAACCCTAAAAAACATCAAGACAAAACAGAGGAGAAAAAACCAGCAAAGCTGAAGCCGCGCGAAAAAACCTCTTATGACGAGTACTGAGCGGTTTATTGTCGAAGGGTTAGGCGGCGAGCGGCGTTTGCGCGGCACTATCGCGGTGGGCGGAGCTAAAAACGCAATACTCAAGACGATGCCGGCAGCGCTTTTGTTTGAAGACACGCTCACGCTCACCAACATGCCGGAGATCGAGGATGTGGCGCGCGTTGCAGAGCTTTTGGTAGCGATGGGGGCCGAGGTGGTACGTGGCGACCACACCGTGAGCATCAACACCAAAGGCGTGCACAACAGCGACCTTGATGAAGTAATCGCAAAGAGCCTCCGTGCCTCGATTGTGTTTGCGGGCCCGACCCTCGCGCGGTTTGGGCGTGTCTCCTTCCCGCACCCCGGCGGCGACATTATAGGGCCCCGGCCAATCGACCTCTTTTTAGATGGGTTTAAAAAGATGGGGTGCGAGGTTGCTCTCGCGGAGAGTCGCTACACTGTCACCGCAAGCTGCGGCAAGCTTAAAGCGGCGGATATCTTTTTTAGATTTGTATCAGTGACTGGGACCGAAACCCTGATGCTCGCAGCGCTCTTGGCCGAAGGCACGACTATTTTACGCAACGCGGCGATGGAGCCGGAGATTGTCGCGCTCGCTGAGATGCTCAATGCATGTGGCGCAAACATTTCTGGAGTTGGTACGCCAACTATTACGATTGTTGGTGGCGATATGCTGCATGCAGATGGAAGGAGTTTTGCCACTGTGCCCGACCGGATCGAGGCAGGGAGTTTTGTGATCCTGGCTGCGCTTGCAGGAGAGGAAGTAACTATCTCCAATTGCGAGCCGCTCCATATCGAGATGCTTATCGAGCTTTTACAAGAGTCGGGTGTGGCGCTCGCCGCAGGAAAAGATTTTGTTATCGTATATGGCAAAAAGTCGGCACCCGCGTTTAAGCCATTGAGTGTCCGCACGCACGAGTACCCTGGCTTTGCCACCGACCTCCAGCCGCCGATGGTGCTCTATCTTTCCCAATGTGAAGGCGAGAGCACTTTATTTGAGACTATCTATGGCGGGCGGCTCAACTATGTGCACGACCTGGTGCGTATGGGTGCTGACATCACCTTGTGGAACCCGCAGCAGGTAACTATCAAAGGCAAAACTCCGCTTGTGAGCCGCACACTTGAGAGCCCCGACATCAGAGCGGGGCTCGCGTTCCTTTTTGCGGCAGCGATAGCAAAAGGCACTTCAACGATCGAGCACGTCTACCATATCGACCGCGGTTACGAGCGGATCGAGGAGCGCCTGCAAAAAATCGGGCTCAATATAAGGAGAGAGTAATTGTAGCGAGGATTTGTTTTTGAGGGTCTAGGCGAGTATCATGAGCCTAATGTCGTTTTTTACTCCAAAACTGGGGATTGACCTCGGTACCGCCAACACGCTGGTGTTTGTGCCTGGCAAGGGGGTCGTGCTAAACGAGCCATCGGTGGTCGCTATTTCAGAAATTGATAAACGGATTTTGGCGGTGGGGGCCGAGGCTAAAGAGATGATCGGCAGAACGCCGGACGAAATCATTGCGTATAGGCCGCTTAAAGACGGCGTCATTGCCGACTACCGCGTCACCCAGGCGATGCTCCGCTATTTTATCCGCAAAGCAATGGGGAGATACCAGCTTTTTAAACCAGAGGTGATGGTATCGGTGCCAACCGGCGTTACCTCAACCGAGCGCCGGGCAGTGGTAGAGGCAACGATCCGCGCGGGTGCACGCAACGCCTACGTGGTAAAGGAGTCGGTGTTGGCCGCTATCGGCGCGGGGATCCCGATACAGGAGTCACGCGGCAATATGGTTGTCGACATGGGCGGCGGAACGATCGACGTTGCGGTGATTTCTTTAGGCGGGATTGTCGCCTCCACTTCGGTCAAGTGCGCTGGCGACCGGCTCGACCACGCGATCACCGACTATATGAAAAAGGTGTACAACCTCGGTATCGGAGAGAAGACGGCAGAGCAGATAAAAATAACGATTGGCTCCGCTGTGCCTGTTGAGGAGGAGATCACCATGCCGGTACGCGGCCGCGATTTTATCACAGGGCTACCGCGCACGGTTGATATCAAGACCAACGACATAGTAAAGGCGATCGGCAAAGAGCTCAGAGAGATGATCAAGGCGATCCGCGACGTACTCCAAGAGACGCCACCTGAGCTTGCTTCGGACATTATCGACCGCGGGATAACCTTAACAGGTGGCACTGCGCAGTTGCGCAACTTTGCCGAGCTGGTGCTACGCCGCACCGGGGTGAAGGCGCAAGTTGCCCCTGAACCTCTTTTTTGTGTGGCGCTAGGGACTGGTATTGCGCTTGAACATCTAGACACCTACAAAAAAGCAATCATCGCAAAGCGATAATTATATGGCGGGGACTCACCACGCATATATCTACTACGGGTCGCTCTCACAGCTCGCGGCGCTTGCCGAGGATGCGCGAGAGCGGTTTGGGTTTGAAAGGCACCCCTCGACTTCGCTCGGGGCAGGCAATCCTGATGTGCAGGTGCGGGAGTATGAAAAGTTTGGGATCGAAGAGGCAAGAGAGCTCACCAAGGCGGGAGCTTTAAAAAGTGTCTCGGGCCGCGCTCTCTCTATTATTGGTGTCTCGCAGATAAATAGCGAGGCGCAGCAAGCGTTGCTTAAACTATTTGAGGAGCCGCAGGAGGGAATGACTTTTATTTTACTCGCTCCGCACGGCTCAATCATTGCGACCCTTCGCTCACGCCTCTTGGCCTACCCAGCAAATATAGAAGGAGTGGGAAAGAAGTTGAGTGTCAAAACTTTTCTTGCAAGTTCTCCCAAAGCGCGCAGTATAGAGATTGCTGCATTGCTTAAAGACCTGTCTGCGCAGGCAGGCGAGGATGGCGTGCGTGAGCGCGTGAGAGACTTTTTAACCGCACTTGAAGAAGCTTTATACTCGCAACTACAAAAATCGAATGGGAGAAAGGACATTAGAGAAGCTCTCGAGGACATAGCAAAAGTGCGCTCCTATACAAACGACCGTTCACCGTCATTAAAAATGTTACTCGAGCATCTCGCAGTCGCCTTGCCGCGACTATAATTTTAGTATGATATATCATACTACTTTTATTGAGCGGGAAAAAAGAATTATGAAGCTCGATCGGGCGCTCAAGAAGCTTTTTCCCCACGCCTCAATCGAGCTCAATTTTAAAAGCCCGCTTGAGCTGCTTGTGGCCGTACAACTCTCTGCACAGTGCACGGACAAGACGGTGAACAAAATTACAGAAAAGCTTTTTAAAAAATACAAGACGCTTGACGACTATGTGCGTGCAGGTGGGTCGGCAAAAGGGGTACATGCGTTTGAGCAAGACATTAAATCAAGCGGGTTTTATCGCAACAAGGCAAAAAATATTCTTGCAGCATCAAAGATGATTAAAAAAGATTTTGACGGCAAAGTCCCCAAGACCATGGAGGAGATGTTAAAACTCCCTGGTGTAGCGCGCAAAACCGCAACGGTAGTGCTCAAAGAGGCGTACGGAGTTACTGCAGGCGTTACTGTGGACACGCATGTGATCCGTTTTGTGCGGCGGTTTGACCTTTCAGACCATAAAAACCCGGTCAAAATCGAGCGCGACCTTATGGAGCTCTTGCCAAAGAAAGAGTGGCCAGGTTTTACACACCGGGTGATCCACTACGGCCGCTACCTCGCCCCAGCAAGAAAGTACGACACCTCAAAAGACCCGCTTATCAAAATCTACCCACCAGCAAGAGTGAAATTTAAATAATAGCAAAGTAAAAAACCTTTGTTCCGGAGAGATATACGGCACTCCTGCACAAAGGCTTTTTACTTTGCTATACTTTGCCTATGGCGTACGACTTTAAGCCTTTTGAGGCGCAGATTAAAATTATTCAGGAAAAGCTAGGCAAGGAGCTCTCTGGGGTGCGCACAGGCCGCGCGACTCCCGCAATACTCGACGGCATTACTGTTGAGAGCTACGGCACGCGCATGGGCCTCGCCCAGGTTGCAAACATTAGTGTCGAAGACGCGCGCACACTGCGTGTGGCCCCGTGGGATATGAGTAATGCCAAGGAAATCGAGAAGGCTATTACTGTGGCCAACCTCGGGCTCTCTGTAGGGATGGATGAGCGTGGAGTGAGAGTCAACTTCCCCGACTTAACTGGCGAGCGCAGAGTGCAGCTGGTAAAGCTAGCAAAAGAAAAAGTGGAAGAAGCAAAAGCAAGCTTGCGCGCGGCGCGCGAGGCGGTATGGAGCGACCTCCAAAAAAAGGAGAAGGAGGGTGTGCTCTCCGAGGACGACAAGTTTAGAACAAAAGATGAGATGCAAAAACGCGTCGATGCCGCCGGCAAACTGTTTGAAGAAGCTCTTATCCGCAAAGAGAAAGAAATCGCA
This sequence comes from uncultured Candidatus Saccharibacteria bacterium, assembly GCA_964482995.1. Lineage (GTDB taxonomy): Bacteria > Patescibacteriota > Minisyncoccia > Phycocordibacterales > SBAW01 > GWA1-54-10. The sequence continues at coordinate 107,388 of CAYZZC010000001.1, forward strand.
AACTAACGCACACAACCCATGTCATTGATTATATTTATCCTATTGCTCGCAGCCTTGATCGTGGTCCACGAGCTGGGCCATTTTTCGGTGGCGAAGTTTTTTAAGATAAAAGTAGAGGAGTTTGGCATCGGCTTCCCGCCGCGCTTACTCAAAATTAAAAAAGGGGAGACTACCTACTCACTTAACCTCCTATTTTTTGGCGGCTTTGTAAAGATCTTTGGAGAAAATAACGAGGTGGGTAGTGGGGCGGCGCATAACCCACGCCTGCCTGCGCAGGCAGGTTCTTTTGCGGCTAAACCGCGCGCCGTGCAGGCTGCGGTAGTGGCTGCGGGCGTTGTCATGAATGTCCTTTTTGCTTGGCTGATCCTCTCGGCGGGGTACATGGTTGGGCTGCCTGCTTCAAGCGGCCACACAGGTGTGGGTATTGTTGAACACGCAAAAGTGGTTGTGGTTGGGCTCTTGCCCGAGTCTCCGGCGGTAAAGTCTGGAGTGCTGGCTGAAGATGTTATTGCCCGTGTCTCTACACCAACAGCAAGCACACAAGAAGGAGCCAATGCAGAAGTGCTGCGTACATTTATTAAAGAGCACCAAGAGGAAAGCCTGATTATAAGCGTGATGCGCAGCGAGGAAGAAAAAACGTTTGTCATGCGCCCAACTGAAGGGCTTGTTGAAGGGCGCAAAGCGCTTGGGGTAGAGCTCGACGATATTGGTGTATTAAAACTCCCGCTACACTTAGCACTTGTCGAGGGCGCAACTCTTACCTACCGTATGACTGTCTCAACCGCGGGTGGGCTCCTTAGCTTTTTCTCGCAAGTTGGCCGCGGGGTGGCCGACTTTAGCTCGGTCGCGGGGCCTATCGGCATCGCGGGTATCGGCGCTAAAGCGGTCGACCATGGTTTTACTGCGGCGATAATACTCACCGCGCTTATCTCGATAAACCTCGCGATAATCAACCTGCTCCCTATCCCCGGGCTCGATGGCGGGCGGCTACTTATCATCGCGATCGAGAGCGTTATCCGCCGCCCGGTGCCTGAGCGGCTCTCTGTTTTTGCTTCTATACTTGGCTTTATGTTCCTGATCGGGATTATGCTCCTGGTTTCCTACAACGACATCGCGCGTCTTGTTGGGTAAGAACTTTGTAAAAACCCTTCAGTTTTTACTTTTTGCGTCGTATGGGGTTTAGACGTACAATGGCCTCTATATATGAAGCAATCACAGCTTTTTACTAAGACGCGCCGGGAGGCGCCAAAAGACGAGGTTTCTAAAAATGCGCAGCTCCTTATCCGTGCGGGTTATATCCACAAAGAGATGGCAGGCGCGTACACCTTTTTACCGCTTGGGTTGCGCACGCTCAACAAGATCATCGGCGTTATCCGCGATGAGATGAACCGGATCGGCGGGCAAGAGATGCTCCTCACAACGCTCCAAGAGCCTAAACACTGGGAGGCAAGCGGCAGATGGAGCGATGAGGCTATAGATGTGTGGTTTAAGACCGAGCTCCAAAGCGGCGGCGTTTTGGGGCTCGCCCCGACCCACGAAGAGCCGCTCACCAACTTGATGAAAGAGCACATCTCTTCGTACCGCGATTTGCCACGCTATGCATACCAGTTTCAAAATAAATTCCGCAACGAGCTGCGTGCAAAGTCTGGCATCATGCGCTCGCGCGAGTTTATCATGAAGGACCTCTACTCTTTTAGCAGGGATGAATCGGAGTTTAAAAAGTTTTATGAGCAGTGCGCAGAGGCGTACGCAAAAATATTTGAGCGGGTTGGATTAGGGGCAGTTACCTACCGCACGTTTGCCTCCGGCGGCTCGTTCTCAAAGTTTAGCGACGAGTTTCAAACAGTTTCTGAAGCAGGCGAGGATGTTATCTATATACACGACGAGAAGCGTATCGCGGTTAATAAGGAGGTGTATGACGACGCGATCCTTGCAGAGCTCGGCATGAAAAAGAGCGAGCTCAGGGAGGCAAAAGCGATTGAGGTGGGTAATATCTTCCCGCTCGGGACCCGTTTTTCGGACGCGCTCGGGCTTACCTACAAAGACGAGGAGGGGGCGGAGAAGCCGGTTGTCATGGGCTCGTACGGCATCGGCCCCGCTCGGCTTATGGGTACTATTGTTGAAACATTAGGAGATGCAAAAGGTATTGTCTGGCCTGAGGAGGTAGCCCCGTTTCGCGTACACCTGGTTGAGCTGGGTGGAGACAACGAAGATGTGCGCCGCGAAGCCGAAGAACTTTATAGAGAACTCACCTCAGCTGGTGTAGAGGTGTTGTGGGACGACCGCGATGCACGAGCGGGGGAGAAGTTTGCCGACAGCGACCTCATTGGTATCCCGCTGCGTATCGTTGTGTCAGAAAAAACGCTTGCCTCTGGCTCGTTTGAGTGTGTAGAGCGCAGCACAGGCAAGGTGGAGCACCGGAGCCTCTCGGAACTTATTGGACATTTAACTCATGCTTAACCGACTTCCCAAACGATTGCAGGCGCTTCTCTCCAACGACATTGGCATAGACTTAGGAACTGCAAACACACTGGTATATCTGCGCGGCAAGGGCATTGTTATATCAGAGCCAAGCGTTGTTGCTATCAACCAAAAAACTGGCCAGGTGGTTGCTGTGGGGGCGGTTGCCAAAGCAATGCTCGGCCGCACGCCGGGGCACCTTGTGGCGGTTAAGCCACTTATAGACGGCGTTGTCTCAGACTTTGAGGCAACCGAGGAGATGCTCGCCTATTTTATTAACCGCGCACAGGGCGTGGAGAGTGGCGGCTCGCGCAAGCTGCTCGGCCCACGCATGGTTATCGGCGTGCCCTCAGGCATTACCAACGTGGAGATACGCGCAGTGAAGGACGCCGCACACAACGCCGGTGCGCGCGAGGTGCATATTGTCGAGGAGCCGATGGCCGCGGCGCTTGGTATCCGGCTCCCTATAAAAGAAGCGGTCGGCTCGATGATCGTAGATATCGGCGGCGGTACCACCGATATCGCTGTCCTTAGCCTTGGCGGCATTGTGCGGTCAAAAAACCTCCGTATTGCTGGCAATAAGTTTGACCAAGATATCATCAGCCACATACGCTCTGAGTTTAAGGTGCTTGTCGGCGAAAAAACTGCAGAGAACGTAAAGCTCGCGATAGGCTCGGTGATAGAAAACGGCACTCACGTGGAGGCGATGGTGCGCGGGCGCGACCTTATCACAGGGTTGCCGCGCGAGGTGTTGGTTACTGATGCGGATATACGTGAAGCGATTTCGCAGTCGGTAGATACGCTCGTTGAGGCGATCCGAGAAGTGCTCGAAACAACACCCCCTGAAATTTTGTCTGACATTATGCGCTCGGGTATTGTGCTTGCGGGAGGCGGCGCTTTGCTTAGAGGCCTTGATACGTTACTCTCGGAGTGGCTCAAGATCCCGGTCATTATCACAGACGACCCGCTCACCGCAGTGGTGCGTGGGACTGGGGTTATTTTAGAAAATCTCGACCAACACCAAGACATCTTCCTCGAACATGACGACGATATCTCCTAATAGAAAACGCGATGCCGCACGAGCACGCTTTTTTTTGCAACTCGCCATTCTTTTAATAATAGTTGGCATGGTAGCGCTGCTGCGTGGGCCGCTCTCAAACCTCTTGTGGGCGGTTGGTGGGCCTTTAGAAAAAACACGCAACACATGGGTAGGGAGTGTAGGCGCGGTGTTCTCAAGTTTTGCAGCAAACCACACTCTGGTGTTAGAGAACCAACAGTTAAAACTCGCACTTGCCTCAAGCTCTGCTGTCTTGCTCGATCATGAAATCCTTGTCCGTGAAAATAACGACCTTAAAAACCGCCTCGGCAGGGTTTCTCCGCAGGCTAATGTTTTGCTTGCTATGGTGCTGGTGCGTCCGCCAGCAACCCCATACGACACGTTGGTACTCGATGTCGGCAATAAAGACGGTGTTGCAGCAGGCGACCTCGTTTCTGCAGGAGGCTCAGTATATATCGGTAAGATTACAGAGGTATATGAAAACAATTCTCGAGTTAAGCTTTTTTCAGCGCCGGGAGAGTCGCACAGCGCAACCTTGCTTCAGACTGCGGTTTCGAGCTCGCTGCCTGTGTCTATCGCGGGGCAAGGCGGCGGTTCATTTACCGCTGAGGTGCCCGCAGGAACTTTGGTGCGCATAGGTGATGAAGTAGTGTTTAATGACATAGGGACAGCGTTTGTTGCCAAGGTCGTACAGGTAGAGGAAAAAAGCAGAGCTTCTTTTACAACGATCTACCTGCAATTGCCTGTTAATATGTATACACTCCGCATGGTTGAGGTGCGACGGGCCACTTCCGCCCCTTATGTTCAATAAGATAAAACAAAAAAAGTGGGTTTTTATTCTAGCTTTTTTGCTAGCATCAGGCGGGTTCGTAATCCCGTTTTGGCCGCTTGAGGTGCTTGGTATTTTAGCTGCAGCTTTTGGAGGGCTTGGTGTTTTTGCGATCGGGCTCGGGCTTTTGCTCGACCTAGCATATGGCATGCCAACAGGGGTTTTACACTATCTATTCTTTCCTTTTACATTGCTGGCGCTTTTCGCGCTGGTCGGCAAATACTTTAGTTTGCGTGTTCTTTTTGAAAGGGCGGACCACGACACCCTCTAGCCTGCCTGCCGGTAGGTAGGCGTGGTACACTGCTTTCCATGTTTGGGCGTAGACGCAAGCTCATTAAAGAGATAGAAGCAGATGAGATACTGATAGACTCATCTAATCTTCCTCAATACAACACAGACCAGTTTGAGGGCCGCATTGAGCGCCCCATAGGCCGCGAAGTAATACGAGCAACCTTGGTGGCTATGTGTCTGGTGGTGGCACTCTATGCTGGCAGAGCCCTAAGCCTGCAGCTGGTCAACGGGGCAGTATATGCAAAACAAGCGGCAGAAAACCAGCTCTCTGAGAAAATTATTTTTGCTGACCGCGGGATAGTGGAGGATCGTCTGGGCCGGCCACTCGCATACAACTCCCTTGTTTCCACAACAGACGACTTTGCAGCGCGCACCTACGGGTCATTGCGAGGGGTGGCGCATGTGGTCGGGTATGTAAAACCGCCGCAAAAAGATTCTTCGGGGTATTACTTTCGCACATCGTTTGTCGGGATCGACGGGGTCGAGGAGACGCTTAACGCGGCGCTTGCCGGACAAAACGGCATCACCCTAACTGAAACTGATGCAAAGGGTAAAATTATTTCGCAAAGCGCTCGTGTAGCTCCTGTGCAGGGAGCAAAAGTGCGTCTCTCTGTCGATGGGGAGGTCTCTCAAGGTTTGTATGACGCTATTGAGTCGCGCGCAAAAGAGTCGGGCTTTCAAGGTGGAGCGGGTGTGGTTATGGATATTGAAACAGGCGAGATTATCGCGCTCACCAGCTACCCTGAGTACTCAAACAAAGCGCTTACCGAGGGCGACAAAGTGGCGCTAGCGGCGGCAGTGGGCGACAAACGCCAGCCGTTTCTTAACCGTGCGGTGCGCGGGCTCTACTCGCCCGGCTCGATTGTAAAACCGTTTATGGGTGTCGCCGCGCTTACTGAAGGCATTATTGATGAGAATAAAGAAATATTGAGCACCGGCTCGATCAGCATCCCTAATCCCTACAACCCGGAGCTGCCTTCGATATTTAAAGATTGGCGCGCACATGGTTGGGTAGACATGCGCCACGCTATCGCTGTCTCCTCCGATGTATATTTTTACGCTGTGGGAGGCGGCTACAAGGACCAAAAGGGCCTCGGTATCGAAAGAATAGACAAATATTTTCGTCTCTTTGGTTTTGGATCACCCACAGGGCTACTTGGGTTTGAGGAGCCAGCAGGTACAATCCCCACCCCAGAGTGGAAGCTAGAGAACTTTAACAATGACCCATGGCGCTTGGGCGACACGTACCACACAGTTATCGGGCAGTACGGTGTCCAAGTAACGCCACTCCAAGCTGTGCGGGCTGTCGCTGCACTGGCAAACGGGGGGAAGTTGCTTACACCCACACTCATAGCAAGCTCAACGTCGTTAATGGTCAACCTCAACCTTCCAGAACATAGTCTGCAAGTAGCCAAAGAGGGAATGCGGCTCAGCGTAACCAACGGCATTGCAACCGCCCTTAACTCCCCAACGTTTGCCGTTGCTGCAAAAACAGGGACTGCACAAGTTGGAGTCCGCAACGAATATATAAACTCATGGATTGTCGGATTTTTCCCGTATGAAAACCCTCGCTACGCTTTTGCGATAGTGCTTGAGCGCGGCCCCTCAACCACACTTGTTGGTGCGTCTGCGGCCGGAGGAGAGTTTATGCGTTTTTTGCAAGCAAAGGCTCCGGAGTATACGAAGTAGGTTATAGAGAGATGTTGACCAAAACTGATTTTCAGGTACACTAGTGCTCACACTATGCCATCTGAATTACTTTCGCAGGAGAAGTTCGAGGAGTTAACTCGCGAGCTCGACGAGTTGCGCACTACGCGCCGCCGCGAGATAGCCGAGCAGCTTGAGTATGCGCGCTCTTTGGGCGACCTCTCGGAGAACGCCGAGTACCAGGAGGCCCGCGAGATGCAGGGCGCCGTTGAAGACCGCATCAACAAGCTTGAGTCTGTTTTAAAGAACGCAAAAATTGTTGCAGGCATTAAAAGCGACTCAGTGGGCATGGGCTCTGTCGTGGTTGTTCAGGGAGCAGGAAAAGACGCCTCTGACGAAAAGAGAACCTACACTATTGTCGGCGCTGAGGAGACAAACATGTTTGAGGGTAAAATCTCTTACCACTCGCCGCTCGGAGCAGCACTTATGGGCAAGAAGAAGGGGGACGAATTCTCCTTCCACACCCCGCGCGGCACGCAGCGTTACAAAATCTTAAAAGTTGAGTAACAAAAGCCCCGGGGAAATCCCGGGGCTTTTACGATATACTGCATATATGTTTTGGGCAGACAGGATAGCAGAGGAAATCATGCGGCGCTTTGGTGGCGATATCGCTGCCGGCAGGCCCGTTGTTATCCGCGACGAAAAGACGCTCTCCGGCCGCGTCCACGTAGGCTCCCTGCGCGGCGTTGCTGTCCATGGTGCAGTTGCTGAGGCGCTTATACAAAAAGGAGTTGCTTGTACGTTTCGCTATGAGTTGAACGATTTTGACCCGATGGACGGCTTCCCGGTCTACCTGCCCGAAGAGTTTAAAAAGTATCTGGGCTTGCAGCTGCGCAACATACCTACCCCCGCGCTTGATGAAATAAAGCAAGACTCTGCAAACAATTTTGCAGAGTACTTTGCAAATGATTTTAAAAGTGCCATCGCACATGCAGGGTTTGCACCAGAATATTATTGGGCAAGCGAGCTCTACCTATCCGGCAAAATGGATGAGGTGATATACCAGGCGCTCAATGCTGCAGGCGCTGTCCGCTCTATCTATAAAGAGGTGTCTGGCTCTCAAAAAGAGGATACGTGGCTGCCTATACACGTTGTCTGCCCGGAGTGCGGCAAGATGGTTACCACCGAGGCCAGCGACTTTGACGGCGATACGGTGGCGGTGGTGTGTAAAAAATATAAAGTTGCCTATACAGAAGGATGCGGCTTTGAGGGGCGGGTGTCTCCGTTTGGCGGCAAAGCAAAATTAGCGTGGAAGGTTGAGTGGGCCGCAAAGTGGAAGGTAAACGGGGTGATGGTCGAGGGTGGCGGCAAGGACCACTCTACCAAGGGGGGCTCGAGGGATGTTGCCAACCATATCTCCCGCGAGGTGTTTAAGTATGAGCCTCCGTTTGACATCCCCTACGAGTTTTTGCTCGTGGGCGGTAAAAAAATGTCCTCGTCTAAAGGCAAGGGAAGCAGCGCGCGGGAAGTGGCCGACTTGCTGCCTACAAAGATCTTCCGCTTGGCGCTTCTTGGCAAAGATATTAACCAGCAATTTAATTTTGATCTGGAGGGCGACACTATCCCCACGCTCTTTGACCAATACGACAAGCTTACTGAGGGGTATCGCGCAGGAGTTGAGGACGATTACTCGCGGCTTTTCACTTTCTTGCATGCAGAGCTGCCGCCTCCTGCGTTTCTTATGCGGTTTTCTCAGGTGGCATTTTTAGCACAAATGCCGCATCTCAACATGCTAGATGAAGCAGAAAAGTTAAAAGGGAGCGCACTCACTACAGAGGAGGAGGTAGAGCTTGGCGAGCGTGAGGCGTATGCGCTCCGGTGGCTCCAGAGTTATGCACCGGAGAAGTTTATCTTTAAACTCCAAGAATCTCTGCCTGAAGCTGCTGCAACCCTTACACAAGCTCAGAAAGAAGCGCTCGCCGAGCTCTATACGGGCTTAAGCACAGAGTACCCAAGCACTGGCGAGGCAATGCACGCGCTTATACGCTCGATACCGGTGCGCGAAGATATTTCTGTCGAGGCGAAAGATTTTTTTATCGCGCTCTACACTATATTTCTCGGCAAAGAGAGCGGCCCGCAAGCGGGGTGGTTCCTCGCCGCACTCCCCAAAGAGTTTGTACTAAAGAGGCTACAAGAGGCATCCCAGTAGATAAAAGAAAAACAGTCCCTTTGTGGGGGACTGTTTGAGTTTGTGCTGCTATTACTTAGTGACCTGGTCGAACAGCTGCGCGAGCGCCGCTTGCTCAGAGTAGACTGCAAGGCCTGCCTGATCGAGCTTTGGCTGTGCCAACCAATGGCCGACCAGAACTCCGGCAACCACGACTGTTGCGGCGATCAAAGCTACTGCCACAACGGCGAGAGTTTTTGACCGGGCGACTGACTCGGCATGGAGATCTTGTGCCTCACGCCGGATCCTGGCGAAGTCGAAGGGATGGATATCTGTTGTCTGCCCTTTGCCTCCGCTCAGCTGGGCGTTCGGGGCGATCGTTGCGATTCTATAGAACTTAGTCATTTACGCTACTCCTACTATGGTTGGTTTATGTTGAGGTCTTTTGACCCCTACCTGCTGATAGCCATTATATACCAAGTAGGCCATTTTGTCAAGGGCTCATTGGTTAGGGGAGAGAAAGGCCTTAGAAAGAGCCCTATATCTCCTGGAATACCGGGATTATGGTGATTGTGGCTGCGCCAAGGCCGGTTGGCCCGCAAACAAGCCTAAACTCGGTCTTTTGTTGTATAGGGCCCGTGCCAATGCCTGTTGCATTGCCAGTTGGGGTTGAGGAAACGTTTTTAGGGAAGCCTGGCAGGACAGGGTTGCTCGAAAGAGTACAGGAGGCCGATAGGTTGGTGCCGCTCCAAAAAAGTGTTGAAGCATTGCCTCTGCGCACTGAGGGTGGCTCTCCGTGGAAGTCGAGTACGCGCGGCCCTTTGCCGTTTTCATAGATAATAATGCTCGTAGATGGCGCAGGTGCGGTGCCAGCACGGCTTGCTGGTGTGGTGCCGGTTAGAGTGTATGTTGCCGGCAGCTTGGCAGGAGCGATAGTAAGCCCGGAGAGGTTTGAGGCTGCGCTGCTGATAACAGCGTTGCTACCACTTGCTTTTAATTTAGTAGAGCCAGTGTCTACATTTTGTGCGCTCCAGGTTATTTTTGTTTTACCTCCTACTGGTATTTCGTAAGCAGCGGCAGAGAGTATAAGGTCTGGCTGGTTGACTGTGACAGCCGCAACGCCTACACCGGGCACTGTCGACCCGCCACCACAAGTGAGGCGATAGGTAGTGTTGAGAAGTGGGTTTGTCTTGAGCGTCCCTGATTTTTTGGAAGAGGTTGAGCCGCTCTTTATTGCACCCCACGGGCCACCGGCTGTTTCTTGTTTGTCGATCGCGTAGGTGGTACTTGGGTCTGGGCAAGCCCACGAAAGCGTGGAGTCGCCGCCTTGGAGGACTGGGGTGGTGGCGTTAAACGAGCATCGGTTTGGCTGCGTTGGGTCTGGCGCAGTGAGGCACTTGTTTGTCAGCTCCACCGGGTTTGATTTCCAAGAAACCTTTTCTCCTGTGTACCTCTCGCAAGTGAGAGTAAAAAATACCGGTGTGCCTAAGTCGCCAGAGACCGGCCCGCTGATAAGCCCCCCAACAGGAGACAAGTTAGCTTGAGATGATGGGATAGTATCTCCTGAGGGGTGTACCACCGAGCAAGAATTGTCTTTGATATTTTTTGCGGCCCAGACAAGCACTGTGCTCCCTCCGGGGCTTATAGTTGATGGCGTGGCAACAATACGCCCCTTTGGGTTATCAACCCGTATCTCTATCTCAGGCAAAACATATCCATCGCCACCACAAGATAGTTTGTATTTAGTTGTGTCGTCTGGAGTAACAGTGGCGCTGCCGGAGAGTGCCCCGCCGGTGTCAAAGCCGGTGCCGACTGATATGGTGCTGAACTGGAAAACCTTGTTTCTGATATCAGAGTCGCCGCTCCAGCCCCAGAAGCTGGTGCTCTTACTCCTCCATAACAGGTTTTGGAACGCTTGGCACTGCCACCCTAAAGCGATAGACTCTCCCGGGCGCAAAAACGCTGGTAGTGAGCCGGAGGTTGAAGTAGCTGTTGCTGTTTCCACTCTAAGATTGTAGTTACAGCTAAATCCTAAGAAGCCGCAATTCTTGTGTATGTACAAATTGTCGTTGCTTTTGGTAGTGAGAGTGTAGTTCGTTGCGGGTGTAGTGGGAGCAATCGTTTTGGCCGTAAAGAACGATATGATAGCTGTCGGCTCGCAGTTAGGGTCAAGAATGTACTGATGGTTGTTGTAGGTTTGTGGAGAGACCGTGAATTGGTTCGACCACAGGCAGTAAAGAGGAGATGGAGAAACGTAGTTAGAGAAGCTGATGTTCGAGCCGTTTGTGGTGGTTGTGATTGTTGTCCCAGCGTTGCCTGCGGTGTCTGTTGGTGTGGCTTTTAGAGAAACGAGGCCAACCGGCTCTGAGGAGCCCATTATAATACTTGCCTCCCAGTCTATGTTTGGTGGGGGCGTTGTGCAGGTAGTTGTGCCATCTTTGCCGCCGGTTTTAGTACACTTTGTGACACCAGGGATGTTTATAACAGTTGCTGGTCTGCCGTTTAATGTAACTACAGGGGGGTTGATAGACTCGCTCGCGGTGAGGGAGAGAGTTACCGTGTCTCCAGCATAGGCGGTGTTGGTTGTAGGGCCATTTGAGGCTATGGTAATACTTTTAAAAACGGGGGGAGTACTGTCCACCGTGCCGGCATTTCTACTGACAGCAGCGTGTGCTTGGCTGAAAAAAAATGCCATGCCTAAAAAAAGAACCGTCGCAGGCAAAAATAGGGTTTTTGTGAGGGAAACTCTCATATAAGTAAAATAAGTTTTGACACGTGATTAGTAAAAAGTAAAAGACCTAGCCTTATTGTACTGTGCGGGCGGCAAAATAGGTTTTTTGACCCCTTTTTCTGTGGATAAACCCATAGCGCAATAAGTGTAGTGGTATACTGGGATGTAGTGGGATAAAGTGGGATAAAAAATTAGAGAGAAAAGTAAAAAGAAAACAAATAAAAACATGCTGATCGGCGAATACCTCCACACACTAGACCCGAAAAAGCGACTTTCTCTCCCCGCAAAGTTCCGCAAAGAGCTCGGTAAAAAGGTGGTGATTACGCGCGGGCTCGACCAATGTCTCTTTATGTACGCACCAAGTGCATGGAAAGAGATTATGGAAAAGTTGGAGAAGCTGCCGGTTGGGCAGAGCAACACGCGAGGGATCACACGGTTTATTTTAGCCGGGGCTTGTGAGGCAGAGGTCGACAGCGCGGGAAGGGTCCTGATCCCAGAATATCTGAAGGATTTTGCAGGCCTAAAGATGAGTGTGGTGCTTGCAGGAGTTGCCGACCGTGTCGAGCTTTGGGATGAGAGAGTGTGGCAGGAGTATAAGAAGAGGATAGAGGGCGGCGCAGAGGCGATGGCGCAGACACTGGGCGACCTCGGCATGCTCTAACCATATGCGTACCCGTTTTTTGAAATCATCTATGACTACTCAGACTTTGACTTCCGCTCGTGCACAGCCTCGCCTCCGTCGAGAGGAGGGCGACACTCTGCATGAGAGGAAGCCAGGGCCTGTGTCACTACAGAAAAAAGGTGAGGAGAAGCATGTCAGCGTCATGGTTGCGGAGGCGCTCTCGCTTCTTGACCTCCATAAGGGCGATATCGTTGTTGATGCGACTTTTGGCGTGGGCGGCCACAGCGAGGCGATACTCAAGACCAGCGGCGTGAAGCTTATTGCGCTTGACGCTGACCCTGAGGCGGTGCTCGCCGGCCAAGAAAAGTTAAAGAAATTTGGCGCTCGCGCAGCAGTGGTTAATGCAAATTTTAGCGACCTTGAGATAGTGCTGCATCGCGGTGGTGTCGAGCACATAAACAAAGCGTTATTTGACCTAGGGTGGAACCGCGGTCAGCTTATGAGCGGAAGAGGGTTTTCTTTCCTGCGTGATGAGCCGCTCAACATGAGCTACGGCAAAAAACCTGCCTCAGGTTTTACTGCAGCGGAGATCCTCAACACCTGGGAAGAAAAAGTTATTGCAGACGTCCTCTTTGGCTACGGCGAGGAGCGGTATGCACGCCCTATTGCTAAAGCGATTGTTGCGCGCAGAGAGACAAAGCCATTTGCTACAACAATAGAGCTTGCAGAGACAATAAAAGACGCCGTGCCTGGGAGCTACCGCCATGGCCGCATCCACCCGGCAACAAAGAGCTTTCAGGCGCTCCGTATCGCTGTCAACGACGAGCTGGGGGTGGTCAAGCAGGGCCTCGCGGCAGCATGGAAGGCACTTGTACCGGGCGGTAGGATTGTTGTGATCACCTTTCATAGTATCGAAGACCGTTTAGTAAAAAGGACTTTTGTCGCGCTGGCAAAAGGGGGAGAGGGCGTGCTCCTTACCAAAAAACCGCTTATAGCTTCTCGTGCAGAGACAAGCAGCAACCCCTCGGCGCGCAGTGCAAAAATGCGCGCTATAGAAAAAGCGTCAGTTACTAATTAATAATTTTTATGCATACTATCGCCCACACTCACACTCCGTACCTTACTCGCGCTATGGCGCTTTTAGCAGGCGTTGTCGCGCTCTGCGTGTTGCTGTACGGTATCTTTTTGCTTGAAGCGGTGGGGAACACGGCGCGCAGAGCGCTCGCTGAGCGTGAGATCCGCACACTCACCTCTGAGCTGAGCTCACTTGAGCAGGCCTACCTCTCTAAAACGCGCGAGATGACCTTGGCGCGCGCACACACACTGGGGTTTGTAACGCCTGCGCAGGTAACAACCATATTTACAGAGGCAGACTCAAAATCGCTTTCGCTCAACCACTAGTGTCATGATTGTTGTTCGTTTTGTTTCGCGGGTACGGATAGTAACGGTGATATGTGTCCTGTGTGCGGTCATTATTATCGGCCGTTTATATACACTCCAGGTGCTCCACGGCGACATGTACGCGGCGCGCGCCAACGCACAGTTTACTGCGCCAGCAAACCCACTCCTAGACCGCAATAACATATTTTTTAGCGATAAGGATGGCTCGCTCATAGCCGCCGCTACTATGCAAACGGTTGGTACCAGCAGCTTGTCTGCACAAGCGGGCGAGCCTAAACGTTTTTACCCGGGTGGCTCGCTTGCGGCACACACGCTGGGTTTTGTTGCATACAACAATGACGATACACAAAAAGGGCGCTACGGGCTTGAGCGTTACTACGACCAAGTGCTCACTCGGCCTAGCGAGGACCTATACTCAAACTTTTTTGTTGAGCTGTTTGGCGCGGCAAAATCTATATTGACCGGAGGGCATGAGACCGGCAACCTGGTGACCACTATCGAGCCAAGTGTACAAGCGGAGTTGGAGCGCACCTTGGCCGCCTATGCAGGAGAGTGGAACCCTGCGTTCTCTGGCGGCATTATTATGGACCCAAAAACGGGCGAGATTGTGGCTATTGCAGTGTCTCCTGCCTTTGACCTCAACGCCTTTGGTAAGGAAAAAAATGCGGCAATATTTAACAACCCGATGGTACAGGACGTGTATGAAATGGGTTCAATAATAAAGCCGCTCACTATCGCCGCGGGGATCGACTCTGGTGTTATCGCAGAAACGACAACTTACAACGACACCGGCTGTATCGAGGTAGACACAAAAAAGATCTGCAACTTTGATGGCCGCGCGCGCGGCGTTGTGCCGATGCAGGAAATCCTTTCGCAATCGCTCAACCTCGGCGTCTCCTATGTGGCCACTAAGATGGGCCCGGAAATTATGCGAGAGTATTTTCTCGACCGCTACAAGCTGGGGGTAGAGACAGGTATCGACCTGCCTAGTGAGATCCACGGGTTGGTAGGCAACATCGATAAAAAAGGGACGAAAGCGGTTGAGTATGACACAGCTTCGTTTGGCCAAGGCATGGCGCTCACCCCTATTGCCACTGTGCGGGCGCTCTCCGTGCTTGCCAACGGCGGCAAATTGGTCACCCCACACTTAGTAAAGGCTATACGCTACGACTCTGGGCTCTCACGCACCCTTAGTTGGGACGCAGGTGCTCAAGTCCTAACCCCGGAGACCACCACCGCGGTGAGCCGCATGCTCACTAAGGTTGTCGACGAAGCACTTGCAGGCGGCAAAATAAAGACCGAGCATTATAGTGTTGCAGCCAAGACCGGCACGGCGCAGATTGCAAACCCGGGTGGCGGCGGCTACTATACGGACAGGTTCTTGCACAGCTTCTTTGGCTACTTTCCCTCGTTTGACGCTAAGTTTATTATCTTCTTGTTTGCGCTTGAGCCCAAGGGTGCGCCGTTTGCCTCGCAGACTTTGGCGCCGCCATTCCACTCGCTCACACAGTTTCTTATCAACTACTATGCAGTGCCGCCAGACCGTTAAATATAAAAGATGCGCTCTACATTTAAAAAAATAGTTGCAACTATACTGCGCTTTGAGGCGCGGTTACTCCTTTCAAAATACCGGCCGCGCGTTGTTGCTATCACTGGTAGCGTAGGGAAGACCTCAACAAAAGACGCCGTTTTTGAGGTGGTTGCAGCCAGCGCACATGCGCGCAAAAGCGAGAAAAGTTTTAATAGCGAAATAGGGCTCCCGCTCACCATACTTGGCCAGCCAAACGCATGGAGCAACCCTTTGCGCTGGGCGGAAACACTCGTTGACGGCCTCATGCTCTACGCCTCGCGCCACCCGTATCCTGAGTGGCTGGTGCTTGAGGTTGGCGCCGACAGGCCTGGCGATATACGCTCGCTTGCAAAGTGGCTGCGTGTCGATGTGGCAGTGATCACTCGGCTCCCTGAGGTGCCGGTGCATGTTGAGTTTTTTGACTCTGCCGAGGCGGTGCTTGAGGAAAAGGCCTCGCTTATAAATGCTCTTAAGCAAGACGGAGCACTGGTGTTGTATGCCGATGATAAAAAAGTGGCAGCGCTGCGCGAGCGCGCACCACACGCGCATAGCATCACCTTTGGGTTTTCTGAAGGGGCAGATGTGCGCGCACATGGGGTAGAAATTATTTTTACAGACAACAAGCCGGCCGGTATCCGCGCGCACGTAAAAGCGCAAGGCGACAGCGGCATACTTGAGGTAAAAGGAACTATAGGCGCGCACGCGCTCATGCCGGCGCTCGCTGCTGTCGCGGTGGGGAAGGCTCTTGGCAAGCCGCTGCCGGAAATACTAGAGGCGCTTAAAGGATATGTGCCGCCGCCGGGCCGTATGCATCTTATAGAGGGGGAGAAAGATACGATTATTATCGACGACACCTACAACTCCAGCCCGGCGGCGACACACGCAGCGCTTGAGGCATTGGCGCTGGTTTCCCCCGCACAAACAGGCAGGCGGATAGCTGTCCTCGGCGACATGCTTGAGCTCGGCCGACACTCTGTGGAAGAGCATCGTAAAGTGGGCGCTGTGGTAGTGGGGAAGGCAGATATTCTTATGACTGTCGGGTTTCGTGCGCGCGATATTGCGCAAGGCGCGCTTGATAATGGGCTTAGCGACGGAAATATATTTCAGTATGAAGACGCGGCGCGCGCGGGCAGAGAGCTGGAGGCAATGCTCAAAGAGGGGGATGTGGTCCTAGTTAAAGGCTCGCAGAGCATGCGCATGGAGCGGATCGTTGAGGAGGTCATGCAAGACCCCTCGCACGCAGATGATCTCTTGGTGCGCCAAGACGCAGAGTGGCGTAAAAGGTAGTGGAGAAAGCGTGTTGCTCTATTTTTATAATATGGTTTAATCTTCTTTATCTCCGTTTCGCGGAGCTTTGTTCACCAATTTAGTGGGAGGAAGAATGTCCAGACGTTCAAGAGGGTCGCTTTATGGCAGGTTCACCACAGGCGGCAACAACGGCACAAAAAGTGTCAAAAGTGCCAACAACAACAGGAAAGACGAGGAAAACAGGAAGAAGTGCTTGAGGGCAATTGCCGCCTGCGAAGAGGCTGGTGCTGTTCGCCCCATCAAAGAGCGCGGCCGCCTGGGACACGTGCACAAGGTTGTCCGTGTTGACCGCAGTAGGTTGCGCGTGGTTGCTAAGGCACCACATGAAAGGCACCCTGCGAGCTTCCACCCATTGGCTCTTCAGCCAGAACATGTTTGACCCATCATCAAGATGGTAGAGGGCCGGTAGTTTACTACCGGCCCTTTTTCTTGTACATTGTTTTTGAGGCCCTTTCGTAGTGTGCAAGTATAGATAGTACGGCCCTTTCGTCTAACGGTTAGGACAGTTCCCTCTCACGGAACAAATACGGGTTCGATTCCCGTAGGGGTCATGAG
>CAYZZC010000002.1:0-93732 GCA_964482995.1 uncultured Candidatus Saccharibacteria bacterium
TAGAGCATTCGACTGATACTCGAAAGGTCCTAGGTTCGATCCCTAGAGCGCGCACAAGGTAGAAAAAGCAAACTGCTTTGCTTTTTCGCACACTTGTGCGAGCCGGAGCCATGTTTCGCTATCAAGCGAAACAGGCGAGGCAGGGTCGTGCGGCAATGTGCGCGACGGCGCACATTGAACGCCTGACCACAAATAGAATAAGTGCGAGGCGCAGCGTTTATTTTATATAGCAGCTTTTTGGTGTATGATAATTTTTGCCCAAAATGATTTGGGCTTTTTAGGGAGGTCGTAATGGTCGGTACTGCTGTTGTAGGAGATGTGTGGGAAGCGGGCATTGTTGTGTCTTTTGACAGAGGGAGTTCACAAGGATTTCTTAAGGTCGAAGGGCGCAATGGAACAGTCCGCTTCTTCAAACGGCCGGCGAAGGACGCCGGGTTCAGTTGCGAGGATCTCGTCCCCGAAACCCCGGTTGATGTACTGATTAAGGAAGGGGAGCACGGCGGCGGCCTCAGGGCTTGGAAATTTAAGCCCAAAACGGCCTCGTGATTCTACAAGTGGGATATTGGTCATTTGGGGTCGCCACAGTGCGGCCCCTTTTCTTTTCTTTGACCCGTTTTTAAAATGGGAGTACCGTGGAGGTGTTCGAAATCATTCGGGCAGTAGGTAGGGAGTTCTTTGTCATGAACGACATGGTTATGGGAGTAAGGCCCTCTACCGAGGGTTTTGTGTCACTCGTAGGCCTCGTGAAGTGGTTTGATAAAGACCGCGGGTACGGGTTTGTCATCCCGGAAAACGGGATGGAAGATGTCCTTTTGCATCTAAGCGTCCTGAAGAGGGATGGCTTTGGGGCTCCGCTAGAAGGAACTCGGATTACTTTCGAGGCGGTACAGCGCAAAAAGGGTCTCCAGTGCATGCGGGTCCTTGAGGTCGACCCTTCAATAGCAATTCATCCTGTCAAGAAGGCGTCTCGGCAGATTTTGCAACCAACCACCGGCTGGATGAAGGCCACGGTCAAGTGGTTTAACCGCGCCCGCGGGTTTGGCTTTGTCTACCGTGAAGGGCGTGAGGGGGATGTCTTCCTCCACATGGAGATAGTCCGCAAGGGCCATATGGACACACCAGAGCCCGACCAGGTGCTTTGGGTAAAATGTGCAGAGAGTCCGAAAGGCCTCCAGGCAACAGATGTATGTCTGGAGCCGCCAGGAGGGTAGTGGTGTACAACAAAAAGACTGGGCCGGAGTAATCTCCGGCCCTCTTAATTTTTTATATTTGATATAGTTATCCCGAGTTCGTTTGCCGTGGTGGCGGAATTGGACTTATTTATATTTTCCTGGTTTGAGTGGGCGCGTGGCGGAACTGGTATACGCGTACGTCTCAGAAGCGTATCCCGCAAGGGTTGGGAGTTCGAGTCTCCCCGCGCCCACTCAGCCCAGGAAGGGGCCCCTGTGCACAGAGTATTTGTGCTTTCCTAGGCGCGAGCTACTATAACCGCTAGGAGTTGTTAAGGAGGATGTGCCATGAAGAAGCTCTTTGTAAGTGCATTCGTTGTGTGTGCGTTGTTGTTAGGAGCGCCCGCGTTTGCTGGTGGAGGCTCTTGCGTTTCGAAAATAGAGGAAGCTTTGCGGGCAGCAAAGAACCACCTGGGGAACCAGGCGGCCCTCAAGAAGGATGCGGAGCGGTATTTCAGCGAAGATCTTTTCTTGCGCCCGATCGCTCTCGATTTGAAGCGCGGCAGGGCATCAGCTGCCGACCGTAGAGACCAGATCGCTTATGCGCATAGTTTTATAGCGAGCATTGCAAGCAGGCTTGCAAAATATGCGGATGTGCAAATCACCTGGACAGGCTCAGGTGGCACTGTGTCTGGCATATGGTTTGAGTTGGTAAACGGCAAAAAGGCCATTCGTCGCATTATTGTCACTGTGGTTGGTGGTTGTCAGGTCCGTAACGTTAATGCAGGTGGGTATCAGCTCTCTAGCATGATTGGCGATTATCGCAAACTCTCCAAAAATGGTTCTCGCTAACTGCCTCTCTGGCCCGCTACCCCTCAAAAGGTTGCGGGTTTGTTTTTTAAAATAAATCTTGGCTTTTTTTCCATTTGTCCGCAGCAGCAATTGAGCGCTCAATGTCGGTGCGGGTATATGTTTTAAGGAGCTCGAAGTTGCTGCTCCACTCCTCTCCGCTCCACCACTCTAGGGGCTCAAAATTTGTTTTATACAAAGCTTTTTCTCCATACACGGTGCCTAAATAATAGTGGGCGAGGCCCTGAGCTTTTGCATCACGCATACAATCGAGCATGAGCCACAGCCCTAGCGATTGCTTCGTGAGCGACAAATCGTAAAAAGAAAACCAAAAATGCGCCATGGTTTCATCGCCCGCTTCGAGCACGTAAGCAATTACTGCAGTGTCTTTTGCATAAACAACAACGGTAGAGATTATCCCGCTCGCAAGTATTGTCTCCAAACGCTCGCGCGGCATCACCGCGGCGCCATGCCGACTCCCGAAGTAGTCGAGGCAAAAGACAAGAAAAGTTTCCGTGATCTCAAAATCTTTAAACGGGATTCTTTTTTTAGTGAACACGCCGTCAAATTTCTTTGCGATACGGCGGTTTTCGCTGGTTGGCTCAAAATCTGCAAGCGCCACTCGTGCACTGCGCGCCATATAAAAAACATCTTTAGTGCCTCGCGCCCCAGAGTAGGGCAGGAACCCGGCTTTGTAGATGTCTGCGAGCGTATCTCCCGCCTCGCGCACGCAATAATTAGCATACGCAAATGTATACGAACCATACTCATGTGCCGCTTCGCTCGAAAATAGCCTCATTGTGGAAATTTTTCTTCTGCCATTTGGGGGATGGTCTTGATAAGTCCGCCTAAATCACCAGAGGTAAGAAGCAAGATTGCATCGGCTGGTAGGAGCTCTTCTTTTATTTTTGTGAGTGCCTCGCTCGTATCAGTGATCGCTTCAGCAAAGAACCCGGCGCTGCTTACTCGCTCGACGATCTCTTCTTGTGTTAACTGCGCGTGTGTCGAGGCGCCTTGGGACGCAGGCTCGTAGATGTATATTTTTTCTGCGCCGCCGAACACGTCGTCGTAGTTGTGGAGCGCTGCGCGGTTGCGCCAAGTAAAAGTGTGCGGCTCAAACACCACTATAAGCCTCCGAGCGGGGAAGTGGAGCTTCATTGCTGCTACCGCGCTTTTTGCTTTTTCATATGAAGAGCCAAAGCCTTCAAAAACGGGGACAATTGAGGCGGGAGAGAGGAGTTCCATGCGGCGCTTTACCCCAAGGAAGGTAGCAACGCCTTTTGTGATTTCCTCAAGCGTAAGCAGCTTTTTCTCCAAGAGCAGGGCGCACACTCCTACAATATTCTCTATATTATGGGCGCCAAGAAGTGTGGTTGATAGGGTAGCCATTTTTGTCTCACCGTTATACAAGTCAAAGGTGGTTGGCATACCATACTGGATATTTTTAGGATGCCACGACTGTGTTTCGCTCATACTGTAAAAAACTTTCCTTCCTGGGTAAGCATCTGCGATTTTTTTTGCGTGTGTTTCTTGGCTGTTTGCTACCACGAGCCCGTCTTCTGGGAGTGCCTGTATGAGAGTCTGAAATGGAGTGAGATACTCTGCATGTGTAGGGAATACATTTACATGGTCGTGCGTAGCTGAAGTAAGAAGAATGTTCTTTGGGTTGTAATGGAGGAACTTCGCTGTTGAGTCCCAGTTAGACGAGGGGTACTCATCGCCTTCAAGTACAAAAGTCTCTCCTTTGCCGATATGAGCATAGGCCTCGAACCCCTTAGTCACTTCGCCAATAAAATAGCTCGGGTCTTTACTTGCTTCTTTTAAACACCAAGCGAGTAGTGCAGTAGATGTTGATTTACCATAGCTGCCCACCACGACAATGTTGTCTGTGTCTTTGGTTAGCTCCTCTAAAATGTCGGGGAATGATTTTACTGGTTTTCCACTCTGAAATGCGGCACGCACCTCCTCGTTGCTCTCAGACACCAGTTTTGCGTTTTTGCCTATCACAATAATATCTGTGTCGGCGGGGATGTTCTCTTTCTTATAGCCTTGAGCAAAAGGGATTTGCGCTTTAGCTAAATAATCGGAGACTGGTGGGTAGAAGCCCTCGTCTGAGCCGCTTATTTGCCAGCCAAGCTCGCGCAAAAGAAGCGCAGTGGCGCTCATACCCTTGCCCGCGATGCCTATAAAATGGGCTTTTTTACCGTTCATGGTGGGTGTTGAAACTATCCTAACATTTACTAGGTTTAAAAGGTAAAGCGGCCGCCTGGAATACCGGCGGCCGAGTCAATTTATATAAGTATTTACATTGTTTATAAATAGTGGTATTTTATTACCTATCTATGGCCTCGTCTCTCCTCCCCGCTCAGGGCAAACTTTCTGTCGTTGCGACACCAATAGGTAACCTTGAGGACATCACGCTCAGGGCCTTACACGTGCTTAAAGAAGCTGATGTTATTGCTTGCGAGGACACTCGAGTGACTAAAAAGCTTCTCTCACATTTTGATATACATACTCCAACCATCACCTTTAATGCCAACAGCGGAGAAAGAGGTTTTGAAAAGATTGTCGAGCTACTGCGAGCAGGCAAGCATGTAGCACTCGTGTCAGACGCTGGCACGCCAGGAGTGTCCGACCCGGGGCTCCAGCTGGTGTCGATAGTACGCGAGAAGCTACCAGGGCTTACCATCGAGGCAATCGCTGGTGCCTCAGCGCTCACCGCAGCTCTTTCTATTGCAGGTTTGCGTGCAGCTTCCTTTACTTTTTACGGCTTTTTGCCTCTTAAAAAGGGGAGGGAGACTTTGTTTAAAGAGATACATGCTTCAAAGCGCGCCAGTGTCATGTACGAGTCCCCACACCGCATTATGAAGACGCTTGAGGCTCTTGCAGCCATCTTGCCGGTGGAGCGCCGTGTAGGGGTCTTCCGTGAGCTTACTAAGATGTATGAAGAGGCGATGGTTGGCTCTGCGCAGGAGGTACTAAAACATTTTAGTGACAACCCAGGGAAACAGCGTGGAGAATTTGTCGTGATAGTTGAGTCTTTGTGATAGTATTTCTCTATGTCTAAAGAGACCATAGTTGCAGTGCTCGGCATATGGGTGATAGTTGTCCCTTATTTAGGCTTCCCGAGCTCGTGGAAAACAGTTATTTTTGTTCTCTCCGGTTTTGCTGTTATGATAGTCGGTTTCTTTTTGAGAGCAGAGGCTCTCGCGCGCTTGTCTGGCCAAGGCAAGGAAGCATCTTTCGCTCGTAGAACATTCGTAGAAAACCAGCCCGCTGTCCAGGCAGGCTCTGCACCCTCTCTGTCGGATCAGCAAGGCCATGAGCGAAAAGAAAAAATCAACTCACTTAATTAAGCAATCTGCCTCCTACGGTGCGGCATTAGTGCTTGGAGTGGGTGGGATGTTTGTGGCCGCCTACTCTGGCCTGCCGGCGCTTTTTTCTGTTTCTTATTCTGAGTCGGCATTAGTCGCAAGTTCAGCGACCACCACTCTAGCAGAAGTGCACAAGGAGCCATCAGTGGTGCATATTGCTACTCCACGTGCGGTAAAGGGCATATACCTTTCTCAATGCGTTGCGGGGACCCCCTCGTTTCGCGATAAACTGGTGTCATTTATTGACGACACTGAGCTCAATACAGTTATTATCGATATACGCGATTACACTGGCAAGATTGCATTCCCTACAGAAAATCCCGCGCTTGCAGACGCTGTTTCAGACGCTTGTGGCGCGAGCGACATGAAGAGCTTTATAAAAAAACTTCATGAAAAAGATATTTATGTGATCGGGCGTATCACGACATTTCAAAATCCCTACTGGAGCTTGCTGTATCCAGACCAGGCAGTGCAAAAAAAAGGCGGTGGTGTGTGGAAGGACCATAAGGGCCTCGCCTTTGTTGATGTGGGCGCTAAGCCTTATTGGGACAATGTTGTCGAGCTTGGGAAGGTTTCCTATGAGATAGGGTTTGATGAGCTCAACTTCGATTATCTTCGATATCCTTCAGACGGCCCCATGTTGGAAGCCGATTACACCTGGAGCAACGGCAAGCCAAAAGCGGTTGTCCTTGAAGAGTTTTATGTATATCTCACCAACGCTTTGAGGCCAACTGGCGCAGTGCTCTCCGCAGACCTCTTTGGTATGGTGGCGACAAACCAAGATGATTTAAACATCGGCCAAGTGCTTGAGCGCGCGCTCCCATACTTTGATTATATTTCTCCCATGGTGTATCCCTCGCATTACCCATCTGGCTACAACGGATATAAAAATGTAAACGAGCATTCATACGATATAGTTAAGCTTGCAATGGACACTGCAACAGCTCGCGCCGTGGCCACTAGTACAAAGATTGCTTCGTTTGCCTACACGCCTATCGCGTCGACCACACCGCAGATTTATAAAAAACCGTCATACTCACCTTCAAAAATCCGCCCATGGCTCCAAAGCTTTGATTACCCGATTGCTTACACTCCTGCGATGGTAGAGGAGCAGATCAAAGCAAGCAATGATGCAGGCCTCGATTCATGGCTCTTTTGGGACGCAGCAAATAAATATACATCGTTGCGGCAGGTACTTTCTTCGTCTGCTGTTCCACAATTATGAGAAAAGATTGGCTAATCCTTGGGGGAGTTACTTTTGTCGCGTTGCTTATTGTTGTCGCACCGCTTCTCCCGGGGAGTGTCCGCGTTCCTTCTCTTGGTAATTTTATTCCTTCGCCAGCTTCATCGGTGAGCATACTCTTTGTGGGCGACATTATGCTAGACCGTGGTGTAGCCTCGCACGCTGGTAAGGTAGGAGACCAAGTGTTATTTGCAGGAGTAAAAAAACTTTTTTCTGGGCATGACCTGGTGGTTGCTAACCTGGAGGGGGCCATTACCTCAAACGCATCAGTCTCGCGACAAGACAACTCTATATTGCGTTTCACCTTTGACCCACGTTTTGCAAACATACTTGCACGAGCGGGGGTTAAGGTGGTGAGTCTTGCCAACAACCACTCGCTCGACTTCGGTGAGTTTGGGTATGAAGACACTCGCAGTTTCCTAGACAAGGCAGGCTTGGCTTCTTTTGGTTCGCCATTTAACGACCGACATACTGCAACGTCTGTAGTTATTAAAGATAAAAAGATTTGTTTAGTGGGATACCATGAGCTGTTTCGTGCTGAAACAACTTCAACGCTATTAAAAATTGAAACTATCCGACCACTGTGTGATTACGTAATAGTCTTTTCACATTGGGGGGAAGAATATACACATGAGCCCACAGCCAGGCAACGCGAATCTGCGCACGCGTTTATCGATGCTGGAGCCGATGTGGTTATTGGCGCGCACCCGCACGTAGTGCAGCCGCTTGAGATCTATAAAAACAAGGCAATTTTTTACTCGCTCGGCAATTTTCTCTTTGACCAGGGGTTTTCTCCAGAAGTAAAGCGCGGTGTAGCTGTGGAAATAGAGTTTTTTGCCTCCTCAGTCAAATTTACTTTGACCCCAGTCAATACTTTTAAAGAAGTCTCGGTTGCAGACGACGAGGTGGCACAGGCCGTGTTCGACGACCTTGGGGTTGCTACATCAGAACCATTCTTTTTAAACTTGGTATACTAAGAGTGATGCGAGAAGACCCTTCTGTCGTTACCTACTTTGCAGAAACCAATTCCCGCGGCAAGCAGGTGCCTTTTGGTATCAAGCGCGCCGACCGTGCGCGCCACATGTATATAATCGGCAAGACAGGCATGGGCAAGTCGACCTTGCTTGAGAACCTGGCGATCCAAGATATCCGCAACGGCGAGGGTATGGCGTTTATAGACCCGCACGGCTCTACAGCCGACAGGATCCTCGAGTATGTCCCCGAACATCGCATTAAAGACGTAGTCTACTTTGCGCCGTTTGATATGGAGCACCCTGTTGCGTTTAACGTCATGGAGGATGTCGGCTACGACAAACGCCACTTGGTGGTCTCCGGGCTCCTCTCAGCCTTTCGCAAGATCTGGGTAGACGCATGGAGTGCCCGCATGGAGTACATCCTCTCCAACACACTGCTCGCTCTTTTGGAGTACGAAGGTTCGACGCTCCTGGATGTAAACCGCATGCTTATCAACAAAGCCTTCCGCAAAAAAGTGGTGGAGAATGTCACCGACCCGATTGTAAAAAGTTTTTGGGTCGACGAGTTTGCAAACTATACCGACCGATACACCCAAGACGCCACCCCTGCGATCCAAAACAAGATTGGCCAGTTTACCAGCAACCCCCTGATCCGCAATATTGTGGGGCAGCCAAAATCTTCTTTCGACATCCGCAAAATAATGGATGACAAAAAGATCCTCATTATCAACCTCTCCAAGGGGCGGGTGGGGGAGGTAAACGCGACACTGCTTGGCTCGATGCTTGTCACCAAGATTTATCTTGCTGCTATGTCGCGTGCCGATGTTGCTGCGGAAGAGCTTAATGAGCTGCCCAGTTTTTATTTTTATGTGGACGAGTTCCAAAACTTTGCTAACGAGAGCTTCTCGGACATACTCTCCGAGGCGCGTAAATATAAATTACGGCTCATTATTGCGCACCAGTATGTCGAGCAAATGGAGGAGGAGGTACGAGATGCAGTGTTTGGTAACGTGGGTACCACTATCGCGTTTCGTGTCGGGCCTTTTGACGCAGAAACACTAGAGACTATTTTTAGCCCACAGTTTGAGGCTACCGACCTGGTCAACTTAGGTTTTGCGCAGATTTATCTGACTCTCATGATCGACGGTGTCGGCTCACCACCCTTTAGCGCAACCACGATGAAGCCGTTTGACCCACCACCGCAAAAGTTTGTTGATGCGGTGATCGCCAACTCGCGCGCGCAGTTTGCAAAACCGCGCGCCACAGTGGAAGAAGATATACGAAAATGGAATGAGCTTGAGCCGGTAGAGACCACTGCCAACAAAGCAAAACCAAAAAGCGATTATGCGCCGGCTCGCAAGGCCGAGCCTCTTGCACAGAGGCCAGCTCCAGCAAAACCTGCTGTGCAGCCGAAACATGCTGCGCCTATAGAGCATAAAGTGCCCACGCCGGTAGTAGAAAAAAAGATCGAGCCAAAAGCGCCACCAGCACCCCCACTTGATGGTGCAAAGAGTTTGCGTGAGGCTCTCGCGCAAGTAACTGGTAATAAATCTATACCTCCATCACCACCTTCGCAGCACGCCCCGGATCTAAAAGAGACTTTGCACACTATTGCTCCTAAAGCAGAGGCTCCAAAACCACAAGAACCGGCTGGGTTGCCAGAAAATGTCTTGCGTGAGATGCTATCGGTCGATGAAGTCGATGACACAGAGTCGCCGTTTGAGCGGCCGGATAAGTAAAAATCTATTTATTGGTGCTATTTTGTGTGCCTCCTGTGTTGGTGTGCCTGGGTCTGTACAAGCCTCAATACAAATAACCGAGATTATGTACGACCTGCCGGGTGGCGACACCGGCCGTGAGTGGGTTGAGGTCACCAACACAGGGAGCGCCACCGTTAACCTAACGACTTATCGGCTTTTTGAGGCAGACACTAACCACAAAATATCCATTGCTTTAGGTGGAGCGGTGCTGGCGTCAGGAGCATCGGCAGTCATTGCAGATAATGCAGCAAAATTTAAAACAGACTGGCCCACGTACACCGGGGTTCTTTTTGAAAGCGCATTCTCTCTTTCAAATACAGGCGAAACTTTTTCGCTTAAAAATGGCACATCAACTACTGAAGACTCTGTTTCTTATACCTCGAGCTGGGGCGGGGCGGGGGATAGCGGCTCGCTCCATCGAGAGGGAAATTCTTTTGTTTCTGCACTGCCTACCCCGGGAGTATTTCCTGGGGTTCTTGCACCAGTACCGAAGGCAGAAAAGCCCGCACCGATAGTAAAAGACACTTCTGCAGCTACAAAAAATAAAACAACAAAAACAATCGTTACCGCTTCGTCGAAACAAGTAGCTGCTGTGCAAAACTCTGATGTAGACACTACCCCAACCAACCCCTTGCTGTTTTGGATATTGGGCCTTGCAGGCATTGTCGCACTAGGTGTTGCAGGAGTGGTATATGCAGGTAGCGGGCTGTCGCCACGTACTCCTTTTTCTCAAGTGACTAAAGGCACTAAAGACGAGTTTAAAATCATTGAAGATTAGGCAAAAAAAAGATAGAGTAGGGTCACATATATGTCGGACACTGGTGGTAAAAAGCTTGTTTTGGTAACCGGCGGAGCTGGGTTTATAGGCTCGCACCTCTGCGAGCGGCTTGTTAAAGACGGTCATAGAGTTATTTCGCTCGACAATTACTTTACCGGTTCAAAAGACAACCACGTTGCAGGTGTAGATTATCGCGAAGGGCACACTAAAGATATAGAGAAATATATATCGGAAAAGCCTGATATTATTTACCACCTCGGTGAATACTCGCGTGTGGCCAAAGCCATCGAGGAACCAGCGGTTGTATGGGACCTCAACATGGTTGGTACTTTTGCAGTACTCGAGTTTTGGCGCAAACGAGGTGGCAAACTCGTATATGCCGGTTCCTCAACCAAAATGGCGACACCACGGCCGGAAGGTATCGCGGGCCGCGACCTTTCTCCCTACACCTGGGCCAAAGCCTCTAACACTGAGCTGGTGCACAATTACAGCCTCTGGTATAAGCTGCCTTACGCGGTCGTATATTTTTATAACGTGTATGGTCCGCGGGAGCGCGCTGGCGAGTATGGCACAGTGATAGAAATATTTAAACAAAAATATTTACAAGGGGAGCCCCTCACGGTCCGAAGTCCTGGCACACAGACACGTATCTACACCCACGTAGAGGACAGTGTTGCTGGTATTGTCCTTGCAGGAGAAAAGGGGGAAGGAGACGAGTATAGTATTGCTGCCGAGAAAAGTTACCCGATCCTTGAGGTCGCAAAGATGTTTAGCGATAACATAGAGATGCTTCCCGTTAGAGCAACTAGCAGACCCTCTGCTGATGTAGATACAAACACAGAAAAATTAAAAGCATTGGGGTGGAAGCAACAATACACACTTGAGGAATATATCAAAGCAATTAAGAGAGAAAAGCTAGCACAATGAAACGCATCCTTATCTTTAGTCTCGCATATTATCCGAGCAACGTAAGCGGAGCTGAAGTTGCGATAAAAGAAATAACCGACCGTATACCGCGAGAGGAAATTGCTTTTGATGTGATTACTCTGCGCTTTGAAAAAAGCGCGCCACTTGTTGAGCAAATAGGAAATGCGCAGGTGTATCGTGTTGTGGGAGGACCTTCCTATGTAGCCAAAACATTTTTTCCATTTTTTGCCGCAATAAAGGCCTATCGCTTGCATCGCGCATTCCACTACGACGGTTGGTGGGCCATGATGAGCTATATGTTGTTCCCGATTGTGTTGTTGCGTTTGTTTGGTGTGCGGTTGCCCTATGCACTGGCTATCCAAGAAGGCGACACGTTTGAGTACATGTTTGGTCGGCCTCATATACGATTTTTGCTTCCACTTTTGCGTATAGGGTTTAAAAACGCTTCCGTTATCCAAACTATTTCAAAATATTTAGCAGGGTGGCCGAAGCGCTTCGGGTATAAAGGCCCACTTGAGGTTATACCAAATGGGTTTAACCCCTCGTTTCTTACTCGTGAGTATCCCCCGCACGAACTCGACGCGCTTAAAAAGAAACTTGGTATCAAACAAGACGAAGCAGTGCTTGTTACTGTTTCTCGTTTGGTAAAAAAGAACGCAGTCGACGATTGTATCCGCGCACTTGCGCTACTTTCGCGCAGGACAAAACTTTTAGTAGTAGGCAGTGGGCCAGACGAGGCGATGCTTAAACAACTCGCCCTCGATTTAAAAGTCTCTGAGCAAGTGATATTTGTTGGGAATGTCGACACCAGCGAGACAACTAAGTATAGAAAGATCTCAAATATTTTTGTGAGACCCTCGCGCTCAGAGGGTATGGGCAATTCGTTTGTCTCCTCGATGGCGCTCGGGCTCCCTGTTATCGCAACTCAAGAGGGGGGCATTGCCGATTTTCTTTTTGATGCAAAACGCAATCCAGAAAAACAGACGACTGGTTGGGCAGTAGACAAAGACTCGCCAGAGCAGATCGCGCAAGCGGTAGAGGACATACTTGGTAATCCTGAACATACAAAAAAAGTGGTCGAAGTGGCACGTAATCTTGCACTCACTAAATTTGATTGGGACACTATCGCAAAAGATATGCAAAATAAGGTCTTTTCAAGGCTTTTTGATAAAGACCTTGCAAAATAACCAGGTTTGTGATATAATATACGATAGTAAATCATAGGAATAAACCTCTGATTTTTTGTTTGAAAAAAGAAAGGAAGGTGGCCAATGGCCGCAAAACAATCAAAGTTCCCTCGTGTGGGGCTCCTTATCCGCGCCTACAACAAGAAGGGCAAACCGCAGGAAGATATCGACAAGGATATCGCCCGGGCGGTCAAAAATGCTCAAAAGGCTCTCAACGTTACAGTTGGTGGCCACCCTGTATTTACCCGTATTATTTTTTTGGTTCCAATCGACCATGATTACGGCGGCACATACTCGCTGTTGCGCACAGGTTTTGCGCAGGCTGGGATTGGTGAGGAAGTAGACGTGATTGAGGTCCATGGCCATCATTCGCGCGAAGCCCTCAACCAGGGCTTGCGTGAACTTGCGATGGGTGGTGTCGAGTATCGCGAAGTGGCTTTGGAGGATTGCGAACAATATGGCGTCGTTGTTTCTGGCAAGGCAATCGACTACGTCAAGCCAGCGACCATGAAGGCAATGTTTGAGGCATTTGCCTTGGGCGCCAAGGTCGTCGGCGTTGCAACCGACGAACTTGCCGAAATTGTTGGCAAAGGCCGGATCCAGAACACTTTTGCTGGGTGGGATCTGGGCGCACTCTTCGCACTTGAACCTTCAGGGTTTGACTCATTGGACGGTGTCGAAGAATACGCTCCAGCCGCGCGGCTTGTCCGCAAGCACGGTAGATGTATCGCAGTGCTTGAACCTTCTAATCTGCCTAAGCTCGATATCCGGAACAATCCTGATGGCAAGGCGCGGCATGCTGAGGTCATGAATACCAAATCTGCACGGCAATTGGCAGAAGCAGAGCGCACTGGCATTTCTTTTGCCGAAACCGAAGCGGGCATGATGCCCGGATATCCGAAGCAAGTTTGAAAACTTGCTTCTACACTACAACGACCCGCTGGGTAAAACCAGCGGGCCTTTTTGTTTGTTATAGTCTTTTATATGCGGGTTTTAATGATAACGGGCGACAAAAGCATTTCAGTGCCCGGGACCCCGGGCTTTGCGCGTTTTGAGCTCCAGCGCTCACAAGTCGAGGATCTCGCCCTCGTGTATTGGGGGCGAGGCAACCTTTGGCCTAAACTACCAAAAGGGCATTTCGACATTGTGACAGCACAGGACCCGTTTTGGCGCGGGCTTTTTGCTTGGTATGTCTCGCGGTTGCTTCATGCACGGCTTAACATACAAGTGCATGCCGATCTCGATGCGCAAAGTTTTATAAAAAAGATTGTGGCGCGTTTTGTTTTAAATCGTGCCAGCTCAGTGCGTGTTGTGTCTGAGAGAGTAAAAAAGCAAGTCGAGGTTTTTGGTGTGCGAGCGCCAATACAAGTGTTGCCCGTGTATCTCGATATAGAGCGTTTTCGTGGTTTACAGCGGCAACCAGGCCTGCAGAAAACGATATTGTGGGTGGGGAGGTTTGAGACAGAAAAAGACCCTTTGCGGGCAATTTCTGTTTTGAAAGAAGTCCGCGAGAGTGGGGTTGATGCAAAACTTATTATGCTTGGTTCTGGCAGCATGGAACATAAATTAAAGCAAAGGGCACAAAGACTCCCTGTTGAGTTCCCTGGGTGGCAGGACTCTGCGGCGTATCTGGGGAGGGCAGATGTAGTGCTCTCTACCTCTTTACACGAGAGTTGGGGGGCAAGTATTGTTGAAGCACTTGCAGCTGGGGTGCCAACAGTGGCACCAGATGTTGGTATAGCGCATGAAGCAGGAGCCATAGTAGTGTCTCGCCAGGAGCTTGCGCAAGCGCTCACAGGGGCGCTACGATCAGACACAAAAGTGGAATTAAAGTTACAATTGCTCACACGAGAAGAATGGGGGCATGCATGGAAAGAATCATTACTACTATGAAAATTGGATTTATAGGACAAGGTTTTATAGGCAAGAGTTACGCCGACGACTTCGAAGGGCGGGGGTTAAGTGTCGTGCGCTACGGTTTGCAGCCAGAGTATGTTGGTAATAAAGAAATAATTAAGGGGTGTGATCTTGTGCTTATTGCGGTTCCTGCGCCGACGCTACCAACTAGCGAGCTGCGCAACGATAGTCACCCAAAGGTGAGATTTGAGGATAAAAATATCCGCGAGGGGGTGGGGCTCACAAAACAGGGAGCAGTTGTAGTTATTAAGTCGACTATGCCACCAGGTACAACAGAGTCTATACAAGAACAATATCCGGACAGAATTATTTTGCACAGCCCGGAGTTTTTACTTGAGACAACTGCCGCAAAAGACGCCTCAAGCCCCGAGCGCAACATTGTAGGTATACCAAAAGAGACCTCCGCACATCGTGTTGCTGCAGAACAATTTTTGTCATTGTTGCCAAAAGCGCCCTACACACTTATATGTGACGCAAAGACAGCGGAACTTATTAAATATGGCAGTAATGCATATTTGTTTACCAAGATAGTTTTTTCAAACATGTTCTTCCAACTGGTCGAAAAGTACGGAGCAGATTGGGAAGTAGTGCGTGAGGCTATTGGCCGTGACCCGCGTATTGGCCCCGCACACATGGACCTCCACCTTAAGGACGAACCAGAGGGTGTCTACCGCCGCCGTGGTGCCGGCAGAAGCTGTTTTATAAAAGACTGGGCCCAGCTCTCTGAGCTGTATGCGCAAGAGCTACCCGAGGATACCAATACTATCCAAGCACTACGCGGGTTCGAGTATAAAAATGCAGAGCTTTTGCGCGAGTTTGATCGCTACGTTAATTTGCTCGAGGGAGTGTACGGGCCTGACGCTGGCAAAAAAAATATATGAAACACTACGATTTTGCTGTTGGCTTGGTCAAAGAAGCTGGGGAGTTTATCAAACAATCACGCCTAGGAAACATACAAGTATTTCATAAGGGAACTGATGAGCGCGACGTGGTAACTAAAATTGATTTAGAGGTCAGTGGGCTCTTAATCTCGCGTATACAACAAAACTTTCCCGAGCATCGTATTTATTCTGAAGAAGGCGCTGGTGGAGAAGAGTCGTCTACCCAGGAGTATGAATGGGTGCTCGACCCTGTCGACGGTACAGCAAACTTTTCTCGCGGGATTCCGCATTTTGCAGTGTGCGTGGGCCTTCTCCACAAAGGTGTGCCTATGGTGGGGGCGATTTATAATCCTATCACAGGTGAATTATTTAGTTTTGAAAAGGGGCGTGGTGCGTTTTTAAATGATCAGCCTATCCATGTGTCCTCCACTACCGACCCCGCACAGGCGCAAGGTATCTTAGTAATCGGACACAAGGCGCCACTTTGGGATTGGGGGGTCGCTTTGTATAGAGCATTTCTTGAACACTTAAAAAAGTTAAAAGCGTTTGGATCTTCCTCACTTGACCTCTGCTTTGTGGCAGCAGGACGTGCTGAGGTAGTGGTGTATGGAACCTTTAGCGCAAAGGATTCTGCCGCTGCAGTGGGGCTTCTCAGAGAAGCAGGGGGAGAGATCTACACACCGCAAGGCGAGCCAATACTTCTTTCGAAAAAGGCTCAGCCGATAGTCGTAACAAATAACAAAGAGATGTTTAAAAATCTGGAGCAGCATCTTAGTGTCGACCTATTGCCTTCCTAAAATCTCTTGCTGTCGAGCCTTTTCATCCTCTGTGCGCAACATATCTATTTTTGTCACATAGGCGGACACAACAGATTCCGGTACAGGCATGTCTTGCAGAACTGCATTCATCGCTTCTCTCCATAATATCAAACGCTCCTCAGTGAGAGTACGCAGGTTGCCAGAGGTTTTAGAAAGTGCTTGTGCATAAAAGGCAAGAAGGAAACCTATTTTATAGATACGCATAAGTCGGAGCACCAAATATTCTTCCTCGCCGCGGTTTGTGCGGACATACTCAGCCAACGTACGCTCAAGCGCTGCATTGTGGTGGATCATAAAGTTGAGGAACCTAGCCCACCCCTCATATTTGTTGCCGAAATGGATCGAGGCGTAATCAAGCAAAAAAATATCTCGGTTTGCAACGCGTAAGTTGTTAGGCACAAAGTCTGCATGTGTTAGGAAACCGCAATATCTAGCGATGGTGGTTTTATTGGCGTGCAAAAAATCTCGCGCTTTCTTGAAAAGGTCTTTAAACTCTGGTCGCTCAGGCAGATGTGTAAATACTTTCTCCTGGTAGGTGTCAAACGCACGCAGATAATCTTCTGCGGTCTCCATGCCGAATGTCTTTTTGATTATCTGCGCGTGCTCGTTTGTTGTCGCGTGCACACCCTCTTGTGTTTCAAAAGCGCGCAGTGCGAGAAAAAACTGTTCGTCGAGTGTATGCTCAATAAAAGCACGTTCTTGCTCTATATAAGAGGTGATCGAAAATACGAACTCACCGTGGCGAGTATGTAAAAGCTCTTCCGGTGTGCGGAAAGCTCTCACCGCAAATTTGATCCGGTGGAGTACTTCTCTGCACTCACGTTCACGCTCTATCTCCTTTATGCCCTGGGGGTTGTTGCTTGCTTTGATAATGACACGCGTCCCGTCGCTTATGCGTCTCCCAGTGAGCACAAGCTTGAGGCCTCCACCTCCTACATCGCGCGCTGTGTTTGTGAGGTAGCGCTCGCCTCCCGTGTGCACCTGGCGTTCATCAAGTGAGAAACCGAGTGTAGTAAGTATTGGTTTTATCTTCTCGAGCACTTGGTCGCGGTAAGCTTCCCACGCGGCTTGGTCGTTTGCGGACATTGTATTTTTATTTTATAATAATTGTTACATAATTACAACTATATGGAGACAGTACTTGTTACAGGTGGTGCGGGGTTCATAGGATCAAACTTAGTCCACGCTTTGCTTAAAAAAGGTTATCGTGTTGTTTGTGTCGACAATTTTGATGACACTTATGATCCGCTTTATAAAGAAGAGCATATTGCTCCGTTTATAAACGACCAGCAATTTGTGTTATACAGGGTTGATATCCGCAATGCACAAGCACTGTATGAAGTGTTTGAAAAAGAGAAACCAATATTGGTTGCACATCTCGCTGCAAAAGCAGACACGCGCCACGCAGTTGAGAACCCACACACATATCTTTCAGTAAACATGGACGGCACGCTCAACATCTTGGAACTGTGCAGGAAGTTTGGTGTGCGTATGACTGTTGTAGCCTCCTCAGGTTCGGTCTATGGTAACAACCCACACACGCCCTGGAAAGAGGATACACAGACAGACTTGCCACTCTCTGCATACGGTGTCACCAAAAAGGCCACTGAGATGCTCGCGTACACATACAACCATAATTTTGGAATGAATATTGTTTGTCTTCGCTATTTTAATGTCTACGGGGAAAACAATCGCCCTTCTATGGTCCCGTACAAATGGGCAAAGGCGTTCCTTGCTGGTGAAGAAATTGAGTTGTCGGGAGAGGGAACTCGCAAAAGAGACTTCACTTATGTGGGTGATGTGGTCGATGCCACTATCCTTGCGCTTGAGTCTAACTTATCGTATGAGGTCATCAACATCGCCGACAGCAAACCATGCTCGCTCACCGACCTATTTGCAGTATTTGAAAAAGTAGTTGGGAACACTCCGCCGGTGCGCAAACGCGAGAGCAACAAGGCAAGTGTTAATGAGATGTACGCAGATAGTACGAAGGCCAAAAAACTATTGGGTTGGGAGCCAAAGGTGTTTCTTGAAGAGGGGATAGAGCGGTTAGTTGCGTGGTACCGTGCGAACCGACTCAAATAAAGTGGTTAGTATTTTGATGTGGGCCTCCCAAGAAAATTTTTCTGTGAGAAGTTTTTTCCCTCCAGCCACTAACTTTTCCTTAAGCGGCTGGTCTTTAAAAAGGCGCTTGATTGCTTCTGCAAGTGCTTGGTCATCGTGCGGCTGAACTAAAAGACCTGTTTTCTCGTGATAGACCGCTTCGTTTGTTCCGGGGATATCGGTAGCAACCATGGGAATACCCGCAGCAAAACTCGTGAGTGCTGTGTGGGGTAACCCTTCGTAATATGAGTTAAGCACATATACTTCTGATATTTTGCGGATGTGCCATGTCTCTGCGCGGGATATCCGACCGAGAAATACCACATGTGTTTTGAGTCCAAGTTCTTCAGCAAGTCTTTTTAGCGATTCTTCCTCTGGTCCATCCCCAGCAACAAGGAGTTTTGTGTCAGGAAATTCTCCTACAATGTGAGTCATGGCGCGGATAATGCCGTCAACACCTTTCCACTCGACAAGACGGGCGGTAACCACCAATTGATGCGGAATTATCTTTTGGTCAAAAGGCAGGGCATCAGGTTTTTGTGCTGCATTGTAATTAACAACAACTCTTTCTGGTTTTATGTGATAGGTGCGGATTATTGCGTTACGCAAGTAACTTGAGGGGGTCGCCACTCTGTTTGCCCGGCGCAATACAAACCCCTGCAATTTCAATATGAGGCGGATTTTAAGCGAACCTTCTGGGCGGAGTAAAAACTCCTCTAATTGAAGGCTAGTTTGACGTAATTGTGTTGCGCGCTCCCACGCCTCATCGCCGACAAACTTAAGTACTACCGGGACTCCGGTTAGCATACCTACTAGTACTGCCGGGAGACCTGCAGCAACCGCATTCTGAACATAGATAACATTGGATTCTCTCGCCTCTCTCCACAATACCCACGTGAATTTAAAAAGCCTTAGTGGGAGGGAACGACGCTTACTAACAGTGACAAGTTTAACCCCGGGTATTTTTTCAGACGTTGAGGCAAACGCTACTACAGTTATCTCATGAGAGTCTTTTAAAAGTAGGGCGAGCTCTTTGGCATAGGTGGCTGGGCCCCCTATTTCGGGCGGGTAGAGAGGTGTAGCGAGTACTATTTTCATCGATAGCAGTCTATCATGGAGTTTGTTACAGTGGCGATATGAAGCTTTTGATTTGCACTCAAGCCGTAGATCGAAACGACCCTACTCTCGGCTTTTTCCATAGGTGGATCGAGGAGTTCGCAAAACAGTGCGACCAGGTAACTGTTGTATGTCTCCAAAAAGGCGATTACGAACTCCCTCATAATGTCACTGTCTACTCGCTTGGTAAAGAGCGTGGGCGGGTATCGCGTGCGAGGTACGCCATACGATTTTGGAGAATATTGTTGAGGTTGGGGAGGTCCTATGACGGGGTATTTGTACACATGAATCCTGAGTACATCATACTCGGTGGCTTGTGGTGGAAGTTTTTTAGAAAAAAGATTGGGTTATGGTATGTGCATAAAAGTGTCAATACAAAATTACGTATAGCAGTCTTGTTTAGTAATTACGTTTTTACTGCATCAAAAGAAAGTTTTAGACTTGTCTCACAAAAAGTAATGATTATGGGGCACGGTATTGATATCACGCGCGCCAAGGCGCGCATTCCTCGTGCAAGCAATGTGCGCCTCATTACTTCCGGCCGTGTGACCGTAATCAAACATCTTGAAGTAATAGTGGGGGCATTTCTTTTACTCAAGCAAAAAGGCTTAGAAGTAACCTGCACAATTCTTGGCGCTCCTGTTACGGAGGATGATTTTAGATATCAGAAAACACTTTTTAAAATCCTCACAGATGCTAACGAGAAGCCCGAGACAGTGTTTGTCGGTGCCGTCCCGCACGACCAGGTGCCCGAGTTTCGTGCAACAGCAGATTATTTTCTCCATGCTAGCGATACTGGTTCGCTCGACAAGTCGGTCCTGGATGCTGTGATTAGTGGAGTTGTGCCGCTTTCTCCAAGTGAAGCATATGTAGAATTTTTTGGAGCATACAAGCCTGTGTTAGCGTACCCCAAGGGTGACAGCCAAGCTCTCGCCGATAAAATTATTGCTCTTGAAGCAATGACAGAGGAAAAGCGAGAAGAGATACGGAAAGCACTGTACGCACGTGTGACAGAAAAATATAGTTTGACTGCGCTTATACCCAGAATCCTCGCTGTATATAAGCGCTAGTTGTTATGCAAAAAAATTCTCAATCGAAATATATGTTTTTGTATGGAGGGGCTATTGGCGATACGCTTTTAGGTATCCATATTGGCCGCGTCCTTTCGGAAAATAGACCGGGTATACAGCTGGTAATGCTCTCTACACGCAAGAGCACATTTGCTCGCGAGTTGACTCAAAACATACCGTTTGTTATGTACCGCGAACTTAACAGAAACAACCCAATTTCCTGGATCCAATTATTAGGACTCATGTTTACAAGGTGGAACTCGGTAGTGTTTGATCCGTTTGCTTCGCCAGTATCAACGTGGTGGAAGATTATTTTATGGTGCACCTCCCGCTATCCCGGCGGTATACACATACGAGCTCAAATACATGAGCAAAAGGTGCCTTCATATTCGCGAGTATTTTTATATGATTCGCGGAAAACCAATCTTTTTGATACACCTTCTTCAATACTTGAGCAGTGGGGTATACAAACAGAAAAGGTTCCTAACCCAAGTTTACCAATGCCCGCTTGCATCCCACCACACTCGAAGCCGTATATTGTTTTTCATTTTTTTGCAGGCTCAATCCGCCGCTCGGTCGCTCCATCTCATGCGCGAGAATTGCTTGTAGCCGCAAGGAGCCGTTTCCCACACCACACATTTATAGTCACTTGTGCACGAGGCGAGGAAGAGCTGGCTAAGCAGATTGGAGATATCACCAACAATGTAATCATAAAGGTTGGGCTCTCTGCGCAAGAAATAGTGTGTCTCTTGTCCCATGCGAGTATGTGTGTAGGTGCCGCCTCTGGTATCACGCATATCGCCGCACATCTGCCAACCCCGTCTGTAGTGTTGTGCAACCTTTCTGATCCTTGCTGGTTACCTCTATATAACCTCCGAGTGGCTTTGCTTTTTGAGCGCGACCGATGCGGATGCAATGGGGACAAGACAGGGGAGTGTAGCGAAGTCACAGAGGAAGGAGTCTTTTATCGCTGTTTGTATGATATTAAAACTGAAACTGTTATAAAAGCTATGGAAGAAAAAATTGAACATTCTTAATACACATGTCTAAACTCGCACTTTATATACCAGAACCACTCAAACGTTTATCGGCACCATGGTTTGCGCCAGTATCTGAAAAACATTTGTTTACCAAGGACCTTCCTCCCAATTTTTTTGAAACGTTGGTAGAAAAAGTCTCTGACCCTGCATCTGCACGGGCGATAGTCCTACCTAACAATTTTAAAACACTCGACGCAGAAGCAGCTTCCTATATCCGCACCTATGCTGACCTGGGAGAAAAGCTCAATATCCCCGTGTTTGTTTTTTCTCTCGGTGATTTTACTCATGATGTACGTTTTGACAGAAGGGTGTACGTATTTCGGTTTTCAACCTATCGTTCAGAGATAGGGTCCCATGATATTGTTATGCCAACTTCCACCGAAGACCCGCCCGAGGAACTCCTACACACACGAACGAAGAAAACAAAGCCCACAGTATCCTTTTGCGGCATGGGCGGGTTTCCATCTACAAAAGATTGGGTTAAGTACTACATAAAAAACTTTATCTGGGACATAAAAGCCCTTTTTAGGGAGAGCGCGAAGGCAAAAAAAATTGGTGTGTATTGGCGTCGCAAGATGATGCGGGTTTGCGAGAGATCTAATCTTGTAGAGACACATTTTATTGTGAGACGTACGTTTTCGGGCTTACGCAAAACTATAGAGGTTGACCCAAAGCTAGCGCGGAAAGAATATCTCAACAGCATCGCAGAGGCCGATTTTGTATTGGCCCCTAAGGGGGACGGCAACTATTCAAACCGGTTTCTAAAAACACTCGCATTCGGACGTATCCCAGTGTTAGTAGACACAGAGGTGGTGTTGCCACTTGAAAATGTGATCGATTACTCGAAAATAGTCGTGCGTGTGCCAATGGATCGTGTGCACAACACACCGCGTTATATACGCGAGTTTTATGATGCGCTGAGCGAAGAGGAGTGGGCTTCGCGCCAGCGCCTGGCGCGGAATGTGTTTGAAGAGTATCTTAGACAGGACTCGTTTTTCCGATACTTTTTCAGCCACGCATTATAATCCTCATGCTCAAGTCTCTTACAACCACGGACCGCGCGCTCCTTATTATAGGATTCGCACTGGTGATATTCTTTTCTTCCTACAGATTATTTGCAAGCCCGGAAACCTGGATGGACGAAGGGCTCATTATTCAGACCGCAAAAGGTATCCTCGAGACAGGCAAAGCCTCATTGCCTGTAGCGCCTGGCGTGTATGAGCCGCTTGGGTATATCAGCACAGGATTCCCGGTTACCTTGCCGCTTGCGGGTGTGTTTGGAGTATTTGGTGTTTCAATCGAAGCGGCGCGTCTTATAATGCTCGCGTTTCTACTTTCTTTCTACGTTGTACTTTGGTTTTATACGCGCAGGACAATTGGCGGGGTTGCTGCATGGCTAGGATTTTTTCTTCTTGTTTTCTTTGGCCCTCTTTACGGTAATGGACGCAATGTGCTTGGTGAGATCCCCGGCCTTCTATTTATACTTTTAGCACTTTTGCCTCTCCTAGAGTCTGGAGTACTAACGCGCAACAAGGCTTTGTTAGTTGGGATAGGGGCTGGGCTTGCAGTTGCCACCAAACCAATATTCATTCTTTTTTTACCGGCACTCTTGCTAGCCCTTTTATTGCGGCATCAGGAACTTGAACTGAAAAAAGTTTTCTTCTTTGGTGTAGTCGGCGTCTTGGTGCCTCTCTTTGTGTGGGCATTATTTCAATTTGACCACGTGTCGATCTTGCGTGTGCTTGAAGTGTATGTCAACCCACACGATCTTAATATACAGAATGCACTGGCGGCCAATGTTAAAAGGTTTTTTACTGAGCTGCAGCCGCTATATTTCCTCTTTGCACTAGGTATCTGGACTGTAAGTTACGCACTACGAAAACTGAGGCGGGAGTCTATACCGCTTGCCGAAGAAGCTCTACTCTTCTTCTCTATACTTGTATTTCTTGCTTATCTGCGTACTGCCGGCTACTATCGCTACTTTTTCCCTGCTCAAGTTTTTGCGTTGCTATATCTACCACAGTCTCTGTGGTATCTCGTAGGAAAGCGCAGCCAACTTTTCTCACGGGTGGTTATTGTCGGTCTGTGTGGACTCATCTTGTTTCAAGCTTACGAAACAGCGTTTCGCTCGTGGACTGCCACACATTATAATTCTACTCGCACAGAAGCACTACAGAAGTACTTTGCTTCTGTGCCCGCAGAAGAAGAAATTTTTGTATACCAAGCGCCAGAAGTTGTTCCTTTTTTGGATGGACGTCCAGTATATCAATATGTGGAGATCACCCCTTCGATCCGTGCTGGTAGCCAACAAGCACGCCTTGTCCAATCGGGAGGGGTACAGTGGGTGTTTACCCCGGAAGATTTTTTTATAGCTCACCGTGATACTCTGTTTGAGAGGTATACAATCATGGAAAAAATAGACAGCTACGTGGCGGCTGAGCTTAAGGCTCGTTAGGGTAAGATAATATGATCTCATTTTCAAATTATTGGTTTCTTTTGCGTTATGCCTTAGTGGGTATCTCTGGTGGGGTGCTGCAAACCGCGACGCTGTATGTTTGGGTGGAAATTTTACATCTCCAGGCGTATTACCTTTCTGGTTCGGCGGTTGGTTTTTGTTTAGCTCTCATGCTTACATTTACGCTTCAAAAATATTGGACTTTTAAAGATTATGAGCAGACATTATTTGAGAGACAATTCATTTGGTATACACTTTTTGCCCTCATAAACCTAGGCGCTAATATATTACTCTTACGTACAAGCAAGCTCGCACTTGAGGCCTTGGGGCTCGATTTCTTCCACGTCTGGTATCTTATGGCGCAAATAGGTATTATCGTAACTCTTGCGCTATTGAGTTTTGTAGCAAACTATTTTATAACCTTTCGTAAAAGACATGCCTAAGACCATTATACTCCTACCAACCTACAATGAGCGAGAAAATGTCTTGCGTATTATTCCTGAAATATTTCAGACCGACGCGAGGCTCGGGATATTAGTTATAGATGACAATTCTCCTGATGGTACCGCAGAAGTAATCCGCTCGTTGATGACACAATATCCTAACTTGAGACTTCTTTCTCGCCCAGAGAAAGAAGGGCTTGGCGAGGCATACAAGGCGGGGATAGCACAAGTGCTCGCCGATTCCTCGATAGAGAGGATCATTACCATGGATGCAGATGGTTCACATGCCGTAGAGTATTTACCTGCGCTTATTTCTGCGAGCGAGACATACGACATGGTCATAGGTTCTCGCTATGTGCTGGGTGGCGGAATAGAAAATTGGGAGAGATGGCGGTACGCGCTTTCTCAGGGTGGTAATTGGTACACGCGTACCATTATCGGACTACCTATTAAAGATATAACCGCAGGCTTTGTTTGTTACCGGACAGATATATTGCGAAGGGTAGATTTTTCTCGCGTGAAAGCTTCAGGATATGCTTTCCAAATGGAATTAAAGTTCTGTATCGCCTATACACTTGGGGGCAGTGTTGCGGAAATCCCCATTGTATTCAGAGCACGTCGAGAGGGGGAGTCAAAAATCTCGCGGCATATAATTACTGAAGGGCTCAAAACACCATGGCGATTGTTTTATCGGAAATGGATCAACTATGAGCACTAACCCTTACTGTTTGCTGTGCGGCTCACCCTCACATTTTTTTGGAAATAAAAGCAGTTATACGCTTTATACTTGTGACAACTGTACTTTCACCTTTGTGCATCCCATACCGAATTCTAGAGATGTATATACAGAGGGTTATTTTACCGGGGCGTCAGCTCACTCCGGATACGCAAACTATGACGCTGACAAAGAGGCTATGGTGCCTACGTTTGAAAAATATCTCAAACGTATAGCGCTGCTCGTACCTGGCAAAAGAATGCTCGACGTAGGAGCTGCTACAGGTTTTTTCTTACAGATTGCGAAGCGTTTTGGTTTTAATGTCTACGGAGTCGAGATATCCTCCTATGCTTCCGGGCAAGCCACAAAGAAGGGGATACTTATGATAACTGGGACACTTAATGATGTGCCAAAGTCACCCTTGTTTGACGTGATAACAATTCTTGATGTTATAGAACATGTCGGCGACCCATATGCTGAGTGTCTGCGTGCTCACGCATTGCTTGAGAGGGGCGGGTTATTAGTGATCAACACCCCCGACATCGGGAGTCTCTACGCACGGCTCATGGGGGAAAAATGGCATCTCATAATCCCACCAGAGCATCTTTTTTATTTTAATCGCAAAAACATGCGCATAATGCTTGAAAAAATAGGTTTTGAGGTAGTGTCTATCACAACGATAGGAAAACGCTTCACACCTCAACTTGTTTTTAAGACGCTGTATGTATGGCAAAAGTTATCTCTATGGAAATACCTTTCTGATTTTTGTGAACGCACGCCGCTACGACATGTAGCGATCCCTATAAATTTATACGACAATATGTTTGTTATTGCGCGCAAGAAAAAATAAACATCTATATGTCACTTACCAAAATAGCAATGTTCGTATACACAGTCATATTAAAGCCGTGGCCTTTGCGATGGATTACTAATAAAATGCTCCTTCTAGTAATCCCTAGTCGTGTCTCTCTGCCAGAGGGCGTAGTAAACCTACATCCAAAGGACCCAGTCATCTCAGGCGCTTTGGCTCTTGGTGTATACGAGACTTACCAGCTTGATTTGTTTCGCTCACTAATACGCAAGGGTATGACCGTGCTAGACATAGGTGCAAACGTAGGGCTCTATACAGTTATTGCTGCGCGGCTTGTGGGGGAGGAGGGAAGAATTATCTCTTTTGAGCCAGAAGCACAAAACTTTGGGATACTTAAAAAAAATATATCGGACAATAATTTCAAAAATGTACAACCAATTCAAGTGGCGGTGGCAGACACAGAGGGTGAACTCACTCTTTTTCTATCAAAAGGAAACAAGGGCAAACATTCTTTATTTAGACCTTCTGACACAGGGGGAGAACAGGTAGTAAAAACTATTGTATTAGACAAGTGGTTGGAGAAACATACCATTGGCAAAGTGGATATCATAAAGATCGACATACAGGGAGCAGAACCTCTTGCTTTCTCCGGTATGCAAAAGACGCTCAGCACAAAACCGGTACTACTTATGGAGTACGATCCAAAATCGATACGCGAGAGTGGACATAACCCAATCGAAACCCTCGAGATGCTTCTTGGGTATGGATATGTGTTGTATAGCGTAGACGAAGGCAAAAAAAGCAAAAAGAAAATTAATGACATTCGGCTGTTCACTGATGCTCTGCGTAAAGAACAATATGCGAACCTGCTTTGCATCTAACTTATGAAAAAACAAACACTCTACTATATTGCTAATGCGCGCATGCCAACCGAAAAGGCGCACGGCATCCAGATCGCCAAAATGTGCGAGGCTTTTCTTGAAGCGGGCATCAATTTGGTGCTGGTGTTGCCACGCCGTGGCAAGCCAGAAAAATCTATAAAAGATTTTTACGGGCTGCGTAAAGATGTCCCGGTGGTGATGCTCTGGGGCGTAGACCGACACAATAAAGGGCCGTTCTGGTATTACCTGAGCTCGTATTCGTTCATCATTTCCTACTTTTTATATGTTCTTTTGTATGTGGATAAGAAACACTCGGTGATTTATACTGTTGACCTAGACCACTTTTCGTACAAAGCACTTTCATATCTTAGCGTCCCGTTTTTCTCTGAGATGCATGGTGGGAAGCCGAACAATGCCCTCCACCGAAAGTTTTTCTCCAAAATTGCAGGGGTTATTCCTACCAACCACATTACCAAACAAGAGCTTCTGGAAAAATTTCATATCTCTGAGAAGAAATTTTTGGTTGAGCCAAATGGTGTCGATCT
Source organism: uncultured Candidatus Saccharibacteria bacterium (assembly GCA_964482995.1). GTDB lineage: Bacteria > Patescibacteriota > Minisyncoccia > Phycocordibacterales > SBAW01 > GWA1-54-10. Next base: position 27,057 of record CAYZZC010000002.1, read on the forward strand.
TTCAAACTTTGCGCAGCTTGAGGTGCAAAAAGCTCGAACACAGCTTGGCCTATCCATAGATAAAAAATTAGTTTTGTATGTTGGGCGTTTTTTTGAGTGGAAAGGCCTCGACATCCTCACTGAAGCAGCGCCGCTTTTGCCGGATACGATACAGCTTGGTATGGTGGGAGGCACCGTTGAAGAGTTTAAAAGGATTACTGGTAAGAGCCCTCACCCATGCATGCACTTTTATGGGAGCCAGCCGTATGCACAGATACCGCTCTGGATTTCTGCGGCTGATGCACTGTTGGTGTTAGGCACCAAACAAGACGTGCAGTCGTACCACTACACCTCGCCGATGAAGGTGTTTGAGTATATGGCTATGAAGCGGCCAATTATCGCGAGCAAGACGCCAGCGCTTCAGGATATCTTGTCTGATAAATCATGTTATTTTTATGAGCCGGACAATGCCAAAGACTTAGTGCGTGCAATGGAGCAAGCAGTCGAAGGCTCTTCAGAATATAAGCTTACCGAAGCGTATAACACCGTATTGAAATATACTTGGGGTATGCGCGCAGAGCGCATCCGCGCGTTTATGAATCGTTTGCTCAACGACAGAGCAGTATGACACAACCACCACTAAAAGAGTTTCGTGCCAATATAACCTCGCGTCAGGGCGAGGATGGCATTATTGCTGAAATTTTTCGGCGTATCGGCACCAAAAACAAATGGTGCGTGGAGTTTGGTGCGCTCAACGGTGTGCACGACAGCAACGTATGGACGCTGATAAAAAACGAAGGCTGGTCTGGTGTGCTTATTGAGGCTGACCGGACCTACTTTGAAACGTTAGTCGAAAACTATAAGGATACTCCGCGCGCCATATGTTTAAATCTCTTTCTTTCTTTTGAGGGGGAGAACAGCCTTGACGCAGTGTTTGCCCGCACGCCGCTCCCCAAAGATGTTGACCTTGTTTCGATAGACATAGACGGCAACGATTATCATGTATGGGAGTCGCTCAAAGAATATCGGCCTCGAGTGGTGGTTATAGAGTTTAACCCTACTATCCCAAACGACATCGTGTTTGTACAACCGCGCGACATGGCTGTGCAACAAGGCTCCTCACTCCTCGCTCTCGTAGAGCTTGCAAAGAAAAAGGGCTACGAGCTTGTAGAGGTTACTGGTGCAAATGCTTTTTTTGTAGAAGCGTCGCTGATGTCAGAGCTCCAGCTAGACAACCTCTCGATAAGCGCGCTGCATCCGGAAGTTGAGTACTATACACGCGTATATCAGCTCTACGATGGCACGCTAAAGCTCGATGGCTATAAAGAGCTTTTATGGCACCGCAAACCAATTAGTGAAGAGGACATACAAGTTTTACCAGCGCATGAGCGGGTGTACCCTGCGGGCCTCAGCTCTGCGCCTGCAATACGGAACCTCAAATACTGGGTGCGAAAATCTCCTCTGTATCCGCTTATAAGACGCTTGCGGGGGCAAGATAAATAATATGTCAGAGGGGTCAAACATACGCACTATAGAAACTGCGCACGGACGCTTTAGTGTTGATATGTTGCGCGACAAAAAGATAGGCACGAACTTACAAGAGGGGAGCTACCACCAAGAAGATACACTTGAGCTTCTAAAAAATTTTATTACGCCGGACAGTGTAGTTGTTGATATTGGCGCACATATAGGCACTTTGGCAGTCCCTCTCGCAAAACTTGCCGGGAAGGTTATTGCGTTTGAGCCAGCGCCAAGCACCTTTGCACTTCTTAAAAAAAATATCGAACAGAATAATCTCACCATTGATGCACGCAACAAAGGGCTGGGGAGCCGCTCTGGCTACGCATCACTCCAAACAGAACATTTTGCAAATGCCGGAGCAAATACATTAGAGCTTGGTCAAGGTTCAATAGAGGTGAGCACACTTGATGACGAGGTCGAGTATGCCGATGTTATAAAGATAGACGTAGAGGGTATGGAACTCGCAGTATTTGAAGGTGGGGTGGAGCTTATAGAAAAAGTGCGCCCCATTATTTTTAGCGAGGTTAATTTATCCGCGCTGCGTGCGCATGGCTCTTTGCCGCAAAAGATCGAGCAGTTTTTGTACAAACGCGGATATGACCTCTACGTGCCTCTGGGGGACAAAAAGCTTGGCAAAATAGGGAGCCTTAGCCTCGTGTCTCTTTTAAAGGCCCCTCGTGCATATTTATTGAGGAGCCAAAGCGCCCCCTTTGATATCTTGGCTATCCCACGGGGAAAATCCATACCAATACCGCACATTTCAGCATCAGCAACCTACTGGTATTTAGGAGCAGATTATTTTAAAAAACAAACAAAGAGACTAAGACAATTCTTTTTTGATAAAAAAAATAACAGCACATTGCTCGTTCGTAAGGCGGTGACGTTTCGCGCCTCCTCAATAGGAGACTCTCTTATGGGGAAATATCTACTTGAGAATATCCACGCAGCTTTTCCTGAGGCACGCTGTTCGATATTAGTTGCAGGAAAGGCGGGTATGATCCGCGACCTCCTCGCGGCGTATCCGTGGATCGAGATTATAGAGGCAAATAAAAGCCAACCCCTCAGTATTATTACTGCTTTTAGAAAGCTTTTTTTGAGCGATGCAACTGTTACCCAATACTCGGGGCGTGGGCAGTTTGCAACCGCTACAAAGCTTTTTGCACGAGCAATTACGCGCCGTGGCCGCTTTGCGGGGTTTACTGATGCGTGGCCACTCAACACATACTTATATGACCGTCTTATCCCGTTTAGTATGCGCAGAGCGATGCGGCTGCATGAGTGTGACGCACTCGAGGCTTTAGGTATTGAAGTGAGCATCAAAGACATTACTCTCCTCGCAAAAGAATGGAATCCTGTGCTCGAGCGCCTTCATCTTGAAGAAAAGAAATATATTATTTTGAATCTTTTTTCAAGCACGCCTGCGCGCGGGCTCTCGCTTGCGCGGCAAATAGATATTGCGCGTGGTTTGTATGACATATTTGGTAAAGATAAAAAAATTATTCTCACCGGCGGGAGCTTTGACGCGCCGATAGTGGAGAAAATAAAAGAAGCCGTGCCCGAAATCCTTGATGCGCCAGGCCTTTCAATGCAAGAACTCATAACGCTTGTCGCAAAAAGTGCCGGGAGCGTGAGCTTAGACACGGGTGTCGGGCATATCGGGGCGCAGGTGGGTGTGCCGCTTGTGATAATGCGCACGTGCTGGGGCTACAACTGGTGGAACAAAGATAACTACGGCCGCGAGGGGATAGAGGTACTTTCTCGTGAGGACTTATGTGTTAATGGCCACGTAAGCAAAAACTTCCCCGACTGTCTCGACCAAATCGCAACGAGCAATATCGTAGCCGCCGCAAAGGAACTCTTTATTTGACATAACCTATAAAGTGTAATACTCTGTTCATGGAACTAGAAACCGGGAACTAGAGGAGTATCCCATGTCCTATGAGCTCTTTGTTATCGACCACAAGCCTGAACTCGATGAGCAGGAGAAAGGCCGTGTAGCGGCTCTGAAAAACAAGCTCGCAACCGCCAAGAGTCTTGGTCTGAAAGCGCAAGCTGGTTCGATCAAGACTGACATTACTACCATTGAGCGCGGTCCTCTTATAATGACCCCGCCCATGACCGACAGCGAGCTGACCATCTGGCGTGCCTGGCTGCCAACGGCCTACACCGACATCAAAGATGATCAAAATTACGGGCTGGCAGACTACAACTTCGACCGCATCCCGAGCCCTGTGCTCAAGATGTGGCAGAAGCACAGAGAATCCGGTCTGTTTGAGCGGTTCGAAATCTGGACACCAGAAATTGTTCAACCAGATCCGATCCTCGTTGGCGTCGTTGGCCGCGTTCGGTATTTGCTTGCCCGCTGGGGCGAGTCCGATGCCAACCTGGTCTCCTTCGACGACATCAAGCGCGAGCTGGTGCGCCGTTGGCACAACAATGAATCCCTCGGCAATGAATCGACCAGTGAAAGGTGTGCCCGTTACGATCGAGTCGGTGACGCGTTCTCCTCGGCGGTTATCTACATGTTATGCGTGGGCATTCCTGTCTGTATAACTCTTCTTGTGTTGTTGGAAGCTCTTCTGTACCCGGCAGGCGCCACGATCAGCGGTCTCTTGGCTGCTGTTTCGATTGGAGTCGCCAGATTCTTCTATGCTCGCAAGAGTATGACGAAGAAAGTACTGCAATCGAGCACCATCATGCAGGCGATTGCAAAGGACGATTCGGTTTCGCGCGAACTGTATCCAGCTTCGGCCTGAAATCGTTCTGATATGCAGAAACCATAGCCCTCGCTCTAACCTTATGGTTGGTGCGGGGGCTTTTATTTTGCAACGGTAAAGAGGAAAAAGAGGTGAGCGGGGTCGTTGGCAAAAGACTTTTTTTCAACCAAATGCAGGCCTGCTTCGCGCGCGTGATTTAAAAACCACGAGACAGGAGTTCCTTTTTTACCTAACTCCCAATAATGTTCGCCATTAAAGACATGCGTTTTCCAAAAGAAGGGGATTTTGAAAAGTAGTGAAAAACGTTTTATAAGCGGGACTTTAATAATTGCAGAGAACACATACCCCGGCTGCGGGACTGAGATAACTACCGAGTGTTTTGCTACACGCGTAATTTCTCTAAGTGCCTGAGGTAGGTCGCTCGTCTCTATGTGCTCGAGAATTTCTGCTGCTATAACGACATCAAACGATTTATCAGGAAGCGGGATATTGGTGACGGAGCCGAGTATGTCTGGCTTTAAATCCTCTGCGATATCGAGCGTTGTAACTTCAAAACCTCTACGGGTGAGCTCCTGGGCCACCACGCCGCTCCCAACACCCACCTCAAGCACTGAGCGGCCTTTTGTCTTTGCAATAAGATCTAGTTGATGAAAATACGAATTCCATCGCTCGAGCGATGTATATGCAAGCCCCAAGTAGTGAGCCTTGTCTACCTGCGTTTTATAATTTGTTTTTTGATCGTGCATATATAGACACCACCTATTTTTACTATATAATGCAGCCTTATGAAAGCCGCTATTTTGGAGCAGATCGATGCGCCACTTACTGTGGGCGAAGTAGGGCTAACTGAGCTTTTGCGCGGCCAGGTTTTGGTCAAGATTTTAGTGAGCGGTATTTGTGGCTCGCAACTCCAAGAAATCGCAGGCAACAAAGGTAACGCAAAGTTTCTGCCACACCTGATGGGGCACGAGGGCTGCGGTATTGTCGAGGAGGTGGGTGAGGGCGTCACCAAGGTAAAAAAAGGAGACAAGGTGGTGATGCACTGGCGTAAAGGTGAAGGAGTCGAAGCAGATTTCCCCACATACACATTCAACGGCAAGACAATGAAGAGCGGCAAAGTAACCACTTTTAGTGAACACTCGATTGTTTCAGAAAATCGGGTGACACCGGTGCCCAACGACACACCAAACGACCTATGTGCACTTTTGGGCTGCTCGCTCTCTACAGCGCTCGGCACTATAAACACCGAGGCAAAAGTACAGCGTGGAGAAAGCGTCATGATTGTGGGGGCGGGAGGTCTTGGTGCTAATTTAATCAAAGCGGCAAAAATGGCAGGCGCCTCGCCTATTATCTCTGTCGATATTCACGAGCATAAGCGAGAGTCTGCACTTCTACTTGGTGCAACGCATTTTATAAACGCCGCGACAGAAGGTATTGCAGACGCACTTCTAACACAAACAGGCCTCAAGAGTGTCAGTGTTATTGTCGACACCTCAGGCGCTAAGAAAAGTTTAGAGAGCACTATCCCGCTCCTTTCTGGTGGCGGGCGCTATATTCTTGTCGGCCAACCAAAACCTGGCGAGACTATTGAGCTTACAAACGCGTATCATTTTTTTGACGGAGAAGGGAAGACACTTAAAGCAACACAAGGAGGTGGTTTTATGCCAAGCACGGATATCCCGCGCTACCTCGAGCTGTTTGCATCTGGCGCGCTCAACATAGACGGCATAATCACGCACCGAATTTCACTCGACCAAATAAATGAAGCAATTGATTTAGTACGAAAGGGGATGGCTGGTCGGGTTATTATAGACATATCATCATGAACAAACTTTTAGAAGCATATAAGCGGATGCTTTTCATACGAGTTGCCGAGCAAGAGCTTGTACAACTGTATCTCGACAAAAAGTTATTTAGTATGGTGCACTTTTATGTCGGCCAAGAGGCTGTGGCGGTTGGTGTATGCGACGCACTAAAACCCGAGGACAAAGTGATGGGCAATCATCGCTCGCACGGGCACTACCTCGCCAAGGGCGGCAACTTCCGCAGGATGGCGTGCGAGCTCCTCGGCCGTGCAAACGGCCTGGCGCACGGCAAGGGCGGCTCGATGCACATGATCGACAAGTCGGTTAACTTTGTCGGCTCAACCCCGCTTTTGGGGAGCGTTGCGCCGCTTGCAGCCGGTGTTGCGTTTGAACAAAAGTTTAATAATCGAGACACTATCACTACTGCCTTTTATGGCGACGGCGCCTCAGAAGAGGGCGTGGTGTACGAGACATACAACTTGGCGGCGCTGTACCAAGTGCCGCTGCTCCTGATTGTTGAAAATAATCTCTTTGCTATCAACTCAAAACTAAAAGACCGCCGCGCGCCCGGCCATACTCTTGAAAAAATTGTATCAGGGTTCGGTGTCGAGTATAGAAAAGCAGACGGGAACGATTACAAAGACGTGCATGCAAAAGCAAAAGAACTAGCCGACCTTGTCCGCCGAGAAAAGCGGCCAGCCGTGCTTGAGTGTGTTACCTACCGCCACATGGCGCACTCAACACCCCTTATGGATGAAAAACATCGTGAGGCAGATACGCTTGAAGAGCGCACCAAGCAAGACCCCCTTACTAAGCTTAAGGCTGAGCTTCTTGCGAGCGGCATTACAGAAGGAGAGCTTGCTACTTTAGAAAAAACATTTAAAGAGGAAGTGCAGGCTGATATCAATTTCGCGCTCGAGTCGCCGTTCCCCACAAAGGAAGAAATGTATACCGACATGTATGCAGAATAATTACAATATGGAACCAAGGATTATCAAATACGCCGAGGCGATTAAAGAGGCCACCAAGCAGATACTCGAAAGCGACAAAACCGCTTTTCTTATGGGCCTTGGTGTCCCGCAGGGTGCCGCAGGCACTGTCGTGGGGCTTAAAGAGCTCTTCCCCACCCAAGTGCTTGATACACCGACCTCTGAGGCGGCGCTCACCGGGCTAGCGGTCGGGGCGGCTATCAGCGGCCTGCGCCCCATGGTCTACCATGAGCGCGTTGAGTTTAGCTTGCTCGCCAGCGACGCTATCTTTACCCAGGCTGCAAAATGGAACTACATGTTTGGCGGCAACAACCCAGTGCCGGTAGTGCTGCGTATTGCCGTTGGCCGACAGTGGGGCAATGGCCCACAGCACTCCCAGGCGCTCTACGGCCTCTTTGGAGCGGTGCGGGGGCTTAAAGTGGTTATACCCTCGACCCCCCACATGATGAAGGGCCTGCTAATATCCGCTATCCGCGATAACAACCCTGTCGTGATTCTAGAGCCCCGTTGGCTCTACCAGGTAAAGGGGCATGTGCCAACTGAGATGTTTACTGAGCCGCTCGACCGCGCACGCGTGGTTAAAGAAGGGACTGATCTCACGGTGGTTGCCTACGGCGACGGTTTTGTAGACACACTTGCTGCGCTCAAGCTCTTGCCGGAGGATATCAGTGTTGAGATGATCGACCTCGTGAGCATCAACCCGATTGACCACCAAACGATCGCGAAGTCGGTTGAGAAAACAGGCCGGCTTCTGTGTGTCGACAGCACCAACAGCGCATTTAGCATTGGCTCAGAGATAATCGCTAAAGTAGCGCAAAATCCGGTGGGCTTAACTCAAGCGCCCGTTGGAGTCGCGGCGCCCGATGTGCCGGTGCCCACCTCGCCCGCCTTAAGCGAGTTTTGGTACCCAACTAAAATCGACATCGCAAACGCGATTTTGAAAATGTTTGGGAAACCCGAGCTCGATATAAAACTCCCGTTCGAAGAGCTCCACCTTGCCCCGACCACCACGCTCGAGTAAATACAGATTATTTTACTAAAGTGACGACTATATCGCTTGCAGGGAAAAGATAACAAAATCCTGTCATTTCATATACTACTTGGCGGCGGAGTGACGAGTTTACATACCATTCAATAAGTTTGTTGTAAAAAAAGAAGCGCGATGATTTTTTATCAAAGTTTATTTTTAAGTTCTCAAGCCTGCTAAAGACGAATTCCATAAAAAAAATCTCCGCTTCGGTGGTTCCATATATACGTGCCTTTTGCAAAATAATCGAAAGTAGTAACTGCAAAACGTTTTTTATGTGTCGGGTCAGTAAAGTTATTACGTGAGGTAAAGTGCGGGACACGGATATGCACCTTGCCGCCTGAGGCGAGGATGCGATGAATATCCTTTAATACAGGGATATACTCAACGTGTTCTAAAATATCCTGGCACAAGATTTCATCGAAACTATTATCTGCAAAGGGGAGCGGCAGTTTTTCGATATCGTGTACAACATCAACTCCTGGGAGCTGCACTATATTAAGGTTTACCCAGCCTTCTTTAATGTCTGTGCCACAACCAAGGTTGAGTTTGCGTGGAGAGACGGCATTCTTTTTATCCATGGAGGCAGTATATCAACTTTCTGTTACTGAGCGAAGTTGGCGTATTTGTTTTCAAAATACGTTTCTTTGCCAAAGTAATATGGCCAGTCGATACTGTTGTTTTTGGTGACAATGTGCGGCACGTTAGCAAACCACGCTGCGGTGTTGCTTAAAGTTGTGTTTGTACCAATGACGACACTGCAGGTGGAGAGTAAAAACAGGTTAGTCTCGGCGTTCTCAAGGTAGACATGTGTCGTGTACCCTTCAAATATTTTTGCTGCAGGAGCTCGGTCTGAGGCGATCAAAAGCTCTACGTCCCCTTTATGGAGTTGTTTCTCGCGCATATATTCATCGATAATCTCTCGCACGCGCGTGGATGAGACCAAGAACTCACCGTCCTCGAAGCCCCCAAATGGTATGAGTCGTAGATGGACGCCAATTTTTATACGGCCGGTTTTTAGCGGTGCCACAAGACTTTCGATCTTTCTTTGCAGACGAGGTGATGACCCGAATTTTTCTATTATCTGCTTTCTGTAGCGCTCGAGCCCAAGTGGGTTTCTAAACATCCAGCCAAAAAAGTAGAGAGTCTCTTGTGCCTCAAGTGCGGGGGGCAAGGCTTCAGTCGGTGAGAGGAATTTCGGCCCGCCCAAGGCCCATATGCCCGCTTTACCGCGCGTTACTTTGTCTACCATCCATGCATAAAGCGCATACGGCCTACGCAGTACGCGGTCCTGTTCAAAAAAACTTATATTGACAACCTCTCTACCGCTTTCAATGCCATAGGCATAGATACTCATATCGTTTAGCAGCCGGTTGGCGTACTCGTGCGCACGATGTTCGATGATAAAAAGCTTTTTCATTCTAGTATTGTCCAATTCTTTTTGAGTATGGGGAGCCGCCATGGGGGGTTACTGCGCGCATACCGATGTACAAAAAGTTTTTGTTTTGGGTTTTGATAGGGAAGGCAGTCGACTAAAAACATAAATACGGAGTCTACCACGTGTATCTCCTCTGCACGCTCCATGACCGTGCAATAGTCAAAGATATTATCTGTTAAACTCTTTTCGGCGCGTACTGCAAGGAGGTGTGCCGGCAGTCTTTGAGGCGACATACGCGAACCGTAGATAGCGTCGTCGTGGATAAATATATAGGGCTCTTTGGATGTGACACGTGCAAAAAAATCTTGTTCCCGCGTTTGGTCGCGCTGTACATAAAAACTGCTCCACTTTTTTTCGTGCGGCACGTTTGCCAGCGCGTAAAATTGTCGCTCCGCTGGGATGCCAAGCTCTGTGTCGTCGTAGAGTATTTTGATCTCGTCGTAGCGCGCGCTACCAAGCTTGAATTTGTTGTAGAAGCGAAAGAATTGCTTATCTCGGTGGTTGTTTGATTTTTCTATTTTGAGATTCTCCAAATCACGATACATAAAGGAGACTGAAGCAAAATAACGGGGGATACAGAAGATCCCGACACGGTCATATTTTTTGCAATATTCACGCACTAAACCGTTGACGATTATGTTGTCGCCCAGCTTGTTGTGGTGGTCAAGGAGTATGCTAGACACGAGCCGATTTTACTATACAATCGGGCAGATACAAACGTATGAAAAAGATACTCGTTATAGGCGAAACGTGCCTGGACCGCTTTGTGTATTGCCACGCGGAGCGTCTTGCCCCCGACCTACCTGTGCCAGTTTTGAACGTGATCGAGGAGACGAAGAACCCCGGTATGGCCAAAAATGTCGAGCGCAACATCAAGGCGATCTACGAGCATTGCGATCTTATCACCAACCCCGGTTGGGAGGAGGTTACCAAAACGCGCTACGTCCACCGCAACTCAAACCACACGTTTATACGCATTGATGCGAACACACACATCGACCGTATCGCTATGCGCGACATGCCGCTCGACGAGTATGAGATTGTTGCAATTTCAGACTATAACAAAGGGTTTTTAAAAGAGGAGGACATTCAGGCAATCTGCGAACGGCATGACAAAGTTTTTATTGATACAAAAAAGGTGCTCGGCGACTGGGCTGCCAAAGCAAAGATAATTAAAATAAACAATTTCGAATACGAGCGCTCCAAACCAAACATTACTCCCGAACTCGCTGAGAAGATTATTTGCACCAAAGGTGAGTTTGGGGCGCAGTTTCAGGGCAGATTATATTCTGTTACACCAGCCGAGGTTAAAGACTCCAGTGGTGCCGGAGACTCCTTCTTTGCGGCGCTTCTGGTACGATACATAGAGACAGGCGACATCGACGAGTCTATCCGTTTTGCTAACGAGTGCGCCTCAAAGGTAGTGGCGCAAAAAGGTATCACTGTTATTGAACGACCAAAAAAAGTTACACATGAACAAGGTCAAAACGCTTAAAGAGGTCCTGCGTGCAACTAACGCTGCGCGCAAAGAAGGTAAAAAAATAGTCGCTACAAACGGCTGTTTTGACATCATGCATGTGGGCCACGTACAAAGCTTTACTCAAGCAAAAAAACTGGGGGATATTTTGGTAGTGGGTATAAACTCAGACGCCTCAGTCCGCACCAATAAGGGCGACCTGAGGCCGATAGTCCCCGAGCGCGACCGAGCCACGGTGGTAGCGGCTCTTGCGGTGGTAGACTATGTATTTATTTTTCCTGAAAAAACTCCTTTCTCCTGGATAAAAAAGATGCGCCCAGATATCCAGGTGAAGGGTGTTGATACAAAAAACCATCCTGACTTCGCCGCTCAAAAGCGCACACTCGAAAAAATCGGCGCCAAGTTCGTACTGCTCCCGTTGGTTAAAGGCAAATCAACGACAAAAATTATTGAAAAGATAACCCGCGCGTACAACAAAAATTAGCTCTTTTTCTGGCTGTCACCCTTGCCGATGCGGTAGGAGTCGCTCTCTTCGTGGGTGGTAGAAACCTCTACAATGACCGAAGGCTCAAGTGCCACAAGCTGGTGGGGGGTTGAGGGCGGGATATGCACTACGCTGCCAGGCCCAAGCTCGGTTATGATGCGGTCTGCGTTGGCGAGGTTGTAGTACCTTAGCTCTAGTTTGCCATCGAGCACATACCAAGCCTCATCTTTTTTCTTGTGGTAGTGGTCGCTAAACGTGGCTCCCTTGTTAAACTTAAGGAGCTTGCCGCAGTACTTCTCGGTATTGATGATCCATATCTCGGCCCCCCAGCCCTTGGGGTGTATCTCCGCCTGTAGTATCTCTAAGTCGCTCATATTGTGCGCTTACCCTACCATAACCAATTATTTCTTCCATAGGTTGCCCGGTTGCCCTTCAATTTTGAAAACAGTACTATACGGCCATGCAAGGCGCGGCTATTATTATAGGTGTTGGTGTCGATGTGGTGGAAATTGACAATATACAAAAAGCTCGGTTTAAAAAGAGGCTTGCCGAATATTTTTTAACCCCGCAGGAGATTAAACTTATGCCCAAGGGGTCAAAAGTATCTCAGTATATTGCCTCCCGCTTTGCGCTAAAGGAGGCGGTCATCAAAGCATTTCCCGAAAGTCTTTCGCCTTTTGATTTTAGGATTGAGAAGAGAGGTGGGCGGCCTGTGGTGGTATTTATTGACTCGCACCAGAATAAAAAATATAAAATATTTGCGAGCTTGACGCACACTGCGCACATTGCTGCCGCGGTCGCGATCGTACATACAAAGAAATAGATATGCACCCACTCTCCTATATCAGTTCCTATATGCGCCGCCCCAAGCTTGCCCCAAAGGGCATGCGGGCTGTCTCGATCAACCTCATCACCAACTTTACAGACGATGTGCTCGAACGTGTACTCGGCGGGATGTGTCTCGCAGAAGACGTCTACCCAAATATTACCCGCGCACCATATAAACAGTATGCCCTTGCATTTAAAAATAAAAAAAGTGAAATCAATACGTCAAAACCAGACATATCCTACATTTTTTTTGACGCAAGCCCGTACAAACAGTCCGAATTTTTAGATCCCGCGCATAGAAAAGAGATACTCGCAGACATTGAACGCTATGCACGGGCGACAGGCGGAGCTACTATTGTCTGCCTATTTGCTTTGCCGTACCATGGCGCATACGGCCATCATTTTGCCGAGGAGCCGCTTTTTGTTGCGCTATCCGATCTTAATACAAAACTAAAAGTACTAGCGAAGAAAAACGCTAGTATCCATATTTTTGACACAAATAAAGTGATAGCCCAGGTGGGAGAAACTCATGCGCGTGACTTACGTGGCCATCATGCGTTTGATATGCCCTTTACTACCGACTTTCTTACAGCACTCGCTGCATCCTGGCTCACATATGCGCGCGCAATTCTTGGGCTTTCGCGCAAATGTATTGTGTTAGACCTCGACAATACCATTTGGGGCGGGATTGTTGGCGAAGAAGGAGCGCTTGGTGTAATACTCGGGCACGAGTATCCTGGCATCGCGTATCAGAACTTCCAGCGAGCGCTTCTCTCTATGTGGGAGCGCGGAGTAATCCTAGCTATAAACAGCAAAAACAATGAGGCAGACGTTGATGAAGTGTTTAAGAAAAACCCGCACATGATTTTAAAAAAAGAGCATATCGCCGTTATTCGGGCAAACTGGGAGGACAAAACCCAAAATATCAGAGAGATAGCGCAGGAGCTCAATATAGGCCTCGATAGCCTCGTGTTTATCGATGACTCACCACTTGAGCGGGAGCGTATGCGCACAGAGGTTCCCGAGGTTATGACACCTGAGTGGAGTTTGGAGCCTGAGCACTACGCGAGAGAGCTTTTTTCGCTAAATGTATTTCACCAGATGTCTCTCACCACAGAGGATAAGAAAAAAGGTCAAATGTATGTTGAGGAAAACAAGCGAAAAAAAATACAGACAACTGCAAAAAACGTCGATGAGTACATTAAAAAGCTCAAAATTACTGTAACAGTTGCGCAGGGGCATGAGGTGGATATTGCACGTGCGGCTCAACTGACTCAAAAAACAAACCAATTTAACCTCACCACCAAACGTTACTCTGAGGCCGATATTAGTCATATGATTAAAAAGGGCGATATGGTAATCACTGGCGATGTCAGAGACATATTCGGTGGGTATGGTGTCGTTATCCTGGCGATCATAAAAATCGAAAAGAAACGTGCAACCCTTGATACATTTTTAATGAGCTGTCGGGTTATGGGTCGAGGAGTGGAAGAGGTATTTTTTGAACATATAATTAAGCAGCTCCACGCAAAAGGCATGGAGACACTCAAAGCTTCTTTTATACCGACTCCCAAAAACAAACCCGCCTCGAAGTTCCTCTCCTCTGTTAGTATACACTCAGCTTCGCCCACGAAACTTGAGCCCTATATAAAAAAGATTGCCAAGCATAAGCAGAAACCTATTATCAGTATCACTTCTTAATATGGACACCCTCAAACACATTTTCTCCTCAATTCTTGGTGTGCCTGAGGCGCGCGTTGTGGACTCGCTCTCGCCAGAGAACACCGCAACTTGGGATTCGCTCAATGCGATTATTTTACTCACCGAGATAGAGAAGGCCTTTAACGTGAAGTTTACGTTCGACGAGGCGATGGCAGTAAAGAATTTTGGCGGGGCCGTGGCACTTATCCGCTCTAAAGGTGGCAAAGTATAAACTTATATGCCCGCCGTATCTAAAAAATTTTCAGATATTATGGTTGGGGAGCGTGCCCAGTTTGAAATTAATATTACGGAAAAGTTAGTGGATGAGTTTGCAAAAGTCTCTGGCGACTATAATCCGCTCCATACCGACGAAGCATATGCAAAAAACTCTCCGCTTGGTGGGCGTATTGCGCACGGCATGATCGCAGGCGCGCTGTTTTCTCGCCTACTCGGTATGTATCTCCCTGGAGAGAAATGCCTTTATTTATCACAGTCACTTTTTTTTAGAAAACCGATCAGGATAGGCACAGAGGTGATTGTGTTAGGGGAGGTCCAGCATAAAACAGACTCACTCCAAGCGCTCACTATAAGAACGTGCGTATCCAACAAACAAACAAGCGAAGCACTCGTCGACGGTGAAGCTATAGTCAAAATGTTATGACCAAAAAAAACGGAAAAGTAGTCTTGTTGAGCGGCGGGATGGGTGGTGTGGGGAGTGCCATAGCAACGCTGCTTATAGAAAGTGGCTATCAGGTAGCTCTTTTATACAGGAGCTCCTCGGAGGGTGAGGTGTTGGAGAAAAAAGGAACACTTGGGGAGCTGTCTTTTTTTGTTCAATGTGATGTTGCAAATTTTAGAGAGACTGAGTTTGCGGTCAAAAAAGTCCTCGATCATTTCGGATCTATTGATATATGCATCCATGCTGCGGTTGGGAAGATTACCAGAAAGCCGATACTCGACATGAAGGCGGAGGAATTTAGGGATGAGTTTGAAGCGGGTTTGTTTGGAGCCTTTAATCTTTTTTCTTCCGCTCTGCCTTCAATGAAAAAGCATGGTGGGGGTATGCTTATCGGTATCACTTCCTCAACTATCGAGATTGGTAGCGGAGCTCGTATGGGGGCCTACAGCACGGCAAAATATGCTTTGCGCGGTTTACTCCGCGAACTCTATAAAGAACTTAAGGCTGAAAATATTGATGTGTATGCCGTAGCGCCTGACCTTCTCAAAACCGATCTCACTGCAGATTTGCCAGAGAAATATTTTGAGTTTGCAGAGGCAAAAACACACCAAAAGAAATTAATGATCCCAGAAGATGTGGCAAAAGTTGTTCTTTCTGTATGCCAGGGCGCAGTAAAGAGCGGGAGCTCAATACTTGTCTCGACAGGTGTGGCGACTGCGTTATAATCCCGACACATGCTTTTTAACTCGATTCCTTTTCTTGTATTTTTTCCCGTTGTCTTCTTTTTGTATTGGGCCTTACCAGGCAAGGTACGCCCTTTTCTTCTGCTTCTTGCGAGCTGCTATTTCTACATGGCATTTGTGCCGTACTACATTCTCGTCTTATTTTTTCTTATCACCGTTGATTATGTTCTGGCATTTTATATCGAAAGAGGAGGTGCCTATAAAAAATTATATCTCTACGTAGCGATCCTATCCAATGTAGGCCTCCTGTTTGTATTTAAATACTTCAACTTTTTCGATGACAATATAACAGCTCTTGCACAAACACTTCATTGGAACTATTCACTTGGTGCGCTCTCGCTTATTCTGCCGCTTGGTCTCTCGTTTCATATCTTTCAAAGCCTGGCCTATATTATTGAGGTCTATAAGGGTCGATACAATCCTGAGCGCAACTACCTCACCTATGCGCTCTATGTGATGTTCTTCCCGCAACTAGTGGCCGGCCCGATTGAGCGTCCTGCACAACTTCTCCCACAGCTTAAAACAACACAGCAGTTCAGGTACAGCCAGGTCGTATCGGGCTTGCGTTTAATGATGTGGGGATTCTTTAAGAAAATTGTCATTGCTAATAACCTCGCGATTCTTGTTACTTTTGTATATGCACGCTCGGGCACCGCAGACGCCTCAGTATTGTTGGTAGCCGTTTTCGCATTCTCGATCCAGCTCTATGCCGATTTTTCGGGGTACTCCGATATAGCAGTTGGCTCGGCTCGGATGCTTGGTATCGAGCTCGTACAGAACTTTAAACAACCTTACTTTTCGCGCTCGATTGCAGAGTTTTGGCGGCGCTGGCATATTTCGCTCTCCTCCTGGTTTCGCGACTATGTATATCTCCCGCTTGCATGGAAATACTCTGCTCGCCCGTGGGGCCTGTACGGCGCAGTCGTTTTTACTTTTGTGTTGACAGGTGTTTGGCACGGTGCGGGATGGAACTATGCCGCAATGGGCTTATTGTTTGGACTCTATATCTGTGTAGGTATGTGGACGAAAAATTGGCGTGACTCAGTTGCAAAAAAAATAGGATTAGGAGAAGGGCTGCGAGCGATTTTTCAGATAGGCACCACATTTATTTTGACCACGTTTGCATGGATATTTTTTAGGTCAGCAAACCTGCAAGAAGCGCTGATGATCATTCGCCGTTTGTTAACAGAGTGGGGAAGCGACGCATTCCATTTTCTCCTTTGCGGTGACTACTGCTCTTTTTATATGCTAGGTGTAGGTAAGAAGACTCTTCTTATGATAGGTCTTTCGGTCGCGATACTTTTTATTGTTGAATACGTACAACAATCAGCTACTACGCCGCGCCTCTGGCAGTATCGCGCGGTTAGATGGGGTTCTTATTACCTGCTCCTCGTGTGGACTCTTCTTATAGGCTACTTTGCACCGACAATATTTATCTACTTCCAATTTTAACTATATGCCTCTATTTATAAAAAATATCCTCATGTTTCTTACACCAATCGCGCTGGTGTTTGCGCCGGCAGTTATCGTCCTTACTGCTTCCGGTGAGTTTTATTCAACACAAAAGGTGGGAGAGTTGGCGCGCAGCAGGGAAACAATTGTTGTTGGTGCCGCCTACAGCAACACGAGGGGTGACTACCAATTGCAAGAGACCTTCATTCGTAAACCAGAAGTCATTGCCCTTGGCACCTCGCGGGTAGGAGGCTTCCGCGCAGTCTTTTTTAAAGACCCTGCTGTTTTTTATAATGACACTGGCACAGGAGGAGTACTCAGCAACTTCAGATATTTCTTGGAGAAGGTTTCTGACAACTCGCCGAAGATTATCATCGCAGGCATGGACCCTTATTTTTTTAGCCCTGAAGAAGTCGCACGAAACAGTGTGGTCACAAGGCCCGACCCTTTTGTTGCTTATATCTCACCCCACCGCCCATTTTTTGAGGGCCTCTTTTTGGGAGGCGGGTGGTGGAGGATATATCCCGATTACTTCTCAGATAAATTTTCTTTGAGTGATGTATTTGGTGCGCAGTATGCGAATACAACATACATTGGCTTGCGCGCAGTTGCCGACGGTAACGGGTTCTTAAACGACGGCAGCAATTACTTTGGTGATGTTATTAGCAGCAAAGAGAAGCAACAAAATGCACGTGCGAGTATCGAGGCTCTAGCAGCAAGTATCTCTGAAACGAGCGGCGACGAGTACGGGAGTGGCATTTCACCAGAAGCCCTTGCTGAAGTACGCAGGTTCTTAGATACTACAAAAAAACAGGGGAGTTACGTAATTGGCTTTATACCGCCGCTTTCGCACGCGCAGTATGAGCGGCTAAAAGAATTCCCTAATGCGCCCTATGCCTACGCTTTTAAAAATCTAGGACCAGTATTAACTAACCTCTATAAGGAATATGGCTACGATTTCTATGATTTTACGGACATTACTGCCTTTGGTGGCTCGGACAGCGAGATGGTAGAGTCTAAGCACGGGTCAGAAAAGCTGTATCTGCGGATGTTTATAAAGATGGCGCAGATAAATAAACAGCTTGGCGCTTTAGTGGACACGAGGTACCTTACAAAGAGGCTGCAAAGCGCAGAAAGCAATCTCGTTGTATTTCCTCTATGACAATCCATTACTTTACCTTTAGCAATGTGCAGGGCGGCTCCTCCCGGCAGCGCGCATTTCGAGTCGTAGATGAGCTGCGCGCGCGCGGGCTCTCAGTCGTTATTCATACACCTCCCGTACTCGATATATCGCGCACGCGTTGGCCAAAAAAATTCTTGCTTATATTGCAGGTAGTCCGCTCACTCTTTTCGATCAAAAAGGGTGACATTATTTACCTACAGCGCACGATCTCAAACAAATATTTTTTTGTGATTATGGTTGCGTATATTTGGTTTTTTAGACGGAAAATGATTTTTGACCTTGACGACCCGGTCTGGCTCCATAGCTTTTTTAAGACAAAAATGTTTACTAAGATGGCTGATGTTGTTGTCACTTGCTCACATGCACAAGCTGAGTGGGCGAGACAGTTTAATAAAAACGTACACATAATCCACATCGCCCTTGACCTTGCGGCCTACAAAAAATTCACCAAAGACTATACTACCAAATCGACTCCTGTGGTAATTGGGTGGGTAGGGACTGGGCCCGAGCACCTTTATAACCTCCAAGATCTCGCAGCTGTTTTTGAACAACTTTTAAAAAAGAGCCCCATCCCGTTTAAGTTTGTGCTTATCGGAGCGCTCAAAAACAAAAAGGTGTATGAGGTATTTCAAACTATTCCTGGCCTCAATGTCGAGTTTATAGACGCGCTTGACTGGAACAACCCCGAGAGCGTGCCGCGAGAGATCCAAAAATTTGATATTGGTGTCCTACCGCACAAAGCGGAGGGTGAGTGGAACAAGGCTAAAACCTCTTTCAAGATCCTTGAGTACATGGCGTGCGGGGTTGCCTCAGTGGTGAGCGATTTTGGCGAGATGCCGTACATTGTCACTGACGGCACAAACGGCTTTCTCTCTTCTTCTCAAGAGGAGTGGGCAGAGAAGTTGGAGCAGCTCATTGCAGACAAAGATTTGCGTGCGCGGCTTGGGAAGGCTGGGCAAGAGCGAGTGCGAGAAGAATATTCTTTTGACGCAATTATCCCGCGGCTTATAGAAATTTTTAAGACTCTCGAGCGTGTGCCCAATCGATAACCTCTTTGAGTGAGTTGCGCGTTCCTGCGTCAGACCAAAACCCAGTGTGTATATGGTGTGCACAGCGACCGTTGGTGACGTACCAGTTGTTTACGTCGGTAAGCTCTAACTCGCCACGAGCAGATGGTTTGAGGGTAGGGATAATATCAAATACGTTTGGCGGGTAGATGTAGAAACCGGTGACCGCGTAGTTGCTCTTAGGCTCTTTCGGCTTTTCTTCTATGCCGACAATCTTTCCATCCTTAAGTTCCGGTACGCCAAAGCGCGAGGCGTCCGGCACGAGCGATAAAAATAGCATCGCGTCTGTAGAACCGACGCTCGGTGGCAAGGTGGCAGGGAAGGCAGTGTAATCAAATATATTGTCACCAAGAATAACCGCGACAGAGTCTGACCCCACAAAGTCTTTGGCCAAGCTCAGCGCTTGTGCGATGCCGCCGGCCTCTTTTTGAACACGGTAGGTGAGCTGCACTCCGTAGTCGGAGCCGTCGCCTAGAAACTCCGCAATAGAGCCTATATGGTCGCCACCAGTTACGATCATGATATCCGTGATGCCCGCATATTTGAGCGTCTCAAGCGGGTAGAGGATCATGGGGCGGTTAAGGATGGGCACCATGTGCTTGTTTATAGTAAAAGTCGCCGGCTGAAGCCGAGTCCCTTTACCCCCCGCTAATATGAGACCTTTCATAACGCTCAGAGTTATAACAGATAACAAGAGACAAGTACACAGGTTTCTGGTATTGTCGATCCATTATGAAAGGCACCATTTTTGTCACTGGCGGAGCTGGGTTCATTGGCTCTAATTTCATTAGATATGTGTTGTCTAGGCACCCATTAGCAAAAGTCGTTTGTCTTGACGCTCTTACGTACGCCGGCAATAAGGATAACCTAAAGGGTCTGCCTGCTAAGCGCTTCATATTTGTAAAAGGCGATATTGCCGATAAGGCAGTAGTAGCTCGTATCTTAAAAAAACATAAACCCGTTTATGTAGTACATTTTGCCGCAGAGTCGCATGTCGACCGTAGTATCCACGGCGGCGCAGAGGCATTTTTCCATACCAATGTGCTTGGTACTGCGGCGCTCCTAGGCGTACTTAAAGGTGTTCCTTCTATTAAAAAAATAGTACATGTCTCGACCGACGAGGTGTATGGTGCTCTGCCGCTCAAAGGTGGCAATAAATTTACCGAAGAGTCGCCCCTGCTCCCCAACTCTCCCTATGCAGCATCCAAAGCGGCATCTGACCTAGTGGCACGCTCATATTTTAAAACCTATGGTCTCCCAGTTGTTATCACGCGTTGTTCCAACAACTACGGCCCGTATCAGTATCCGGAAAAACTGATCCCTTTCTCAATTACTCGGCTTATGGAGGGGAAATCAATCACAATATATGGTGATGGACAGTATGTCCGGGACTGGATCCATGTTGAGGATCATTCCAGCGCAATCCTACTCGCTTTAGAAAAAGGGGCTCCTGGTGAGATATATAACATAGGCGCGGATGATGAGTTTAGTAATCTTACTCTCGCACGACGTTTGCTCAAATATTTTAAAAAAGGTGAGTCTGCAATTACTTATGTCAAAGACCGGCCTGGGCATGACCGCCGCTACGCTATCGATGCTTCGAAGATTAAACGCGAACTCGGGTGGAAGCCAAAACACACGTTTAACAAGTCATTTGAAACAACGGTAGCGTGGTATGTTGAACATAAGGACTGGATGAAAAAAGCTCTCCTGCGTACAGGCAGAGCTAATACCCACCTATAATATGTCTTCCCTTACTAAAACAGTACTTGCATTTCCTGATGTATTTCTCATAACAACTGCTGTGCGGGAGGATGTGCGGGGCAATTCTCTCACTATGTATGATGAAGAAGAGTTCGCTAAGCTTGGTATTACAGCATGCTTTGTACAGGACTATGTATCATTCTCAAAAAAAGGAGTTATCCGCGGTCTTCATTATCAAAAGCCTCCGCATGCGCAAGATAAATTAATCCGCCCCGCGACAGGCAAAGTGCTCGACGTAGTAGCTGTATACGACCAAGCATCACCTGATTTCGGCAAATATATTTCTGTAGAGCTCGATGCAAAAAAAGGTGAGATGCTTTTTGTACCTGGTACCTATGCACACGGTTTTTGTGTGCTCAGTGATGAGGGGGCACTCGTTGAGTATAAATTAAGTGATGGATATCATCCCGAGTTGGCGGGTGGAGTCAGATGGGACGATCCTTTATTTATGGTTGCGTGGCCTACCTCTGATCCGCTATTGTCTCCCCAGGATGTTGCGTGGCCCCTTCTCATCAAAGCATAATTATGACTGTATCGCGCGATAAAATTCTCACTACAGGGGCAGGAGGTATGTTGGGCAGCTATGCCAATTTTGGTATAAAAACTACCCGCGATATGCTCAACGTAGAAGACCTCTCTCAAGTGCGCGCTTTGTTTATGCAAAGCAGGCCCTCAGTGATTTTTCATTTTGCTGCAGCGACAAATTTGGTTGAGTGTGAAAAAGACCCTACAGGAACATACAGAGCAAATGCTGTCGGTACCTATAACATTGCTCTTGCCGCACGTGAAATAGGAGCAAAACTGGTGTATGTATCTACCTCTGCAATCTTTGACGGCAAAAAAGAGGCTCCGTATCTGGAGAATGATATACCCAGCCCTCAGAACCATTATGGTCATTCTAAATATATGGGAGAGCTAGTTGTAGAGAGTATGTTGCCCGATGCTGTTATTGCTCGCACCTGTTGGATGTTTGGCGGCGGCCCCGACAAGGATCACAAATTTGTTGCGAATATTTTAAAACAATTGGAAAAACCAAAAATTGAAGTCATCGGTGGCAAGCGCGGCTCCCCCACCTACGGCAAGGATTTTGTCGAAGCACTCATTACTCTTGTTGAGGAAGAGAAGGGAGGTATATTTCATGTGGTGAACGAAGGATCACCTACACGAGTTGAAATTGCTCGCGAAATTGTAAAGATCGCTAGAGCCTCGTCCAAGGTCGTTGAAGCAGATTCAGCAGTGTTTGAAAAACAATACCCTGGAGCGGGTGCACGTGGTAATGAGAGTATTGCTTCAACAAAAATCACTTTGCGTCCATGGCAGGAAGCATTGGCAGAATATATCAACACAGAGTGGAAGAGGAAGATTATTTCCTAAGATCATGAAAGAAACCCCAGACATTTCTATAGTGGTTTTAAATTGGAATACTTCATACCTGCTTACAAGAGCACTTGAGTCTATTATTTCTGCAGCAGGCGATATCAACTATGAAGTTATTGTGATCGACAACGCCTCGACCGACGGGGGGTTTAAGCATGTGCCAGAAAATATCCGTCATAATCCTCGTTTTACTTTCATACAGAACGAAAAGAATTTAGGATGGGCGGCTATCAATATCATGCTTGAGCAATCGCATACAAAATACATTGCGACCATAGATCCTGATGCACTTCTTCGTCCAGGCGCACTCCAATCTCTCTATAGGTTTATGGAAGAGCACCCAGAAGCGGGAGCAGCAACAGCGTCACTTTTTAATCCAGATGGTTCCCCTCAGCTCTATTATCGTCGTATCATGACGCCCTCGATATATTTCTTCACTACGATTATCGGGAGAGTTATCGATAAATACCTGCTTAACCTCAGGCGTTGGAAACAATATCGTTATGAAGACCTTAATATTAATGTCCTTTCAGAAGTAGAGCAGCCAGCATGGCCATGCCTTATGTGGCGGCGCGAAGCACTTGGCACATATATCGTTGATGAACAAATCCCTTTTTATTTTCTTGACGTTGAGATGAGTAGGAGCTTGTATAACCGAGGATATAAAATATATCTTGTACCCGACGCTACGATTACCCACCTCAAGTCGACCTCCTATAATAAGAAAGAAAGCTCATGGCGTCGGAAGGAGTATAACCGCAGCCTTATGGTATATTTTAAAAAGCACTATCCATTTTCTGCTCCATTGGTATGGGTTGCAGCATGGATCGACCGAGCACTCAGAGCCTTGTCCCGAGCTTTTCTTGGCCGAGAACCGTTGCGATGAATATGGAAGATTGTATTTATAAGACAACCTGTCGGGTGTGCGAAGGAAGCGGCCTTGTTGAGGTGCTTAACTTAGGTTCAACTCCGCCTGCAAACGCATATCTTAGCCAAGAAGATTTGGATAAGCCAGAAAAATATTTTCCTTTGGTTCTATATTTTTGTCGGACTTGCTCACTCCTTCAGTTACGCCATGTGGTGAACCCTGAGATCCTCTTTAAGGATTATCATTTTTTAACTGGCGCAAGCTCACCCTCAGTCGCACATTTTAAGGAGTATGCCGAAAAAGTGATATT
Source organism: uncultured Candidatus Saccharibacteria bacterium (assembly GCA_964482995.1). Taxonomy (GTDB): domain Bacteria; phylum Patescibacteriota; class Minisyncoccia; order Phycocordibacterales; family SBAW01; genus GWA1-54-10. The sequence continues at coordinate 50,466 of CAYZZC010000002.1, forward strand.
GCCACTTATTACTTCGCCTAACGATCTTTTAATAGATATCGGCGGCAATGACGGCGTTCTGCTCAGTTATATAAAGGATAAAGCTCGCGTACTCAATGTTGACCCGGCTGACAACCTCGCCTCCATTTCAGAAGAGAGGGGTGTGCCATTTTATCCGGCGTTTTTTACATCACAAACAGCGGACGAGCTGCTAGAGAAATTTGGTGAAGCAAAAGTGGTGACCGCAAACAACGTGTTTGCTCACACGGACCCTATTCGAAATGTGTTCGAGGGAGTAGCAAAACTTATTGGTGAAAATGGTACGTTTATATTTGAAGTTCATTGGGCGAAGCATCTTGTAGATGAAAGCGCTTTCGACCAGATATATCACGAGCATCTTTGTTTTTACTCGCTGCACGCACTAAAAATGTTAGTAGAAGGGGCGGGTATGCAGATATTTGATGTTGAGATAGTCCCGGCACAAGGCAAGTCGCTGCGTGTCTATACTGCGAAGAGCCGCGCGCCAAGCGAAAACGTTACTCGCGTTCTTGCTGAGGAAAAAGCTGCAGGGCTCACAAACGAAGCAACTTACCACGCGTTTGCACAACATGTGGAAGAAAATAAAAAGAAGGTTGTCTCACTACTCAAAGAGCTAAAAAGCAAAGGTAAAAAAATAGTGGGCTATGGCGCCCCAGCAAAGAGCAACACACTCCTTAATTATTATGGTGTCGGCAAAGAAACACTCGACTATTTAACTGACACGACAACTCTCAAGCAAGGGCTCTTTAGTCCTGGGACACACATACCAATCGTCTCTCCAGATAGGCTTTTGACTGATACTCCAGATTACATACTACTTCTCGCATGGAACTTTAAAGACGCTATTTTAGAGAAAGAAAAAGCGCTTCGAGCAAAGGGCGTAAAATTTATTGTCACTGTGCCTAGAGTAGAAATTATATAATGTTCGCTAGTTGTGTTACAACAATTGTTCTGACACAGTTGTAATATCTATGCCTCTCCAAAACGAGAAAAATATTATTCTGCTTTCTGAGATAGGGCAGCTACCGGCCCTTGAGCATTTTTTGGGAGAGCACCCAGAGATCGTCTCAGAAGGCTATACGTTAATTCCGATTGATATTGAGATCGAGAATGTGCTAATGGAAAAAGGCATTCCTTTTGTCTCTGGACGAGAGTATCGCACGCGAGACGCCGACTTTATGGTGCTCGCCGAAGAGTGGCCACGAGCCCTGTTTGAGAGCAAAGACTGGTTGTTCTTCTCGTATCGCGGTGTGTCACTTTCTCAACTGTACTTTCTTTCAGTGCAATGGTATCTCTCCCATCTTCTATACTACGCAGATATTGTTGCAAATGTGATTCATAAACATATTGGATTGAAGCGACTAGTTGTATTTCCTGCTCCAGACGGTACACCCCCAATGGGAAGTGTCCTCGTTGCGCGTCAAATTCATGCTTTTGTAGACGCAGCGGAATGTATAGGGCGAGCTGGTGGCGTAGAAGTGATTGTTCAGAATATTGATTCAGCACTCAAAAATGAAATTCGCTCCGCATCATTTACTTTAAAACGAGGCCTTTTTAGTGTTGGAATATTGCTTCTTAATATCATTGTTGCCTCGATGCGTTCAAAACGAGAGATCAGTATTCTTGCAAGTGACTATTGGAAAAATCTAGAACCGTATATAAAAAACCTGCCTGCCGAGATTATGCTTATCGATCGGCAGGAAGCTTTTAAAGCAGGGATAAAAAATATATGGAAGTACCGGATGCGCTTCGTGCATCCTGACTCGTTTAGAGAATCAGTCCAGGAGGAACAAAGCACGGCTAGAGAAAATATTGCAAGACAGTGGAGTTTGCTTAAACAGCAAGGCACAATGCCCACTTTTGAGTTTAGAGGGTTTTCTCTTCGACCACTTTTTGTGCAGGCGCTTGAGGCTATTATTAGAGACGTTCTAGAAGAACGGCTTGAAGATATCGATGACACACACGCAATGCTCAAGCGTTTGAAACCACAAGTTGTAGCTTTGCGCGCGACAGTCAGTACCCAGACACACTTTGTTATTTTGGCACAAGTGGCACGCGCACAAGGCATACCATCGATAGAGATGCAGCATGGTTTTGAGTACTACGGCCCCGGTTCGGTGAGTAAACGTCACCGTAGCGAATACACAGGTGTATATGGCCCACTCACCGCGCGGCAACTTGCTGAGGTTGGTGACAACGACACTACTCCAGTAATAATCGGCTCCCCACGTTTTGATGTATATGCGTCGCTCAGAGACGCTGGCGCAAACAAAAAATCAACAGGACGAGTCACTGTGCTGTGTGTTGCCCCTGCGGTAGACCCGGGCGGAGACTTTGACACATATGAGACAGAGGAATTTTTTAAGACGATTGCCAATGCAGCAACGCACATTCCTAACATTCATGTAATCGTCAAGCGTCGCCCGGGACCCAACAGAGATGAATGGTATCTTTCAATGATTGCCTCGTTATTCTCAACTATTTCTCATGAGGTTGCACAGTTTGAACCATTTGCAGAGCTCTACCCATGCGCCGACATCGTAATCTCTTGCTACTCAACTGCAGCCATCGAAGCAATGCAATGCGGTAAGCCACTTATCTATCTCGGTGTCTCTCCAGAGCAGGCAATGATGGGGGTGCATCATTTCTCATACTACGCTAGTCAAGGCGCAATGATGATCGCCACCACTGAGGCAGAACTAAGCACCGCTCTCGTATTTCTTGTAAGAGACCAACATGCACGCGCAGAAGTATCAAAACACGCGGTGGCGTTTCTGGACCGGGAGTATGCATTCGACGGGCGCGCCAATGAGCGTGCGGCCGAATTAGTTCGCTCACTCGCTGCGAGCAAAAGGTAGCAGAGCCCTTGCAAAGATAGCATTTTGTTGTAAAATCACATCCTCATAAAAGGTATGCTAAATAGCTATAATTTAAAGCGAAAAACAGTCCTTGTGACTGGCGCATGCGGGCAAATTGGCCAGGCATTGGTGCTAGCGCTCCTTAAAAACGGTGCATATGTCTATGGCGTTGATGTGGTGCCCGCGGTTGACTCCAAGTTTAAAAAGCTCTTAGCGCCCTACGCTCGTCGCTTTTCATACATTGCAGCAGATATTACCAGCGAGCGCAAAATTAAAGCAATGCTACGCGCTCTCAAGCGCCCAGTAGATGTGCTTATCAACTGTGCCGGGGTCGGTGTCTATACACCGTTTGAGAAGCGCACCGAGGAAGAACTCGACCGCGTCATAAACCTCAACCTAAAAGGCACGATCTTTATGTCCAAGGCCATTTCAAAAGACATGGCAAAGAGAAAGAAGGGCACTATCATAAATTTCGGTTCGGTTTATGGTGTGGCAGTGCCGGACTTTCGCATCTACGGCGACTCTGGCAGAAACAGTTCTGAGATTTATAGCGCAACAAAAGCAGGCATTATACATCTGACAAAATATCTGGCTGTCTATTTGGCGAAGCATGGGGTTAGGGTTAACGCTATTTCCCCTGGAGGTGTATTTAACAACCAGGCAGACTTTTTTGTGAAAAATTACGAATATAAGACGCCGATTGGTCGTATGGCTACGCCGGATGATCTTGTGGGAGCCATACTGTTTTTAGCCTCAGACGATGCTCGTTACATAACCGGGCAAAATATTGTTGTAGATGGAGGATTCACCTTATGGTAAAACGAGCGAAGGAAAAAACAGATAAAAGACGCAAAGCGTTTGTCATTGGAGCCGGCATGAGCGGGCTCTCTTCTGCTTTGCGTATGGCTGAGCTCGGGCTCGATGTCACGCTGTTTGAGAAGGACGGAGTTGTGGGTGGGATGGCAGGTTCATTTGCCTGGGGGGAGTTTCCTCATATGGACCACGGCCCACACATCTTTCATACCCCAGACGAACGTCAGGCAAAGATTTGGGACACTGAGTACGGCGATTTATTTTATAAAAACGAATTCTGGGGCAAGAACGTCAAGGGGGAAAGGTTCGATGAATACTACGATTATCCGCTTTCGCTCGAGTCGCTCAAGAGTTTTCCTGCCAAGCTTCGTACACAGGTTTTGGAGGAGATAGGGAAGCTCGACGAAACCCGCAAAGCAGAGGCAAAGAGTTATCGCGAGTATGTGCTCGAGCTTGTGGGCCCAACACTCACAGAGATGTTTTTTATCCGTTACCCTGAAAAACTATGGGGAGTCTCGGTTGACGATATGACTCCCAATTGGGCACCTAAGCGAGTTAATTTCCGCAGAGCGAAAGGGCACTTTCACGCAGGGCAGTGGAGCGCGGTAGGTAAATATGGCGCGGGCAGGGTCTTGGAGCGTATGGCAGAGAAATTTACTGCGGTTGGTGGCACCTTGCGTCTCAATACTGCACTTACTGGGATTGAAAAGAAAGACAACATCATTACTTCTCTCGTGTTTGGTAAAGAGAAGATCGTAGTAGGGCCAAATGATCACGTTGTTTCTACCATGCCACTTCCCGTGCTTGGCGAACTCTTGGGTGTGCACAATAAGCTTAAATATCGTGGGGCAAAGCTTATTTTTATTGCCGCAAAGAAAAGCCAAGCCATAAAGGGCAAGCCGAGTTTCTTGTACTATGATGATCCTAATATCATCTTCCACCGCGTCAGCGAGCAGAAAAAGTTTTGTCCGGTTGGATTCCCTAAAAACAAGACCGTGTTGACGGTTGAAGTTGCTTTTACCCTCGGGGACGAACGCGACAAGACTTCTGAAAAAGCGTTTATCGAACGCGTAACCAAAGACCTTATAAAAGTAGGTCTGCTTAAGAAAGGCGAGGCTTGTGATGGCAAAATGGTCTCGCTGCCGTATGTGTACCCCCTTATGGTAAAAGGTGTTGAAGATGAACTAGCTCAAGTACGCTCAAAAATAGCGGCGTTTAAGCAGCTCCACCTTATTGGCACCGGCGGCGACTACCACTATGCAGACCTGCAGATCCTTGCGGTAAAGGGGCGCGACTTAGGAGAGCGGCTTGCAGGAAAAAATGAGCTGGAAAGTAAAGAACTCCGCAAAGATATACAAACACACTCTTTTAATACAGAAGTGCAGCTTGGTGCACACACAGTCAAATATGGTGCACCAGCGTTTATTATCGCCGAAGTCGGTCTCAACCATAACGGGTCAGTAGTGCTTGCAAAGAAGCTGATAGACGCGGCTAAAGAAGCCGGAGCATCGGCAGTCAAATTTCAGAGTTATCGCGCAGAGAGCCGACTCTCTAAAAAAGTAAAAGAGAATCGTTATGCTGAGGAGTTGGTGGACACCGAGGAGTCGACCTTCAAGATGTTGAAGCGCCTCGAGTTTGGACTTAAAGAACATAAGGAGCTTTTTGCCTATGCACGTAAAGTGGGTATTCCTATTTTTTCTACCCCGTTTGATATTGAGAATGTTGAATTACTTGAGTCTCTCGGTACGCCCTTTTATAAAATCGCCTCGATGGACGTAGTTAATTTGCCGCTCATTAAGCGAGTAGCCCTGACAGGGAAGCCGATCATTATGTCGACCGGTATGTCGACGCTCTCGCAGATCGACGACGCGGTCGGCACAGTGCGCGGCGCAGGGAACAAAAATCTTGTACTACTCCAATGTGTTTCCTCCTACCCAGCTGCAGCAGAGGACATGAACTTGCGCGCAATGAAAACGCTTCATAAAACATTTGGTGTGCCTGCCGGCTTCTCTGACCATGCTATTGGCCTTACCGCCTCTGTGGTCGCGCTCTCGCTTGGGGCTGTGGTAATCGAGCGGCACTTTACGCTCGATAGGTTTATGGAAGGGCCCGACCATATACTTTCTTCTGATCCAAAAGAGTTGAAAGAGCTTGTGCGATTGAGCCGCACTATACCGCTTATAAAAGGTAAAGGACAAAAGATTATTGTGGGGAGCGAGGTTGAGACGATAAATAAATTTAAAAAAGGTCTCTACGCAAAAGTAAATATAAAAAAAGGGCAGAAGATTACAACTGAGATGCTTACGATCAAAGGTCCAGGTGGAGCGATTCTACCTAAATTTATGGACATGGTAGTGGGTAAAACCGCTCACGAAGCGATCTCTGCAGATTATCCGATCCTTTGGGACCATGTTGTATGAAAAAGGCCATTGAAGCAGCCCTTAAAAAAATAAAGAAAAATGCGCGTGGCCGAACCACTGCGTTTGTGATAGGCAACACCTCCGATCTTTTTTTGCAGGATCGATTTTATGAGACGCCGATGCGCGAAACACCAGAGCTAATTTATAGTGGCGTTATTGTACGCGATGTTGTCACAGCCTGCGCTGTTGCGCGGCTAGTTGATGACAAGGTCGACTATGTTTTTGTCGACGATGAAAAAAAGGTACGTAAAATGTATTACGGAGCGAATGATGTTGGCAATATAGAGAAGGCTGTGCGGAATATTGTTGCACAATCGACCCTCCTTACCTACAAGGGCAATGACATCACGGTTGAAGCAGTCGATGCTCTGGTGTGTAACTTGGTGTCAGAGGTTAGTGGGACCCGAATTGCGATAATCGGCATGGGGAACTTTGGCTCAAAAGTGGCACTTAAATTAGTTGAGCGTGGTGTCCATATCAATGCGTATCGTCGCGACCAAAACAAACTTCGTACAATATGTACTGGGCTCAACCAGATCAAATCGAAAGATACTATTTCAAAAATTATTCCTGCAAAAAGTATTGTCGCAGCATGCAGGGGTGCCGAGATTGTAATTGGTATCACAAATGAAAAAGGTGTCATCAAAAAAGCGATGCTCAAACATGCAGCGCCTGGGGTTATTTTAATTGACGCAGGTAAGGGGTGTTTTGCTGAGGAAGTGGCGCAAGATCTATCACATCTTATCTACCGAGTTGATGTATCGATTATACAGAAACACATATTTCTCGGGCTTATCCATGCGCGCGAGCATATGCAGAAATCTCTTGGGCGACGGCATATCCAAAAATTAGGAGGCACTATTATTTCAACAGGTCTTCTTGCACAACGGGGAGAAATTGTTGTTAATGATATTAAACGCCCCACTGTGGTTGTGGGTATAGCAGCCAAGGGTGGCGTGCTAGAGAGAAACACTCCGCACATACAAAAACAGATTGCAGAGATAAAGAAGTTTTTTAAGATAAAATAAGCACATGGCAACCATCGCTATTATCCAGGCGCGCATGAGCTCGACCCGGCTCCCCGGCAAAATACTTTTTGAAATTGCACCAGAAAAAACGATACTCTCGTGTATGCTTGAGCGCGTTGCTGCCAGTAAAGAAATCGACAAAACGATTATCGCCACTACGACGAATCCTAAAGACCAGGTGCTTGTTGATTATTTAGAGAAGGCAGGCCAGCCGTATTATGTCGGGAATGAGAATGACGTGCTCGACCGCTACTACCAAGCAGCGCTTGTTCATGGCGCAAAGCAGGGAGACATTATTGTGCGCATGACATCAGACTGCCCGATAATCGACCCCAAGGTTATCGACGAGACAATACAATTTTTTAAATCAGGCGACTTTGATTACGCCTCCAACAACCTTGAGCCATACACCTACGCAGACGGCATGGATACAGAAGTTTTTTCTTTTAATACTTTAGAAAAAACATGGAAGGAGGCGACGATCCCCGCACACCGTGAACACGTAACGTTTTATATGTGGAAGAATCCGAACATCTTTAAAATTGGTCAATATAAAAACCATAAGCCCAACCAAGCTGGGTATCGTCTCACGATCGATTACTCTGTCGATTACGAATTGCTCAAAGAGGTGTATAAAAATCTGTATCCAAAAGACCCGCTTTTTAGTAACGACATGATTGTGGAGTTTTTGAATCAGCATCCCGAAGTAAAAAACCTCAATAGCGAAACCGAGCGCAACAAGTCCTGGAAGGCCGCATAATGTAAGACAAAGAAAATGGCCGGAGTCTGGGACTCCGGCCGGTTATACAATTCAGCTCACTTAGGTTGCAGAGGCGGGAGTTACGTTTAACCGTCGCAGTAGATCGCGAACGATCCTATCGTAGGCCGGGCGGAAGACCGAGGCCTCTTGATCGTTAGGACTGCTGATCACTCTCACCATCGTAGCGAGTTGATCCCACTCAGGTCCTATACCGAGATGGCTGAAGGCCATCTCTACTTCGTTGTACCGAGCTTCCGGCTGTAAAGGGAGCAGCTTGATTTGTGTGGCGAAACGGCTAACGTCTCCACCAGACATAGTAACCCACTTCTCTTCATGTGGACCATTGAAGAGTCTGCTAATGCGGCCCTGCTTTTGTAGGTAGGCTGGTGTCGCATAATAGCCACGCATCCGCATAAAAGTGTTTTCAGCTGTTGCAACCCCACAAGGTAGCGCATAGCTGTGCACCTCCCATTTTCGCTCAGGTGTTTCCTGGAAAGTTGCCGCAGCGCGGAACGCATCCAGAATCTCTCGGCCCGTACATGTACGGGGCAGAGTTAATTTGATCGACATGGCTTATCTCCAAGGTTCTTTTCATACGCATGTTTGGGTGCGTACTCCCAAAAATATAATACTGTATTTATAAAGTAGTGTCAAGTTTTGGTAAGGACAGAAACTTAAAAGCTGTTATAGTGTTGTATATTCTATGCAACACAAGGGCCAAAAGCTGTGGAAGCGGGCTAAGAAGCTGATCCCTGGTGGCAATCAACTTCTTTCAAAACGTGCGGAGATGTTTTTACCTGAGCAATGGCCGGCGTACTTTTCTAAAGTAAAAGGACCCTATATTTGGGACCTTGACGGTAAAAAATATCTCGATATGTCGATCATGGGTATCGGCGCATGCCCGCTTGGCTATGCTGACCCCGACGTAAATAAAGCGGTAAAAAAAGTGGTTGAGCGCGGCTCCATGGCGACGTGGAACACGCCAGACGAAGTAGAGCTCGCAGAGGTGCTCATCAAGATCCACCCATGGGCAAGCATGGTGCGCTACGCACGCACGGGCGGCGAGTCGATGGCTATCGCCTCGCGCATCGCACGTGCTTACACTGGCCGCGACGTGATCGCCTTTTGCGGCTACCACGGCTGGAGCGACTGGTATCTTGCGACCAATCTTAAAGACCCGAAGGGTCTCAACGAGCATTTACTTGCAGGGCTCGAGCCGAGAGGTGTGCCAAAAGGGCTACGTGGCTCGATCCTTCCGTTTCGATATAATCGCATTGAAGAGTTAGAACAAATTGTAAAACATACCAAAGGTAAACTCGCTGCAATAATCATGGAGCCGATACATGGCGATGAGCCAAAAGATGATTTTCTTAAAAAAGTTCGCGCAATCGCAGATAAGGCCAGTGCGGTACTTATTTTTGACGAAATCTCAATCGGTTTTAAAGAAACTATTGGCGGCTCGCATCTTCTTTATAAAGTTACTCCTGACATCGCGGTGTTCAGCAAGGGTATGAGCAACGGCTACCCGATGGCGGCTATTATCGGCAAAAAAGAGGTGATGCAAGCTGCACAAGACACGTTTATCTCAAGCACCTACTGGACCGAGAGTATTGGGCCCGCAGCTGCGCTTGCAACGATTAAAAAAATGCAGAAATATAATGTGCCAAAACATCTGGTTTCAATAGGGGAAGCTGCGAACAAAGGGCTAGAAAGACTCGCAAAGAAGCACGGTATTGCTATAAAAATAGGGGGTACTTCGACCATGGGATATTTCTCGTTTGATTACGGCAAAGAGAGCAGTGCAGTGCGCACGCTCTTTACCCAGGAGATGCTCAAGCGAAAGATTCTTGCGGCAAACCGCTTTTATCCGTCATACGCACACACAAAAAAACATCTCGATATCTATTTTAAGGCGCTTGACCAGGTATTCTCCATTATGAAAAAAGCGATCGATAAAGGTACAATCGAGAAACAACTTAACGGGCCAGTTGCGCACTCAGGCTTTGAGCGGCTTAACTAAACACCTAATTTATTGACCAGCAGTCCTTAAAAAGGTAGTTTTATACATACATACCTCTCTATGGAACTTGATAATAGTGTCGGCAATCTAAAATATTTTTCAAAATATTTTATACCCGCAACCGCGTGTAATTTGTGTGGCTCGACAAAAAGAGTTGAGTGGGCAAAGAGCGATCCAATAACCGCTTATCAATGTGACAATTGCGGCCTAATTTATCACGATCCTCAGATGACTAGAGAGGGGCGAGATGCTTTTTATGCGAGCGGTTATTTTGAGCTCCAGAACAATTCTGCTGATGCAGCGGCTCGCGATAAAATGTACGAAGTTGAAATTACCTATCTAGAAAAATATATTAAAGGAGGAAAGATATTAGATGTTGGTTGTGGGGGAGGATTCCTGCTCAATAAGTTTGGCACTTCATGGGAAAAGCATGGTATTGAGTTTGACCACACCTCTGCAGAACATGCCCGTACTGCGCTGCATCTTAATGTAAAAGATGGTGAGGTAGATGAGGCATCTTATCCAGAGGGATTTTTTGATGTGATTGTTATGCGTGGTGTTATTGAGCACATGGCAGATCCAAAAACCATGCTCAAACACATGATGCCATGGCTCAAACCAGGAGGGCTATTGTACATAACCTCTACACCAAATATAGAGAGCCTTTGTGCTGAGTTGTATCGAGAAAAATGGAAACTCTTTACTGCGGATCATCAAATACATTTTTCAAAGCGCACCATTGTTGAGTTGGGTAAGGAACTTGGTATGGAGCTTCTCGATTCAGCATATTTTTATTTGGAAACGCCTTATGCTCATGAGATTGAAGATTATAGAAAGATAATCAAAGACGCCACTCTTTTCGCTCTTGGGGAGGGGGACAAAGTGGTTTCCTCTCCCGCGTTCTATGGCAATATGCTCAGCATGATTCTTAAAAAAAATCTCTAATTATCTCCAGATGCGAATTCTAGAAACTATACAAGTGCTGTATACAAGCTTCAGCCGATATCGGTGGCACATGCTTGTGCTTGTAGTGCTTGGGTTTTTGGGTGCTGTTTTGGAGGGTATCGGCGTCAATGCTGTAATTCCGCTCATCTCTTTTTTTACAGGCGGAGGAGGTGAGACATCTACTGACCTTATCACGACCACTATTCGCGGTTTTTTTGGTTTTCTATCTATTCCGTTCACTTTTCGGTATCTACTTGGATTTATCTTGACTCTGTTTATATTGCGCGCAGTAGCGGTCGTTGCGTTTGGCTATATCCGCGGATGGGTCACTACCGATTATCTATGTGATGAGAGCGAGTCTATGCTGCGCCACACCATGCTTGCTTCGTGGCCGTTTTTACTCAAACAAAAACTCGGCACGCTTCACAGCGTGCTTGTGCGCGACATACAACGATCTTCTGCTCTGTTGGAGATTGTGGGGCAAATTATCCAGTCGTTCAGCGGATTTGTCATGTATCTTTTGGTAGCGATCAATATTTCTCCTATCACCACGCTTTATACCCTCATCGGGGGGGCGGCACTTGTCCTCTTTGGCCGCCCTTTTCTCATCAGAAACCGTCGCACCGCGGATTTGGTCATACAACAGGAAAAATCTTTTTCTCAATTTTTAGGCGAGCATATCATAGGGACAAAATCTATAAAGGCCGCTGGGGTAGAGCGTCTCGCGATACGACAGGGTAATACGTATCTGCGTGCGCTTCGCACCCTGTCGCTTAGGATGGCACTCATTCGTTCAGGGAGTGCAAGTATGTTCCAACCCTTCAGCCTTATTTTCGTGATTATTCTTTTTACGGTCTCGTACAAGTCTCCTGGTTTTAGCATCGTCTCTTTTGGCGCAACGTTGTATCTTATACAAAAAATATTCACCTATTTAGAGTCTGGTATAAACGCGCTCCATAGTGTAAATGAGACCCTGCCGTATGCAAAAAGCCTCACCTCTTATAAAAAGATGTTAGAGGACCACCGTGAAGAAAAAGTGATAGGCACAGCGCCCATGGTATTTAAGCAGCAGCTCGCATTTGAAAATGTATCATTTTCATACAATGGCGACACTGCGGTGCTTTCTTCCATCTCATTTGCTCTTCCACGCGGGCAGACGGTAGGACTTATCGGGCCCTCGGGAGCTGGCAAGACCACCGTGGCCGACCTTTTGCTGAGGCTTTTCGAACCAACTTCAGGCCAAATCACATTGGATGGTGAACCCATTGCAAACATTTCTGTCGACGAGTGGCGTAAGCATGTGGGCTACGTTTCGCAAGATGTCTTTTTGCTTAACGATTCTATTGCAGAAAACATTCGCTTCTACAGCAAAGACATTTCAAAAGAGGATATTATCACTGCTGCAAAACAGGCGAATATCTACGAGTACATCATGTCTCTACCGGAAGGGTTTGAGACAACGGTCGGCGACCGCGGGGTGCTGCTCTCCGGCGGCCAGCGCCAGCGCGTGGTTTTAGCGCGCGCTCTGGCGCGTAAACCGGTATTCCTTATCCTTGACGAAGCAACCTCAGCACTCGACTCGGAGTCGGAAAAGCTTATCCAAGAGTCGATACGCACACTCCACGGCAACGTGACCGTGTTTGTTATAGCGCACCGTCTCTCGACTATCGAAAATGCTGACATGCTCCTTGTGCTCGAAAACAAGCAACTAAGCGAGGTCGGTGCGCCCGAGGAGTTGCGCAAAAACCCAAACTCCTACTTTGTAAAGCACCACGATCGCCACAAAACACAATAGCCCTCAGTGATGGTGCGTGCTACTATCTCCCTAGCTGCTCTTTGTAAGAGCGCATCAACAACCACAACAAATAACAGGAGGCTTCGATGCCTAAGCGCTTTGTACTTGTGGCTCGCAAGCCACCAATTGAACCGCTCGGACTGCACTATCTGGATGAAATCCCTCGCCAAGTCGGCTGGGACTCAAACATTGTTCTCATCGAGAACAACAACTTTGAACCTCTCTTTGAGATAATCCGTGCCAAAAAGCCGGACATGGTTGGTTTTCATGTGTGGGCGGGATATCACCTGCCCATGCTTGCAGCTGCCGACACTGTCCGTGCGCTCGGTATCCCCGTAATTATGGGTGGGCCTTACCCTACCTATGCTTACGACAAGTGTGTTCCTCATGCAGATTGGGTGATCCGCTCAGGCGGGTTCAGGTTACTCAAGCAAGCGCTTGAGGGCTCGCTCAAAAAAGGTGTCCACTTTGACATCACTGCCCGGTACGAAGGGTTCCCGATTCCAAGCCGGGAAACTATCTATGGGGCATATCCTGAGTACGGGAAATCTCCTATCAAGAGCATCTTTGGTTCAGAGGGGTGTCCCTATAAGTGCTCATACTGTCATGCGCCTGAAAAGAATAAGATGCATGGCGGCTTCGATGCTTTCTTGCGCCCTATCGGCGATATTGTTGCCGAAGCGCAGATTGTCATGCGAGGCTGGCCAGAGACAAAGTTGTTCTATTTTCAGGACGACATTTTTGGCTTCGACGAGAAAGTCTGGCTCCCAGAGTTTGCAAAACGCTGGAAGCAGGAAGTTGGCGTCCCGTTCCATTGCCAAATGAGGCTCGAGATGACTCGGCACGCGTCTGGCGATGCGCGGCTCGACCTCTTTGTCGAGGCGGGTTGTAGCGGCATCACGCTTGCTATCGAGTCTGACAATGAGTTCCTCAGGGATCAAGTGCTCTTCCGGTCTATGCCGGACCATCTGATCCTAGAGGGTTGCAAGAAGATAATGGATCGCGGGATGACACTGCGCACGGAGCAGATCCTTGCCGTGCCGTTTAGCGATATCACGACCGACTTGGGGACACTCGACCTCAACAACCGCATCAACCCGACAATGGCGTGGACTTCTATCCTTTCTCCGTATCCCGGAGTTCCAATCGGCACGATCGCCAAGAACTTCGGGTTGTGGGAGGGGACCGATGACGACCTCAAGGAACTCTTCTTTTATGAGAGCGTCCTCAAACACGTTAAGGGAGGACCGCGAGTTATCGAGCAGATTGTGCGGGCCCTCCCGCACGATCAACAAAAAGACGCCCTGCTTCGGATGACAACCGCAAACCGGACCGGACATACGGCTGACGTCTATTATCAGCACGTAAAGAAGGAAAAAGTTGGCAAGGCCACGTTTGTGGTCAATGTCGGTAGCCCTGAGCGTGTGGGAGCTATCGAATATTTGTCACCCGAGGAGAACGACCTATATTGCAAGTCTACAGTCCGCCTCCAGAATTTGTTTATGGGCCTCGCTAAGATGCCCAAAGCAAAAGAGTTGGGAGGCAAGCTCGTCGCGCTCACCGCGGACGAGTGGGCTTGGAAGCGTATCGGCGAGGTTACCACCGCTCATCTTTTGGAGGTGGTACCCGCTGCTGTGCTTGAGGGCCGATCACATGCGCTCGCGCGTGAAATGGGCTTTTCCTCACCAGAGGAGTTTCCCAAATCGATCGCTCAAAACCCGCATTACTTCACCTACTTTCCTTCATCAGGGATGTTGGCGAAGAAGATTGTTAAGCAACGTGTGTTTGGTCCTGGGCGTTCCACAAAAGACTCGCTCCACGACCTTGCTACTATTGTGCGGCGGCATCTCTTTGACCTTGGGCTCTACAAGGTTGTGGAGAGTTTGCCGCCGATCGCGGCCTGATACTCTTAAGCCGCAACGACAGCCGGCCGCTTCGCTTTGCGAGGCGGCCTTTTCTTTATATTTTGTCTCTCATACATTTGTGCGGTATAGTGCTGTGTATGAAATATACAACCGCCCTTAAATGGATACTGCTTATTGGTATTGCCGCAGTACCTTTTATTACTTTTATTGTTGCAGGAAATTTCCCTTTTATCCCGCCGATGTTCTTCCCCTATATCACGGGTAAGAACTTTGTCTTCCGGATCCTGGTAGAGCTGTTGCTACTTGCCTATGTGATCCTAGCGCTTAAGGAGCCAAAATACCGGCCGCACTCCTCGCTTTTGATGTGGGCCGCTCTCGCTTTTGTAGTATGGATGGGAGCTGCAACATTTTTTAGTGTCGATGGCGTCAAGAGCTTCTGGAGCAATTTCGAGCGCATGGACGGCTACGTTACCGTGCTCCATACATTTATCTTCTTTGTTATTACAGGCGCAGTACTTACCGCAGAAAAGTGGTGGAATGTTTTCTTTAGAGTGTCAGTAGTCGCCGGTACTCTCCAAGGGTTCTACGCGCTGTCCCAGCTACTCAACTGGTTTGGGCTCACTCCGTCTTCTCAGAGCGGTATCCGTGTCGACACCACTTTTGGCAACGCAATCTACGTTGCAGTGTTCATGCTCTTTACTATTTTTATTACTCTGTACTTACTCATTAAAGACCGCCGCTTTGTGTGGCTGCAAAGCGTCTATGGGGTGGCGTTGGTGCTTCAAGGTATTGCACTCTTTTACTCTCAGACAAGAGGTGCAACACTAGGTGTTTTGGGCGGTCTTGTTATTGCTGCGGTCTATATAGGGCTGCGTGCGCGCGAGCCACAATGGAAGGTTATACGAGTGTGGTCGCTCGGTCTTCTTGGCGGGCTTGTCTTGCTCGCGGGCGTTTTTATTGCCTTCAAAGATTCTTCCTTTGTCCGCACTAGCCCAACACTCAACCGTATTGCCTCGATTTCTTTGTCCGACAAGACAACTCAATCACGCTTCACCTTGTGGTTTGACATGGCACTTCCTGGTGCTTTAGAAAAACCCGTCTTTGGTTGGGGACAGGAGAACTTCAATTATGTGTTCAACAAATATTACGTGCCGAGCATGTATGGCCAAGAGCAATGGTTCGACCGCACCCACAACGAGTTCTTCGACTGGCTTATCTCAGGCGGTTTCCCAGCATTTATTATCTATATACTATTCTTCTTGTTTGCGGCATGGGCGCTCATACGCTCAGAGCTTAGTGTGCCGGAGCAAGCAGTGTTCTTAGGGCTTCTTGGCGCGTACGGGTTTAGCAACCTCACGGTGTTCCACGACCTGCTCAGCTTTGTGTTCTTCTTTGTTATTCTCGCGTTTCTCCACGGACATTCTTGGAACCCGCTTCCGCGAGCAATGATCTGGCATAAGACGGGAGACGACCGCATGATCGCGATTGTTGCTCCTATTGCGGCTGTGATAATTTTGGGCGGCGTATGGATGCTTAACGCGCCTGGCCTGACGCGTGCGCAGACGCTTATCCTGGCGTTGTCCAACAACAACCCCGCTACTGGCGCAGCCTTTAGCCCCGAAGATAGAATCGCTTCCTTTAAAACCGCGCTCTCACAAGGCGACTTGGGGACGCAAGAAACTATAGAACAGCTCTTCCAGTTTGCCTCAAACGGCATCGCAACAGCAAGTGGTATTAGCCCGCAGTTGAAACAGGAGGCCTACACCTTTACCCACGCTACAGGGGAAGGGTTATTGAAGGCTCGCCCAGATGATGCACGCCTCGAGCTCTTTATGAGCGTGTTTCTCGCACAATTTGGCCGCTACGATGAGTCTATCCAACATCTGATAAAAGCCTCTGAACTCTCGCCAAAGAAGCAGCAAATCCTTTTCCAACTTGGTAACACCTATCTACAAAAGGGTGACACAGCTCAGGCGGTGGCGGCATTCAAAAAAGCATTTGAGCTTGACACTACATACGAAAACGCACGAGCACTCTATGCTAGCTCGCTCTACTACGCAGGAGACAAGTCTGGGGCAGATAAAGTATTGATAGAGGGCTTCGGCACAGTGCTTTACGACAATGACCAGTTGCTTCAAATATATGGCAACACGAAACAGTTTGACCGCGTGGTAGGTATCTGGAAATCGCGCGTGGAGAAAAACCCCAAAGATGCAAACATCCACCTCGGTCTTGCCTCGGCGTACTTTGCTGCAGGGAACGGGGCTCAGACAATTGAAGAGCTTAAAAAAGTCGCTGAGTTAAACCCGGAAATGGCTGCCCAAGCACAATCGCTTATCTCGCAGATACAAAGCGGCACGCTCAAGCCTGGACAGCAGTAAAGGCCTTGGTATACTAAGCGGGTGAGTACAGCTTGATGCTCGTTCTACAAAACAAAGTCTTACGAAAAATCCCTCTCCGGAGGGGTTTTTCGTTTCTATTAGAGGGGAGGTATACTTGGAGGGTCGTGCTTCGAGTGGGGAGCGACTGCACTCACATTAAGACAATGTTTTGGAGCTCGCATCCGCTTCCCACTCGGTGCCATGACTATTGAAGAACAGATTAAACTCTCCCCCCACACCACGTTTGATATAGGAGGGCCGGCGCGTTTTTTTGTACGAGTAACTAACACAGCAGAGCTTTTTGAAGCACTTGCGTTTGCAAAGAAACATAACTACAAAGTTTTTATTTTGGGCGGCGGCTCCAATATATTAATAGACGACGAAGGTTTTGACGGCCTGGTGATAAAAATTGAGCTTGCGGGTGTTGAGCTAGCAAGAGAGGGCACCGCCGCGCTCATAGTCGCGGCGGCAGGAGAGAGTTGGGATACTTTTGTTGCCCGCACCGTGGAGGAAAATCTGTGGGGGATAGAAAATCTTTCAGGCATCCCCGGCACGGTGGGTGGTGCGGTAGTGCAAAATATTGGGGCTTATGGCGCGGCGCTTTCGCAAACGCTTGAGTGGGTGGAGGTGCTCGACCGCCAAACCGAAAATATAAAAACGCTTACTAGAGAAGCATGTGCGTTTGGTTATCGGGACAGTATTTTCAAACAAAACCCTGGCCGGTATGTGGTTTTACACGCAGCCTTTTCTCTCTCTGGTGTTCCTAACCCCAATATCTCATATAAAGACCTACAAGAGCAGTTTAAAGACAAGACACCTACTATCCAGGAGATCAGGGCAGCGGTGCTGGGGGTTCGTAAAAATAAATTCCCTGACCTAGGCAAGGAGGGTAGTGCGGGGTCCTTCTTTAAAAACCCGGTAGTGCCAGCCGCGGAGGCAAAAAAAATAGCTGCGCGGTATCCGGGGCTTCCGCTTTTTTCTTTGCCGGAGTCGGTGGATATAAAAATCCCCCTTGGGTGGCTGCTCGACTTCCACCACGGCGTGCTCGACATGCGCGAGGCACGCGTGGGTGGCGCGCGATTATTTGAAAAACAGTTTCTCGTTATTGCTGCAGAAAAAAAGAGTACTGCAGCTGATGTAAAGCAATTAGCAAAGATCGTGCAAGAAAAAGTTTTTGCAACGTGCGGATTATCTGTTGAAAATGAAGTACATATTGTTGCGCGTTAAAAGATATCCACAGTGTGTAAAAAAATTTTGTTGTATCTTGAGATTTTATAACTGATACTTATGTAAGCGCATCGAGATGTACCTATTATGCTTCCGCGGAAGGATAATGATGTACGGTCGAACGATGCATAGACCAATTCGCGGCCTCTCGGTCGCACAATTATATGGCAAAGAAAAAGAAAGCAGCAAAAAAGAAGAAGGCTGCTAAAAAGCGCCGATAACCTGCTTTGCAGGTATTCCACTATGTGGAATCCTCTCGAAAGAAAAGCCGTCCCGGCATGCCGGGACGGCTTTTCTGTTTCCGAATCGTCAAAAAAATGTTAGAATCCCTTCATGTTTTCGCTGGCCAGTTTATTTGGGGCGCCCAGGAGCGCGGCGCTTAAAGGCTCCCATGCGTTGGTAGAGGCGGTCAACCGTTTGGAGCCTACCTATAAGGCTTTTTCAGACGAAGAGCTTCGTGCCTCAACCGATAAGCTAAAAAGCCGTCTTGTCGCAGGTGAAACGCTCGAGGACATCATGCCTGAGGCGTTTGCGGCCACTCGGGAGGCCGCCT
This sequence comes from uncultured Candidatus Saccharibacteria bacterium, assembly GCA_964482995.1. GTDB lineage: Bacteria > Patescibacteriota > Minisyncoccia > Phycocordibacterales > SBAW01 > GWA1-54-10. Next base: position 69,149 of record CAYZZC010000002.1, read on the forward strand.
CACGCACGGTTAAGTTGAGACATTTTGACGTGCAGCTTATAGGCGGCTATGTGCTCCATAACCGCGGTATCGCGGAGATGAAAACAGGCGAGGGCAAAACGCTCGTAGCAACACTCCCGGTATATCTCAACGCGCTGCTTGGCCGCGGCGTGCATGTCGTGACAGTAAACGACTATCTCGCACGCCGCGATGCTGTGTGGATGGGCCAAGTGTACGCAGCTCTCGGGCTCTCAGTTGGCATTATCAACCACGATTCATCGTATTTATACGATACTTCGCATATAAAAAGCGGAGAGGATGCTCTGCGCGATGAAGAGGGGAGCTTCAGAATATTTTACGATTTCATGCGCCCTGCTACGCGCACGGAGGCCTACCAGGCTGACATAACCTACGGCACCAACAGCGAATTTGGTTTCGATTACTTGCGCGACAACATTTCTTTCAACCCCTCTGAGCTTAGACAGCGCGGCCATGCATACGCGGTGGTCGACGAGATCGACTCTATATTGATCGACGAGGCGCGCACACCGCTTATTATCTCTGCTCCTGCGCAAGAGTCTGAAGACCTCTACCGCACCTTTGCGCGCATTGCTGCGGGCATGCAGCGCGAGACCGACTTTACCGTAGACGAAAAGCGCAAAGCGATTTCTCTCACCGACGAAGGCATCACCAAGGCGGAAAAATTGCTTGGCATCGATAATCTATATACTGAAAAAGGCATTAAGTATGTGCACCATTTGGAAACCGCGGTGCGGGCCCAGGCGCTTTATAGCAAAGACAAAGAGTATGTGGTTAAAAACGGGGAGATTGTGATTGTTGACGAGTTTACCGGCCGCTTGCAGCCCGGCAGGCGCTGGAGCGAGGGGCTGCACCAAGCAATAGAGGCAAAAGAGGGTGTAGTGGTGCAAAAAGAGTCGCGTACCTATGCCTCGATCACCTACCAAAATTACTTTCGCCTCTACGACAAGCTTGCGGGTATGACCGGCACCGCCAAAACCTCTAGTGAGGAGTTTTATAAAGTGTACGGGCTAGAGGTTGCTGATATCCCCACAAACCGAGTGGTTGTCCGTAAAGACGAAAACGACCTCATCTTTCAAACTGAGCAGGGCAAGTTTAAGGCAGTAGCGCGTGCTGTCAGCGAGCTCCATAAAAAAGGCCAACCCGTGTTGGTGGGTACTGTTTCGATTGAAAAAAACGAGCTGCTCTCGCTCTTTTTAAAGCAAGAAGGCGTCCCGCACGAGATACTTAACGCAAAAAACCACGAGCGTGAGGGCGAGATTATCGCTAGCGCCGGCGAGAGAGGCCGCGTAACCGTTGCCACCAACATGGCGGGCCGTGGTGTTGACATCAAGCTCGGCGGTGCGCTCGCCAGCCAGGACGAAGCCGATGAGGTACGCAAGCTTGGCGGGCTTTATGTGATCGGTACCGAGCGGCACGAGGCGCGCCGCATCGACAACCAGCTGCGCGGCGACGCCGGCCGCCAGGGCGACCCGGGCCATACTCGTTTTTTTGTGTCGCTCGAGGACAGCCTTATGCGCGTCTTTGCTTCAGACATGATCAAGAACATGATGGGCCGCTTTGGCATACCAGAGGATGAGCCGATCGAGAACAAACTCGTAACGCGCGCGCTCGAGAGCGCACAGACCAAGATCGAAGGGTTTAACTTTGACGCACGCAAGCATGTGCTCGAGTTTGATAACGTGCTCGACATACAGCGCCGCGCTATTTATGAAAAGCGCCGTAAAGTGCTCGTGGGCTCGGCAGACGATGTGGCAAGCGTGCTGCAAGAGCTCGCCGGCGCAAGCGAAGAGGCAAAAAACCTACTCATAAAAAAAGAAGAGGAGCTCGGCCGCGAGCTTTTGCTCAATGCCGCGCGCCGCGTGGTGCTCCAAACACTCGACATGCTTTGGGTAGAGCACCTGGAGAGTATGGAGTATCTGCGCGGCTCGGTAAACTTGCGCGCTTATGGCCAGCGCGACCCGCTGGTAGAGTACCGCAAAGAGGGCGCGCGCCTCTACAAAGACATGGAGACAACTTTAGCTGGCCAAGTGTTTGAGCTGACAGAAAAGCTCACCAAAGAAGCGCTCTCTAATAGCGTTCCTCTTGGAGCGGCCCCAGCACAAAAGCCGGTTATAAACCTTGCACAAATGCAGGCCGAGGCTGAAATAGGGCGCAACGACCCGTGCCCCTGTGGCAGCGGCAAAAAGTATAAAAACTGCGGGCTAAAGAACACAGAGGAGCATCAAAAGCTGATGGAGAAGTAGTATGATAAAGTTTCATACATGAAATCTAAGAAAAAGAAAGAAAAGATAGTAGTGGCGGTGTCCGGCGGGTTTGACCCAGTACATATTGGCCATGTGCGTATGTTTAACGAGGCCAAGAAACTTGGCGATGAGTTGGTGGTCATACTCAACAATGACGACTGGCTTAAGCTCAAAAAAGGTTTTGCCTTCATGCCGCATGATGAACGTAGGGAAGTGATCGAGGCGTTTGGGGCAGTCGACCGGGTTGTACTTACCTTCCATGAGCCGGGTACTGTCGACATGTCGGTGTGTCGCGAGCTTGAGCATTTGCGTCCGCATATTTTTGCGAATGGTGGAGACAGAAAAGAAGACAATATTCCTGAGTATGAGTTGTGCAAGCGCCTCGGGATAACTATGCTGTTTAATGTAGGGCAGGGAGGTAAGGTGCAGTCGAGCTCATGGCTTATCGAGAAAGCAAAGGCTCATAAAAAATAATGACAGAACTGGTTCTCATCCCCGCGGCGTTTTTGGCAGGGGTTTTGATGTTTTTGGCTCCCTGTACGCTCCCCATTGTGCCGGGGTATTTAGCTTTTATTGCGGGAGTCTCTCCAGGGGAGGAGGCGCGTAGGCGTGGCAAAATTGTCCGCAACGCAATCGCATTTGTAGCAGGTTTTACCATCGTCTTTGTGTTGCTAGGGCTCTTTTCAGGGTTTTTAGGAGGAGTGATAGGGCCGTGGCGCGAAATAATTTCGCGCGCAGCAGGGGTTATTATAATTTTCTTTGGCCTCACCATGCTCGGGGTTTTGCGACCCTCTTTCCTTATGAGTGAGTGGCGGATGCGCATCCCGCAATTTCTTACTATTGGCCGTTTAGAGAGCTCTGCGCTCATAGGTGCTTTGTTTGCTATCGGGTGGAGCCCGTGCATCGGCCCCATACTTGGCACTATTTTATTTGCGGCCTCAACATCAGGAGCAGCTTCTGGCGCGATATTGCTCGGAGTGTTTTCTCTCGGGCTTGGTTTGCCGTTTATACTCTCCGCTATTTTTATAGAACGCCTCAGCAGCTGGTTTACCCGACTCGCTACGCTCACCACCACCCTCAATCTTCTCGGTGGCGTCATACTTGTTGCGATAGGTATCCTGATGCTCACGGGCAACATGGCAGCGCTCACAACTTGGGGCTTCAACCTCCTTGAGGGCATCGGCTACGACCGCCTGCTCAATTATTTATAGACTACGGTCTCGAAGATTCCCCGCACACACCAAAAATATAGTCGCGCCGCTCGTTATTTTTGGATGTTTTATAATTTATGTAAATCGGTGTACAATTAGCGCATGATCGGCATAGTTATACGCGTGTTGGCGATAGCAGGGACACTACTCCTTCTCCCTGAGTTTGTACCGGGGATATCTGTTGCCAGCTTTTATACGGCAGTGGTGGTTGCGGTAGTATGGGGGATTTTTGGGCTCACCGTTAAACCAATATTAGGCATCCTTACACTCCCGATCAACCTCATCACCTTCGGGCTTTTCTCCTTTGTGCTTAACGCACTGCTGTTTTGGTTCCTTGCCACGGTCATTGCGGGCTTCACAGTTGCGGGCTTTGTCCCCGCACTGATCGGCTCTGCAATACTCTCCTGCGTTGCTTGGGTGTTGCATAAGGCACTCTAAAACGAGTAGACTGGAGCTTCGATGACATTTGTTGATGAACTTACAATCAAAGCGCGCGCAGGTCGCGGAGGCGACGGCGTTGTGCGCTGGCTGCACCTAAAGGGGAGAGAGTACTCTGGCCCTGCTGGAGGCAACGGCGGCGATGGCGGCGATATTTATATCCGCGGCGTGCGCGACATGAACCTCCTTTCGCGTTACCGCGGAGAAAACAAGTTTGAGGCCGAGGACGGCCGCGCGGGAGAGAACCGCAGTATGGCCGGCCCACGCGGCAAGGATAAAATCATCGACCTCCCAGTAGGCTCTTTGGTGCACAATTTAGAAACCAACGAAGAGTATGAGCTTTTAAAAGAATATGAGCAGATACTCGTGCTAAAAGGTGGCCGCGGTGGCGCGGGCAACGCTGTGTTTAAGTCTTCGGTAAACCGCTCTCCTGTAGAGAGCCTCCCCGGAGGGATTGGTGAGGAAGCTGAGCTCAAGATCGAGCTGCGGCTCATAGCCGATGCTGGTTTTGCCGGGCTTCCCAACGCAGGGAAAACATCTCTCCTCAATGCGCTCACCGGCGCTACAGCCAAGGTTGGCTCATATGCATTTACAACACTCGACCCAAATCTCGGCATGTTTTATGGCTCTGTGCTTGCCGATATCCCCGGGTTGATCGAGGGGGCCGCAGAGGGTAAGGGGCTCGGTTTTAAGTTTTTACGCCATATCGCCCGTACAAAACTTATCGCGCACTGTATCTCGCTTGAGTCGGAGACCCCAGAGCAAGACTATAAGATAGTGCGAGACGAGATTTCTCGATTTGAAAATGGAGTGCTCATAGATAAACCGGAGATAATCGTGTTTACTAAATCCGACACCAGAGACGTCGCTTATATAAAGAAGCTGCAGGCGCTTTTTAAGAAGAAATACAAAAAAGACAGCCTCACTGTCTCGATACTCGATGACGCATCGCTCGAAGCCTTTTCCCATGCTTTTTCGAGCCTGCTGTCTGCAGACAAGGCAACCTTACGTTAATATAGAGACATGTCTGCATACCGCCCGACCATCGGCTTAGAGATCCACGCAGAGCTAAAGACGCGCACCAAGATGTTTTGCGCGTGTCTAAACAACCCAGACGAGGAGGTTCCTAACAAAAATATCTGCCCGGTGTGTATGGCGCACCCAGGCACGCTCCCTGCTATCAACCGCGAGGCGGTGCATAAAGTGCTTTTGGTTGGCAGCGCGGTTGGTGCCACTTTGGCAAACTATACCGAGTTTGACCGCAAGAATTATTTTTACCCAGACATCCCCAAGGGCTACCAGATCAGCCAGTATAAATATCCGCTTGTGCAAGGAGGTGCGCTTAGCGGAGTATCTCTCACTAGGATTCATCTCGAGGAGGACACGGCACGCTCTCAGCACACAGGAGAGCGGAGCCTTGTCGACTACAATCGCGCAGGGGTCCCTCTTATGGAGCTGGTCACTGAGCCGGTTATACACGAGGCTTCGGTTGCTGGCGACTTTGCGCGCGAGCTGCAGCTCCTCCTGCGCGCCCTCGGGGCAGGGGATGCAAATATGGAGAAAGGCGAGATGCGTGTAGAGGCTAACATCTCGTTAAGCGCAGACGATAATCTCGGCACTAAGGTAGAGGTTAAAAATATCAACTCTTTCCGCTCGGTAGAGCGAGCTATTGTTTATGAGATAAAGCGGCAGACAGAGCTCCTTGAGAGGGGAGAGGTAGTGGCGCAAGAGACCCGAGGTTGGGACGAAAACAAGCAGGTCACCTTTTCTCAGCGCAAAAAAGAGAGCAGCCACGACTACCGCTATTTCCCCGACCCAGACTTACCCAAGCTTCTTATACAAGAGGTCCCGGAGTTTACACAAAAGAGCTTTATAAAAGAGTTGCCGGAGCTTCCCTGGGCAAAACGAGCGAGATATCTCAAACTTGGCCTTAAGCCCGACGATGCCGAGATGTTTGTGCGTGAGCAGCTCCTCGGAGATTTCTTTGATAAAACGGCACTTGATGTCTCGGCTGACACAGCTCTCTTGATCGCGAATTATATTGCAAGCGATATTGCCGGCAAGCGAGAGGTAGGAGAGGTGTCGGATGCATGGTTTCTCGATGTTGCAAACGCGCTACGTATGCGCAAGCTTATAGAACTCATCCAAAGAGGGATGCTCTCATCTCGTGGCGCAAAGAACGTGCTTGTGGTGATGCTCACAAAAAACGACGACCCAGAGGCTATCGCAAAAGAGTGCGGCCTCATACAGCAAAGCGACGCGGGGTTTTTAAGCGAGATCGCAAAAAGGGTAGTGGAGAGCAACCCACAGGTGGCTGCAGATTATCGAGCGGGCAAAGAGGCAGCGCTCCAGTTTTTAGTAGGGCAGGGCATGAAGGAAAGCCGAGGCTCGGCAAACCCTGGCGAGCTTAGAGACCAGATTAAAAAAGCCATAGGATAGAGGTTCTCTACTAAAACTAGAAGGCAAACTTGCATACCCCCTCCTTGGGGGTATACTTTCTAGTATGGATGAACTAGAAATATCGGGGAAGCGGTATATCTCGACTCGGCGTGCCGCGAAACAATATAAATACCACTCCGATTATATAGGACAGCTTATCCGCGGTAAAAAATTGATCGGCCGCAAGGTCGGGCGCTCATGGTATGTAGAGCTCGACTCGCTCACCAGTTACTTTGGTGCTGGTGGGGTCAGCGTGGAGCTGAGCGACATAGTTGCAAAAACTGTAGTTGCAGATGTCGCCCCAGAAGTTGTGGAAAAAGAAATACCTGTTGCAGAAGAGGTGCCGGATGTTTCTACTACTGTTGTTGTACAAGAAATGGTGCAAGAAAAAAAAGTAGAGATAGTACAGATAAAAAATTATGAAGCTGAAAAAGAGATTGAAACGGAAGTTCCTGTGCGCGACTCGATACATATACCGATCCGCATAGAGCGCCCATCGTTTGGAGGCACTCATGTAAAGGCTAGCCCTGCTCTTACATACCTAAGTGACGAAGAGCCTTATATACCAACGGCACAAAAGGCATCTCGCGCGTCTTTTGCTACAACCACTGTTATGCCGCGCACCAATGAGGAAGCAGAGGCTTTTATTGCAAAAGCAGATGATGTGCCTAAAAAAGTGCATAATACAAAAATATTTATGCCAGTATTTCGGATTGCGATAGCGGGCGTTGTCGTGCTCTCTCTAGTTGTGGGAAGCTCGCTGTTTGTCAGCTCCAGCATCGTTATTGAGGCTGGGAAGGCCGCAAGTGTCGGGCTTTCTCTACAATAAAACATTACAGATCACTTATAAAATAAATCAAATCTCCTCCTGAAAACGTATTTCAAGGGGGAGATTTTTTTATACAGACAATTGAGCGCAGATAAATAAGAAAATAAGGCTCAAAACAAGTTAAATTATAAGCTCGTTTGTCCGATATCTCGGATAGGACAGCCGATAACGCTTTTATTTTTAATACTTCTCGCCTGCATAAATTTTAGTACAAAAACAAGCGATTAAATTTTTTAATACAAAAATATTTTGTTTCTTGTTTTGCTCATATGAAATTTTTGAAAACCAATTCTACGTTCAAAACGAAGCGAATTTTTGGATAATAAATTTATATTTATATTTTTTTATCCACAGAAATATAAACTTTTTTAACATACATAGAGCTAATTCTCGTATAATTTGTTTATACAGGGCCTCGAACTAATTGTGCAAATCATAGATTTTTCGCTCGCATGACTCAACCAAAAAAAATAATATTTTCAACTGGGGAGCCAATGCTTTCTGCACGGATTGCAGCAAAGCGTCTTTCGTGCGCACAAGACTATGTCAGCAAGCTTTGCCGTGAGGGGAAATTGCGTGGAACACAAATAGAGGGAGCTTGGTTTGTAGAGGAGGCCTCAATCAAAGAATTTGAAGTTACTCGCATTGCGGCACGCCGTGAGCGCAGCGAGGGCCTTGCTCGCCTGCGCAAGGAAGAGGGTAAACAATACCGAAAGGAAATGGGTATCCAAGAGGCTTCTCCCTCTGCTCGCCCAGGCTCTGTGGCGGAGATTTTTTCTCTGTTTGTTGATCGTGTTAGTACAAAAGTTGCGTTTGCGTTTGGCGTTGCGCTCCTTTTTGGTGCAGTAGCGCTTGCTGGCAGCGTAGGGCTTGGTGAGCGTCAAAATCAAGTTGCTGCTCTAGCACAAATCGATTCTCCTTTTTTTGGCGCACACCCAATCTCTATTTCGGTAATACCAAGCTCGCTTGCCTTGGAGTTATTTTCAAATCTTTTCTCCTCCATTTTTGGCAAGCCTACTAACACGCAGTATGCAAATACGCCTAGCGCCCCCGTTGTTGTCGCAACTACACCACCAAAAACAACTCCAAGCGTTGCGGCAATATCATCAACTCCTCGTGCTCCTCAAAACCCGATAATCCAAAACAATACATATCCGGTAGTTGAGCGCACTGTTGAGCGGGTAGTCTCCGGCGTGTCGGAGGAGTTGCTCACGAGCAAACTTATTGAGCTTGCCAACTCCATACGCTCAGAGTTCTTTAATCTAACCAATGTGCCGGCTCCGTCGTTTCCATCCGCAGGCGGTGTAGTCAACAACATCGCACTCTCGCAAATCATAGACAAACTCGACGGTGTCACGATCACGAACGCAACGATCACCGGCTCGACAGTCAACGGCTTCAGCACGTTTGGCGGCGGTGGCAGTGGGACGATTGACGGAGGAGGTTCTGCAAACCTTTTTGCCTATTGGACTGACGCCGACACGCTTGGCGCAACCTCAAGCCCTGCGGTTGCATATATCACCGCCACTTCAACAACTGCCACGTCGACCTTTATGGGCAACATAGCGGTTACTGGTTTTATCCAAACAGGGGTTATAAACTGCAACGAAACACTTGAGACAAATGCAGCCGGTATTATTGTTTGCGGCACCGACCAAACCGCTGCGGGTGCGGCGAACCCGTTTACTTGGAGCAACAACTACGGCGTTGTCGCAGCGGCGACTACCTCTCCGTTCTACTTGCAAAACGGCATCTTCGCCTCCTCCACCTCGCACTTCGTCAACGCAGACTTTACAAACGCAACCACCACCAACCTCGGCATCGGCACACTCACCGGCCTCCTCAACGCAACAAACGGTGTTGTCTCCACCATCGCAACCAACACACTCGGCCTCCTCTCCTCATCCTCAATCTCCGCAACCGCACCACTTACTTACACCCAAAGCACCGGCGTCTTCTCAATCTCGCAGTCCGGCACTGGTGCAGACGGATACCTCTCCTCAACCGACTTCACCACCTTCAACAACAAAATTTCATCAACCTCTCTTTCTGGCACTTACCCAGTCCAGTACAACTCATCAACTGGCGTCTTTAACCTCGCGTTTGGTACCACCACCGCAAATACTTGGAGCGCGCAGCAAACGTTCAATAATCTCTTTGCAACAAATGCTTCAAGCACTAACGCAACAACAACTAACCTCACCGTAACTTCTCAAACAAGCGGATGCGCGCAGTTTGACTCAACTGGCAGATTAATATCGACCGGCATAAACTGCGGTACAGGAAGCGGCACTTCTGAATTTACTTTTGCAACCAACTACGCAGTGCTCACCGCTGCTACCACATCGCCTATCTGGGCACAAAACGGCATCTTCGCCTCCTCCACCTCGCACTTCGCTAACGCAGACTTTACAAACGCAACCACCACCAACCTCGGCATCGGCACACTCACCGGCCTTCTCAATGCAACCAACGGCGTAGTTGGCACTATCGCAACCAACACCCTCGGCCTCCTCGGTTCTTCTTCCATCTCCGCAACGTACCCAGTCCAGTACAACTCATCAACCGGTGTCTTTAATCTCGCGTTTGGCACCACCACCGCAAACACCTGGAGCAACCTGCAAACCTTCACAAACGGTTTCCTCTCAAGCGCCTCCTCAACAATCAACGGCAACGCCACCACCACTGGCGTCTTCTTTGCCACAACTGCATCCTCTTCCAACCTCTATGGTGCGGGGCTCAACACTTGTAACGCGGGCAATGTGCTGACATGGAGTGGCGGGCTCTTCGGTTGTGTTGCAGACCAGACTGCGACCGGTGCTGCCAGCCCATTTGCCTTCCAAACCAACTACGGAGTTATTACTGCAGCCACCACCTCGCCGATCTGGGCACAAAACGGCATCTTCGCTTCCTCCACCTCGCATTTTGTTAATGCAAATTTTACCGCAGCTACTACCTCAGTACTTTCTGTAACAGGCACTGCTTCAACAACTAACCTCGTTATCTCTTCGCTCGGTGCATCGGCAGGGCAGTGCCTCACCACCAACTCTTCTGGCACCGTCATCACAGCCACTTGCGGCTCAGGCTCCGGCACCTTCTCATACACCCCGGGGACTAACTTTGGCACTGCGGTAAACTCCACCTCAACCCCCATCTGGTTCACCCAAGGTATCTTCGCCTCCTCCACCTCGCACTTTGTAAACGCAGACTTTACAAACGCAACCACCACCAACGCCACCACCACCAACCTTGCAATCACCAACCTTACAAACGCACTCCTCACTACCAACGCAACAGGTGCAGTGGTTGCATCCTCAACACTCTCGATCGCGTTTGGCGGCACTGGCATCTCAACCCTGCCTGCATACGGCAACCTGCTCCTCGGCAACGCAACCGGTGGTTACACACTCTCAGCAACTTCATCTCTTGGTCTGCAGTCAGTCCTCTCTGGTACGCAAGGCCAGGTGGCGTACTTTTCTGGTACAAATACCGCAGCCGGCACCTCATCACTCTTTATTTCGACAGCGGGGAGTGTTGGTATTGGAACGACGAGTCCTAACTCAGCTTCAATACTCCACATCGACGGTGGTAATTCTCTTACAAGAATGATACTTGATGCTGACGCCGGTAACCCACGCATCTTTTCATTTAGGACGGATAATAAAGCAAGATGGGCTTTCCGTGTTGATGGGACTGAAAGCGGGAGTAATTCTGGAAGTAATTTCGCAATACGGAATTATGATGATGCTGGGGCTCTTATTGACACGCCACTGTTTATCACGAGAAGCACGAGCAACGTCGGGGTTGGTACCACATCCCCATACGCCAAATTCTCTGTCGTTGGCGATGTCGTAGCGGCAAACTTCACTGCAACCACCACTGCAGTGAACACCTTCCCAACAGCACTCTTTACAAACGCCACTACCACAAGCCTCGGCATCGGCACGCTCACCGGCCTCCTCAACGCAACAAACGGAATGGTCTCCACCATCGCCACCAACACACTCGGCCTACTTGCCTCATCATCAATCTCCGCAACCGCACCACTTACTTACACACAAAGCACCGGCGTCTTCTCGATCTCGCAGTCCGGCACTGGTGCAGACGGCTACCTCTCCTCAACCGACTTCACCACCTTCAACAACAAGATCTCCTCTACCTCGCTCTCTGCAGGTGCGGGTATCTCCTATAACTCCACCACTGGAGTTATCACTAACATCATTGGTTACCTCTTCCCAAACAATGCCACCACCACACAGCTTGCCTTCAACGGCGGGCTCACCACCACCGGCGCTACCTCCACCTCCTTTGCAATCTCTTCAGTCTCCTCAGGCTCCATCCTCAAAACCACCACCGGGGGAGCGGTCATCGCTGCAGTAGCAGGCACCGATTACCTCACTGCAGCAAATGTCTTTGCCTGGCCCTTCACCCCCACTGAAAACTTTGGTGTCAACACCTCTGCAACTTCAACTCCTCTATTTGCCACCGCAGGTATCTTTGCCTCCTCGACCTCACACTTCGTCAACGCAGACTTTACAAACGCAACCACCACAAGCCTCGGCATCGGCACACTCACCGGCCTCCTCAATGCGACAAACGGCGTAGTTGGTACAATCGCCACCAACACACTCGGCCTGCTCGCATCTTCATCAATCTCCGCAACCTACCCAATCCAATACACTGCAGCTACGGGTATCTTCAACCTTGCGTTTGGCACTACTACCGCAAACACCTGGAGCAATCTGCAAACATTCTCAAACGGTTTCCTCTCAAGTGCCTCCTCAACAATCAACGGCAACGCCACCACCACGGGCACCTTCTTTGCCACCACCGCGTCCTCTTCCAACCTCTATGGTGCAGGGCTCAACACCTGCAACGCTGGCAATGTGCTGACCTGGAGTGGCGGGCTCTTTGGTTGTGTCGCAGACCAAACCTCAACCGGTGCAGCAAGCCCGTTTACCTATCCCATTAACTTTGGTGTTATCACCGCCGCTACCACCTCGCCGATCTGGGCACAAAACGGTATCTTTGCTTCCTCCTCCTCATACTTTGTAAACGCAACCACCACCTCATTTGGCATCACAAACATATCTAGCTCGCTGCTTAAAACAACCGCCGCTGGCTCAGTGGTGGCAGCAATTGCCGGTACCGATTTTGAAAACCCGCTCACGTTTAACTTGCCGCTCACGCGCTCAACAAATGCTATATCTATCAACCAGGCGACACTCGCCCAAAACGGTTATCTCTCCACAACCGACTTCGCCACCTTTAATAATAAAATCTCCTCTACATCGCTCTCAGGTACGGGAGTGATCGCTTACAGCCCGGTCACTGGCACTGTCTCTACAACCCCCGGTACCTTTAACGGCACGGCAACGAGCGTCTACACTTTCCCCGGCGATCTCATTGTCACCGGCGTTTCAACAACCTCTAACCTTTATATATCCAATAAAATAACCGGCGCTAACCTCTCATCCTGTTCAGGCTCCTCAGACAAACTCTTGTGGAGCGCGGTTACTAACCAATTTTCTTGCGGCAACGACCTCGGCGCCTCCGGCTCTAGCGAAATTAATTGGACTTACTTTAACGGCTCAGGTGTTCGCGTCTCCACCACGACCAACCAGGTGCTCATCGGCTTTACCTCAACCTCAACACTCTCCAAGCTTGAGGTGGTTGGCGGCGCAACGTTTGACAATGCAAGCACCACTAACGGCTTCTCGGTCGGCGGGATAGCCTCTTTTGTCGGCAATGTCGGCATTGGCAGCACCAGCCCAACACAAAAACTGAGCGTGGCAGGCGGCAACATCCTCCAAGTTGCATCTGGCAACCCAACACTTGCCACTTCGACCTTTATAGGTACTGGCGGCCAAGTGTATCAATCGTTTGTTTCTGGCCGCTACGCCTACGTCGCAGCAAACGGCAATGGTCTTAAAATCCTCGATATCAGCAACCCAGCAAGCTCGTCAGTCGCCGGGACTTACAGCGGCATCACCACCGCAAAGAGTGTGGTCGTTGCGGGTAAGTATGCTTATGTAGGCGACTCAACAAACGGCCTCGTTATCCTCGATGTCTCACAGCCAAATGCACCAACGCTCGTCTCGACTATTGCGGCTGGCAACGCACTCTCGCTCGGTGTTTCGGGGCGTTACGTGATCGTGCCCGACTTTGACACGAGCGCAGTCAACATTGTCGATGTGGCAAACCCATCCTCGCCAGTAATTGTTGGCACATATAGCACAGGTGGAGCACCAGCCTCGGTGGCGGTGTCGGGTAAATATGTCTATGTAGGCGCTACCACAGACGGCACTATCAGCGTAACCGACATCAGCAACCCGGCGCGGCCAAAAAATGTCTCGACTTACTCGGGCCTTACAACGCCGGCGGGGATTTATATCTCTGGCCGTTATGCATACGTGGGTGACAACACAAACGGCCTCTACGTTCTTGATATCAGCAGCCCGGCAGCGCTTGTACAAGCGGGAGCATATACGGCGAGCGGCGGGGTCTATAACGTACAAGTTGCGGGCGACTACGCGTATGTCACTCTCTCAAGCGGCTCGATAGGAGTGATTGATGTCTCAACGCCTTCGCGCATGAGCTTGGTCGGCACGCTCTCGCTTGGTGGCACACCGCGCGGCATCTTTGTCTCAGGTAAGTATGCGTATGTCGGCACCACCGGCATCACGCTTAAAATTGTTGATATAAACGGCGCAAAATTGCCGAGCGCTTCGATCGGAACGATCGAGACAAACACCATAAATGTCTCAGACAATATAAATATTGGTGCAGATGCATATATCGGCGGCGGGCTCTCAGTGGGTGTAAGCGGTATCTTCTCTCGCGGAGGGTTGGCGGTATTTGGCTCGACCACTCTCACCGACCTTATCGCGCGCAACGCAACCACCACTAATGCAACAACCACCGGAGGCGCATACTTTGCAAGCAGAGTGAGTGTCGGCTCCACTTCGCCTTCAGCACTTCTTTCCGTCCACGCAGCCTCTACCACCAACATTGCAAGCAACCTCCTCTTTGCAATCGGCTCAACCTCAAACTCAGGCGCATCATCAACCCTCTTCTCCATCTCCAACACCGGCTCCACCACTCTCTTCCAACTTTCTTCCTCACTCCTCAAAACTGATTCAAACGGCACCATCATCGCTGCAGTAGCAGGGACTGATTACGTAACCTCTGCCAACCTCTTTGCCTACCCCTTCATCGGTAACGCCACCACCACTTCCATAGCCTTCAACGGCGGGCTCACCACCACCGGTGCAACCTCCACCGGCACACTGGCAGTTACTGGCTCCACTACCATCGCCTCTCTCCTTAACGTTGGCGGCCAACTCAACGCCAACCTCGCAGCAGTCCTCGCTTCTACCACACTCACAGGCAACTCACTCTTTACCAATGCAACCACCACCTCCTTCGCTATCTCCAATATCTCCTCAGGTTCCATTCTCAAAACCACCACCGGGGGAGCGGTAATCGCGGCAGTGGCAGGGACTGACTATGTCACGGGTGCAGGTCTTGCGGCAGCATACCCATTCCAACTAACAGGCAACGCGACCTCAACACTGACACAATTCAACGGTGGGTTGACTGCGTTTGCATCTTCCACGATTGGTGACGGAAGCCAAATCGGAGGCCTCACTATCTCTGGCGGGGCAACGACAACAGGGAATGCGTATTTTACGCAATTTATAGATACATCAGGGACTTCCGGCGGTTACAAAATAGACGGCAACTTGATTGTGCAGGCTTCTACCACCAACTCCTCAACACTCGTCGGCCAAAGTGCAGGTTCAAACTTGCTGGCATCTACTACAGCAGCAGGCAACAGTGCCTTCGGCTTCCAAGCTCTGCAAAACGCAACTTCATCTTCATACAATACGGCTATTGGCTATCTGGCGCTTACTGGCAGCGCAACAATTTCCAGCGCAGGTTTTAACACGGCAGTTGGGTATAAGGCGCTCACGGCGAACACCTCGGGCGCGAGAAACACCGCCGGAGGATACGCCGCGCTAAGTACTCTTACTACCTCACCAGACAACACAGCGTTTGGGTATATGGCCGGAGCTGCAATCAGCACTAGCAATGGCTCAAATAGCGCCTTTGGAACAAATGCCTTGTTGTTGACGAGCAGCGGGCAGTCAAATACAGCTGTTGGCAGTAACGCTGGCGCGGGGATCACTTCGGGTTCACAAAATACAGCACTGGGGGCTACCGCGCTGACAGCGTCGCTCACAAGCACAAATGGCAACAATAACACCGCGGTTGGCTTTAGAGCCTTGAGTGTTACTACAGGCGGTAGCAATGTGGGACTTGGAGCGCAAGCTATGTACAGACAATCCTCCGGCTCATTTAACGTAGCGATTGGAACTGATGCTGGCATCGGAGACACGGCATCGACCTATATTGGTTCAGGCAACACCTATATCGGGTATCAAGCAGCAACTTCTACGGGGAACGGTTCAAGTCTAAACACCTACGTAGGATTTCGATCGGGTGTCGGCATTACTTCAGGGTATGGCAACACCTTACTTGGTGCGTACAGCACTACAACGCAGATAGGGAACATTACTACAGGATACGGTAACTTAGGACTCGGCACTGACACCTTTT
This sequence comes from uncultured Candidatus Saccharibacteria bacterium, assembly GCA_964482995.1. Taxonomy (GTDB): domain Bacteria; phylum Patescibacteriota; class Minisyncoccia; order Phycocordibacterales; family SBAW01; genus GWA1-54-10. Next base: position 84,952 of record CAYZZC010000002.1, read on the forward strand.
TCGCCAGCACAACGGGGAACAAACAACTCAACATCGGCAACCTTCTGTACGGTACACTCCCTGCAACTTCCACCAGTTTTGCTGAAGCAGTTACCGGTACGATCGGCGTAGCCTCTTCCTCGCCTTGGGCAAAATTCTCTATCCACGCCAACAATGGCTCCACCAACACCACGCTCTTTGCCATCGGTTCTTCAACCGCCTCAGCAACCACGACATTGTTTAGTGTTTCAAACACCGGCTCCACCACACTCTTCCAACTTTCTTCCTCACTCCTGAAGACCAACAGCAACGGCACTATCATCGCTGCAGTGGCAGGGACTGACTATCTCACTGCAGCAAATGTGTTTGCCTACCCCTTTATCAACAACGCCACCACCACTTCCATAGCCTTCAACGGTGGGCTCACCGCAACCACTATCTCTGCCACAGCAGCAACCACCTCTGCACTCTCAGTAACATCATCCTCTACCATCGCTGGCATGCTCAATGCAGTAGGTGGAGCACAGTTTGGCACGGCAAACCTCTCTGGCATCATCACCTCCACCGCTACCGGTGCAAACATACTCCCTTACGCTTCATCAACCGCACTTACTGTCTCTGGCACTGGCTACTTCTCTACTGCCTCCACCACCAACCTCACCATCTCCTCCATAGCAACAGGGAACTTGCTCAAAACCACTACGGCAGGAAGCGTCATCGCTGCAGTAGCTGGGACCGACTACCTCACCGCAGCAAATGTCTTTGCCTGGCCTTTCACCCCCACCTCAAACTTTGGTGTCAACACCTCTGCAACTTCAACTCCTCTCTTTGCTGCCGCAGGCATCTTCGCCTCCTCAACCTCACGCCTCTCCACCACCACCTTCTCTGGCAACATAGGTATTGGCACCACTTCACCATGGGTAAACTTTTCACTCCACGCAAATAATGGCTCGACTAATACCACCATTTTCGCAATCGGCTCTTCCTCATCTGCGACAACCACAACGCTTCTCACAATCGACAACATTGGCACAATCGTCTCAGCAGGACCTCTATATACAAAAGGCATCGCTTGGACAGCCCGCACTGCCGCAGGCAACGACGACGATTGGCAAAGCGTTGCGTATGGCAACGGCCTCTTTGTGGCTGTGGGCGGGTCAACCGACCGCCTCATGACCTCCCCAGACGGCATCAATTGGACCGCCCGTTCTGCATCGGCAGACAATGACAATTGGAACGCCGTCACCTACGGTAACGGCCTCTTTGTGGCAGTCGGTTCTAACGGCACCCGCGTGATGACCTCCCCAGACGGCATTACCTGGACCGACCGTTCTGCGGTGGGGAACAACGACTCCTGGAACGCCATCACCTACGGCAACGGCCTCTTTGTGGCAATCAGCTCCACTGGCGACCGTGTCATGACATCTCCAGACGGCATCGCCTGGACTGCTCGCTCTGCTGCTGGCAACAACGACGATTGGTATGGGCTCACCTACGGCAACAGCCTCTTTGTGGCGGTCGGCATCGCTGCCGGGATTGACCGCGTCATGACCTCCCCAGACGGTATCACCTGGACTGCCCGCACTGCTGCTGGTGACGATGATGGTTGGAACGAGGTTGTCTACGGCAACGGTCTCTTTGTAGCAGTGGGTGACACCAACGACCGCGTTATGACATCCCCAGACGGCACTACCTGGACAGTCCGTTCTGCAGCAGGAGACAACGACAGTTGGAGAGGTCTCGTCTACGGCAACGGCCTCTTTGTGGCGGTAAGCGGTGGTGGTAACGACCGTGCCATGACCTCTCCAGACGGTATCACCTGGACTGCTCGCTCTGCAGCAGGGAACAATGACAATTGGAACGGCATAACCTACGGCAACGGCATCTTTGTGGCGGTCGGCCCCACTGGCACCACAGACCTAGTCATGACCTCTGGCCAAATCGACTCTATAGGTCTCTCACATAACAACATCTACCAAGGTGGTATGCAGGTCTTTGGTAATGTGGGGTTAGGAACATCCTCGCCGTTTGCAACACTTTCAATCTCTGCTGCAGGGAGCTCGACCAACACCACGCTCTTCGCGATCGGCTCTTCATCTCTAACAGCTACTACAACCCTCTTCTCCATCTCTAACACCGGTTCCACCACGCTCTTCCAACTCTCGTCATCGCTCCTCAAGACAAACAGCAGTGGCACCATCGTGGCGGCAGTTGCGGGGACCGACTACGCAACTCCATCACAAGCCTCGTTCCCGTTCACAGCCACCACCAACTTCGGCGCAACTGCCAACTCAACCTCCACCCCTATCTGGTTCACCCAAGGCCTCTTCGCCTCAAGCACCTCACACTTTGTAAATGCAGACTTTGTTAATTCAACCTCAACCAACGCCACCTCAACCAACTTCTTCTCTACCAATGCGCTCATCTCAAACCTCTTTGCAGTAAATAGCACCTCAACGAACGCAACTACTACTAACTTTGCGGTCACCGGCACGGCCACCACGACATTTGCAAGCAATATCTTGCTCGATAATGGCAAAGATATTTGGTGGAAGGGTTCCGGCGGCACGCCAACATCGATCCTTGAGGTGAGCGGCGACACCACATTTTTGCGCGGTGCAGGAGGCACACCAACTGTCAGGATAGACAACAGTACAGGCACTAACCTCATGACCTTCCTTGAGGCTGGCAATGTAGGGGTTGGCTCGACAACACCGTGGGCAAAATTCTCAGTCGACACCTCAAGCCTTGGCACAGACGTGCCAGCGTTTTCGGTCGGCTCCTCAACCCGTACCGACTTTATTGTGACGCAATCTGGCAACGTGGGTGTTGGGACAACAAGCCCTGTGAATAGGTTGAGTATTTTTTCTACAACTGCGGGGGCGATTAATCTCGGACCAATTCCTACAGCGAACACATACAATGCTTTGTGGCTTAATAGTGGCAACAGCAGTACGGACTATACGCTAGCTTCGGCAAGCACAACTGCTTCGGACAAGACCTTATACATCAATCGACCGACTGGCGGCGACATTCAATTTGTAGAAAACGCAAACCTCATTACTCTTATCATGAAGAGCGGCGGCAACATCGGTATCGGCACCACCTCTCCTGCATACAAACTCTCTGTTGAAGGCAGCTCAACTCTCGGCAACCAGGCGGTTGCGGGCTACTTCACTGCGACCACCTCGGCGGTAAACACCTTCCCAACACTTTCCTCCACCAACGCAACAACCACCAGCCTAGCAATAACTGGCTCAGCTTCTACCACTCTATTATATGGAGCGTTCCTCAACACCTGCCAAGGCGGCAATGTGCTCACCTGGGCAGCAGGCGCCTTTGGGTGTGCAGCAGACGCAACAGGCGCAGGTGGTGCTTTCCCCTTCACCCCGATTGAAAACTTCGGCGCAACCGCTAATTCCACCTCAACCCCCATCTGGTTCACCCAAGGTATCTTTGCCTCCTCCACCTCGCGCCTCTCCACCACCACCTTCGAGGGCAATGTCGGCATCGGCACCACCTCACCGTTTGCAAACCTCTCCTTACACCTTGCCTCTACCTCAAACACGCAAGTTGCGTTCTCTATCTCTTCTACCTCTGCGACCTCTGCAACATCCTCACTCTTTGTAGTAACAAATGCAGGCAATATCGGTATCGGGACGACTAATCCAACTGGAAAACTGAATCTTATAGGAAGTGGCACTACTGGTGATCTTGTTTTTGGCGACTCGGTTACAGAGATCGGCGGAGGTGATATTGAAAATTATATGGAACAGGATTTTGTGGCAAACCGCGCTTCTACAACTCCGCTTGCAACAATGCGCGCCTTCGGGTTCTTCGGTGGGTCGGGGGTAACAAGCCTCATGACCATTCTAAATAGCGGCAACCTAGGCATCGGCACCTCCACCCCAAGCTCACTCCTCTCTGTCCAAGGTGGCGGATACATCTCAAATAATCTTTTTGTAGGCGGAGCAATAACCTCCACCTCTTCCTCAGCTTCCACTTTCCCATATGCTTCCTCCACCGCACTCACGGTCTCTGGCACTGGCTACTTCTCTACAGCCTCCACCACCAACCTCACCATCTCCTCCATCGCAACAGGGAACTTGCTGAAGACGACAACGGCAGGCAGCGTCATCGCCGCAGTAGCAGGGACTGACTATGTCACCGGCTCCGGCCTCACTGCAGCCTTCCCCTTCACCACAACCCAGAACTTCGGTGCAACGGCAAACTCCACCTCAACCCCTATCTGGTTCACCCAAGGCCTCTTCGCCTCCTCAACCTCACGCCTCTCCACCACCACCTTTGAGGGCAATGTCGGCATCGGCACCACCTCACCTATTGCTACTCTCGCACTCTCTCTTGCCTCAACCAGCATTAACAACCCGTTTGCCTTTATCATCTCCTCCTCAACCAGAGGCACTGCAACCACTACTCTGTTTGCCGTCACCAACACGGGCACTGTTGGTATCGGCACCACAACGCCAGCAGTTTCAGGTATGGGCAACCTCACATTAGCAAGCAGCACCACAGCGGGGATTACTAGCTTCATAAGCTTGCTCAACAGCTCCAACTCATCCGGTTTTGCACCTCGTATAATCATCGGCAGCTCCGGCTCAACAACAAACTGGGTTACCGACAACTCTAGCGGTAACTACCGCCTCTATACCTCTACACAAAACGACGGCAGTGCGGGAAACAATCGCTTCTATATCAATGGAGGCAACGGCTTTGTCGGTATAGGCTCAACCTCGCCGTGGGCTAAACTCTCGGTCAACACAACGGGTATCGCCTCGGGCGCGCCAGCGTTTGCAGTTGGCTCCTCAGTAGCTACAAATTTTGTTGTCACCGACCTCGGCAACGTGGGCCTCGGCACCTCAACACCGTTTGCCAAGTTCTCGCTGGTTGCAAACGTGGGCGACACCAACCAATACCTCTTCTCGATAGGCTCCTCAACCTCTGCAACCACCACGACCTTCCTCACAGTCGACAATGTGGGTGTGTTCTCTATAGGCAACGACGGCTCAGACATCTTTACGGTCGACGCCTCCTCTTCGCTCACCACTATCGCTAACCTTTCGATAGGCAACATCTCGTTTGATACAAACGCAGGAGTAGTAACCTTGGCAAACATCCCAGTCGATGCAAACGCAGCGCAGGGCGTGGTGCAGTCGCAGTCGCTTGCGATAAACGATAACCTATTCCTCACCGTCTACGGCGAGTCCGACGGGGCAGGGGGCGTCCAAAACCTCTCGGTTGGTGTGGGCTCCACCACGCCAAATGCAATCTTCGCGATACAAGCGGCCTCGACATCTATTTCCACAAAAAATCTCTTTGTCATTGCAACCACCTCCAACGACGGCTCAACCGACACGCTGTTTACTATAAACAACAGTGGCGATGTCCTTATCGGGACGACAACATCTATCTGGGGTGTTTCCAACCTAAGATTAGGCGTTACTGGTTCAAACGGAACTATAGGATCGCAGAGTACCTCTGTCACTGGTTATGCTGGTATGAATACCTTTGACTATAACGGATTACTTACAGGGTCGGTTCAATATGGAAATTACACCGCGGGCGCGTTCACAAACCAGCTTGCACTAGCCGCTCGCGGCTCCACCACCACGCTCGGTTTCTACACTAGCCCTTCTGGAGTGTTGACTGAACGAGCCCGCCTCACCACAGCTGGCAACCTCGGCCTCGGCACCACCTCGCCAACCTCCCGCCTCACCATTGCCGCAACCTCCAGCAACTCACTCCTACCACTCTTCGACATCCAGTCGCCAACCACCGCAGGCTTTGCTACTAGCTCAGTCTTCTCAGTCAGTGCAATTGGCTCCACCACACTCTTCCAGCTTCCGTCATCAATACTCAAGACCAACAGCAGCGGCACTATCATTGCCGCAGTAGCCGGGACTGACTATGTCACCGGCTCCGGCCTCTCTGCCGCCTTCCCGTTTGACCCAACCACCAACTTTGGCGTCACTACCAACTCAACCTCAACCCCTATCTGGTTCGCCGCAGGTATCTTTGCATCCTCCACCAGCAGACTCTCAACAACAACATTCGTTGGCTCAGTTGGTATCGGCACCTCGACTCCCTACACGGGCCTCCACATTGTTGCGACGACAAATAATTGGGGTGAGGGAGTTGTTATAGATCCTTCCTCAGCAGGATATGGAGGTATCTTTTTTAGGAAAACAGGCACAAGCGCAGGAAATGTTACGGGCACTTGGGGTTTAGTAAAAAGCAACACTGGAAATCTAAATATATTGAACGAGGCACTGGCGAATATAAACGTAATGACGTTTGCCTCAACAACAGGCTTTGTGGGCGTTAGCTCAACTACTCCCTGGGGCCTCCTCTCGGTCAACCCAACCTCGGCATTGGGGAGCGCTCCGCAGTTTGTCGTCGGCTCTTCAACCAAAACAAGTTTTGTTATCACCAACGCAGGTAATGTCGGCATTGGCACCACCTCACCGTTTGCAAACCTCTCCTTACACCTTGCCTCTACCTCAAACACGCAAGTTGCGTTCTCTATCTCTTCTACCTCCGCAACCTCTGCAACCTCCTCGCTCTTCGTGGTCACCAACTCTGGAAACGTTGGTATCGGCACCTCCTCGCCAAGCGGCAAGTTTAGAGTGGTCGATACTTCCGGAGCGGCTGCAAACAACCGCTCAATGACAGTCACCGGGACCGACTTCCAGTTTGGTATAACAAACTCAACCAACAACGACACCTTTGGTCTCACCAACTGGAGCAATAGCCTCTACTTCCAGTACTACTCTGACACCGGGAGCAGCTGCAACTGTATGGTGCTTACAGGCGGCGGCAGCCTCGGCATCGGCTCAACCACTCCGTGGGGACTCCTATCGGTCAACCCAAATGGCTTGAACAACAATGCACCGCAGTTTGTGGTCGGCTCCTCAACCAAAACAAGTTTTGTTATCACCAACGCAGGTAATGTCGGCATTGGCACCACCTCACCGTTTGCAAACCTCTCCTTACACCTTGCCTCTACCTCAAACACGCAAGTCGCGTTCTCTATCTCTTCTACATCCGCAACATCCGCAACTTCCTCGCTCTTTGTGGTTACTAATACCGGCTCTGTAGGGATTGGCGGTACCACCACTCCATTTGCAAAACTGACAGTCTCGTCCGATACGTCGGCGGCCAACCCGACAATCGCTTCGGTCAACGACCAGGGGGCAAAGAGCCTTTTCTACACAGGTCGGAGCGCTGGCCCTTACCCTGGGATGATGGTATTTCAGAACTACAGTTCAAATGCCGTTACCTTTGTGTCTGGTAGTGGCGTTCGTCAAATGACCATAGATACCACTGACAACGTCGGCATCGGCACTACTTCGCCCTATGCAAAACTCTCGGTCGGAGGTGATATTGTGGGCACCAACATCACCGCCACCGGTACGCTCACCGTGGCAGGCAACACCAGCCTCCAGGCGGCAACCTCAACCACCTTTGCAGTCACGGGGGTCACTTCCTCACTCCTCAAAACACTCTCAAGTGGAGCTGTGGTAGCAGCAGTCGCGGGGACCGACTATGTCACTGGCGCTGGTCTCACCGCAGCGTACCCATTCCAACTAACAGGCAACGCTACTTCAACACTGACACAATTTAACGGAGGGCTGACTGCGTTTGCCTCCTCCACGATCGGCAACGGTACGCAAACAGGAGGTCTCACTATCTCTGGAGGTGCCACAACGACAGGGAACTCAGTGGTCCAAGGGTCAGAAATAATCAGTAGTTTTCTAAGTGCTAACGGTATCTTTAACAACAATGGAAATTATTATTCAGGAACGGCTACTGATATAACCTTTATACCTGGTCCATTTGGGTCTAACCCAGCTCTCACAATTTTGATTAGCAACAACAATGTCGGTGTAGGCACCACTTCGCCGTTTGGTAAATTCTCACTTCATGCTAACAACGGCGACACCGCGACCACACTCTTCGCCATTGGCTCTTCAACGGCAAGCGCGACCACCACGCTCTTCTCCATTTCCAACACCGGCTCTTCAACACTCCTTGGTATAGCCTCCTCAACCGGCTTAATCGTCTCTGGCCTCAACGCAGCATCTTGCGATCTTAAAGGCGACGTCAACGGTGCAGTCTACTGCGGCACTGATGCAACTGGTGCAGGCGGTGGCAGCGACTTCACCTTCCTCACGGTCAACTCACAACTCGCTGCAGCTACCTCCTCACCATTAGCTGTCTTCAACAACGCATACTTCGGTGCAACCGCAACCACCACGATCACCTCAGACGGCCGCATTGGTATCGGCTCCACAAGCCCTTACTCACTCCTTTCAATATCAAACTCCCTCACCACCGCTGCTAACACACCGCTCTTTACCATCGCTTCAACCACCGCAGGCACCGCAACCTCAACGCTCCTTACTGTTCTTGCAAATGGCAACATGGGGGTAGGCACCGCCAACCCGTGGGGTAAGCTCGCGGTCTCGTCGGCCAATCTTGCACAAACGTGGGCCCAGGTGGGGAGTGGGCTTTCGGTTTCTTCAGCAAACTCTCCCGTCATCACCGCACTCTCCCCCAACCGTGTTGCTCTTATCGACAGCACTAACCAATCGCTCCGCACCTACGAATGGAATGGTAGTACCTGGGCCCAGGTGGGGAGTGGGCTTTCGATTTCTTCAGGAGTCTCCGATCTCGCCACACTCTCCCCCAACCGTGTCGCCTTCATCGATGACAGTAACGACACGTTACGCACCTACGAATGGAATGGTAGTACCTGGGCCCAGGTGGGGAGTGGGCTTTCGG
>CAYZZC010000002.1:93832-101435 GCA_964482995.1 uncultured Candidatus Saccharibacteria bacterium
CGCACCTACGAATGGAATGGTAGTACCTGGGCCCAGGTGGGGAGTGGGCCTGCTATCTCTTCGGTAGTGGCTCCTACCATCACCGCACTCTCCCCCAACCGTGTTGCTTTCATCGACGCTAATAACATCACCCTCCGCACATACCAATGGAGCACACCACTCCTCTTTGTAGGCACCAGTCAAGACTACCCGTATCTTTCGGTCTCAGATGCAGGCTTCACCACTGCAGAAGGCTTAGATGTCCGCACCATATTAACTGTTGGTCAAAATGCAACTTCCACCTGGGCCACCTCAACACCTGCATTTGTCGTCAACGGCACATCAGTCTTCTCTGGCCTGGTGGGTATCGGCACCTCGTCCCCCATAGCACAACTCACCGTCTTGGCTAATAGCCTCGCCTCTACCACCAACCTCCTCTTCCTTATTGCCTCCACCACAAACACCGGCCTTGCAACCACCACCAACTCGCACTTTGTGGTCACCAACACTGGCAATGTCGGGATTGGAACAGCCGCACCTTCTACGCTTCTCCATCTCTCGGCATCGAGTCCCATAATTCGTCTTACCGACACTGATACTAGCGGGTCGGCCGAAGTTTCTGCTAACAGCTCTTCTGGTTCTCTCACCCTTGCAGCAGATGTTGGAAGTACGGTTTCGAATAGTGCTATAAACTTCTTCGTAGATGACGCACAAGTTGCTCGCTTTATCTCAAACGGCAACTTTGGTATCGGCTCCACCTCGCCATATGCAAAGCTCACAGTCCATGCAAACAACGGCGAGACAAACCTCCGCCTCTTTGAGATTGCTTCTTCAACCCAGTCTGCAACAACAACCCTCTTCTCCATCTCTAACGCTGGTATTGTCGGCATTGGCACTTCTGGCTTTGGTGCACGTACAGAAAAACTGCAGGTGGATGGCAGCATGTCAATATCAAATGGCAGTCTCTATCGCTGGATAAATACTGCAGGCACAGAAACCGGCACATCAATTTGGGGAAGTTCTGCAGCGTCTGCTGGTTACATGCACTTTTACCTTGACGGCTTCCAGCGCATGAGTATTTTAACTGGTGGCAACGTTGGTATAGGATCTTCCTCACCGTGGGGCCTGCTCTCTGTTAACCCTAACGGCATCAGCGGCCCTTCCTTTGTCATCGGCTCTTCAACCGCTACCAACTTTATTGTTAAAAACTCCGGTCTTGTGGGTGTCGGCACCACATCGACCGCTGATGTAAACGGTGCAAACGCACTCACTATTGAGGGAGCGGGACAAACCAATGTGCTCCGTCTTATTGGGGGATCATCTCAAGCAGGGTTCTACATGAATTCTGGAAGTACGTTTAATGGCGTGCAGTTTGGGAGCACCAATAGTACGGGTGTCGGCCTTTATACAGCAAATGGTACTCCAACGTTCCATCTTGATACCAACGGCGGCGTAAGCCTAGGTGCTTATGCGGCAACCATCAACGGAAGTGTACCGCCCACCAATGGTCTCATTGTAAGCGGTACGACCGGCATTGGTTCTTCCTCACCGTTTGCAAAACTCTCTGTCCACGCTAACAACGGCGACACCGCAACAACCCTCTTCGCGATTGGTTCTTCAACGCAGAGCGCAACCACCACTCTCTTCTCCATCTCCAACACCGGCAACGTGGGGATTGGCACTGAAGCGCCAAGTGCTCAACTCGATATATACGGAGGAACTGCTTTTCAGAACCTGCAGTTTAAAGCTTCTAGCGATTCGCTCATTACTTTAGCGAGCGGTTTGCGCACAGGAACTAACTTTAATTTCAATTTAGACTCCAATGCGGGAGTAATAGTAAATATTGATACCGACAATAACAGTAGCAACTCTTTCTTTGTTCGAAGCAATGGTTCGGCAACGGATTTGTTTACGGTGATAGATACTGGAAATATCGGTGTCGCTTCTACAACGCCATGGGGCCTGCTCTCTGTTAACCCTAACGGCATCTCCGGCCCTTCGTTTGTTATCGGTTCCTCAACCGCTACCAACTTTATTGTTACAAACGCAGGCAGTGTCGGCATCGGCACCACGAGCCCTTCACGCCAATTTGAAATATCGGGCACAGGTGCTCAATATGCGCGCATAACCTCGACAGACGACAGCACCGCAAGCCTCGAACTCTTCCGACCAGGAAATAGCTTCTTAGACTGGAGGATACGAAACACCGGTGGCGACCTTATATTTGCCTATTCAGATGACGACCTCTCCACAACCAACACAAATCTGTATATGAAATCTTCTGGAGAAATAGGTATCGGCACCACATCGCCGTTTGCCCGGCTTTCTGTAGCAACGCCTAATAATTCAACAGGTAGTATTACCACCATGTTTGTGATTGCGTCCTCAACACAAACAGGGACCACAAGCCTCTTTAAAATCGACAACACTGGTGTGCTCACACTCAACTCTGTCTCCACATCAACCATTTCTGGCGGGCTCACAGTCGCAACAGGCGGTCTACAAGTTTCGACCCTCACATCTGCTTCTTGCGACGTCAAAGCTGACACGAGTGGCAATCTCTCTTGCGGCACCGACCAAACCGCCTTAGGCGCTGCCAACCCATTCACCTGGGAAAACAACTTCGGTGTTGTTGCTGCGGCAACCACCTCCCGCGCGCTCTTTACCAACGGCCTCTCGGCCTCAACCACGGTGGACTTCGGCAACGCAGGAGTCTCCTCCTTCCACTTCGACGGCACCACAGGCAAGCTCGGGCTCGGCACAACTTCGGCAACAGGCAACCTTTCGATAGAAAACGTTTACGGCAGCACTAACACTACGTTGTTCTCAGTTGCTTCATCTACTGCGGTTGACGGCAGCACCGCGAGCACCCTCTTCACGATTACTAACACAGGCAACGTCGGCATCGGCTCCTCCAGCCCCTCGTCGGCTTTGGCCATAGAGAGAACTTCTGGCTCGGCACTCGTCACTACATACAACGGCACAGTGCGCGGCCACTTTGGCGCACACGAGGCGGGCAATCTCGACATCGGCACGCAATCCAACCACGCGCTCTCGTTTGAAACTAACGACATTACAAGAATGACCCTTGATACCACCGGCAACCTGGGGATTGGCTCCTCCACTCCCTATGCCAAACTCTCGGTCCATGCAAATAACGGCGATACCAACATACACCTCTTTGAAATTTCCTCCTCAACACAAACAGCAACCACATCGCTCTTTGTGGTTCATAACAACGGCCATGTCGGCATTGGCACCTCAACCCCGTTTGCCAGGTTCTCGATCCAGACAAACAATGCCGCCGACGAGCGCTTCCCCGCATTTGTCATAGCAACAACTTCCCTCGACGGTCCTGGCCAGGACGTACTCCTGTATGTTGGCGCAACCACAACCGGCGCGCTCGACTTTGCCCGCGTTGCCATCGGCACCACCTCCGTGTGGGGTACTGGCGGTATACGCGACCAACTCACCGTCGCGGGCCGCATCTACTCAACCTGGCGCTACGCAGGGTGCGACTTCCCGGCGATGAGCCAGACCGCCGCCATTGCTGCCTCGACTCTGGTGCCAAACTTCTGCGGCGGGTTTGCCTTTGTGCCAACAACCAACGGCGCCACTTTCGCGCCAAATAATTCCCAAGCACAAACTAACGGCCACGCAACCGGCTCGCCAATCGTTCTTTCGACAGTTACCAGCGCCGCTACCGCAATCGGTCAAGGGTCTGCTGTTCGTGCACTTCTCACGTTCGCACCTGCAAACACCAACCCGGTTCTTGAGGCTGTGGTCGCCAACGCCAACAACGGCGGAGGCCTTGTTGCTGCCTCCTCCTCGATTATTATGGTCGGGTTTGATGGCACCAGCGTCACAGCGACACCAGTTATCGGCCGCGAACCAGACTTCTTTATCGGATTCATTGCATCGTCCTCAACCACCACCGGTGCAACCGGCGCACCGTGGTACGCGCTTGTTAAGAACGGTAACAGCCGTTCAATTATGAGCACTGGTGTCAGCTCCTCGACACTTACCACCACCGGCACCTCCTCGCCGCAGCGCTTGCGCGTTGAGGTGTCGTCAAACCGGATCAACTTCCTTATTAACGGCAATGTTGTTTTGGCAACCACTACCAACATCCCCAACGTCAACCTGACGCCAACCGTGTCTGTCGCAAGCGCCATAACGCACACGAACGCTCGGGCGAACGCCCCACAAGGCGTGCGCCTGCTTCTATACTCGATGCGCTTCTGGATGGACGACCCGCCAGGCGGTGTTACTGAGGGTGTGTCCGGCCCGCCAGGCTCTTATGTCGTGTCTGAGCCCGAAGCAATTAAATACGATTGGGAAACGCTTTCGAACATTTCTCAGTACTACCAGCTCGCAAACACCCAAGAGTCAGAAGGCGCCGCTGGTAACTTAGTGTCTATCGACCATGCCGCTTCTAGCTCGGCCAAGGCTACTGCGCGGCCGTATGACCCAGGACTTCTTGGTGTTGTTAACAACACCGCCCATACAACTATTGGCCGCGACTATGCAGGCACGTCAAAGGTGGCTATCTCTGGCAGAGCAATGGTAAATGTGACAAGCGAAAACGGTGCTATAAAACCAGGCGACCCTATCACCTCGTCTTCGCTGGTGGGCCAAGGTATGAAGGCAACGAAACCTGGGTTTATAATCGGCCGTGCGCTTGAGTCACTCTATGTTCCCAACGCTTCCTCAACCGTGCAGTGCCCAGCAATTGAGGGCACCACGACACCGATGTGCTCGGACATGATCCTTGTTGAAATAAATGTTGGTTTTGCAATGAACACCGACGAGGGCACGAGCACTCTTGCTGCGGCGCTTGCGGTGCCGGCCAAGCTCGCCGATGCACTTGGCGAGCTTGCCGGTGGCGTGTTTGAGAAGGCAGTGCAGTTTGTGAGCCTCACGACTAATCGCTTAATTGCAAAGGTAGCGATAATAGGCGACCTCTTTGCAGACCACATCACAGCGACTGTTATCAACGCCGACCAAGTTAATGCAAAGACATTGTGCTTGGATGATCTGTGTGTCACCAAAACGCAGCTGCAACAATTACTCGACAACGCAGGGGCAAGCGGCAGCTCTTCTACACCTCCACCAAGTACTCAGCCGCCAAGTGGCGGGGGAGACACGGGCACATCGACACCTCCGGGTGACACAGGCACGGGTTCGACAGGCTCACCGCAAGCAACCAGCACTTCTGACACTGAGGCGCCGGTAATAACAATCTCCGGCAATAACCCCGCAACCATCGACATCGGTGCAAGCTATGTAGACCTTGGCGCAACAGTCACCGACAATGTTGACCAAAACTTGGGCTACACTGTCTCGCTCGACGGGGGGGCGCCGACAGATATCTCTCAACTCTCGCTCGACACCAGTATTGTTGGGGAGCACTCTATACTCTTTAGTGCAACAGACCTAAGTGGCAACACCGGCACCGCAACCCGCACGGTTATAGTTGCCTCTTCAACAACCCCGTAACATATATATAGTATGAACACTTTCCTCAAAAACCTCCGCACACTGCTCTATGCAACACTTGTCTTGACGCTTCTTATACCTATGCCAGTAGACGTGCGCGCGGTAACGATAGGGAATAGTAGCAAGACTATTATTGACCCGGTGTCTGTTACCTATGTCACAACCGCTTCGACAGACGCTTCGCAAACCACTTACTCATGGACGTGCGACGTAGGGGCGACTGCGTATGCTTCCAAAGTTGCGGTCATCGCTCTCCATCAGATAGGTGGCGCCACTGGTAAACTTATTACCAACTTTACCGTCGACGGAGTCTCAGGGACAACTGAGGCTGGGCAACGGCATGGCATGGGCTATGCTCGCATCCCAAAATCAACGGGCTCAGTAACTATTTCAGTCACCTATGATAGCGCCCCAACCCGTGCGGCGATGGGCTGTTGGGTTTTGACCGGTTACAGCAGCACTCCAACCGATACGCAGTCGGTATACAGTGGCACCGATGCCTCGCAACAGATCACGCTGTCTGTCCCTACATCAGGTATAGGGATAGTTTCAGGTACGGAGCAAGCCAACACAGTAGTGACAACCACTGGAGCTACAGAGGATTATGACGCTACTCTTGGTGCGGCCGCAAGCTGGAAGGTAGGTGCGCGGACGACTACTACTGGGTCTGTGGTGGTGACCCTTGCTAATGTGTCCTCTATGGTAGGGCTTGTGTTTTCGCCGATCCCCTATACACCTGCCGGAGTAACCCCCATCTCGAGCGGGCTGGTGGGCTACTGGACATTTGGTGGCGCGGTTACCAACTGGTCGTCCGGACAAACCAGCGACACCTCCGGCCAAGGCAACCACGGCTCGCTTGTTAACATGTCTACCACCACTTCGCCTGTGCAAGGCAAAGTCGGCCAAGCGCTCAAGTTTGTTAATGCAAACAACAGTGGCGTTCTTGTCCCCAACAGCACCAGCCTTAACATTACCGGAAGCATTACTATTTCTGCGTGGATAAAACCGGACACGTTTGGCGGCGGCTCTCAAGGAAGAATCTTTAATAAAAATAATGCGACAGCGGGGTACCTGCTGAAAATCGATAACGGCACCTCAGCGAGAGCTTTAAGGTTCGACATTAATACAACGGCTGGACTCGGCACTGACACCTCGGCGTCAGACTCAAATGTCATTTCGGTTGGTGTGTGGCAATTTGTCACGGTGACATACAGCGCTTCAAGTAATGAAGTTAGATTTTATGTAAACGGGGCCCCTGCTGGTACTAGTGCTTTGTCGGGCGGCCCGCCTCTGGATAGTTCGGCGATTGATGCTTACATCGGCAGGCGGAGTGCTGACACCACCCGCAACTTCGACGGCCTCATAGACGAAGTGCGCGTGTACAACCGCGTGCTCTCGCATGCTGAGATTCAACGGCTGTATAAAATTGGTTCAGCCAATGCAACATACTCTATTCCAGCTGTCAGTAAAAAAACTTTTACTGCAAACGGTTCGTTTGTTGTACCTGCGGGGGTAACAAAAATCACCGTTAAGGCGTGGGGCGCGGGGGGCGGTGGTGCTGGTACGGGAGGTCTCAACGCAACCTCGGGCGTCGGCGGCGGGGCAGGGTATGCTAGTGCACAAATCTCAGTTATACCTGGGGAGACATTGGCAGTGTGGGTTGGCGGCGGCGGCGGGGCTGGCTCAGGTACAGGTACGAGCGGCGGCAACGCCGGCGGCGGCGGCGGCGGCGGATATAGCGGCGTTTTCCGCGCCTCTAGAGCGCTCGTTGTCGCCGGTGGTGCAGGCGGCGGCGGGACCCAAAGCGGGGGTGCTGAAAATGGTGCAGGCGGCGGCGCAGGCGGAGCGTCGACAGGCGCTACAGGCGACAACAACAGCGGAGGTAACCCAGCGAACGGCGGCACCGGCGGTACGCAAGCTTCTGGCGGAGCCGGCGGGACAGGTGGCGGCGGTGTTGATGGCACAGTTGGGGGGTCGCTCACTGGCGGAGCCGGCGTCTCGAGTATTGTTGAAGTTATTTTAGCCGGCGCTGTGGCAACCAAGAGTTCAGACGTTCACATTGAGCCACAGGAGGAGTCCATACGGCTCCGCTACCGCCTTGATGGTGTGCTGCGCGACATTAGTT
>CAYZZC010000003.1:0-61227 GCA_964482995.1 uncultured Candidatus Saccharibacteria bacterium
TGGAGAGGTGGCAGAGTGGTCGAATGCACCGGTTTCGAAAACCGGCATACCGCAAGGTATCGGGAGTTCGAATCTCCCCCTCTCCGCCGAGATTTTCTCGACGGTACTCCGTCATAGAAAATCCAAGTGCAGTCGCGTTTAGCGAGCTGCCGCTGAGATTTTCTTAGTATTCTGATACTGTTGAAAATCCAAGTGTGGTCGCATAGCGAGCCACACGGTCTCGAAGACTCCCCGTACACACCAAAAATATATTCGCTCCGCTTCTTATTTTTGGATGCCGCCGAGATTTTATTAGTGTTTTTACTTTGTGTTACCATGCACCGTGTTTGGTAGTTAGTTATTAGTAAGCAACTTTGTATGAAAGGATTTATTGATTTTATCCGCGAGCAAGGAGTGGTTGGTTTGGCAGTCGGCTTTATCTTGGGTGGCGCGGTTTCTAAGGTGGTGGCTGCGTTAGTCGCAGATATTATCAACCCACTCTTGGGCGTAGCCCTTGGCGCAGCCTCGGGGCTTAAGACAGCTTCTATAAGCGTGGGGTCGGCGCAGATCCTCTATGGCGACCTTTTGAGCGTGTTGATCGACTTCCTCGTTATTGCACTGGTGGTGTACTTTGGCGTGAAATTGATTGGCCTCGATAAACTCGACAAGAAGAAAGCATAATATATGCAAGCAGTTATCCTAGCCGCAGGAGAAGGCGTGCGGATGCGCCCGCTTACACTCACCACCCCTAAACCTTTGATAAAAGTCGCTGGGGTGCCGATACTTGAGCATGTAGTGCAGGCGCTCCCCGACGAGATAGACGAGATTATCCTTGTGGTGCGCTATCTGAGCGAACAGGTTAAAGAGTATTGTGGCGACTCCTTTTGCGGCAAGCGTGTAGTGTATGTTGAGCAAGGGCCAAAAAAAGGCACTGCCGCAGCCCTCGCGTATGCTCGGCCATATATAAAAGGCCGTTTTCTTATCACGTTTGCAGACGACTTGCTTGCGAAAAAAGACTTAGAGGAGCTTATTAAGCATGAGCATGCGACACTTGTTACCATACACGAAAACCCCCAAAACTTTGGTGTGGTTTCGCTTAATAAAGACGGCACGCTGTGCACTATTGTCGAGAAGCCTGAGCACCCAGAGACAAACCTTATAAGCACTGGCGTGAGTGTACTCTCTCCAAAAATTTTTGACTACAAGCCAGAGGAGAAAAAAGGCGAACTTTTTATGACCGGTATGATCACTGGTTTAGCAAAAGATTTTCCCGTTGCAGTAGTAAGAGCAAGCTTTTGGCAGCCGGTAGGCTACCCAGAGCATATCCCGCTCGCAGAGGCGGCGCTTATCCAAAAATAAGGAGGTCTTAGCGGTGGCTCACTACGTGACCACACTTGGACTTTCTAAGACGGAGAACCGTCAAGAAAGTCTCGGCGACTATATTTTTGGTGTATGCTGGGAGTTTCGTCTAGAAACGAGACAGTGTGATGACAGAGCATGCTTTTTTTGCTATCGTCTCAGTAACGCCTGCATGCGCAGGCATGCAGACACGCGCGGTTAGCTCAGTTGGTAGAGCGTCCCCTTGACGTGGGGAAGGTCGCAGGTTCGACTCCTGCACCGCGCACCCATATGGTTAACAGAAAAACCGACATTATTCTTGTCGGTTTTTCTGTTGTAGACCAATGGGTTGTACTGGGAGTCATCGAGACAGTGCACAAGGTAGAAAAAGCAAACTGCTTTGCTTTTTTGTGCACTTGTGCGAGGCGGAGCGTTGTTTTGCACTTGCAAAACCGCGAGTCGGGGTCGCGAGCAAATTTTCTGACGAGAAAATTTGAATCGTGACCACCCCAAACACTTACTCCTCATCTTTAAGGTAGCCACCAGATTGGTGCGCCCAAAGGTCTGCATAGACTCCCCCTGCTTGTATAAGCTCTTCGTGCGTACCATCTTCCACAATACTGCCCTCCTCAAGCACAATAATTCTGTCCATCTCGCGTAGCGTAGAGAGCCTATGTGCTATAGCAAGCACGGTCTTACCCTCCATAAGGGTGTGCAGTGCTGTTTGTATGGCATTTTCGCTTTCACTGTCGAGCGCTGAGGTTGCCTCATCAAGCACTAATATTTTTGCTGGTTTGAGTATTGCCCGCGCAAGCACCACCCGCTGGCGCTCGCCACCAGAGAGCTTGACCCCGCGCTCCCCCACAAGCACGTTGTAGCCCTCGGGTAAGGCCTTTATAAACTCATGCGCTTGAGCAAGGCGCGCTGCCTCATGAACCTCCTCGTCTGTTGCGCCCATTTTCCCATATGCAATATTTTCTTTAATCGTACGGTGGAAGAGATGCGGCTCTTGCGGCACGGTGGCAATGGCGTCACGCACACTCTCTTGTGTAATATGAGATATGTCTTGCCCGTCGATCAAAATACTCCCACTCGTTACTTCATAATGTCGCAAAATAAGTTTGACTAGGGTTGATTTGCCGGCGCCACTCCTACCAACCAAACCAACCTTTTGCCCCGCAGGCACCAAAAGAGAGAAGTTTTTAAGGACTGCTCGCCCACCACCCTCATACACAAACGAAACATCCTTAAACTCAACACTACCTGTTTTAACTTGGAGCGGCTTGGCCCCCGTGAGGTCTTTTATGTCATAGGGGGTTAATAGGTCTTCGAGCCCTTCTTTAATCTCTCCATAATTTTCTGCAAAATCATTCATGTCACGGCCCAGTTCCTCCATACGATAAGCAATACTCCCCACGAGGGCTAAGATAAGCACTATGTCTCCCGGGGTGACCATGTTTTTAGACCATGCGTAGATAACAGCAAAAAGAATAATCGAAACAAAAAATACTTGCAGTACATTGCTGACGACACGCGCCACCTCTCCTAATGTCCAGTTGCGTATACCAGCACGATAGCGCGAGAGGATTGTTTCCTTCAGCCGTGATATCTCAAAGGCGCGGCGCGCAAAGTCGTGCATGGCGCCTACGTTGGTCAAGAGGTCGATAGTTTGTGCGCGCACACGCGTGTCTTCTCGCTGCGCATGGGCACTTGCCGGTATCCGCCAACGTGCAAGAAAAAAGCTAATCGGCCCAACCAAAGCCAGCCAAAAGAGAAAGAGGTAACCGATCAGCATGTTGGTGTTAAACGCGAGTATAAAAGTGGTTATGAGTGTTACAAAGAGTATGAGATATGACCATAGAAATTTCTCTACGAGGGATTTTAACGACCCGCTTGCGTTACCGATTTTCCCGCCTATCGCGCCGGCAAAACGTTTATGAAAGTAGTCGCTGCCGTGACGCGTCACATACGCAGCAAGTGCGTGTGTGGCCGAAGCGCGGACGCCCACAGCCCAACGCATACCTACAAAACCGCTCAAGCGCCAAAGAACGAGTGTTAAAAATACAAAAAACACGAGGTAGATTATTGCCCACATCCATACCTCATTTTGGTTTGCAACACCTCCACTGGCCATGGCGTCTACAATTTTCTTAAAGACAAAAGGGCTCGCCGCCTCAAGGAACGCAGCAGAAGCGGAAAATATAGTGGCACCTATGGCGACGAGCGCATACGGTCGTGTTAGTAGCAGAAAAAACCTGAGCGGAGATTTCTCCTGTTGTATCTCCTCGGTCCACATAGACATAGTCGTTATTACTTTATACCATAAGCCTGCATGAAAATATTGGCGATAGAGACCTCCTGCGACGAGACAGGTATTGCTGTTGTTGAGGGGCAAAAGACTGAAGACGGGTTCTCTTTCACCGTGCTTAAAAACGCCCTGCTCTCCCAAGCGGCGCTCCACGCAGAGTATGGCGGTGTCTACCCCAACCTCGCCAAACGCGAGCACGAAAAAAATCTCCCTATTTTATTTAAAGAGTTTGAGGGCGAAAAGGTCGATGCAATCGCCGTAACGCAGGGGCCAGGGCTCGAGCCCACACTATGGACAGGGATCGGGTTTGCTAAAAAGCTCGCTGCACAATGGCAGGTGCCGCTCCTGCCACAAAACCACATGGAGGGGCACCTTATCTCATCTCTCATAAGACATACCAACAAACTTGAGAATGTTGGTATGTCAGGCGAGTTGAGCAATGTAAAACTGCCGGTGCTTGCGCTCCTTATCTCCGGCGGGCACACCGAGTTTGTTTTGATGCACGAGTGGTTTAAGTACAAAATTATTGGCGAAACTTTAGACGACGCTGTCGGCGAAGCCTTCGACAAAGTGGCGCGGATGCTCGCGCTCCCCTACCCGGGCGGGCCAGAGATTTCTAAACTCGCCTCGCACTCTCGTGCACAAGGCTTACCCTCGCCAAAAACTCTGCCGCGGCCAATGATCGCGACAGACTCTTGTGATGTATCTTTTTCTGGCCTCAAAACTGCGGTGCTGTATGCCCTGCGCGACATGGGCGGTATACAAAAATTGTCTGCAGAAGAGATCGCGGCCTTTGCAAACGAGTTTGAGGACGCAGTAACCGAGGTGTTGCTTGCCAAAACCAAACGAGCACTTGCAGAGACTGGCGCGCAGACTTTTGTTATAGGTGGCGGGGTCGCCGCCAACAGCCATATACGCAAAACGCTGGTTGTAGAAATACAAAAAAGCTTCCCCGATGTAGAAACCCGCCTCCCAGAGCTCTCTATAACAGGCGACAACGCAATTATGATTGCACAGGCAGCACTCGCCCGCAGGCTCTCAGGATTAGACGACGCCACTCTTGAGGATTTCAGAGCC
This sequence comes from uncultured Candidatus Saccharibacteria bacterium, assembly GCA_964482995.1. Classification (GTDB taxonomy): domain Bacteria; phylum Patescibacteriota; class Minisyncoccia; order Phycocordibacterales; family SBAW01; genus GWA1-54-10. The sequence continues at coordinate 4,703 of CAYZZC010000003.1, forward strand.
GTTGGAAATCTCTCAATAGAAAAAGAATGAGCCGCCCCTGGTTAGGAGCGGCTCTGGCGAAACATAGCCCTCCTTGTCCTGAAAGACAGATGGAAAATCGTCTCACCAATAAATGCGGGGCAATGTTCCAATCGCCCAGTGGGCAGTTGCACTTTCGCCCCGCCCGCGCTTTCGCACGGTATTTAGAAGAACTTTCGGCGGACAGACCAAGAGTCGCTCAAGAGAGCAATTGATCAATTGTCCGCCGTCCGCACGCCGAAGCGTGCGAAATAGGGTGAGTGGCCATCGCGGCTACGTTTGAGATTTTCGCGCAAACAACCAAACAAACGACCCCTCTTTTCAATGCTCGATAGTTCGAATACTGAAAAGAGAGGCGGAGTGCGCAAGCGCACTCCGCCGATGGACACCTCACATCTCGCCCATAAAGGCAAAAATGACATCGTCCACCTATCACGCTGCTTCTTGACGAACTTCTGCCAACCGCATTGAGGGATACTGCTGGTCAAGGACGAACCTTTCAGGGTCGTTCTCGTACCTTGTCCACTCGCGGTAGAGCCACATCACAAACTGCGAGAGCGTGCGCCAGATAGCCATCTTGTGGATATGGCCATTGGTGTACTTTTTCACGCCCTTCTCGTCTGCGACTGGCTCTGGGTGCACCCGCCTGAAGTATGCCTTGTTCAGAAGGAGCTTTTGACCCCAATACGAACCTGGCCGCCTGTTGAACTGGTCGCCAAGCAAGTACAGCGCTTGCCGCACGTCTGGGTTCCAGTTCGAGAGCTGGCCGCTCCTCCTGCGCGGGAACTTCCCGCTGAGGAGAATATGCACGCCGGCAAATGCCTTAAACTTTGTCTTGTTGGGGAACCGCCGGATATCAACAACACCCGAGACGATGCGCGAGGCGATAGCCCAACCCATGCCTTCGATGTCGCCGATGACGCTCTGCCAGACACCCGTTGCTTTGACAAGTTTTTCGAGCTCGCGCTCGCGCCTTGTTTCTTCGGCCAACATTGCTGACAAAACGACATCATTTGCCTTTACTTCGTCGTACTGCTTCTCCAGATTCCCTTCAGGGAAGTATCCGTCAGGGCCGCAGAAGATCGAGCCGATAAAGCGTTTGCCCAAACGCTGTTCACAAGCAATACGCGCTTTCATCACGTCGATGCGAGCGCCAAAGGCAACCCGCACAGCGATGATCTCACGGTCGCGCGGACGCACCTCATAGAAGAGTTCCGCACGAGCCTGGAGAGTCTGCGCCAAAAGCAAGGCGTCGTCATCCTTCGATGCATCGTCGCGAAGCCCTTTCAGCTTTGCGGCTGGCATGCGGAAGACGTAGGCTCCTTCAAGCTCCTCGCCGCGACGCGCAAGCGCCAAGGCAAAGTAGTCGCCCGAGCCGCCGAGGACCATCGCAACGCGGTCGCCCAGAGCTAAGCCGCCGAAGCCGCAGGCGATTTTATCGACGCGATAAAGTTCGCGGCCGATAGTCCTTGTCACAGACCCTTCCGGCAAAACCTCGCCCTTCTTCACTTTGCGGAGCTTCAAATGACGGTCTGGGATACTTGATGGGACCTCTTCGCCTGCTTGGAGCGAGCGGAAATATGTCGAGAATTTCCCAAGCAAGAAATCATATTCTGCCTGTTCGTCCTCAAGCGGGTAAGCCGCCCAAACTTTTCCAAACTCATCCAAGATAACGACTTGCGTCGGGCGAGCTTCGCCCTCGGCAGTTTGTTTGACGCGGTGGCGAATGCCAATAAAGCGTGTCATGCACGTCTCCTTTTCTCTCTGGTTGCAAGGCTCGTCTGCAAAGCAGACATGTCAAAGATCTAAAAAGATCAGCGGAGGTAACCCTCCTCTCGAACGCGTAGTGATACGCATGCGAGAGGAAGGGCGAAGCATTTCCATGCTTCGCCGGTGAGACAAACATTCTTTTGTCTGAGTAGACAAGATCATTCTCGTCTCACCAATAAGTGCGGGGCAGCAATCGGATCGCCCAAAAGAGCACCGGTCTATACGCCCCGCCCGTGCTTGCGCACGGTATTTAGAAGAACTTTCGGCGGACATTCTAAGAATCGCTCGAGAGAGTAATCGCTCTATTGTCCGCCGTCCACACGCCGAAGCGTGCGAAATAGGGTGAGGGATCAGACAGAGATACGTTTCTAGAAAAAGTAGAAATATGTTCCTTCACGACCCCTCTTTCCAACATCCAAGGATCAGATACTAGAAAGAGGGGCGAAGCACTTTCATGCTTCGCCGGTGAGACAACCATATCTTTGTCTAAGTAGACAAAAATTTTCTCGTCTCACCAATAAGTGCGGGGCAATGTCCCATCCGCCCAGTGGGCAGTCGCACTGTCGCCCCGCCCGTGCTTCTAGCACGGTATTTGTAAAAACGGGAGGTGACATTTCTAGTTACGTTCAGCTGAACAAACGCGTATACGTCACCCCCCCCCTCTGCCTTTCGGCAGAATTAAAAAGAAATTTCCTTCCTACTTTTTACTATATAAAGATTTATATGTCAATATAACCACTAGTCTGCTGTTAAAGGAGCCTTAATTTGTTAGGATAAACTCTATGCAAGAGAAGTTTAAAAAACCTTACGACCATACCACTACCGAGGCGGCTATATATAAAAAGTGGGAGGACTCGGGCTACTTTAACCCCGACAATTTGCCCCATCGACTAGACGCTCAGGGTAAGTGGGTAGAGCGCACGGAGCCTTTCTCTATCGTGCTCCCCCCGCCCAACGTCACCGGCACACTCCACCTGGGCCACGCTTATGAAGACGCGCTCCAAGACGCTTTTGTGCGCTTTGCCCGCATGCAGGGCAAGAAGGCTCTGTGGGTCCCCGGCACCGACTCTGCCGCTATCGCCACCCAATCTAAAGTAGAAGGCGAATTATATAAAAAAGAAAAGAAGACCCGCTATGATATCGGCCGCGAGGAGCTTCTCAAACGCATAGAAGTGTTTACCGAGGAGAGTAAAAACACCATCCTTAACCAAGTGCGCCGCATGGGCTCAAGCCTCGACTGGAGCCGCTTTGCCTACACGATGGATGCACAGCGCTACAGTGCGGTAATGGAGGCCTTTGTGCGCATGTATGACGCGGGGCTTGTCTACCGCGGCGACCGCATCGTTAACTGGGACCCGAAACTCCAAACCACCGTCTCAGACGATGAGATCGAGCATGTCGAGGAGACAACCCCCTTCTACTATTTTAAATACGGGCCGTTCGTTATCGGCACCGTGCGCCCCGAAACAAAGTTTGGCGACAAGTATGTCGTGATGCATCCAGACGATGCGCGCTACAAACAGTATGCGCATGGGCAAAAGATAGAGCTCGAGTGGATCAACGGGCCGGTGGTGGCAACCGTTATTAAAGACGAAGCCGGAGACATGGAGTTTGGCACCGGTGTGATGACTATCACCCCCGCGCACTCTGGTGTCGACTTTGAGATCGCGCAGCGGCATGGGCTTGATATCGAGCGCGTGATAGACGACCGCGGGATCCTCCTCCCTATCGCGGGCGAGTTCCAGGGCCAACATATTAAAAAAGCGCGTGCCGCGATTGTAGAAAAGATGAAGGCAAAAGGCCTTATTGAAAAGATAGACGAAGCCTACACGCACAATATTGCAACCAACAGCCGCGGCGGTGGCACCATTGAACCGCAGATAAAACTGCAGTGGTTTGTCGCGGTCAATAAAGAGTTTACAAAAGACGGAAAAACCACAACGCTAAAAGAGCTTATGCAAGAGGCGGTGCGCAGTGGTGCGGTTAAAATTTTGCCAGATCATTTTGAAAAGATTTACTATCACTGGATCGACAACTTGCGCGACTGGTGCATCTCGCGCCAAATCTGGTTTGGGCATCGTATCCCCGCTTGGTACAAGGGTGATGAAATAAAAATTAGTATCAACTCCCCCGGAGATGGTTGGGAGCAAGACCCTGACACGCTCGACACGTGGTTCTCCTCAGCGTTGTGGCCCTTCTCAACACTCGGCTGGCCCAAAGAGACAAAAGACCTCAAGACCTACTACCCAGGCGCGCTTATGGCGCCGGGCTATGAAATCCTCTTCTTTTGGGTAGCGCGCATGATACTCATGAGCGGTTTCCTTCTTGGCTCAACGCCGTTTAAAACAGTCTTCCTCCACGGGATGGTGCGCGACAAAAACGGCAAAAAGTTTAGCAAATCGCTCGGCAACGGCATCGACCCTATTGAGATGATCGACCGGTATGGTGCGGACGCTCTGCGTATGTCGCTTTTGGTGGGGGCGGCGGCAGGCAATGATATTAAATTTGATGAATCACGGGTTAAGGGCTACAAGCTCTTCTCTAACAAACTCTGGAATGTGGCGCGGTTTATCCTCGAGGGCGCAGAAGGCGCGGCGCCTACAACACTCAACGAGGCCGACAAGAAGCTGCGCGATGAGTGCGACGCGCTTGTCGCAGATGTAACGCTAGACCTCACCCAGTACCGTGTATATATGGCCGCCGAGAAGCTCTACCACTATGTGTGGGACCGCCTTGCAGCCGAGATACTTGAGGAGAGCAAACCTATCCTTAAAGGCGCAGATGAGGCGGCAAAATCATCGCGGCAAACGCTCTTACTCTCCCTTCTTTCAGACTCTCTCAAGCTGCTACACCCATTTATGCCGTTTGTAACAGAAGAGGTCTGGAGCTCCATGCCGGGCACTAAAGATTTGTTGATGGTTGAACGATGGCCATCCAAAAATAAGGAGGCTTAGCGACTATATTTTTGGTGTGTGCGGGGAGTCTTCGAGACCGTGCAAGCAATGCTATACTGTTTGCATGCTCTCTCCGGCTCTGTTTGTTGCGTTTTTAGTCGGCATACTCCCCGCATTGCTTTGGCTTGCCTTTTGGCTCCTTGAGGATCGCCTCCACCCAGAGCCAAAGCGGTATATCTTTTTCTGTTTTGTTGCGGGGATGATTTTGGTTGTGCCGTTTAGTATTGGAGGCCAATTGTTTGGTATAGTGCTCCCGCTTGAGAAGCTCGCGCTCGCACACTTTTCAGGCATTAGCCTCCTCTTTGTGTGGGCTGTTATCGAGGAGTTAGCAAAATTTGCCGCTGCCTATGTGATAGCGTTGCGCTCGCGGGTGTTTGACGAGCCGCTCGACGCGATTATCTATATGGTGACTGTAGCGCTTGGCTTTTCTGCCGCAGAAAATGCGCTGTTTTTGATGAGCCCTATTGTGGATGGCAATATATTGAAAACTTTAATGGTCGGCGACCTGCGTTTTATCGGCGCGACACTGCTTCATACCCTTTCTTCGGCGATTATAGGCGTCGCGCTGGCATACACTTTTTATCAGAGCCTCTCTACCAAGGCTTGGGCAGTTATAGGCGGAGTTGTCCTTGCCGTTGTCTTGCATACGTTATTTAATTTTTTTATACTAAAAGCAGGAAGTGCGGCAACATTCTGGATCTTCCTGATTATATGGCTCGGTATCACCGCGGTTTTGCTTGGTGTCGAGCGAGTCAAAAAACCAGTTCCTATCTATTCGTAATTTTAGTATCATTGTTTTATGGCACGCGACAAAAAATCTATATTTGACTGGCTCACAGGCGCGGGTGCTGAGCAGGATTACTCTTTTGATGATTTAGACAGTGGTTCGGGCTTTCTCCCACCGCGTGCAGGCGCAAAACGCCAAGCACCCGCCGCTCCTAAACGCGGCCAAGAGCTAGAGCGCGATGAAGAGTTTGTAGAAGAGGCTGTCGAGGGAGAGCTTTCGGTAGATGTCTACCAAACGCCGACTCATATCGTGATCAAAGCTATGATCGCCGGAGTACGCCCTGAGGACCTCGATGTTTCGATAACCCGCGATATGGTAACTATCCGCGGTAAGCGCGAGCAACACACGGAGGGCACCACGGGAGACTTCTTCTTCCAGGAGCTGTACTGGGGCTCATTTGCACGCACTATAGTGCTCCCGCAGGAGGTAGAGATAGAGGAGGCCGAGGCTGTAGAGAAGCATGGGCTCCTCATTATCCGTCTCCCCAAGATGGACAAGGGCCGCCAAGCTAAATTGAAAGTTCGCTCAAACTAAAGTAGAATCCTCAAGCACGCTTGGGTAGCTCAGTTGGTAGAGCATCTCCCTGAAGAGGAGGGGGTCGCCGGTTCGATCCCGGCCCCAAGCACCTAAAAATAAGAAGGTTATGCGACTATATTTTTAGTGTGTGCGGGGAGCCTCGCTCCGAGGCGAGACCGTGCACCTAGTTTTACTGCCCTAGTGGTTGAGAGAGAAATCCTTGCGCCTTTTGCTGCAACCCTTGGATATCTCCATACAGGGTTAGTATTTGGTTTATATAGGGTTGAAAGTAGATGTAGCTATAAAACGATGCGCCGACAATAACCGCTATCCAGAGCAAGCGCATGAGGCGAGACACCAACGCACTGCGGCGGATAGAGTGGAGCATTTTATTGTTCTCCTGCGTGAGGGTGATATTTTGCCGCACCAACTCTTTAAGCTCTTCTATTTGCGGGTCCATGTTAAAAGTATACCAGACGTGTTAGATTTCTTTTATTGCCTGCCTGCGCAGGCAAGCCGCCATAGCTCAATGGATAGAGCAGTCCCGTCCTAAGGGAACGATGTGGGTTCGATTCCTGCTGGTGGCACAAGTAAGAGTTACGCTGCAATCCCCAATTTCTGAGCGAGGCGCTCGCGGGAGAAACCAACAGAGATGTCGCCGTCTATAACGATAACCGGCACACCGAGCTGCCCGGTGAGCTTTATCATCTCCGCGCGCTTGGCGGCATCGCTCGCAACGTCATAGGCGGTATACTCGATACCCTTCTCGGCAAAAAAATCCTTTGCCATTTGGCAAAAGTGGCAGGTCGGGGTCGAGTAGATCGTGACGTGTTTATCCATATAATTTATTTGTTATTACTTTTCTTTCAGTATACCATAGCTGTCAAGCCCAAAGAAAATTGGGCACGCGGGATTAGTTCAGTGGCAGAACGAGTGCTTCCCAAGCATTAGGCGCGAGTTCGATTCTCGCATCCCGCACCAAAAAATAAGGAGCGAAACCGTGCCCCCCTATGGTTACCAGATAAAAAACGAGCGGACGGTGCGCAAAAATATATTACCTTTATCAATTACCAGCTCTTCAGGAGAGCTGTCTTTGCGGACAATCTGTATAGCCCCTTCCCCAGGGAGGGCCACACCAAAGCGTTCTCTGATTTCGCGCTCGACACCCTCTGACGATTCAAACGATGTCACGGCGGCAGCAAGACGTGCGTGGTCGGCTTTGAGTGAGGTGAGCTGGCTCTCTGCGCTCGTGCGCGCGTCTGCTGCTACAGTAAATGTGTCGTACATCCCCCACGCGGCACGCACCATCACCACAGTAAGTAAAAAGAGCAGTAGTGTCCCCATACCAGAAACAAAAAATTTGAGGATTGTTGAGCCAATTGGTTGTCGCTTTTTGAAATCTCGCATATATGTTAAGGTGTTTGTATGTTTGGAATGTTTGGGAAAAACCGCGACCGCTACAATAAGATATTCTCCTGGGTGATAGGGGTGTCTGTCATTGTCAGCATGTTGTTGGCATATTTTGCGTTGCTTATCTAACCCCACCATTTGGACCTAAGGCGAGCAAACTAAAAAGGCCGCCCCGATTAATCGGGCGTCCCTGTGTTTAGATACTACACCCTGTGGCCTCAAGCCCCAAGTGCCTTATATGTGGATATCCTTATAAAGGAAAAAACGGAGGCTAGTCGCTTTTTATCATCTTTAAAAAGACATCTTCGGGGATGTTTACGTTGCCTCGGCCAAGCTCCTTCATCTTTGCCTTACCCTCCTTTTGCTTCTTCCAGAGCTTCATCTTGCGGGTCCTGTCGCCACCGTACATGTGCTGCGTCACGTTTTTACTCATGGCTGGGAGAGTCCTCGAGGAGATGATCCTGCCGAGCGCCACCCCTTGGATCTTTGTGGCAAACATCTGCCGCGGCAAGATACCATACAACTTTTCTACCGCAGCTATCGCCTCTTCGTCTACGCGGTGTTTGGCAACAACGCGAGAGAAAGCAGCTACCGGCTCCTCTGCCACTAAAATGTCGAGCCGCGCTACATCGGCCAGCCGGAGCTCCCGCATCTCGTAGGAGATAGAGGCATAGCCTGCAGAAATACTTTTCATCTTGTCGAAGAAGTTGCGCATCAACTCCCGCAGAGGCATCACCACCCGTATCATCATCCTTCCTTCTGAGAAGGTGTCTGTCGACTCTATGGTGGCCTCATGCTCAAACAAAAGCGGCGTTATGCTGCCCGCCTGCTCTGCTGGTAAAATTATTTCTGCCAAAACAAACGGCTCCCACACCCGCGCAATTTCATTGTACGGAGGAAATGCCGACGGCGAGTATATAGTGCGGCGCACGCCATCACTTGTCTCCACTTCATAAGTGATAGTGGGGGTTGTCACCACAAGCGAGAGATTAAACTCGCGCTTAAGACGCTCGGTGATTATCTCAAGGTGGAGCATCCCCAAGAGCCCGCAGCGGAAACCTCTCCCGAGTACTCCAGAAGACTCTTCCTCAAAAGAGAGCGACGAGTCGGAGAGCCGCAGCCGCGAGAGCGATTGTTTAAGAGCAGTAAAATCATCTTGCGACTCTGGGTAGATACTCGCCCACACCACAGGCTTTGGCTCTGCATAACCGGAGAGTGCGGGGGTTTGTGCTGCGCGTGCACGGATAGTGTCTCCTACGCGCGCAACACCAGGCTCTTTAATGCCAGTAACGATATAGCCGATAGAACCCGCGCCAAGCTCTGCTGCTGGAGTGGGTTTAGGAGAAAATGTGCCGACCTCAAGAGCATTAAAACGGCGGCCACTTATAGCAAACTCTAATGCGTCTCCTTTTTGTATAGTGCCGCCAAACATACGCAAATATACAATCACTCCTTGGTGGTCGGAGTATTGAAAATCAAAAATAAGCGCTTGCGTGGCAAGGCTCGACTTGGGAGATCCTTGAGCTAATGTCGGGCCTTGGCTTGGCGGTGGCACGCGCTCAATAACCGCAGCGAGCAGCTCCCCTACCCCCTCGCCAGTTCTTCCTGAGCATAAAAGGATTTCGCTTTCAGGGATCTCGAGCAATTTTGACACCTGCACTTTTACTTTTTCTATCTCGGCGAGCGGCGAATCGATTTTAGAAATCGCAGGGATGATCGAGAGCCCTAGCTCGCGTGCGCTGCGCAGCGTAGTGAGCGTCTGTGCCTGCACCCCCTGGGTCGCATCTACCAAAAGGATAGCCCCCTCAACCGCAGTGAGCGCACGCGACACCTCGTAGGAGAAGTCGATGTGGCCCGGTGTATCGATCAGGTTAAGTTCGTAAGGAGTTGCTTTGTGGGTGTACACCATGCGCACCGGCTGCATCTTGATCGTGATCCCGCGCTCGCGCTCGAGCTCCATAGAGTCGAGCACTTGGTCGCGCATCTTACGCTTTTCTATCGTGCCGGTATGCTCAAGCAAACGGTCGGCAAGAGTCGACTTGCCGTGGTCTATATGGGCAATAATGGAGAAATTTCTTATGTGTTGCATCTGTTTTAAGCGACATCAGATGGCTCGACCACAACAACCTCGGAGCTTTTTATGCGTTTACCGAGCGCCCCTATGATCTCGCCCAACTCTTTGCTCTTAAGGAGCCATAATACGCCTCCTATGGTAATAAGGCCAACAAGCCCCGCAAAAGCTCCTTGAGAGACGATACCGGTGAGTGTTTTAGTGTCAACCACCGGGCCAAAGAGCTGGAGAGTGATATAGGCAGCGACACCGCCTATTAGTGAGGCAACAAAACTCTGGAGCGACAACCGCGCAATACTCCGGAGCGGGAGTTTAAAATCTCTGGAGAGCAAAAACAGGCCGAGCCCACATTGCACTGCCGCGCCAATCGAGAGGCCAAGCGGGAGCATCAATACTGAAGTGCCGGGGACATCAGCTACGCGCAATAAAGACTCTATAAGAGTTTGGAATGTCTGGTTATTGCGGAACAGGAGTAGGAGCCCGATAGCCGAAGAGACTGAAAAAACAATATTAACTGCAGCCAAAAAAAGCGGTTTGCCCGTGTCCCCCGCCGCATAATATGCCCGGGCGATCAACAAAAATATTGCTTGCGCAAGCAGTGAAAGGACAAAGAGAGCCAGAGCCGCCGCTGTAAGCCTTGTCGCCGCCCAATCAAACGCGCCCGCGCCGAGCACGACACGCACCAAGTGCGCACGCAAGACAATAATGAGGATGCTTGCCGGAAGAGCCCAGAAGATAATATGCCGGAGAGCGCCTTCAATATGCTTGATAAACTCTTCGCGGTGGCCGTCTGCAAAAAACCGCGCAAGCGTAGGAAAAGCCGCCACCGAGTAGGAGACGCCAATGATCGTGAGTGGCACTGCTTGGAGATTACTTGCAAAGGTAAATACGGAGATAGAGCCAACCGTGAGTATCGAAGCAAGCGCAATGAGGCACAGGAGCGTGAGTTGGCCTGCAGCCAAAGAAAGCGTGCGCGGTACTGAGAGTATCAACACTTCGCGCAGTATTTTGAAGGTTTCTTTAAAGGGTAAGTGCCGTTCAGTTTTTTCTCCAAAAAAGAACGGGAGCTGCACTGCCGCATGGAGCAAAGCGCCTATCACAACACCCCAAGCCAACCCCGGGAGGCCGATCTTTGGGTACAAAAAGACAATCCCAAAAATAATCCCGAGGTTATAGAAGAGCGGGCTGATCGAGTAGAGCAAGAAGCGATGCCTAAGCTGCGTGAGGTTGGCGAAGAGGTTTGAGAGCCCGAGCAGTATCGGTTGAAGCAACAAGATGCGGGTGAGGAGTATGAGTGAGTCTCTGCTCGCGCCCTCGGCGATACCAGGCGCGACCAAAGATACAAGCCAAGGCGTACACACAAACGCCACCCCTGCCACTACCCCCATCGCGACAAAAAACAGGAGCAGTATGTTGCGCATAAACGCAATGACTAAACTGGGGTGCTCATGCTGAAGCCGAGAAAGAACAGGCAGGAGCGCGTAGAGTGAGAGCAGAGAGGCAACAGTCGCAAACAGGAAATCCGGTATGCGAAAGGCTGCATAGTAGACATCGAGCGTGTGCCCTGCACCAAAGGCAGAGGCTAGGAGCCTGTCGCGCACGAGCGCTAAGAGTTGCGAGCCAAGCGCAAAGAGCGCGAGCACATATGCTGCTTGGTGCATCCCCCGGACTTCAAGACCTATTGCTGATAAGAAGGAGCGCACCATGTCTGTTACTCGTTTAGAGGAGCGGTGGGACGCGTTGCAGGTTTAGGAGTGACCGGCGGCTTAGCAGACTCAAACGGCGGCTTCCCTGCGCGCATATTGCTAAGGATAAGAGTTACCTCTGCGCTGCTTGGGTTGCTGCGAGCGAGGTCTTCAAACTCCTTCAGAGCTTCTGCGTTTTTCTTTTGTGCGTAATAAGAGAGGCCGAGGAAGTATTTTGCATTGGCATAATCCGGCACGATCTTTATCGCCTGCTCAAGAGGAGCAACCGCGTTTTTGGTGTCGCCGCTTGCGTAATAGAGGAGCCCGAGCTGGAACCATATAGGTGCAACCCCCGGAGCAGTTTGTGCAGCAGCCTGCGCGGCGCGTATTGCACTGGGGATGTCGTTGTTTGCAACATTGAGCTGCACCACGAGCATAATAGCGTCGGTGTAGTTTGGTTTAAGGGTCAATGCTTGAGTAAGATATTTTTGGGTAGAAGCTACTTTGTTTTGTGATGCTTCAAGCCGAGCAAGAGCGAGCGCGATGTCTGGTGCAGATGGGTTCATACCAAGAGCTGTTTGGTACGATTGCAAAGCATTTTCGTACGCTCCTTGGATTTTAAGCGATGCAAGGAGGTCATACACGCGCGCCAGAGAAACATGCGCACGATAATCCCCTGGGTATGCGGCGACCAGTTCCTTTCCTGCGTCTATGGTTTGTTCCACTGCAGTTTTAAACTGATCTTGTATTGCCTGAGTCGAAGCTTCGGTGCTGTTTGCGATCTGACGGATCTTTATTATGCCGCCCTCAACTCTCAAGCGCAGGTTGTCTGAGGTAACTTCTATATTTTTTGATTTGTTCGATTGCTCAATAACTTTATCAGCATTGCCAACTTGGAGTGCCTCGGCGCCTGCATTATTTATCGATTGTGCAACAAGGCGACGGTCGGCAAAGTAAGCTCCCCACAGAGAGACAGCTAGCAACACCGCAATAACTGCCCAACCACCCATAGCCATAAGCGGCGAGGTTGCTTGGTCGTCGATAGCGTGGCGGCCTTGCCTCCAGAGGAACCCAAATGCCGCTCCGGAGAGCACAAATGCGAGCATGACTATGATGGGGCTCGGCACGTAGAAGACAATACTGCTAAACAGGAAAATACTTCCCAATGCCGCAGAAAGCGCCACCATACGCTCCTCGCGGGTTAAGAGCGAGAGGCGTATTGCACGGATAATACCGGCGCAGACAAGCAGCAATGGTATAAGCCAGGCAAGCGCTCCCACCAAGCCCACAGTGCCGAGTGCGGTTACCAATGTTGAGAACCCAACATTGAAATCAAGATTCCAAAAGGCAGATTGATTTACTTCTGCTGGCTTGTGTACGATCCATGAAGAGCTAAAGGAGTTTGGGCCCGTGCCAAAAAGCGACTCTGTCACCGACCCCTCGCGCGCAGCAGATATAACACTGTAGGTCGAGGAGTATGAAGGGCGTACCTCAAGCGACGAGACTGGGAAACGGCCAGTGAGGTCGGTGTTGATACCCGCACCAAAGAGAAGGAAAACAACGGAGACAAACGCTCCAGCAACTGAGAACCACGGGACCTTTTGAGACCAAGAGGAAAAAGCGTACGGGTTTTGTTGCTCGGCATGCGTCTCACGATGCTCTGTCAAAAATGCGGTCAGACCAATAATGAGCGACATTGCGAGAAGCAACCACCACACCAAAACAAAGTTTATGACGCCGAGCAGCGCTACAGCAGCAACGAGGCCTACCCCTTGCGCAACACGATGTGTAAGAGAGCTTTGTGCAAGTTGTGCACGAGCTAGCAAGAACACCGCTAAAAGGCCAGCGATAAGGCCAAGGTCATTCCACTTGCCTATGAGGTTGGTGGAGCGGTCAGTGAAGAACGAGAACGGGTTGATAGCAGACCCAAACACGACGATAATCAATTGAAATGCTACAACAGCTACGAGCGTCCACAAAAGCGTGGTTGCGAGTAGACGCACGGTGCGCAGCGTTTTGAAGAGGCCGAACGATAGCATGAACGCCAAAAACGCGATCATGGTAAAGAGCACAGTGTCCACCTCAACACTAAAACCAATCATGCTGGTCGCCAATGTGCCCGAGACATAAGCAGAGAGCAGATAAGCAAGCGGCAATGCACCTACAGAAAGTGCTAGCGCAAACCCATGCGAGCGTACAAGCTCGTTAGTGCCTCGACCTGCAATATAGAGAACGCTGGTAAGAACAATAATAAGAGCAAACAGTGCGACCTTGCCTAACTGGAACGGGAACCACGCGGCAGGAATAATAAGTATAGTTGCCAATACAAGCCCAGTGAGAAACGCGACACGAGACCACGACACAAGTTTAGAGTGCATAGTTAACGATAAACTATTATGGGGCACGATGCCCCGTTATTAATGATGACCGCTTTGTAGTATACAGCACATTATTCATCCTGTGTAATAAGCAAATCCCACTCGGGTTTCGAGTGGGATTTACATATCTAGCACGCGCGCCTGTAAGCCGAATTCTGTTTTATCCCGGCCTTTTACGGCTAGTCCAAACAGTAATTTATCTGGTCCCGGCATCGCTGCCGGGATCGAGCGGCACTCTCCCAGTAAACCGGGAGCACGACCTTGCACTAAAGGATAAGGATTTAGCCGTTTCACCCTTCGACTTCGCTCAGGGTAAACCCCAAACAAAATGAAGACTCGTCTCTGTTCGCACCTCTTGTGCCTGCTAGAAGCACATGACAGGTATTACCTGCTACCCTCCCACAACTTGCGTTGTGGTACGTGTTCGGACTTTCCTCCCTTCGACAAGCTCAGGGTAAACCCCCAGTCTTATTGAAGAGCTACTGTTCAACGCGCTAAAAACATTATACTATATATTTTTTACAAAACAAGATTACTTGTTTTGTTGAATTTTTGTGCCTTCGACAATACCTGCCTTTTTGGCATATCCTCCCGGCACCTCAAGTACATACAGTGCAGGAGTTTTTGGGTAAAAAACTTCAGGGTAGCTCTCTGGTAAAACATTATGATATATCACACTGGCCACCCCTGCCTGGTCGGCAAAAATTATGTCGATAGGAAATTGCATATCTTTCATCCAAATACCCCAACTCCCCTCACTCTCAAAGACAAAGAGCATGCCACTTCCATCTGTAAGTGAGGCGCGGCCCGAGAGGCCTTGCGTGCGCGAGGTTTCTGTATCTGCAACCTCAACTTGTATGGTAGTTGTGCCTATAGTAATCGTTTTCATATGAGAAGCACTTGGAAGTATAAAAGAAAGTGGGCGCAACCCAAACATACCGACCAAAACAATCGAGCCTACCAAAGCAACAAATATTAATATGAGTTGGCGATAAAACATGGCGGTAGCTCGCTGCACTTTCCTTCTGTGCGGAGGGTGAGAGATTCGAACTCTCGGTGCCTTGCGGCACGCCGCCTTTCCAAGGCGGTGCACTAGACCACTATGCGAACCCTCCAGTGTTTTGATATTGCTCTATAATCGCCTTTTTCTCAAGGTCTATACGGTCTTATGTATAAAAGAAAAGCGGCCCGGGGTTCCCCGGGCCGCACAAACATTCTGCTATCATCCGACACGGAGACCCATGATTTTTGTGTCCCTGCCCTTCGTAATGCGGGGTGTGATTTTTTTCAAACCACCCCCACATTGAAGGCCGCAATTGTCGATACCCGTGTGCCCATGCCTGCGACGGTGACGCCGCAAGGCTTCAGTACGGCCATCTTCTTCGCCAAAGGCATCTTCGATAAGAGGACGTCCGTTGACCAACACCGCCATGTTTTTCTCCCTAGAAATGCCTCGCTCCACCGCGGACGAAGCCAGTGATTATTATAACATCAAATATATTTAAAAGCAACTACCTCCCTCCCAACAACGCTTGGATTCTCTCTTGTACTGGCGGGTGGGTCATGAAGAGTTTTGAGAGACCGCTCGCTGCTGCACGCGCACCAAATGGGTTTGAAATGTAGAGATGCGCGGTCGCGTTGTTAGCGCGCTTCATGGGTGCTGCATAGGAACTTATTTTTTGGAGCGCGCTTGCCAACCCTTCGGGGTAGCGCGTGAGGAGCGCACCAGAAGCATCGGCCAAAAACTCGCGCTTACGCGAGATGGCGAGTTGCAAAAGAGTGGCAAAAACCGGCGCGAGCACAATAAATGCAATAGCTATGACAGCAACAATAGGGTGATTTTTATTTTCTCGATTGTCGCCGCCAAAAAGTATCCCACGAAACACAAAGTCGGAGACTAGGGTAACAAAGCCCACTAAGACTACCGCCACCGTTGAGAGCAGCATGTCTCGGTTACCAATATGCGAGAGCTCGTGAGCAATAACCCCCTCAAGCTCACTGCGCTCCATCATGCCAAGTAACCCCGTGGTTACCGCAACCACCGCATGTTCAGCATTGCGGCCGGTGGCAAAGGCGTTTGGCGCTGCATCAGTGATAATAAAGACCTTTGGTTTAGGGAGCCCCGCAGTGATCGCCAGATTTTCGACAATATTATGGAGGTCGGAAAACTCTTTTTCATCGGCGGGCTTAGCCCCGGCCATCGTGACCACTATTTTGTCGGAGAACCAGTAGCTCGTGACGTTCATCACTACTGCAAAAACCACCGCGACCACTAAGATGCCTGGATTATTAAAGTAGAAAGAGACCGCCCACCCTATTGCTATAACAATAGAGAAAAACGCGGCCATCAACGCCCAGGTCTTTGCGACATTTTCGGTTTGGTGAGTGTAGAGCGTTGCCACGACAGAGTTTAGAAGCTGACTTTAACTGGCTCCCGTGCAGCGGCTTCGTCTTGAGCAAGCTCAAAGTACTCTCTCTGCTCAAAGCGGAAGAACCCTGCAATAACGTTGCCCGGGAAGCTCTGCAACCCTGTGTTGAGGTCGCGTACATTACCGTTGTAGAAGCGGCGTGCAGATTGGATTTTATTTTCAGTGTCTGAAAGCTCGCGCTGGAGCTCAAGGAAGTTTGTATTAGCTTTAAGGTCTGGGTATGCCTCTGCAACAGCAAAGAGTGATTTCAGAGCGTCGGTGAGCATATTCTCTGCCTCGCCCTTCTCTGCCGGGTTGCTAGCGCCCATTGCACGTGCACGTGCGTTGGTTACCTCCTCAAACGCTTTACGCTCGTGGGTTGCGTAGCCTTTTACTGTCTCCACCAGGTTAGGGATAAGGTCATAACGGCGTTTAAGCTGGACATCGATGTCAGCCCACGCTTCTTTGGTGCGCTGTACGAGCTTTATAAAATAGTTGTACGAGCCAACAACCCAGAACACCAGTAATGCTGCTACGCCGAGTAAAATATAGATGATAGTCATAGAGCAATTATAGCATTTTATGTTTAGTAATCCATATCCCCCATACCACCCGGCATGCTCGGCGCGCCCTTTTCGTCCTTAGGCTCCTCGGCAATAGCAGCCTCGGTCGTAAGGAGCATGGCTGCAGCAGAGGCCGCGCGCTCTAGCCCCGTGCGTGTAACCTTAACAGGGTCGACAATGCCTGCGGCAATCATGTCCGCGACAATCTCGTTTTTGTTGGCATCGTAGCCTGCGTTTCCTTTTGCTTCGGCAACTTTCATAACTACCACCCCTGCATCAACACCCGCGTTTATAGCGATCTGACGCAAAGGCATTTCGAGGCTCTTCAACACAACCTCATAGCCAACGCGCATATCAATCGGCATTTTTTCTTTGCTCTTTGCAAACGCCTCCGCAACTTTTTGTGCAGCCTTTACTAATGCGGTGCCTCCACCAGCGACAATCCCCTCTTCGATAGCGGCTTTGGTTGCGTTAACTGCGTCTTCAATCTTGAGTTTAAGATATTTCATCTCGGTCTCGGTTGCCGCGCCCACGCGGATCACCGCCACGCCACCTTGGAGCTTTGCTAAACGCTCGTTCAATTTTTCTTTATCAAACTTGCTTGTTGTCTCCTCAACTTGCTTGCGGATTTGTGCGGCGCGGTTTTCTATATCCTTTTTCGCTCCCTTGCCGCCAACAATAACAGTAGAGTCTTTAGTCGCGATTATTTTAGTTGCACGGCCGAGCTGGGCTAGGGTTGTATTCTCAAACTTAATGCCAAGCTTCTCGCTGATCACTTCGCCGCCAGTCATAACCGCGATGTCCTCGAGCATCTCGCTTTTCCTGTCGCCATAGCCGGGTGCTTTAATAGCAAGCACATTAAAGGTGCCGCGCAACTTATTGACCACAAAGGTAGTGAGCGCCTCGCCGTCTACATCGTCTGCGATGATCACGAGGTCTTTTTTGCCAGACTCGGCAATTTTTTGGAGGATCGGGAGTATCTCTGAGACGCTTGAAATTTTTTTGTCAGTGATAAGGATCGGCGCGTCTTTGTAAGCTGCCTCCATGCGGCTCGCGTCAGTGATCATGTAAGCCGAGACATAGCCGCGGTCAAACTCGAGGCCCTCGACAATCTCCTTTTCAATCCCGAGCGACTGCGACTCTTCAACAGTAACCACCCCGTCTTTGCCCACCTCTTTTATAGTGTCCGCAATAATAGTGCCGATTTCCTCAGACTCGGCGGATATAGTGGCAACCTGCTTAATCTCCTCGTCGTTCTGGATTTTCTTGGCTAAGCCGCGGAGTGCCACCACTGCCTCAGCTGCGGCCATCTCGATCCCGTGGCGCACGCCCATTGCGTTGAGCCCTGCTTCGGTGTGCTTCATCCCCTCTTCGATAATTGCTTGGAGAAGCACTACTGAGGTTGTGGTGCCGTCGCCCGCAATGTCGTTGGTTTTGCTTGCAACCTCCTTCACTATCTCAGCACCCATGTTCTCAAATTTATTTGAGAGCGTGATTTCTTTAGCGATAGAGACACCGTCGTTGGTGATAGTCGGCCCGCCATATCCCTTGTCGAGCGCCACATTCCGCCCGCGGGGCCCAAGCGTTACTTTTACTGTGTTTGCAGCCTTATCTATGCCGGCCTTCAGAGCCTTGCGCGCCTGATCGTTAAAGAGAATTTGTTTTGCCATACTTATTTTAAGATTATTAGGATATTTTGCTCGCTCACGATGTAGTACTGCTGCCCCATAACCTTTACTTCATCAAAACCATATTTAGAAAACATCACGCGGTCGCCCACAGAGACAGCAACCGGGACAAGCTCATTGTCATCACCACGGCGGCCCGGGCCAACAGCCACAACTGTGCCTTGCTCCGGCTTTTCTTTAGCAGTATCGGGGATAATGATGCCAAACGAGGTAGTGGCGCCACCCATTTCCTCCACTGAGAGCGGCTTGATAAGCACGCGGTCGCCAAGCGGCAACACGCCAATGGTATTTTTAGAAACGGGTTTAGTTTTTTCTGCTTTTTTTACAGCTTTATTTTTTGGAGTTGCTTTCTTAACAGCTTTTTTCCCTGTCCTGAGTTTTGTCGAAGGAGGAGCGGTTTTTTGCTTCTTTTTCATAAAATATTGGCAGTAATTAAACCTCTGTTAAACCCCTAAAGTCGCGCACAGTATAGATAAGATAATAGGTATTTGTCAAACCTGTGGCGGCGTTGCAGCATGGCGCTCGCTGTGGTACGATTTTCGGTAATGGCACTAGCGGGGATACTCCCCTACATACAAATAGTTTTGAGCGTACTGCTTATTGTTGCGGTGCTTTTGCAGCAAACAGGAGCCTCTATGGGCGGTGCTTTTGGCGGAGACAACTTCAGCGCTGGGTATCATACCCGCCGCGGAGCGGAGAAGGTCCTCTTCTACTCTACAATAGCGCTTAGCGTGGCTTTAGCGGCCTCTGCAGCGGTGGCGTTTGTGCTACACTAAACAGAACGTTTTCTCATCATGATATTTTTGCGCCGTCTCTGGCGTACTATAACTAAGCCGGTGTATCTTCCTCTTGTAGATAAAGCGGAGGACACTTATCTTGCGCTCTCCAAAGCTGGCAGAGGCCTTTTTACGTTCCTCTCTCTCGTGCTTATCGTGAGTGCTGTTGCACTTATCTATCAACTCAACTCGCAACTTATCGTTGCGATACCAGGCTATGGCGGCGGGCTTACCGAAGGCGTTGTCGGGTCTCCACGTTTTATCAACCCGATCCTTGCTCTCTCCGATGCCGACCGCGACCTCTCGATACTGGTCTACTCCGGGTTGCTACGCGCAACCCCTGAGGGCAGCTACACACCAGACTTAGCAGAGAGCTACTCTGTGTCTCCAGACGGGCTCGTATATACCTTTATTATCCGCAAAAACGCAACCTTCCACGACGGGGCGCCTGTCACCGCAGAGGATATCCTCTTTACGGTTAACAAAACACAAGACCCTGCGCTCAAGTCGCCCTTGCGTGCCAACTGGAGCGGGGTCGCCGTGGAGACTCTCGACACGCACACAGTGCGTTTTGTGCTTAAGTCTGCCTACGCACCATTTATACAAAACACCACGCTCGGCATACTCCCTAAACATTTATGGCAAGAGGTAACTGCTGAGGAGTTTCCTTTTAGCGACCTTAACACCTCACCAGTTGGCTCGGGGCCGTTTCGGGTCTTTAATATTTCACGCACTGCCTCTGGCATCCCCTCTTCCTATATTTTACATTCGTTCAATAAGTATGCGTTAGGTGAGCCCTACTTTTCTTACTTAACTCTCAAATTCTTTCAAAATGAGTCGGCACTTGCAGAGGCTCTCTCGCGTGGCGACGTAGAGGCGGCGAGCGGGCTCTCTCCGGAAACACTTTTAACAATCCCTAAAACACATGTTTTGCGCGCTCCGCTCAACAGAGTATTTGGTGTATTTTTTAACCAAAACCAATCAGAGGTGTTGCGCGACATCGACGTGCGCCGCGCGCTTGAGAGCAGTATCGACCGCGAGGTCCTAGTCCTCCAAGTGCTCCGAGGATATGGCACACCGCTTAGCGGCCCGATCCCTCCGGATGTTTTGTCTCGCAGGTCATCCTATGAAAGCGCTGGCGCAGGACAAACAGCAGCAACAAGCAGCCGAGCATCCGCCGCAAAAGAAAAATTATTAACAAAGGGGTGGGTAGCAGGGAGCGAAGGTGTGCTGGTTAAAAAAACCGGCAAAGGTAAAGACGCAAAAACTATCACACTAAGCATTTCTCTCTCAACAGGCAATGTACCTGAGCTTAGAGCCGCGGCAGAGTATCTAAGACAGGAGTGGACAAAGGTTGGCGCAAAGGTAGATGTTAAAATATTCGACCAAGGCGACCTTTCCCAAAATGTAATACGGCCACGCAAGTATGACGCGCTCCTCTTTGGAGAAGTGGTAGGAAGAGAGTTTGACCTCTTTGCTTTTTGGCACTCATCTCAACGCAACGACCCAGGCCTTAATATCTCTTTATATGCCAATGCAACCGCGGACAAGATATTAGAGCAGCTTAGGGAGACGAGCGAGGACACAAAACGCCAAGAGCTTTTTAATAAGTTTGAGGTGGAGCTCAAAAAAGACGTTCCGGCCATATTTCTCTATACACCCGATTTCGTGTATAGTATCCCACAAGACATCGTAAGCGCCACTCTCGGGTTCATAGAGACCCCGAGCGACCGCTTTCTCTCGGCACCCTCCTGGCATCGCGAGACCGATTACGTGTGGCCTATCTTTGGGCGGTGATAGTAAGCAACACCCAAAGATAAATTAAACAGGGGACGGAATTTTATTTTAAAAATTATTCATTAGTTACTAGTTTCAGCATGGAAGAACAGAAAAAAACTACAGCAACAAACCAGCCTGCACCAAACAGCAAGGGTCCTCGCCCTACCCACCACCACGGCCCTCGCCCAGCAGGGGGTGCGGGGCGTCGCAGCGGAGGCGGCAAGCCATTTGGCGCGCGCACTGGCGGCAAGGGCGGACGCTTACGCCACGGAGGCCCGCGCCCACACCAAGCACACCCACCGCGTGAGATTATTGAGAGCACCCAAAATGGCAGCGATGAGCGCCCTATCCCGCCTTTGGAGGCTGGCAACATCCGTATTATCCCGCTTGGCGGTGTAGAAGAGATCGGCAAGAACATGACTGCCGTTGAGTTTGGCGATGACATTATCGTTATCGATGCAGGGTTTCAGTTCCGCGAAGCGGAGACTCCAGGCATCGACTACATCCTCCCCAACACCAAGTATCTTGAAGACCGCAAGGAAAAAATCCGCGGCCTATTTATCACGCATGGCCACCTCGACCATATCGGCGCTATCCCCTACGTTATCGACCGCATAGGCTACCCGCCTATCTACACACGCACGCTCACCTCAGTGATGATAAAAAAACGCCAAGAGGAGTTCCCCAACCTCAAGCCTTTAGACATCCACGAGGTAGAAAAAAATGACACTATTAAGGCCGGGAATATCCGCGTGCGCTTCTTCTCGGTGTACCACACTATCCCAGACTCGATGGGTATTATTGTTGAGACTCCCTATGGCGACCTTGTCTTTACCGGCGACCTTAGGCTCGACCATGTCGACGGCGTACCAACCGAGGCCGAGGAAAAAGAGTTTGCTTTTTTTGCCAATCGCAAAGTGCTCTTCCTTGCCGCCGACTCTACCAACTGCGAGCGGCCGGGCTTTTCGCTCCCTGAGCGCATTGTAAAAAAGAACCTTGACGAGATTATCGCAACCACGCCCGGCCGCCTTATTATCGGTACCTTTTCTTCTCAGCTCGAGCGGCTTATGCGCATGATCGAGCAGGCAGAGCATGTCGGCAGGAAGATTTTGATCGAAGGCCGCTCTATGAAGGTAAACATCGAGATCGTAAAACATCTTGGCCTGCTTAAGGTAAACGAGAAAACCTTTATCGATTCTAACCAGCTTGAAGGTCTGCCCGACAACAAGGTGGCCATACTTGCAACCGGCGCCCAAGGCGACGAGTTTGCTGCGCTCATGCGTATCGCCATGAAGACGCATAAATACGTCAAGATAAAAAAGAACGATACGGTGGTGCTCTCCTCTTCGATCGTTCCTGGCAACGAGCGGAGTGTGCAGAAACTCAAAGACAACCTTTCGCGCCAAGGTGCTCGTATCATCCACCGCGACACTATGGACGTCCACGCCTCAGGCCACGCTAACCGTGATGAGACTTTTTGGATCCACTCCAAAATCAACCCGCGCTTCTTTATGCCGATGCACGGCTACCACTACATGCTCCGCGTGCATGCAGATATCGCCAAGGCGGTCGGCCGCAGCGAAGACGAGATTATCATCCCCGACAATGGCGCGGTGATAGAGATCCGCGAAGAAGGTACAAAAATTGTCCGGCTTAAAGAGTCGGCTCCAAACAGCCTACGGCTAGTAGATGGTTTTGCTATCGGCGATATCCAAGAGGTAGTGATCCGCGACAGAAACGTGCTCGCACAGGAGGGTATGTTTGTCATTATTGCCACCGTTAACCCACGCACAGGCAAGCTCCGTAAGTCGCCCGACATTATCTCCCGCGGCTTTGTCTACCTCAGAGAGTCGCAAGAGTTGCTCCAACAGGCGCGTATTATTGTAAAAAAGACGATCGAAGACAGCGCGCAGGGCCAGCAGCCGGTCAACTTCGACTTTGTTAAAAACAACGTTACTGACGCTGTGGCTCGCTTCCTATTTGAAAAAACAAACAAAAGACCGATCGTTATCCCCGTCGTTTTGGGTGTCTAGGGTTGACCGATGTTTGCATAGCGCGTACAAAGTAGATAGGACGCGAGCAAGGAGTGCAGAAAATGAAAAAGGTGTTGTGCACATGCCCCGGGTGTGACGCTAAGCAACCCGCGACAAAAAACAAAGAAGGGCGAGTAACATTATGCGACCACCAGCTTCCTGACGGCACCGCCAAATGCCACGGGAGCGGCATATCTGTCGTTATCGAGAAGTCTTTTGTGAAAAGCTTCTTCGAAATGTTCGCGTCACAATGAGTACCTTCCATTTTGCAAAGAGACCATCCGCTCTTTTTGCAATTGGGCCAGCGCCGCCCCAATCTCCCCCTCACTTTGGGGGAGATTTTTTGTAGTGCATAGCAAAAAGCCCCCGAAGGGGCTTTTGTGCTACTTGCCTTAAAGCTTACGCTTTAGGGCGAGCATCGGAGACCGTGAGAGAACGACCGTCGAACTCCTTACCGTTCCACATTTCTATGGCGGCAGTAGCTCCGGAATCATCTGCCATCTCTACGAAGCCAAAGCCTCGAGAGCGGCCAGTTTCCCGGTCGGTCACGATGGACGCGGATGCTACTTCTCCCGCCTTTGAAAATGCGTCTTTCAACTCATCTCCTGTAGTGCGGTACGGAAGTCCACCTACGAACAGTTTACGTGCCATATGCGCGAATCACTTGTGTGATTTAACTAATCTTTCGCGTAAGGCGACCCTCCTACTTGGCTCCCATTAATATAAAAGGGGCAACCGGAGAACTTACTGCGAACGCCCCTAACGTATCATAAGGAGGAGAGGCGCGCAACCACGACCAAACGCTTTTCGTACGAGCGGGCCTGCGCACTCCAGTCGCCATCGCAAGTGATAAGCACAAGGCGGGCTGGCCCTGTCGTGGCAAATATCTCCTCAAGCGGCGCGTCTAAACGTGGGTAATTGTTGATCTTTTCTACGATAAAAGCGAGCTGTTTCCCCTCTGCATCGAACACTTTTACTGTATCGCCGATTTTGATCTGGTTGAGGTGCTCAAATACTCCTGCTAAACCAAGTGCGTTGTTGACATGTCCGGCGAGCACCGCGTTCCCCGCTTCCCCAGGCTTAGGCCCATCCTTGTACCATGCAGTGGTATAAAAAGTGCTTGGTGTCGCCATCGAACCGTCGGTTTTTTTACCCACCGGCTCTACTTTTGCGTCAATCTGGAGAGGCGCAACCACAAGACGCACAGGTGTTAGGGGTGTTGGTGCAACGTTTGGAACTATGCTACCAGCGAGGCTCGGGTCGAGCAGCAACATTGCCGGTGCAAAGGCAACCAAAGAAGCGTTTTCGCCAAACATATTTTTTGAGAGCCGCGCAGAGACGTCTGCCCCACCGACCACCACGGCCAAAAAACCGAGTGCGATAATCACCTTGCGTAACCAATGTGATGGTTCTCTTTTTGCCACAAGTATCCCCGACCTAGCGGAGGACAGTAGTAAATGATTTTCTGACATATGGGAAGAAGGCGACAAATAGAACGAAGGCAAGTGCGAGTGAGAAAGCGAGTGCCGACTTCGACATTGGCTCGTAGCCAGTATTAGGGAGCGAAGGCGTATATTTAGCAACGTAGACTACCGGCTCAACTACTGGTGCAACAACCGGTTGATACACTACCGGCTGCTGGTATTGATAGTTGTATGGGTACTGATAGTGCGGTGGGTAGTGCGGGTAGTTGTACGAGTACATGCTGGTGAGCGTTACATAACAGACTTTTGTCTCGTTTGCCGCGAGCGAGCCGGTGCAGCCAGAGGAGTATGTTGGAGTATATTCTACCTGGTTATATACCGACACCGAGTATGAGCCAGCTAGGCGTATTGTGGTGCCGTTTTGTGAGCCGGTAAAATACCGCTGCGAAGGGCTTGCTCCTGAAACGTAGAAGGTAAAGTCGGAGGGCCCACGGTACCCGCCATATTGGTTATTGACCTGTACATACACAGTGAGAGAGCCCTGCGCGTTGCAGTCGTACCCATAGTTATTGTAAGCACCGTATCCACCACAGTTGTAGGGGTAAGAGTAGTTATTGTACCCGTCGTAATAATACTGAGCGGAGGCAGATGCTGGGATAAATGAAACTGCAAGTAGAAATACTACAGACACAGACAGACCGAGAGCACATCGTTTTAATAGATGCATAGTATTTAAATAAGTTTATAAAAGAGGCGAGAACTGCCCATATAATACGCCTCCAATACTACAACGCAAGAGCCTAAATACCAGCAAGGCGGGCGGCAAAAAAGAGCGTTGCTGCACCGGCGATAGTCATCGCAGTAGTCCACAAGGTTGGGTGTGCGTGGTGGCTTTCTGGTATAAGGTCTGAAGCGCCAATATACAAAAAGAAGCCAGCAAAAAGCGCAAGTAAGAGCCCGAGGCTTTGGTCGGAGACACTAAAAAACATAGAGACCAGGATACCCAGAGCTGGGGCGAGGGCGTCTACAAAAAGCCACTTTAGGGCGCGAGCACGGCTTCCTGTATTTTTTATAATCATACCAACGGTGTTTATGCCGTCAGAAAAGTCGTGCGTAAGTACTGCTACCGCAACCACAATACCAACTACAGGAGAGACCTGAAACGCCAACCCGATACCGATACCGTCTAAGAAACTATGTACCGACAAAGAGGATGCACCGATAGTCCCCCGATGTGTATGCGCGTTCTCGTTTCCATGGTTATGAATCAAGACTAAGCGGTCGAGCCCTAAGTATGCCAAAAACCCTAAGGCTGTAACGGTCAATATAGTTGAAGCGCCGTAATAACCGCCACCGAGCTCAAGTGCCTCTGGGATAAGGTCGAAGAACGCGACACCGATAATAGCCCCGGCACTAAAGCCTAAGATAAGATGCAGTTTGTCTTTGAGCTTAAGCGCAAGTAACCCGCCCACATAGGTAGAAACAAACGCGGCACAAGCGACAAGCGGCAACATATATACGTATTACGGAGTGGCTGCCGGAGAAGCCGGAGCAGGAGTGTTTATTTTAAGCGTGCGGAGCCCTTTGATTATTGTCTCTGCGTCTTTACGCGCGTCGTTTAGGTCCTTTTGTGCTGCAACAATCTCTGCGCGAGCTGCCTTAAGCGCGTCGGTATTTGCCTTCATCTTTGCTGCGTCCCCTTCATCTGGTGCAAGTGTTGCAGAACCAATGACAGCCGCCTGGGCGTGCGTTTGTGCGCTCTTGAGCTTGGCTTCCATGTCAGTCAGGGCCGCGGCAAGTGCGGTTATATCCGCTCCTTTTTGCTGCGCATCATTGAGGCGAGCTTGGAGTTTTGTACCAAGACCTATAAACATGTTGATAAGAGTAGCCTCGCGGTCTGCAGCTGCGGCGATACGCGCTTGCGGCATCAACAATACAAACACACGGTGTGTTTGAGTGATAGATTTTATATCCGCCTTAAGTGTCGCACCATCGGTATCGCCCTCAATTTTAGTCTTAAGCGCAGTGAGCAGATTGATCTGGTTTTGTACGTTGGTTGTGAGATTTTGTTTAAACTCTGGAGATATTTTGCTCATACCACCGATGCGAGCCACCAGTTCGTTGAGCGCGTTGATGCGGCGGTCGATCTCTTTGTTTGCCTTTTCTTTAGCGCGGGTCATAACCGCGGCGCTGAGAGCACCGGCAGGTGCTGCAGTGCTTGTAACATTGGTTGCGCCGGCGGCACTGCCAGCACTGCCTGCAGCACTACCCGCCTGTGCGAGCACTAATGATGGTGCAAGGAGAGAAAGCGCGAGAGCCCCGGCAACAGTACGACGAGCGAGAGAAGAATGGGTAATCATAATTAAAATTCTTGGGTTACAGGCTTATCATTGAGGCTGTTGCTAAGGTTTGTGGCGTCAGTACCAAGAGATGCCAGCTGGGCATCTACCGCCGCAGAGTCTTGGGCGATCGCTGTGTCGGACGCATCGTTTGTTGGTGTTGGCAAGTCGCTCACCGGAGCTGGTGTCTCTGTAGTCTCTTGAGAGGTAGTTGCAGGAGGAGTTGTTTGTGCTTTTGGTAGAAATTGCGCGACCATGCCGCTCCACCAAAGCCCCGCTCCAATAATCACAACCACTACGAGCCCAATAATCCATTTAATCATATCAATATGCCCTTACTTAGTAAGTTGCTGCGCTACTTAAACAGTATACCCCCTATTTTTTGAGGAGCAACAAAAGCCTAGTATTGTTTTTATAACAAATTGTGTTCGCCAAACTCCAAACACACCGAGTTAAGACAATATCGTTTGCCAGTCCTGGTTGGGCCGTCGTCAAACATATGCCCCAAGTGCGAGCCGCATTGCGCACACACCACCTCGGTGCGGTGCATACCATAAGAGTTGTCCGCCTTAAACTCAACCGCGCCTGGGAGCGCTTGGTCGAAAGAGGGCCAGCCGGTATCAGACTCAAATTTGGCATTTGAGGCAAAGAGCGGGTTGTCGCACGCAGAGCAAGTGTAGACGCCATCGCGCTTTTCTTGCAGTAGCTTGCCAGTAAAGGGTGGCTCGGTCCCCCTTTCGCGCAACACTTTGTATTGCAAGGGAGTGAGCTTCTCCTTCCACTCGTTTTCTGATTGAGGTATGTCGTTTTTTTTACGGTGTTTTTGGCTCATGTACGTATGCCTTAGGAGTATGTGCGTTTTATAACTATTCATAAACGACTTCGGTTAGCTCGGCATGAGGGTTGGGTATGACACACAGCACTTTGCCGGCGATTTTAAAGTCTTCTCTAAGTACTATCGGCTTATATTTAGGGTTTTTGGACTCCGGATACAGGATAGTGACGCCGTTTTTGCGCTCGTAGCGCTTGACTGTAACCATGTCGCCAACAATAGCTGCCACGCGGTCGCCATTTTGTGCCTCGTCTGTAAAGCGGATAAGCACATAGTCGCCCTGGTTGATACCTGCGTCTTGCATCGAGTCTCCCACAGCCCGTACAGCTACGATCCCGCTCTCGCCACCGCGAGAGCCGCTCGCGATTGTGCGGTCTACCTCTAAAAACTCGTCGCGCTCCTCTTGTGCAAAAAGGCTGAGGTCGTCGCAGCCAACATTAGCGATAACCGGGATGCTTACCATAGAGTCTGATCCGTTTTCTGCACCGCGTAGCTCTATATTGCGTTTGGCATTCTTGCGGCGCACGATGTAGCCCTTGCGCTCAAGCACCTCGAGATATTGGGTAACGGTGCGGAGCGACTTTAATTTAAGAACCTTGCGCAGCTCGTCGAGTGTTGGAGACCCGCCACTGATATGTATCTGCTTTTTTAATGCGGTGTACACACGCTGCTGTTTTGTAGTGAGAGGAGTGTTCATACACAGACAATAACATATATTTAGCAGTACAATACACAAGATACACAAATTGTGGGGATAACTTTTCTTACACAAACATGCTATGTTTGTAAATGACAATTGAATAGTGCGTATCCAGAGTGCGGCGAGAGATTTGGCTCTACGACCCGCCAGCAACCCCGCCGACGGCGGGGTGCTCCCAACCCTCTTTGAGGGAGCGATGCAGAAAAACATCTCCCCTTTTGCGGGAGATTGTTTTTTATTTTGGGCGATTATTATTTTATTTTCTTCATCACATGTTTAACCTGCTCCACTACTACACGACAGAGTCTGTGACCGCCGGACACCCAGACAAAGTGTGCGACCAAATATCAGACGCGATACTAGACGCTGCACTCGCCGAGGACCCTAAAAGCCGTGTTGCTATCGAGGTTGTTGGCAGCCACGGCGCAATGCTTATTGCCGGCGAGATAAAAACAAACGCGAATATTGATTTTGAAAAAATCGCGAGAAAGGTCTATACCGATATCGGCTACGAGGACAACTTGGAGATCGCGGTTAGAGTTGCTAAGCAGTCGAGCGACATCGCACAAGGTGTCGACACAGGAGGCGCTGGCGACCAGGGCATCATGTATGGCTACGCGACCGACGAGACAAAAGAATTCTTGCCGCTTGGCGTTGTCTATGCTCATGCGCTTGCAAGAAAGCTGGAGGAGCTCCGCAGAAACGGTACACTCCCCTGGCTACGGCCCGACGGCAAAACGCAGGTTACGATAAAAGACGGCAAGGTGGTAACTGCGCTATGCAGCACCCAGCACGCAGAGGATGTATCGCTTGCAGAAATCCGCACGGCGCTTACCGAGCACTTGTTTAAAGCAGTGCTCGGCGACATCTCAGGTGTTGAGATACTCGTTAACCCAACAGGGCGCTTTGTGCAGGGCGGATTTGACGCAGACGCAGGGCTCACCGGCCGAAAGATAATGGTCGACACCTACTGCGGGATAGCTCCTCACGGTGGTGGCGCCTTCTCTGGTAAAGACTCAACCAAGGTAGACCGCTCGGCAGCCTACATGGCGCGCTTTGCAGCAAAAAACCTGGTCGCAAACGGTTATGCTAAAAAAGCGCTTGTCTCGGTGGCATACGCTATCGGCCGCGTAGAACCGGTCATGGTTGAGGCCTTCGACGAGAACGGTAAAGACCTTTCAGACATTGTTAACAAAAACTTCGACTTCCGCCCGCTTCAGATCATCGAGAGGCTGGGGCTCCGCAAACCAATATTCCAAAAGACTGCTGCCTACGGCCACTTTGGCGTAGCGGGCCGCCCCTGGGAGGAGATAATTAAAATCTAACTATACTGCGACCACACCATATTGTGCGAGAAGTAGCGCCGCCCCAACACCTGCAGCAATTGCAATGCCGCCGATAAACATCATGCGTAGTCCGCGCTTCATAAGCGAGCCTCCGGAGAGCGAGCCGGAGATAATACCAAGCATGAAGAGCGCTAGAAGCGAGCAGCCTATCGAAACATAAAATGCGGTACTAACTTCAAACACCAGGTAGGGAAACAGTGGTACAAAACCTGCAAGGAAATAAGAAAAGAACATTACTATACCGCCCAGTAGCGCACGAGAGCGCGGGACGTTGCCTTTATTTTTAAACTCTTCGGCAGATGCCTCAGAGAGGAAGCTCCCTGCCGCCATCGAAATCGCTTCAACTAAGATAAGCACACAACCAGTGAGAAGGATGACCTCCTTTGACACACCGCCAATTGCAATACCCGCAAGAAGCCCGACCGTAGAGACAAGGCTGTCCTCAACGCCAAAAATAAAATTCCGTACGTTTGTGGCGGTAAGAAACATGGTTTTTATTGTAGTGTGACCGAGTTTATGACCATTGGCTCCAGTGGGCGGTCTCCTGGAGCGGTGGGGGTGTTTTCTATCGCCTTCACCACCTCAAGGCCAGCTGTAACCTTGCCAAACACTGTGTGTTTGGTGTCTAGAAAATTGTTGTTTGCGGCGTTGATAAAGAACTGGCTACCGTTGGTGTTGGGGCCGGAGTTTGCCATCGAGATAGTGCCTGCCATGTTGCGGTTGTTGGTATGGATCTCGTCGGCAAACTGGTAGCCAGGGCCACCTGTCCCCCAACGGGCCGACAGTGAGTCGTCTTTGGAGAGCGGGTCGCCACCTTGGATCATAAAACTCTTGATCACCCGGTGGAACTTAGTGCCGTCGTAGAAGCCTGTGCCAGCGAGCTTAGTAAAGTTGGCAACCGTGTTTGGAGCGTCTGCGCCAAAAAACTCGATTACGATGTCGCCGAGGTTGGTGTGGAGTATTGCGTGCATATATTTTTTATTAATAGTAACCTGTCCTGCGTTTGCGGTAGGAGCCGTTTGTGGTGTGGGCGCTTCTGCGGCCGGTTGCGAAGGAATATTTTCAGTAGGAGGGTTGTTTGTAACAGCAGTGGGAGTGGTTGCCACACTTACACTGCTCATGCTCAACACCCAATAGCCGCCAAAAAGTATCGCCGCGGCCCCCACTGTGAGCCAAATAATTTTATCCATAACGTATTTATTTTAATCCGCACAGTTCTAACTTTTGCTGCCTTGAGAGCTGCTTAACCCGATACTCCTCCTTGCTTGCCTCTGCCTGGTCGCCCGCCTCTTTGCTAAAAATCAGCTTCACTGGGCGGCGCGACTGCGTATACTTCGCCCCCAAGGGCGAAGTGTTATGCTCTACGACGCGTTTTTCGACATCAAGAGCGATCCCCGTGTAAAGCGTATTATCAGCACACCGCAGAATGTATACATGGAACATACCTCTAGTGTACCTCTTTTAATTTTTTACGCAGCATCCGGTGATGTGGCGTTGTTTGCTCAACCAGTGCCCAAAAATCCTTCGAGTGGTTAAGGGCGCCAAGATGGCACAACTCGTGCACCACCAAATACTCTTGCAGCTCGGGCGGCAAAAACACTATTTTGTAATTAAAATTTAGGTTCCCTCGGCTTGAGCAGCTCCCCCAGCGGCTTTGGTGGTTCTTTATAAAAATTTTATTGAGCGTGTAGCCGTAGTGCGCGTTAAACTGCGCGATTTTAGCATGCACTAAAGCGCGAGCCGCCTCTTTATGGAGCGTGTATGCTTTTTTGCTCGCGGGAGACGCTTTTCGTACTCTACGCCGCCTATATACAACCCGGTAGCCGAACATCATACTATTTTACACGCATTAGCTATCAACACTGCTCTACATATCTTTTCAAAACGCCGTATACTTATAGCAAGTGCTTTAAGTACTCATTATTTATTTTAATTTTTATTATGGAAACAGGGAAAATACTTTTCATGACCGGGTTTTTGATACTCGGCGTATTGTTTGGCTCAACCGCCGGCTACAGCATAGGCAAAGCCTCAGGGGTTGTTGAGGCCACTGCCAAACTTGGGGAAGAACAGCTTGCCAAGCAGATAGCCGCATCTGAGCAAACCGCAAGTGCTTACCAAGAGATTGAGACCGACCCGCTCGCGGGAGTTACCCTTAACCCGTTTGAGTAATCTTTTTGCTTGTATGAGTACACTTGCGTTTAAAAGATTTCTTGGCACATCTCTCTTTTTAGGTGGAGCACTTTTTGGAGGTGTTGCATTTGCACAGACGACTCCCTCTACCCAACCCACTCCCCCAACAAAGCCCGAGATATCCTACCCTGTCGCCGAGCTCGGCGGCTGCAGCTCAAAAGAGGAGTGCCGGGCATATTGTGAGGGCACCACAAACCGCGATGCGTGCTACACCTTTGCACGAGCACGCGGCCTCATGACAGCAGCACAAGTGAGCGTCGCTCGTGCCGTGCTTGCTAAAAAGGGCCCCGGCGGCTGCACCAGCGCCGAAACCTGCCGCGCCTATTGTAGCGACACCGCACATACAGATGAGTGCGTCTCCTTTGCTCAAAAACATAATACGATTGCGACCTCGACCGCGCTCCTGATTAAAAAAATACGGGGCGACGGCGGCCCCGGCAGGTGCAAAAGCAACGAAGAGTGCCGCGCCTATTGCAGCGACCCTGGACACTTAACCGAGTGCAAACAATTTGCCGAAAACAGCGGCATCATTAAAAAACCGCCAGCTCCACAGATCGTAAAGCTACTCTCGCAAAAGCCGGGCCCAGGTGGCTGCACCGATGCAGAGAGTTGCAAAACATATTGTAGCGATGCTTCGCATGGCGCCGAGTGTCGGCAGTTTGCACGCGAAAACGGCCTCATGACGCAGGAGCAATTTGCTGCGGCTGCAAAAATCGCAGACAAGGTAGGCCCCGGCGGCTGCACCGGCGAGACATGTAAGATGTATTGCCAAAACACGGCGCACCAAAAGGAGTGCTACGCCTTTGCGGTTAAAAACGGCCTAGTGACACAAGAAAAAGCAGATGAGCGGCAAAAACTCCAAGAGGTAATACAGAGAGGTGGCCCCGGCGGCTGCACAAGCGCCGAAACCTGCCGCGCCTATTGCAGCGACAGCACCCACCAAGACGAGTGCAAAGCCTTTGTAAAAACACATACTCCCCCAAAACCTGGTATGGAGGGCGGTGTGCCAAACAGCCCACGCCAAGGCAGCAGCACTATTCAGCTGCCGCCAAGGCAGAGCGGAGGCGCAGGGCTTCCGCCAAAGCCAACCACGAGCTCGACCCAAAACCTCCCATGCAACACGCTTGAGGCATGCAAGGTGCTGTGTATAAGCAACGCTAAAGCATGCGCTGCACTCCCGCCTGAGATGCGCCAAAAAATATTAAACGCAACCGCAGGTACTGCACCGAGTGCACAAACGCCTCCTCCGCCAAGCGGCACGCTCCCACCACCTCCACTAAAAACAATCCAACCAAGCCCAACCATAGAGCCAATGCTTGGAGCGTCAGTAATAACCGCAATCCTCAACTGGCTGGGAATTTAAAACCCTAAAGTGTTAATCTCAACAGAACTGCATTTGGTTATCCTCCCCCGAAACTCTTCTATTTTTATATTTGTAATATATTAAGTCACTTGAGAATAAGTTCTAGTTGATCATCTTTCAACCTAAAGAACATCATAGAAGCTAGTCTGTAATTTTCGATCTGCATTTTTTGCGCAGCTTCTAGGGTCATCTCTTCTGAAACAACCGGGACTAAAATCCTCCTTTTTATACCACAACGTACTAATTTACCGATGAAATTAGAAATTAAGAATTTTAATGCGGGAAAACTTTTTTCGGTTATATATCTGATTTCGACTATTGCTCCCACTTTTCCATTGTTTTTCTTTATAATTCCATCAACAATAATAGATTCTTCACCATTACTTATCCTCACATGTGGTTCATAACCTTTAATATGTTGTTCAAGATAGGATTGCACCAAATCTTCAACTCTTTTTACTTGAGCTATTCTCTCTTTAGCCTTTTCACTTAAAGTCTGTTTTGTTGGCTCTTCCAGTACTGGTATTATTTGAAGTTGTTCTTCTTTAGCATCTTGCCTTAACTTGTCGTCAACCTCCTTGGGCGAAGCCTTTTCAGTTTTAAAGGCGTTTATTATTTCTGCTACTTTATTTGGATCACTTCGATATATTGCTGCAACAAACTTCATAAAATCTTCACTTGCAACAATTAAGCCACCAATCACTACTGCGATACTCATTGCCCATCCGTTGTTAGATATAAGAGCAGAAATCAATATTATTAAACTTCCAAATATTTTTTGCCATTTTTTATCCTCATCATCTTCTTTAAATAAGATCCTAGTGAAAGCAGCGACCGCACATATAAGAAAAATTGTAGCAATAATTTCTTTGGTAAATGGAATGATATCTGCGAAGATCATAACGTCCTTACCTTATCAAATTTAGGGGATTTGGCTACCCGATCAAAATAATTTTGGAGGGTGAACGGTGCCCACGGATTAGGCGGATTTTCCTTATAGATACGCCAAAATGTTGGGCAAGGAGCTCAAGGGTGCGGGCGTTGGCTGCACCACCTTCGGCTTTTGGTTTTACAGAGACCTTAAAGCGGTTTTTGGGGAGCGTCTCTATCCCCTCCTTCTTTACTCCCGCCACAACCCGCACGCTTATTTGCATGAGGCAACAATAGCACAACTCATTTGTGCTTTCTCCCCTGACTCAGTTATAGTTTAAGTGGAGTTTAAGCAGATTGAAATAGAAACAACTTAACAACGGGAGTATTGGCGATGACCAGACTTAACTCTCCGAGTAGTGCGGTAAAGCAAATTGCACACTCAATTGTTTTGAATGCTTTTTCTGGCAACGACCGCTGCTACGCTTTTGCTGTTGCGCTCCATCGCGGCCTTGGTTGGCCTCTGATTGCTTTGGAGTTTGAAAACAGCGGCGGCTGGCAGGTCGGAGTAAAGGCGCCAGACGAAACGTTTTGGGATGCGCGCGGCCAGGGGGCTAAGACAGACATGGGCGGGCCCTTCTCGTTGCGCTCTTCATACCGCCCGCGCATAATAGAGGAGAGTGTCCTCTCTGCAGTGCGGCCACTTGAGGAGCATGCCATTGCTGAGGCACGGCAACTTGCCGAGGTTATCTGGCCAGAGCTGCCGTGGAAAAATGGCACACACTCGTCCAAAATCCTCGCGTTTATGGACGAGTTGGAGGAACTCTCTCGCAAGCATGGCGTGTGGATCAGACCCTCGTTCCCCGGTGCGCAGCCGTTTGTAGTACCAGGCAGCGGCAACGAGCAGGGGTACGAGGTGGCTTACACCAACAACGCTCAGTTCCTAATGCTCAAGCAAATTCTGCACTGAACAGCACGCAGGCCCGGGGTTTATCCCGGGCCTGATTTTTTATTATCAACAACTTTTATCTCCCCAACACCAGCGAGCGGCGGATATTGTCAAACTCGTTTATAACACCAACTTTGTCGAACTCTTTTATCGTGCCTGGCGTATAGTTGCCTATATTGGTTGAGTGGATCAAGTAGCGCACCGCGGTGCAGGGACTTGAACCTTGGATAGCAAAGACCGCTTCATCGTAGCGGTTGCCTGCAGCCGCGCCGGAGCTGGTAGCGACTGAGTACTCGACCCCGTTGTCAGTAAAGGCCGAGGTATTTTTAACATCAAGAAATAAATCTGCGCTGCAGGTAGCAGCCCCCGCCTTGCCGGCAGGCAGGTTCGGTTGCACCTCTACGCTTATATAAGTGTCTTGAGAGAGGTTGGTGCCGGTTGTCGCGCCTGGGGGGATGGTGAGCTTTACCCCAGCGATATCCTTACCTGGCCCAAATGCCCCGTATTTATATTTTTGGTCAGCAGTGTAATTTTGCGGGAAGCGGATAGTAAACCCGAGCGCCGAGGAGGTGGCATAAATCTGCGTCAGCGTACCGCTCTGGTCTGGCGCGACCACGATGCATCCTGTGTAGGTTTGGTTTTGCTCTGGCCCCTCAGCTACAAAAGCGGTGTTGCCTTTGCCACCAAACACCAGCGATTGGTCGGCGCTTGCATAGCGGATACCCGAGGCAGAGTTTACCTGCGGGAGGTTCTGTGTGCGGCCATCGCTTAAGGTGAGTGCCACACTGCCCTGATAAAAGGTCGCGCCGACAGCCTTGCCAAGGTTGCACACAAACGCCGCGGTGGCTATTGGTTTTGCAGAAGCGTCTTGTGGCGTGGGCGCGGCTGTTTTACTGTCGGCAAAAATCCACCACCCCGCCAAAAGTACAAAAGCAAACGCACCCAGAACACCAACTGCGGTACTTGTTTTCATATATCTTGTGCGCGTTTTGGTATGTTCATGAGCGCGAGCGATAGCGTCATTGCGGCGATCGAGATGTCGCGGAAGAGTACCTGCATTTGTGGGAGGTTAAAGACAACTATGCCGATGAGCATGAGTGTTGCTGCACAAGCTGGCAAGAATATCTTCCATCCTGAAAGTATCCAGAGTGCTAGCGCGACCTCAATAACACCAAATCCGTGGAGGAGCACGACGTCGGAAACACCTACTGCTATAGCGGCCTGATACACGAACGCAGGAAAGTATCCTACCCACGAGTCAGGGTCGCCGAGCGCATTATATGGTGGGTAGAGAAACGCAAAGGCTGCTCCAACACGCAATACAATATGTGCTATGCGTTCGGTTCTTATATTGCTTTGCATGTTACTCAACAACTACAACAGTACCGAATTGACCATTAACAAGGTGGTTATGATAGTTAAACGAGCCAACTTTGTCGAAGGTAAACATGTAGGTGGCACCGCTCTTACATTGGTCAAACGGGGCCACCGCACCAGCTGCGCAGTGTTGCTCTAGTGTAGTGCCACCGTACATCGTGTGCGCTGGGTGACTTGCCGAAGCAACCCACATCTTGCCCGTGTCTTCGTTTATAAAAGTAATCGTGCCGCCCTTTCTAATCGTAACTGACTTCGGAGAAAAGCCGTCTGCAGTGAGCGTTACTGTTGCGTTTAGAGGAACGCCCGTATCAACGTTAACAATGGTTTCTTCTACACCTGAGGTGCCGGGGACAGGCATGCTGCTTCCTACAACTTCCTCTCCAGACTGGGTTGGGCTTCCTGTGTAATAGGTTGTGTATGCATACCAGCCGCCAAACACCACTAATACTGCGAGGACAATAACAACAAGATTTGAGTTTTTCATAAACATACTATAGCGTGCCGGTTCTTGTTCAACAAGTTTATTTAAACAGGGCCCAGATCTGCTGGTCTTCCCCGCCGTCAAACTTAAAAACAGCTACGCCGCGGATCCCCAGTTTTTTAGCAATCGCTATTTTTTGAGCAACTGAAATATGGTCGCCCCACCACATAACATTAAACGGCTGACGTGTTGCTATCGCCGGGCCGGCTGCGGCGGCGGCAGTGGGGATACCAAGCGTGGTGGGCACATTGGCAACCACCTCTGGAATATAAGAAAAAGAAAGTTCTCCTGCGATATTGCGCGTAGGTGTAAGAGAGCGCGAAGCGGCAAACTCATAGGCATAGCGTGGATTAAACGCCCACAATAGTTTGTAAGCGTAGCCTTTTTCTAACTGTGGCTCGACCGACCACTCATAGCCATAGGTTGGGATACCCAGCACCAGTTTTTTCTTGGAGATTGTTTGTGCGGCAAGTGTTATCACCTTTTCTACCCACAAAGGGTCTGAGACTGGTGCATAGGGTGCATCAGCCGCCATACTTAGCTTGCGGTCGACTTGCCCTTGGTCGTAGGTCATGATCTGCACGCGGTCGCAATATTTGTTGATTGCGACATAGTCGTTGGCATACACCCCCGCGTCTTTTGGCGCGTTACCGTTTGGGTAGCGCGAAGAGATCGGTGTGCGCGACTCGATCGTGCAATATAACCACTTGTTACCCAGCCGTTGATAGAGCCCTTTTAAAAAAAGAGAGAAGTATGGTTTTGTCTCGACTAATTTTGCTTCAAAATCGATATCAATACCATCAAAGTTATGTATCTTAACGAGTGCTGCAATATCGTCCTCGAGTTTAATGCGCGAAGCAGTGTTGCTCAAGATTTTGTGGAGAAGCGTGCCGCTCCCCGACATCACGGTGGGGATCACGCGGACTTTTTTTGCCTTTGCTTGCGCCACAAAGCTCGTCCACGGCTCGTCGTTGATACTCATCGCGTCGTACACTACTCCCTCCTCAGTGAGCGTGTAGCCAAAGGGGTGCACGGTCGTTAGGTAATCTAGATTAGGAAGCACGTCGGCTGTGCCGGTTGCGGTGCGCCAGTATGGTATCCAGCCAGATATCTCAAGTGTGTTTTTAAGCGGCGCCGCAGACGCAAAAGAGGGCAATAAAATGCCCGCCAACATAAAAAAGAGGATGCTTGTTTTCATACTCTTAAGTATACAAGACGTCCACTAAGGCTACTTGTTACTCAGGCTATAGCACTATTGCTGCTTAACGATCGGCGAGAAGTTGCTACCACGAGTTGCGCCGCTTTCGATATTTCCTTTTTTGAGTAGGAGCTGCTCGTTTTCTCTAAAGATACCGATCTCGGCTCCCCTATCCTTTGCGTCGCTGTCTATAGAAAGGCACACCACTCCTGAAAGCTCCCCCTCAAGCAATGCCTGCGTCTTGCCGTCGATAATAGTGCAGATGCCGGCATATATCCCGAGCGGCATGCTCACGTCAGTAACTTTGAGGTTAATGGTGGTGCGCGGCCCGGGGAAAAGAGGGTCCGGCTGTGTAGGAACAAGCGCCCACTGAAACTGCTCGCGGAGTGTCTGGTCGATAATCGCTTGCGACCTCACCGAGTTATATCCAAACCAGGATATCAGCACTATCGCCACCAATAAAATTATAGTAGCTGAAAGGCCGTATCCCTTTCCTGGAAACAAAGATTGCTCTTTTGACATATGTTTAAGTATACACTAACGGCGTTTCTCTTTTGGCTTTTTGCGCAACCGCACTGTGAGCGGCGTTATTTCAAGATATTCGTCCTCAGCCATTACCTCCAACCCGCGTTCAATAGTAAGCAAAAAGGGCGGCACGAGCTTCATCGCCTCGTCGGTGCCGGAAGCGCGCATGTTGGTGAGCTGCTTACCTTTAGTTGGGTTTACCTCCATCTCCTCGCCTTTGGAGGTGTTGCCGATCACCATACCCTCATACACCTCTATCGCAGGAGAGATATAAAGCACGCCGCGGTCCTGCAGGTTCCAGAGTGAGAAGCCGAGTGTTTTCCCAGCCGCCATCGAGACCATCGAGCCCACCGATCGTTTTTGGATCTCTCCTGCATACTGCCTAAACTCGACAAAGCGGCTGGAGAGTATCCCCTCGCCCTTGGTGTCGAGCACAAACTGCGAGCGGTAGCCGAGCAGGCCGCGAGTTGGCCCCTCAAAGATCATACGCACAGTGTCGCTGTGTGGGCGCATGTCTTTGAGTATGCACTTGCGCTGTCCCAAACGCTCGATGATCGGGCCTTGGAATGCTGATGGTGTGTCGATAACAATTTCTTCAAAAGGTTCATACACTTTGCCATCGCGCTCTTCTAAAATAACGTGCGGCTGGGAGACTTGGCACTCAAACCCTTCGCGGCGCATGTTTTCAAGAAGGATCGAGATATGGAGCTCGCCTCGGCCAGAGACATGAAAGGTTTCAGACGAGTCAAAGTCAACACGCAGCCCCACGTTGACCTCAAGCTCGCGCTCAAGGCGCTCGCGGATCTGGCGCGAGGTAACAAACTTGCCTTCGCGTCCTGCAAACGGAGAGTTGTTGACCAAAAAGTCGAGTGTGATAGTTGGCTCATCGATCGCGATTGCGGGCAACGGCTCTGCTTTTTCGTCGTTGGTAACTGTCTCTCCTATATAAATGTCGGGCAAGCCCGCAGCAAGCACGATGTCTCCTGCCTCGGCACTCTCCGTCTCCACACGCTGCAAACCCTTAAAGGTAAACAGCTTGGTAATTTTACCCACACGTGTCTCGCCGTCTGGTTTTTTTATAAATACGGAGTCCCCGGTTGAGACTGAGCCTTGGTAGATGCGTACAAAAGCGAGGCGGCCAAGAAAGTTGTCGTACGCCAAGTTAAATGGCTGCATCAAAAGCGCGCCAGGGGCTACGTTTGCATTCGCAGGTTTAACCTGCTCGAGTATCACATCAAGAAGCGGCGTCAGGTCTTTAGAGTCGTCAGCGAGTTTGCGCTTTGCGATACCCTCTCTGCCGATCGCATACACCACCGTAAAGTCAGACTGTTCGTCGTTCGCACCAAGCTCCAAAAAGAGCTCAAGCACTTGCTCCTCGGCGCGTGCAGGGTCTGCGGCCGGTTTGTCGATTTTGTTGATAACCACAATTGGCTTGAGCCCAAGCTCAAGCGACTTTTTTAATACAAAACGTGTCTGTGGCATCGGGCCCTCCTGCGCGTCTACCACCAAAAGCACTGAGTCGATAGAGCGGAGCACGCGCTCCACCTCGCTTCCGAAGTCAGCGTGGCCTGGAGTGTCAACGATGTTTATTTTTGTTCCTTTATATATGACAGCGGCGTTCTTAGCATAAATGGTGATACCGCGCTCGAGCTCAAGTGTGTTGGAGTCCATCGAAACTCCCTCTTCAGCGGCGCCCGTTTGACGCAAAAGAGCATCAGTAAGAGTGGTCTTGCCGTGGTCCACGTGCGCGATAATTGCAATGTTTCGGATTTCCATTTAAAAAAGCCGGGCTGGCCCCGAGCGATGCACTAATAATGCCCCAAAAAACTAAAAAATGCAAGGACTAGCTCTGTGCGGGGTTATTGGGGACTATTTTTTCTCCTAATTGCGCATAAAAAATAAAAAGCTATGCAATGCTTTTTACTTGTTCCTCAATAGCCTTTTGTATCTTATTTTCAAACATCCGCCATAAAAGCGGCAATTTTGCATCAAGAATATATTTTTTATCCTCAGCTACGAGCTCACCGGTGATCTTTTGGCCTTGCACTGCTACCGCAAAAACGAGAGTATTACCCTCCCACTCCTCCTTTTCTATAGTTGCTTGGCCATCAAGCTTTGGCCGAGCCTCATCTAAGCTTTTTTTAACCCTTTGTGCGGCGTCAGACGCCGAAAACGCATGCGGTATTTCTATATGCATAGTATGCAGTATAACAGAGCAACAAAACTGAAACAGCTACTTCTTGCGGCTCATGCAGATGAGACACTCGGTCTGGTTTTTGCGTGTTTTGAGATATTTGTTGGTGCAGGCGCACACGGTGATAACACTGAGCGCGGGGCGCTCAATCCATTTGCCGTTTTTTTGGAACGTCTTTGAGACAACGGTCGTATGTATTTTAGATTTGTTGTCCATAATAATTTTCTAGTCGAGCTACTCAACAAAAGTGAGTGCCTTGCCCTTTTTGCTGCCACGGCCAGTGCGGCCAATGCGGTGCACATAGTCTTCGTAGCTCTGTGGGAGGTCGTAGTTGATCACGTGCGAGATGTCCGAGATGTCGAGCCCGCGTGCGGCGACATCGGTCGCCACAAGAACCTGCACCTTACTGTCTTTAAACGAGTTGAGCGCGCGCTGGCGTTGCGAATGGTTTTTATTGCCATGGATAGAGTCGGCCTTAAAGCCACGTTCGGTGAGCGTTTTAGCGAGGCGCTCTACACCGTGCTTAGTGCGGCCGAACACGAGTACTTTGTTGAACTCTTTTTGTGTAAGCAAGTCGTGGAGCATGTCGATTTTTTCTCCACCCTTTACGCGTACTACATCTTGGTCGACATTTTTTGCAGTGTCACCTGTTTTAACAGAGATACGTACTGGCTCATGCAAGAATTCTGAGATGAGCCCTTCGATCTCGCGAGAGAGTGTCGCAGAGAAAAAGAGAGTGTGGCGCGGGCTTGGCATCCCCTGCATCACAAAGCGCATGTCGTTTATAAAGCCCATGTCGAGCATGCGGTCTGCTTCGTCGAGCACGATGGTCGCATAGTCGGCGAGTTTAATTTTGCCGCGCTCGATCAAATCTTTAAGGCGGCCCGGGGTACCGATCACAAACTGGTTGCGATAACGGAGTGCTTGGAGCTGCGGGCCGATCGAGGCGCCGCCCACACACACTACCGAGAAGAGTTTCATGCCTTTAGTAAAACCTTTAAGCTCAGCATCGATCTGGATTGCGAGCTCGCGGGTAGGTACGACAATAAGCACCTGCGCTTTAGGGTCGCGGCGTACTTTGTCGATAAGCGGGATAAGAAATGCTGCTGTCTTGCCGGTGCCTGTGTTGGCGATACCAACCACGTCCTGGCCCTTGAGGACATGCGGGATCGCACGGTCTTGGATCGGGGTTGGGGTCGTGTAGCCCTTTGCAACGACTGCGCGCTTGAGCTCTGCGTCAATCGCAAAGTCGGTAAACTGGTGCTCAGGCACAAAGTGTTCCACCTCCTCGGTTATAATAGCTTTGTTTATAAACTTGGATGGGTCGATATAGGCTCCGCCACCGCGGTTTCCGCCGCCCCTTTTTTGAAAACGGCCTCCCGAAGCTGGGCGCCCACCACCAAAGGACCCGGATTTCTTATGAAATCCGCCTTTATGCGGTGCGCGTGAGCCACTCGTTTTGCCGCTGCTGTTAAACTTTTTCTGATACATATATAGGTTTTAGTAGGAGTGGTCCCCTCTAAAATAACCAATAAATGCAAGGAGATTGCAACTACTTAGCGATTATATACCTAAGGAGCAGCTTTGTCAAATAGGCTCAAAATGAGCTTCTGTTATTTAATGTCCGGTGTTGCTTCTGCTTGGGTCTCCAAAGAAGATGTCTGGGGCAGGCTCTCCAATAATAGAGAGTGTTCCCCATGCGCCTTTGTCTAGGCGCGCAAGCGCATGGTCTACCAATATATATGTGCCCGGAACATCCGCCGTAAACTCGGCAATGGCCGCACCTCCTGCTGGGACAAGTGTCGTCTGCACATTACGGAAGAGGCTCCCGCCCATACTTGCCTCTGGATAAACGGTGTCAAAAATTTCGCCAATGAGGTGGAATGAGGAGATAAGGTTCACTCCGCCGTTGCCGACATACATGCGCACCTTCTCTCCCTGTTTGATCACTACTTTTTCTTTAGAGATCGCACCAACACGACCATTAAAGAAAATATATTCTGGAATTCCTGCGAGCATTTTACCCCCATCGATAACCTGGAGGCCTTGTGTGCCGCGTGGGCCCGCAGTATACAACTCGCCTTGCATGACATAGAGCTCTCTATCAACCTTAGGCAACCCTTCTTTTGGCTCAACAAGGATAAGCCCATACATACCGTGCGCCATGTGGTTGGCAACGTTGGGATGCGCACAGTGGTACACATAAAGCCCAGGGTTGAGCGCCTTAAAGCGGAGCGTCTTACTCTCTCCTGGGTTAACATCGGTTACTGCGGCGCCGCCGCCAGGGCCGGTGACAGCATGGAGATCGATATTATGCATATGCAAGCTTGAAGGGTCGTTGTGGAGAGTTAGAGACACCGTGTCTCCCTCGCGCACGCGCCACATGGGGCCCGGTACGGTGCCACCAAATGTCCAATAGTTAACAACAACTCCTGGCGCTACCTCTGCAATCACCTCTTTTGCAACAATATCTATCGCTACCTCTGCAGCCTCTTTTCTCGTAATTGCCGGAGGGACATCGAGCGGGTCGCGTGCAATGTCTGCGACATGCTCAAACCTATCGAGATTAGAGAAAAAAGAAAAAACATTTTTAAGCGGCAGGGTTGGCCCGTCAGATGGACCGTAGGTCTTTATCCCAAAGGGGTATTGCAAATCTTTTGAGACGCCGACCGGAAACCAAAACAGAAGCATTGCACCCACAAACCCTGCCACCAAAAGCAATGTAGTGCGCAGCGAGTAGTGCTCGCGCAGCACTACATATAAAAAAATAAGCGCTGCAGCTCCTGCAAATATCAACCCAAACCCTTGGACAATAAGCGAGTAAAGCAGCGACCATAGTTCAAAAATATTTGACATATATGTTTATATTAATATGGTATCTTACATTCCTCAAAGCAGTGCGCATCGCGGTTTAGCGTATACACGCGCTCGCGGCCGCGGTCTGTGCTCTCGACCGCATTAACCGACCTCAATATTTGCAGATGGTGTGTCACGGTCGGTTGCCGCAGCTTAATCTGCTCGGTGAGCTCGCCCACCGTTAACCCCGCCTTTACACGGCCAAGCATGCACACCAAAGTGTAGCGGCTCCTGTCTCCCACTACCTTAAAACAGTCTGAGCAGAGCTCCTCTTCACCGCTGTGCACCCATGAGGGGCGTTTGTATGTTTTTTCTTCTTTACCGCGCGCCGCTTGTGTTCTCGTATTTTTTATCCCCAGTTTTTTCTTTCTCATAGATGAGTATCTATACGTATTATGTATAGACAGTTATCAATATATCACGCTTTTATATATGCTACGCCAGAAATCCCCACAGCTTAAAAGCATTAAAAAACGAGACGGGTCAACTGCCCCGTTTAGCATAGAAAAGATCTCTCTTGCGGTGGAGAAGGCGATGAAAGCGGCAGATGAGTTTAAAAACGGCGCCCCACTCTTGGTCGCCCAGGCGGTTACAAAAAAACTGCTTGCAGAAAAAACAAGCAACCGCGCATTTATCCCCACCGTTGAGGGGGTGCAGGACCTGGTCGAGGCAGAGTTGATGTTGCAAACATTCCCCGCCACCGCTAAAGCGTATATTCTCTATCGTGCTGAGCGTACACGCGCACGAGAAGCGCGCGGCGAGGTGCCCGAGCAGGTGCGTATACTCGCCAACGAGAGTAAAAAATATTTTAAAGACAACCCGCTGGGCGAGTTTGTATATCTGCGGACCTATGCGCGTTGGATCGAGCAGGAGCATCGCCGCGAAACATGGATAGAAACGGTCGACCGGTATATCTCGTTTATGAAAGAGAATATCGGCGAAAA
Source organism: uncultured Candidatus Saccharibacteria bacterium (assembly GCA_964482995.1). Taxonomy (GTDB): domain Bacteria; phylum Patescibacteriota; class Minisyncoccia; order Phycocordibacterales; family SBAW01; genus GWA1-54-10. The sequence continues at coordinate 49,130 of CAYZZC010000003.1, forward strand.
ACTTTCCCCAAAAGAGTATGCCGAACTGCGCGAAGCAATACTCAAGCAAGAGGTGATGCCCTCTATGCGGCTTATGCAGTTTGCAGGAGAGCCGGCGCGCCGCTGCAACACCTGCGCCTACAACTGCACGTTTATCGCACCGACCACGCTACAGGATTTTGCCGAGATCATGTATCTCTCGATGCAAGGGTGCGGCGTTGGCTTTGCGGTCGAGAGCCAAAATATAGAACAGTTGCCGCAAATACAAAAACAAACTAAGAAAAAATTACCGACCTACTGTATCGCAGACTCAAAAGAGGGTTGGTGCGATGCGCTGACGCTCGGGCTCAACGTATGGTACAGCGGCAAAGACATCTCTTTTGATTATTCTCTTATCCGCCCAGCAGGCGCACGGCTTAAAACAATGGGCGGCAAGGCTTCCGGCCCCGAGCCTCTGCGCAACCTGCTTGAGTTTGCCCGCGAAAAGATTTTGCGCCGGCAAGGGAGGCGTCTACGCTCTATCGACGCACACGATATTATCTGCAAGATCGGCGAGTGTGTGGTTTCCGGCGGGGTGCGCCGCACAGCGATGATCAGCCTCTCAGACCTCGACGATGCCGAGCTGCGCGACGCAAAAAAGGGGCAGTTCTTCCTCACTGAGCCGTATCGCTCGGTAGCCAACAATTCTGCAGTGTATGAAGCTAAACCCTCTAACACTGAGCTTATGGAGGAGTGGGTGGCACTCATGAAGAGCGGCTCTGGCGAGCGCGGCATCTTTAACCGCGGCGCGCTCGGAAACACTCTGCCAAAGCGCCGCGCCGCCTACTTTAAAAAAGTGGGGTTTTTGGGAGAAGACGGTGTGGTGCAGGGCCCTATCGGGACAAACCCGTGTGGCGAGATCATCTTGCAATCAAAACAATTCTGTAATCTTTCCGAGGTTATCGCGCGCGCGGACGACACGCGCGAGAGCTTGGTGCGCAAGGCTCGCCTTGCAGCGCTGTTGGGGACATACCAATCTACGCTCACGAAATTTCGCTATATTTCAAAAGCGTGGGCTAAGCACTGCGAAGAAGAGCGGCTGCTCGGTGTCTCAGTGACCGGCCAGTGGGACAGCGCCGCCGCAAGAGAGCCCAGCACACTGCGTGCTATGCGCGACGAAGCGGTGTCGGCAAACGCTCAGTATGCAAAACGTTTTGGCATCAAACAGGCGCTCTCAACAACAGCAGTCAAACCCTCTGGCACGGTTTCTCAAGCGTTCAACTGCTCATCCGGCATTCATCCGCGCCACTCAAAGTACTATATCCGCCGCGTGCGCATAAGCGCCACCGACTCGCTTTTTAAAATGCTGCGCGACCAGGGTATACCCTACTACCCCGAGGTCGGCCAAACAAAAGAGAGTGCGAGCACCTATGTGTTTGAGTTCCCTGTTGAGTCGCCAAGCGAGTCGAGATTTAAAGATGATTTTTCCGCACTTGAGCAGCTTGAGTATTGGAAAGTGGTGAAGCTCAACTACACAGAGCACAACCCTTCTGCAACAATCTCGGTTGGAGAAGATGAGTGGATCGGTGTTGTCGACTGGCTGCAGAAAAATTGGGAGATTATCGGCGGGCTCTCTTTTTTGCCGCGCTTTGACCACATATACCGCTTAGCGCCCTACGAAGCGATAGACAAGAAACGATTCGAGGAGATGACGGCAGCCTTCCCTGATATAGATTACTCGAAGCTCCTGACCTATGAGCACACCGACGAGACCGAACAAAAAAAGGAGCTCGCCTGCGCGGGCGGTGTGTGCGAGATCGATATGATTATCTCAGAGGTTGAAACGCCTGCACGATAATATGCTGTACACGCGCAAAGGAGACACGGGAGAGTCGGGGCTCTTTGGCACAAACGAGCGGTTTCCAAAAAATAGTTTGGTGTATGAGGCGCTTGGCACCATAGATGAGCTCAACTCTTTACTCGGCGTATGCAGAGCAAAAGCAACAGGGAAAAAACATGACCTTATGCCCCTTGTTTCCTCGATGGTGCAATCTGTGCAGGAGCATCTCTTTATCATGGAGGCGCAGATCGCTGGAGCAGAAAAAAATATTACCAAGGAGTACGTCGACGAGATCGAAAAAATGGTCGCTCAATTAGAGGAACGCCTTCCTAAGCTACATAGCTTCATAATCCCTGGGGCTACAGAGCTTTCTGCATTGCTTGACCTTGCCCGCGCAGTATCCCGCAGAGCCGAGCGTGCAGTTATTGCTATGAGTGCGACAAAGCCCATACCTGATGCCACCAAGGCATACCTCAACCGCCTTTCGAGCCTCTTGTATGCGCTTGCGCGGTTTGCCGCAACACAAGAAGGGGCAAGAGAGGTCGCGCCGTCTTATTAATGTATAGTTTCAATATGTATACAAAACGAATCCAAGTATTAGCGGCAGGTGTGCTCAGCGTTGCTCTTTTGGCAGGGTTATACCTTTATGCAGGAAACTTCCAGGCCTCTATAGCACCCGCGCAAGAAACACCACAAGGCGGCTACGTATCGCTTACGATAGAGGGCTTGTATGAAAACAAGACTGTTCCTATTACACAAGGAGAAAGTGCGCTGAAGCTACTGCAGGTGCTTGATACACAAGACCCCTCGCTCCAGCTCTCTATAAAAGAGTACGCCGGTCTTGGGGTGCTTGTGGTCGGCATGCACGGTATAACAAACGGCACTAACAAAGAGTATTGGCAGTACAAGGTAAACGGCACGATGCCACAAATCGGCGCAGACAAGCTTATTCTTAAAAACGGAGACTCGGTTGAGTGGTTCTTTGGTGCATCGCAAGAATAAGTATGGGCAAAAAAGTTGCCATAGCCTCTGTGCTTGTGCTGCTTGGCGCTGGCGGGCGCCTGATGCCGCACCCCCCCAACGCAACTCCTATAACTGCCATAGCACTTGCTGCGAGCAAGCACCTAGGGCGCGTATGGTCGGTTGTCATACCGCTTGTGGCAATGCTGATCACCGACTTTATACTGGGCTTCTATGATCTGCGGATACTACTCAGTGTGTATGTGTCTTTTGCCCTTATCGGCTGTATGGGTTGGGTATTGAGAAAGCAGCGAGGGCTCGGAGCCTCTGTGCTGATAATTTTGAGCGCATCTATACTCTTTTTCCTTATAACCAATTTTGCGGTGTGGTTTTTTTCGCCCTGGTATGAAAAAAGTATTTCAGGATTGCTATATTGCTATACGCTCGGGCTCCCCTTTATGCGCAATATGCTTATAGGAGACCTGTTTTACAGCACAGTTCTTTTAGGACTTCATCAGACGAACAACATCCGCGCCCTCAACTTGCCTTTAATTTCGGTGGAGACGGTTCCAAACGTAGGCAAATGTCCACCCCATCATATATCCGACACCGAAGGTCATCACTATAAGTACAGCAGCCGCTTGTAGGTCAAACGGGCCGATGATAATCGGGAGATGTATCATGTGCGCCCAAAGAACAAAGTCGTAGATCAGCTGCCCTACGCCCAGCGCCACAATAAGCGACCACATAAGATGCCACCCTGCCAGCACTACACCAAAAGTGAACGCTGTCTTTTGTTGGTTAAAATGATTCATATATCTGTTGCTAGTGCACTTAATAAATTTATTTGTCCCCTTTTCCATTACGCCGGAGGCGCTTTTTGCGGACAGGGTTAATCTTTGCGTTTTTTACTACACCCTCAAGACGCGGCGGGCGCGTGAGGCGGTCCATTTGGCGAAGGATTTTCTTCTTGTCCATTGGTGTTCCTCTGCTCATATCTATATTAAACCATGGGTTTTTACGCTACTTAAACTCGAGCAGCTTGTCGCGGAAGTTTTTTATACGGTCTTTTTTGTCTATCTCGATTTTCTCTTGTTTATAAAGAGTCATGCGTTCTTTCCTATATTCCGGGCTTACCCAGATATGGCCATCGGCATAGACGATCCGGTGAAATGGTATCTTTTTCTCCCCAGCGTCCCAAGCACGGCTCAAAATAGTGGTGATGCTCTGTGCGGCCATCCCGCCGCCGCCCGCCGCACGAGAGATAGCGCCGTAGGTAGTTACACGCCCTTTGGGGATCGAGAGCGCAAGCGCAACCACCCTTTTGCTAAAAGCGCCAGGGGCGTTGTACTCTAGCTCGCCCGCTCCGGCTCTGACTCGGCGAGACAGGTCGCCCTTTCGTTTCTTCATTACTACTATGTTAACTTGCGGCAGACTCTCCCGCTACATAGCCAGTAGTCCAGCACAGCTGGAGCGAGAAGCCCCCTGAGGGCCTGCTGATATGGAGCAAGTCTCCCGTGAGATATAGGTTTGGCACCTTTTTTGAGCACATGGTTTTGGTGTCTAGCTCCTCAAGCGGTACGCCACCATCTGCAACCACCGCGCGGTCAAAACCCATAAGGCCGGTGATAGTAAGCGGCAACGCCTTAAGCACGCGGGTAATGAGCTTACGTTCTTCTTTAGTTATAGAGTGCACTTTTTTATGTACATCGATAAGCGGCTCAAGCAAAGCTTGCACGCCTTTAGTGGTGCCCTCAGGCACCAGCTCTCGTAATATATTTTTGAGCGCTTTGTTTTTGTTTTTATCAAACACGCCAACCGCCATTCTCTCCAAGCTCCCCAGGTCGGTATGCGGGTAGGCATCGATAGTCGCCGTAACGACCCCGCTATAGAGGAGGTCGTCTACACTCTGCGCGCTGTTTAAAATAAGCGGGCCAGAGAGGCCAAAGTGGGTAAACAAAACTTTCCCTGTTTTAGAAAACTGCTTTTTGCCATCCACATAAAACGTGATTTTCATAAACGAGAGCGAGACTCCTGCAAGCTCTTTGCTCCAGCTCTCCTTTGTGGCAAGCGGCACGATGGTGGGGGTTGGCTCCACCACGCTGTGGCCAAGGTCTTTGAGCCATTTAAAACCATCGCCCGTTGAACCGGTTTCAGGATGCGAGACGCCTCCTGTCGCAAAAATATATTTTTTTGCCCGATACTCGTTTTTACCCGAGTAAACAGCGCTGATACCCCCTGCTCCTTTTACTATGCGCGTCACCGGAGTGTTTGTTTTAATTTCTACTTTTCCTTTGGCTGCATACGCCTCTAGAGCAGCGAGTACGTCCCCCGCTTTTTCAGTGTGCGGGAAGGCGCGCTTGCGCGCCTGGACTGTGAGCGGCAGCTTTTGCCCCTCAAAAAAGGTAAAAGTGTCTTTGACACCAAAGTGTGAGAAGGCCGAGTAAAGAAATTGCTCAGAAGCACCGTATGCCTGTAAAAATTTTCTCTGGTCGAGCTCGGCGTTGGTGATATTGCAGCGGCCGCCTCCAGAGATTTTTAATTTCTCTCCCAATTTTTTATTTTTCTCCAGCAAGAGTACGCGCGCACCAAGCTCGGCAGCGCGACCCGCCGCCATAAGCCCCGAGGCGCCGCCGCCCACTACTATCACGTCATAATTCATATTATTTTTCTAGGTCGAGCGTTTCATCGATGCGGATCTTCTCCACAAAGTCTGGCACATGGCTCACTACTATCATAGCGCCGCTATAAGAGCTGAGCGCCTCCGCAATAACCGGCAAGTGCCTAAAGTTTATATGGTTGGTGGGCTCGTCTAAAATCAATAAGCCTGGGGCGAGCAGCACCAGACGGGCAAAAGCGACCAGCCCCTTTTGCCCTTCTGAAAGCGTACCAATTTTTGACGCGATAAGTTCTCCGGTGATTAAAAACCCGGCGGCAACGGAGCGGATATGCTCCTCAGTTGGGCGCTCGCTTGCCGCAGCAAGCTCTTGGTATACGGTCTTATCAAAATCAAGGTTAGAAAAATCTTGCCGATAGTAGCCAACGCGGACACCCTTTGCCACAACACTCCCCGCCGCTTCTCCTAAGGCTATCGATTGCAGCAATGTGCTTTTGCCGATCCCATTGGGGCCGCGCAAAAGGAGGTGGGTGTTTTTGCGCAAAGAGACGCTCGCTTTATGCGCTACCGGCTTATGTTTTTTTATAGTGATATAGGAGTTGATCTTGAGTATCTCCCCCGTGAGGTCATTTTGCATTGGGATAGTAAAGGGGCGGATAGTCCGGTCTTCTTTTCGTACATCAACCTTTGCCTCCTCAAGTTCCTCGGCCTTCTCCCGCATGCGTTTGGCCACCATACGCATTTGGCCTCCCTTGTTGGCAAAAAAGTTCGCCTTGTCTTTATTTTCTTGGATTTCTTTTGCAAGAAGCGCGTTTTTACGATTCTCCTTTTCTATACGCGCGGTAATGTCAGCCATTACGTTAAAATAATTGCCGACATACTGCTCGACCCGGCGGGTATGCTGGTCTAAATAGAGCACGCCGTCGCTAAATGCGTTTAAAAAGTCGGCATCATGCGAGATAACCATAACGGTCTTTTTATACGCCACCAAAAACTTTGTGAGATGCTCGATCCCGTCGTGGTCGAGGTTGTTGGTCGGCTCATCTAAAAGCAACAAATCAGGATCTTGGATAAGCGCCGAGGCAAGCAAAAGGCGTGCCTGCTGGCCGCCGGAGAAGGCGCCTACTTTTTTATCCAAAGGCGCGGTTAGATTGACCACCTCGAGCACGGCCTCGATCTTAGGGTCGATGTCGTACACTTTTTTGGAAAACCTGTTTTGAAAAAACTCGCGCACCGTGCACTCAAGCTCCTCGCGCGGTATCACCTGGCGAGCCGAGCCGATTGTCAGGCCGTGTGCCTTGTGCACGATCCCAGACTCAGGAGTGTATGCGCCCATAATAAGCCCAAAGATAGTGCTCTTGCCTGCGCCGTTTTGCCCCATGATCGTGACCTTGGACCCCCGGCGCACGTTAAAATCCACCTCATGCAAAATGGGCTTCTTGATACCAAAATCAAATGATACCTTTTCGAACAGTATGATTACTTCTTTTCGGTCTGGGTTCATAGAGTGTGAAATCTGCAAATAAAAAACCACCCTGAGCAAGCCTCGAAGGGCGGTTTTTTATTTCGACGCTATTACGCGCGTGATACGTTGACTGCGCTCGGCCCCTTGTCGCCTTCTGCGATTTCAAAGGAGAGCACGTCGCCGACTTTAAGCTCATCAAAGGTTACCCCTTGGAGCTCTTTCGAGTGGAAGAAGAGATCCTTTGCCTCGCCTTCGCGTGCAATGAATCCGAATCCTCTGTCGGTAAGCGTCTTTATTGTTCCTGTCATGTTTTTTTGAATGTCTTCTTGAGAAACCCGACCCCGTTTCTTAGTGTCTTTTGGACCCCCAGATTGTAACACAGAGTATATGTGCGTGTCCACTATCCACAAATTACCCTGATTTCGAGTAATCCTGCTCTGCTAATACAAATCAGCTGCCAGACTTGGATTCGAACCAAGATACTCAGATTCAGAGTCTGAGGTCCTACCATTAGACGATCTGGCAATAATGCCACTCTACCGCAAAAGTAATGCCTTTTCTAGCTTGTCTTGCCGGCCGACAGGTTTTTAGAAATAGTGGCGATGAGCGCTTTGTGGTCGCTCACCCCACTCTCCATAGTGAGGTTGGATACGGTATATCCCGGGGTTGAAAAGATGGAGTCCACCATCTGGCCCAGAACCCCCATAGCGCGTGCATTTGCCGCGAGTGTCTCTGGGCCCGCGCGGTGGATAGCAGTGTCGAGGCTGGTCGTATATTTTTGCGGCACATTATCTTTATAGTGTGCCGCTAGCTCGGCAAATATCTCTCCCCCGCGCGGCGCATTAAAATCCCCGCAAAAAATGATTTCTCCTTGCTGTTTTAAGATAGCGAGCAATGATGTTACACACTTTCGTTGCACCTCGTCCGGCAAACCTTTTGGCGTTACCGGAAAGTGCGTGGTGCCTATTTTATAAGCCGAGCCTTCTGCCTCTATCTCGGCAACCAAAAGCATATGGTTGTTAGTGGTCGCTTTATTGTTTCCATCAAATATATGGATTGCCTCCTTCTTGCCATGGTAATAAAGCACTTTACTCTGTGTGATTGGGTAATGCGAAAATATTGCTATCCCTTGGGTACCAGGCGCTTCCCCCACATGTTCCATATAACACATGGGCTCAAACACATGCTCCTGCCCCACTACCTCGGCGATTGTGGGGAGGTCGTGCTCCATAACCTCCATAAGACACAGTACATCGGGCTGTATCCGCTTTAAAAAAGGTAAAATGAGGCTCAGGTGTTTTGAGCGCTCGACATTAAGCGACACTAGGCGCAGGGGTTGAGGCATACTAAAGACGATAGCAAGCCTATTGTATTTAATCCAGGAATCCGTACAATTTATAAGGCACGGTTCTTATTTTTAAGATTCTCCATTTAACCCCCAACCAGTGGCAAGGAGGCCAACGTGAGCACACTTAAGGCACTACTCAGTGATGCGCTCTCGTGGCCAAAACCCGAGGAGCGCGAAAGGGGCGAAGAGCTCGCCAAAAATATCATTTCCTCGGTCCAGGTCGAGAAATGGAATAGGAGTGGCATTGTTATCAAGCGCGGCTGTATGGCCCAAAGCTCATACGCGTGGGTAAGAGTGCATCTCTTCAATTCGAACAACCCGGCTTCTGTGTTGATCGAGGCTGAGCTCCGCCGCTTAGAAGGCAAGCCGAGCATGACGGTCAAAAGCCGCGGCCAAGAGCTCAACGGCAAAGCGCCAGAAACAGTTCTTGAGTTTATCGCGCTTGTAGAAGAAGAGGCACAGTTGATGCTTCTTAACAAATAAAAACGCCCCGGAGTTTACTCCGGGGCGTCCTCTTTTTATATTTTGAGATACCTGTGTACAGCTAAATAGCTAGAAATGGCCCCGAGCAAAACCCCCGAGCCCATGATCACTGCAAAAAATAGTAAGAAGTGTGTAATGAAGTAGGTAAACACATTGACCCCGCCGAAAAATGCTGCGGTCGAGTTCCCCAGCCACCAGGTGAGCGGGTACAACAAAAGGAGCGTTATAACCGCGGCCACCAGGCCATAGAGCACCCCTTCAACAACAAACGGCGCGCGTACATACGCTTGGCCGGCGCCAACAAGCCGCATGACCTGGATCTCATCGCGTGCGGAGTATATCGCGAGCCGCAGCGTGTTAAGAGATATTGCGACAGTCAAAAGCACAAAGAAACCAATCAGCACGTAGGCGATAAGCTGCGCGGTGTTGGTGTAGGTAGTGAGGGTATCGATCGCACGGCGATGCTCCTCGTCGTAATAGTTTATCTTTTCGATAATTTGCGGCCCCCCTTCCCCAAGCGCTTGTTGCCCGCGTAAAAAGTTTGCAATTGCGTCGTATTGAGAAATATCTTTTGCTTTGATATTGAGTACGGCTCCGAGCGGGTTGTCGCCCAGCTCCTCGAGAGCTTGTAGTGTCAGCTGGTCGTTTTGGTGTCGCTCGCGGAACGCGGCAAGGGCCTCCTCGCGCGAGAGGTAGGTCACTACTGAAACCTGCGGCAGCTCTTTAAGCGAGTCGCGGAGAGTAAATATATCTGCTTCTTTTGCTCCTGTAGTAAAGTACACGTTCATGTCTGCCTTGCTTCGAAACTCCTCAAGTGCGGAGCCTAGGACAACGCCAGTACACATCGCCAGCCCAATGACAAACAAGGTGCACACCATCATGAGCACAGCTGCAAACGAAACAAAGCTGTTTCTCCAAAAATTGAGAAGCCCCGCGCGAAATATTCTTTTAATGCTCAACCGGTTCATACCTATAAGTATATACTCATAATATATACTTCCCCTCCCGGTCGTCGCGCACCACCTTGCCGCGGTCTAGTGTCACTACGCGCTTTTTTAAACTGTCGATCACTCCCTTGTTGTGGGTGGTGAGGATAACCGTAGTGCCCAGATCATTTATCTTTTTTAAAATTTGTATCACCTCAAAGGTGTTTACTGGGTCGAGGTTGCCAGTTGGCTCGTCGGCAACGATAACGTCTGGCTGGTTTACTATCGCGCGAGCGATCGCTACACGTTGCTGCTCACCTCCTGAAAGTTCGCCGGGGAAATTATTCATCTTACCGCCCAGGTCAACCAGCTTCAATACATGTGGCACATCAGAAGCTATCTCATCTTCTGAGCGGCCTGCGGCCTCCATGGCAAAGGCGACATTTTCGTACGCGGTTTTTTGCGGGAGCAATCTAAAATCCTGAAACACTGCCCCGATTTTGCGGCGCAGCGCGTTGATCTCGCTGCGAGAAACATTGTGCACATTAACCGACTCAAAAAATACCGTACCGGAAGTCGGCTTCTCTTCTGCGAGGAGCATTTTAACCAGCGTGGTTTTGCCAGCACCGCTGTGCCCGACAATAGAAATAAATTCTCCTGGTTCTACCGAAAAGCTCACTTCATCGAGCGCAACGGAAGAATCAGGATATATTTTAGAAACGCGATCGTAATATATCATTAGACATTCTGTCCCTTTGGGGGCGGTCTTACTATTGTACCTCAGCTACTCGGTTTTTTCCAAAAATGCTTCTAGGTTGCCGCCGAGCACCCCCTCGGCATCATGCACCTCGACTCCTGAGCGATGGTCCTTTACCAATTTATACGGGTGCAGCACGTAGGAGCGGATCTGGCTGCCCCACTCGATCTTGCCAGCACCAACCGAGAGGTCTGATATTTTTTCTTTACGCTGGGCTTCCAAGAGGCGCAAAAGTTTTGCTTTTACAATGGAGAGTGCTCTTTCTTTATTAGCCCCCTGGGTGCGCTCACCGTCAACATGAGCACTGATACCGGTTGGAGTGTGGACAATCCGCACCGCTGTCTCGCGTTTGTTAACATTTTGCCCGCCAGGGCCCGAGGAGCGCGCCATAGTAATGTCTAGATCATCTTCAGAAAGCTCGATGTCGGAAATTTTTTCTAACACCGGCAACACTTCAACAAGCACAAACGAGGTGTGGCGCTTTTGTGACGCATTAAACGGCGAGATGCGCACAAGCCGATGGACACCATACTCGTTTTTGAGCGTGCCATAGGCGCGTTTGCCCTCGATCTCGATTGAGAGGTTGCGGTAGCCACCGCGGTCGTTTTTATTTTCGTGCAATAGTTTGTAGCTCCACCCGCGGTTCTCAATAAACTTGCGGTACATCTCAAAAAGCATGTAGGCAAAGTCCTCGGCATCGTCTCCCCCCGCTCCCGCCACAATCGAGAGCACTGCATTGCCGTGCTCGTACTTGCCGCCCCCCTCTATTTCTGCCTTCAAATCTTGCAGCTCTTTAATCAAATTTTGCGCATCGGCAGGGTTAGACCAAAAATCCGCAGCTTGCATCGCTGCTTCGATCTCTTTGATACGGTTTTCTATTTTTTCTTTTTCCATTTGGAGCCAGCGGCCGGGATTGAACCGGCGACCTCCTCGTTACGAATGAGGTGCTCTACCAACTGAGCTACGCTGGCGCTCACTCCCCTGCTGCTCATGGGGAAGCGTGAGCCGTTGGGCAGAATCGAACTGCCGACCTACTCCTTACCATGGAGTTGCTCTACCATCTGAGCTACAACGGCTTGTTGTTATTTACAAAACAACATTCGAACAGTAACGCATTTTTCACAACAATTCAAACATAGTATTTGTTTTAAGGACTGTGCGGTGCTACCCTAAGATTAGGATGGTAAAATCCTAAATAAGAATAGGGAGTACGCTCATGTGGCAAAGCAAAACAGGAAAGCTCCTCCCCCGTAGAAGTTTTAGGGAGGAGGGCCATATTGTTGAAAAGTTGTTCTTTGAGTCGATGCGTTTTTTCCGAGGAGAGTATCCAGACTGGCTTATATGGGTCGAAGAATCTTCTCGGCACCTAGACAGGTTTGGTCATGTTGATGCTGTTGTGTTGGTTTACGGCGGCCAACTGTACCTGCAAATCAAGAGCTCCGAGCGGGAGCATGCCAATTTCAGGAAAGAGCACCCAGAGATCCCTTGCTTGTTGGTCAGGATAGGAGACCGACGCGAGCACATTTACAACAATGCGATCAAGCTGCTGGAAGGAGAATATCGCCGTTTCTGTGCGAACCACCCACAGATACGCCGCCAGACTCCTCAAGAACGGCCCTCGGCGTTTATATAATGCCGACGCAAACCAGAAGGGCCCGCCACCAGCGGGCCCTTTCTATTTTTTATAACTGCGCGAGAGACGGGACTTGAACCCGCAACCTCGTCCGTGACAGGGACGCGCTCT
>CAYZZC010000004.1:0-50420 GCA_964482995.1 uncultured Candidatus Saccharibacteria bacterium
GACTCTCTGGACGTGTTATCCCGTACGCACCCATTAATACTTTTTCTCCTGTAGAAACCCCGTTGTCCTCTATATCGATCAAACCGCTTTGGTAGAGTGACTGTATCTTATTTTCTTTATCTCGTGCAATAAAAATCCGATAGCGGGCCACGTCTTGGCTTCCGTCAGGTCGTTTGCCCGCCACACCCGCTTGCATATACTCCAGGGGGTCAATCTCCTCTTCGCCAAATGTTTCCACCATAAGATCTTGTATCTCTTGGAGGGTCTTACTATCCTCGCTATTAACCATAGAGATTGTATACACGCGGCCGTCGCGCTCAATATCACACTCGGGGTTATGCTCATCTGAGCGCGTGTATTTACTATCTCTTTTCCATTCTGCGATTTTGCTCCATATAGGCTGCTCAGGAACAGACTCTTGAACACAAACGTGGCACACTGAGCCTTTGTCCGTCCCGTGCGGACACACGCCGGGATCTTTATCCTTTTTTTCTTGTGACAGAATCGGTGGTGGGAAATTTTCCATAAAAAGGTACATAAATTGTACCACCCCACGAGTGAGCTACACAGCCCGTGCAATCAAACCAATAACTAGAATACCAGCGGCGTTCAATATGAAAGAAAGCGGAACAAATACTCGCATATTTACTTTTGTAAGCCCCATCATTGCAAGACCGACTTCATCGGGAAATGGAGAAGCGATAATGAGTGCTCCGACCACTATAAATATCCATCGCGATATTCCTAAATACGGGATTTTTGTAATCCGTCTTATCGGAGATAATGACCGAAGATAGTTCACATCGTTGAATATACGGTCTCGGAAAAATCTGAATATCAGGTAATCTCCGCATAACGCTCCTATTCCACCAACAATAACTACTAGAGGTAAAGAGTTTTCAACCGCTAGTTGCCCCAACACAACCACCGATGGTGCTATCGTGAATACAGAAACAAAACAAAGACCCGCAATGAAAATGGAGAGTATTTCAAACTCTTTTGGAATACGTATGAGATAAGAGGCAATGTCTGCTTGCGCCATAAGAAAAGCGACCACAATGCTCCCCAGAACAATGAGTACATCGGTATAGAAATGATTTCTTTGTCTATTACTTTTCATCAGGAGTTGGGACTTGTTAGTAGCAGAACTAAAACTTTGGGCTGAGTTACGGGATACTATTCTTTAGTCTGCTCGAATATGATTTTTTTATCGAAACCGCCACGCTCTTTGAGCTTCTTTATACGGATGCTTTCAACTTTCTCTTTAGAGAATCCCTTTTCCAACATATTTGTGGACCCTACCGGGATCGAACCGGTCGCCTCCTCATTGCAAATGAGGCGCTCTACCAAATGAGCTAAGGGCCCTTAACTCCGCCATGATACAAGATCTTTGAAAAATAATAAAGGGCTTTAAGAAGCACTGGGGCTTTTTTCTTTATAACGAGACAATGCACCACAAGAGTACTTCTATTGACACAATTTCTTTAAGTTGTAAGTTTATGCGTAGGAATCTGCCTGCGGTGGGCAGATAAGTAAGCGGAGAGAGGCCATGTCGTGCACTTTATTACTTGATCGAGTTGGAAAAGAAGTCCCGGGAGTGCTCGGGAAAAACGATAAACCGAAGCTTGCTTTGAAGGCTGTCGACATAACTGAAAATTGCAACGACCTCGACCCGGGGCTTAGGGTGGTGCTCACTTATGTGAACAATCGCCATGGCAACTTGTTGGTCGTGGCGAGCATCGAGTCCAAAAATGGACAAGAAGCGCGCATCTGGCAAATGCGTGCCGTTAAGAACGCCCATGATGCAGATGGGTTGAAGGGGAAGGCGAAGTACTCGATGCTGAAGGGCTTCAAGGACTTTGCTAAGAGCGTCGGCCTTGCCCAAGTCGTTCTTGCAAACTACATCCTAGCCAAGAAGCCAACTTAATTGATTGGCACGCGCAGTGGGGGCCGAGCATTTGCTCGACCCTCTATTTTTTTATTGTTATATTACAGTACGCCGTTCGGAAGCAGTGTCGGGATGTGGTATAGTGGTATTACATACGCTTCGGGTGCGTAGAATCCGAGTTCGATTCTCGGCATCCCGACTTTGCCTCTGAAAATAAAAACAAGTTTTACAGTGTATAATTAGGCGCATGGTTTACGGCGTTGTTTTAGTGCTGCACATTATTGCCTCTGTTCTCACCGGGGTAGCTATTGCCTACGTGCTTTACAACACTGCGCGCGGCAAAAGTGCTAATTATCGCGCCAGCGCGCTTGCTCTGGGGAGTATCGCGGGGTTTCAGATATTCAGCGGGACTATCCTCACCGTGCTTTCTCCAGAGCTTACCGCCGCCTCACTCGTGCCACACATGGCGCTGTATCTTGGGGTGTGTCTTGCGGTTGAGGCGCTGCTCTTTATACGAGCTAAAAATATTTCTTTAGTACTTCCTCTTGGCCGCTCTCTCTCGCCTATGTTTGCAAGTGTCGTTATTTTTGCTGCTGCTGTTTCGTACGGCCTCTAAACTGGTATGAACTCTTTGATCGAGGGCGTTGCACTCCTTGACCCAAAAGGCTTTGTTGCTCTAGCAGAGCGCGGGCTCATGGTTGATGCCATACTCTTTATGCTCATTGTGGCAGTGCCTGTGTATATACTCCTCTTTTTCTTTGCCTGGCGGTATCGAGCGAGCAACACTAAAGCGACATATTCGCCAGAGTGGGAACATGCCAAGATGGACGAGCTTATCTGGTGGGCGATACCGTTTGAAATTATTCTTATCCTTGGTGCTCTCACCTGGACAAGCACGCACGAGCTCGACCCAAAAAAGCCTCTCGACTCCGCCTTGGGTGGGCCGCCACTGATTATAGAGGTAGTCGCGCTCGACTGGAAGTGGCTTTTTATTTACCCCGAGGAGGATATCGCGACTGTTAATTATATCCAGATACCAGTAGATCGGCCTGTGCGCTTTGAGGTCACGGCGGATGCGCCAATGAACTCGTTTTGGGTCCCGCAGCTTGGCGGGCAAATATATGCAATGACAGGTATGGTCAACTCGCTTAACTTGGTGGCAAACGAGGCAGGCACTTTTTCAGGAATATCGGCCAACTACAGCGGAAAGGGTTTCTCCCAGATGAAATTTACTGTTGAGGCTACCTCAAAAGACGACTTTGATGCTTGGGTAAGGGCGGTAAAATCATCTTCTCGTGTTTTAACTACCGACTCGTACCACTTGCTGGCGAAGCCAAGTGTCGCCGAAGAGGGCGCTTACTATGCAGATGTTGAGCAAAACCTTTACAATAGTATTGTGATGAAGTTTATGAGCCACTAACTATGTTTGGAAAACTCACACTCGACGCTTTTTTACATGGGCCCGTTGAAACCGGCGCGCAGCTTGTAGTGGTGCTTGCAGCGCTTGCTGTTGTGGGCCTCCTCTTTTACTCGCGGCGTTGGGGCTGGCTTTGGCGAGAGTGGCTCACGAGTGTCGACCACAAAAAAATCGGCATCATGTATATAGTGCTCTCCTTTGTGATGCTCGCGCGCGGCGCAGCAGACGCACTCATGATGCGCGCGCAGCAGGCAATAGCGACAGCTCCCGACACAGGATATTTGTCTTCTGACCACTACTCTCAGATCTTTACCGCACACGGCGTTATCATGATCTTTTTTGTGGCAATGCCGTTTATGTTTGGGCTGATCAACTATATAGTCCCGCTCCAGATCGGCTCGCGCGACGTTGCGTTCCCGTTCCTCAACTCGACCAGTTTTTGGCTCACGGCCGCGGGAGCGATACTTATGAACCTCTCGCTTGTGGTGGGGGAGTTTGCTGCAGTAGGTTGGCTCGCATACCCGCCGCTCTCGGAGCTCCAGTACAGCCCTGGGGTTGGGGTCGACTACTATATCTGGGCGCTCCAGGTCGCGGGGGCAGGCACATTGCTCTCTGCGATTAACTTTATAGTTACCATTATTAAAATGCGCGCACCGGGGATGTCTCTTATGCGCCTGCCGATATTTGTATGGACTAGCTTAGGCTCGATGACGCTTATTATATTTGCATTTCCTATACTCACTGTGGCGCTGGGGTTGCTCTCGCTCGACCGCTTGCTCGGGATGCACTTTTTTACTACCGATTTAGGCGGGAGCGCGATGATGTATGTCAATTTAATCTGGGCATGGGGCCACCCAGAGGTGTATATCCTCATGTTGCCGGGGTTCGGTATCTTTTCAGAAATTGTTTCAACCTTTTCGCAAAAAAGATTGTTTGGCTACACCTCGATGGTGGTGGCTACGCTGCTCATTGTTGTCCTCTCTTATGTGGTGTGGGTGCACCACTTTTTTACTATGGGCGCAGGTGCCAACGTAAACGCCTTCTTTGGGATAATGACGATGGTGATCTCGATCCCCACCGGTGTTAAGGTATTTAACTGGCTCTTTACGATGTTTCGCGGGCGCATTATCTTTGCTACGCCAATGCTCTGGTTTATGGGTTTTTTAGCAACGTTTGTATTAGGTGGGATGACAGGAGTCATGATGTCTATCCCTGGTATCGACTTCCAGCTCCACAACAGCATGTTTCTGGTCGCGCACTTTCATAACATGGTGATCGGCGGCGTGCTGTTTAGTTACTTTGCGGGGTTTGCTTACTGGTTTCCTAAAGCAATGGGTTTTATGCTCAACGAGCGTTTGGGCAGGTACGCATTTTGGAGTTGGATTTTCGGGTTTTTACTCACCTTTATACCGCTCTATATATTAGGCCTTATGGGTATGACGCGCCGTCTCGATTATGCAGACCCGGCGTGGCACTCGCTGTTGGTGGTTGCTGGTATTGGCGCCGGTGTTATTGCACTAGCGTTATTCCTCCAGGTGCTCCAAGTGATCGTGAGCGTCCGCCAGCGCCACAAAAATGTTGCGGGGAACGACCCGTGGAATGGCCGCACGCTTGAGTGGTCGGTTTCTTCTCCGCCATCGCACTACAACTTTGCTGAGATACCGCAGGTGCATGGCCGCGATTCATTTTGGGTGGAGAAGCAACAGAGGGGAGCGAACGACCCGTTGCAAGAGGGTAAGACTTGGCCTAGCGGCCCGGAGCGTGCTCTTGCAACGGGTCGTTCGCTGGACATTACACTGCCAAAAAATACTCCAATCGGATTATTTATCGCAGTGAGTGTTGGTGTTTTTGGGTTTGGTATTATCTGGCATATTTGGTGGCTCGCATCAATTGGAATTGTGGTGGCTGCTGGATGCGTTATTGCCCGCTCGTTTGAACAAGAGATTGAACATACGATAAAAATATGAACAACGACAAAGTGGTATTTGGTTTTTGGATCTATCTCATGAGCGATTGTGTGCTCTTTGCTGGGTTGTTTGCTACCTATGCCGTGCTAGGCGGTGCAACTTTTGGCGGGCCTTCAATTGCAGATATCGTGCGTCTGCCTTTTGTACTTACAGAGACACTTCTGCTTCTCACTTCAAGTTTTACGGTAGGGCTCGCGCTTTTAGCCGCGCATAACCAAAAAAAGTCACTAGCTATACTCGGGCTCGCAATAACGCTTTTGCTCGGCCTCTCGTTTTTGTGGATGGAAGTGTCCGAGTTTACAAATCTTATTGCCGAGGGGAGCGGCCCCGAGAGAAGCGCCTTTCTCTCCTCTTTCTTTACTCTGCTTGGCACGCACGGGCTCCATGTAGCGCTCGGGTCTTTGTGGTTATTGGTGCTCATGGCTCATATAGTGGTAAAAGGATTATCTGCCAGCACAATCAGAAAGCTCATGTGTTTTAGCCTGTTCTGGCACTTCCTAGACATTATCTGGATCTTTATTTTTACATTCGTTTATCTCATGGGCACGCTATAACTATGCACACACTCACCAAATATATACTCGGGTTTGTTCTTTCGATTATCCTGACACTTGCTGCCTTTAGTTTGAAGGGGGTAGAGATGGCAGTGCCGATTCTAATAACGCTCGCTACTGTACAGCTTTTGGTGCAGTTGGTCTTATTTTTGCATGTTGGTTCAGAACAAAAACCAAGGTGGAACCTGGCTGCACTTGCCCTCGCGCTTATTATTGTCGCTATTTTAGTGGGAGGCACACTTTGGATCATGAACAACCTCGCACATAATCAGGAAACGCCAAACATGATGGTTGAAGAAAATATCTTCCCGCACACTGAATGATAAAAACATATTACGAGTTGGCAAAACCGGGCATTATCTACGGCAACGCACTTGCGGCGGTTGCGGGTTTTTTCTTCGCTTCGCGTGGGCTGCCGCTTGATTGGCCGCTTCTTGTTGCAACCGTTTTTGGTTTGGCGTGTATTATCGGGAGCGCGTGTGTGTTTAATAATGTGTACGACTATGAGATGGATGCAAAGATGGAGCGCACTAAACACCGCCCATCAGCAACTGGAGAGATATCACGGCGCAATGCAACCATTTTTGGTTTTGTATTAGGGTTTTTTGGGTTCTCGTTTCTTATACTTTACTCGAGCACAATGGCGCTTTTCTCTGCTCTTTTAGGTTTTTTTATATACGTTTTTCTTTATACACCACTTAAACCAAAAAGCGCATGGGCACTTTTTGTCGGAGCTGCAGCTGGTGCGACACCGCCTGTGGTGGGCTACGCGGCGGTGACAGGTATGCTCGATTGGTATGCGCTCGCGCTCTTTGGCGCGCTCTATCTCTGGCAACTGCCGCACTTTCTTGCGATAGCGACATATCGATATACCGAGTATGCGGTGGCAGGGGTCCCGTTATTTATAACAAAAGAACCCTCGAGCAGGACAAAACGCCGTGCAAAAATAGTTTTTTATTCTTCGCTTGTAGTGTTGTTGCTGTTTTGCGTAGTCTTGATACTCCAGAGATGGGTGAGGTAGGGGATAATTGTCCCTAATAAAAACGCGCCGACAATACTGGTGAGTATCGCCAAGTTTTCGTTGTGTCGATAAATAACCGTGCTAAAACCAACAAAATTTATAAGTATGAGCGCCCCCATCACCGAGTAAAAGTTTATAAGGCTCCACCAGGTGAGGGTTTTCAGCTCGCCCACATGCACGTGGGCAAAGTGCTCCATATAGTGTGCTAGGCCCTCGGCACGCAGCCGCCTCTGCGCAGCGCGCACGCCAAAGAAATAACCGATCAGTGTGCCGAGAAGTGCTGTTGGGATAGTAAAGGGGAGTGTAGCGAGCGCATATTCGGAAAACGAGATGGTGAGTGTGGAAACGATAAAACAAAAAAAGAGCGTCATGATTGCTCTGGTGCGCACAAAGGTGTTTGGCACGACATATTTAAGCGCAGTAACGGCGCACAGAAACAGAGTAAGTACTGCAATAGTGACAATGATTGATGGAGGAAGCTGGTTCATTACTTTTGGTTATCGTAGCATAAAAATAGAGGGCCCCGCGATGTCGCGGAGCCCTTCTTCTCGGACATTAACTCCTACATCTCGTTGCTGGTAGCTTTTGGCCCTGAGACTTGCAAGGCCGTGAAAAGCTCCACCGGAGTGGTGAAGTTAAACACCACCCCACCAACGATCGCCCCAATTGCGGTAATCTTTACCGGTTGCCACACACCAGAGAGGAGGTTCACCCTCAGTTTGCCAACGTTCTCGGCATTTGTTGTCACCCATCTCGCGGCGGAACAAACAACAACGCCATTCTTGCCAGACTGCTGGCCTATGATCTTGATAACATCCTTGACAGTGTCTGTCTTGCCGTCCCAAAGCTCAATGAAGTTCTCAACCTGTATTTGCTCATTACAGGCGGTCCCATTAAATATCAATTGCTCGGCGGCATAGGCAGGTGTTGCGGCCAGAAGGCCGAAAGCAAGAGCGCTTATGCGTATCCAAGGGTTCATGACCATTCCCTCCACACCTTTTGGTCGCTTCGCCGGAGCATCCGGAGACGTCGACTTACAACTTTTATTACTATGTTCCTAAAAAAATTGTTGTCAATCTATGAATCCTAATAGACACAGGTGTTTTGTAATGGAGATTGGTGCCGCACGTCTACAAGCGTATACTAGGGCGCATAAGCCCTGATTAATAAAATTATATAATATATGCATAAAATACTAGTTATTGCAGGTTCGGTATTGGGTGTTGTACTGCTTCTCTCTTCTGCCTCGTTTGCGCTTGCAGAGGGTCGTGGGTCTGGCAACGAGAATTCAAAAGCAAAGACAGAGTATGGTATGGGTAACCAAAACTCGGGCGGCCGTGTAGACGCATCTATGATGCGCGATACGCGTGGTGCGGACGACAATGAAGACACAGATGAACTCGATGACCCAAATGACAGTGACGACAGCGATGACGATTTTTCAGCAGGAGACGAATCTGATATGGAAGATGAAGATAAAGACGAGGCGGAGCATCATCGCTCCCGAGTGTCTGCTGTAGTCGCTCATTTGCATGACATCGCCGACCATGAGGACGACCACGATGGTATTGGCGAAGACGTTCGTATGGTGGCGCAAGAGCAAGCCTCCTCAAGCGAGGCATCCGTGGCAGCAATGCACGACCTAGACTCTGAGAGTTTCTTTAAGAAACTCATTCTCGGCCCTAATTACAAAAATATCGGTCATTTGCGCAGCTCTATAGTAACCACACAAAACCATATCGACAGGCTCGAGCGTGCGTTGGCAAGCTCGACTGACGCTGCAGTCAAAACGGATTTGCAAGCACAGATAGACACCCTTGAAGATGTCGCCTCTAGCACGCAAGCTTTTGTGCAGTCTCACGAAAACGTTCTTAGTTTCCTTGGGTGGTTCTTTAGACTCCTCAACAACTAACAACTAGCCGCATGTAGCAAAAACCCGCCTAAATGAGCGGGTTTTTGTGTATTGCCAATGACCTATGGCGGGGGTAGGATGAAGTTATGACATCTATATATAAGGTATTGGCAGGTGTGGCTGTTGGAGGAGCACTTGGTTTTGCCGGGCTTGTCTCAGTGGCAAGTGCTGACCACTCGTGGGGCGGGTACCACTGGGCGCGTACCACAAGCACCTTTACTCTTAAACTCGGTGACAATGTTTCACCAACATGGGACAACTACCTAAGCCTCGCTTCAGCAGATTGGTCTACCTCTAATATCCTTGATACACAAACAGTTGCTGGTGCAGGAAAGAGAAACTGCGGCCCTGTTGCCGGCCGTGTCGAAATCTGCAGCAAAAAGTATGGCAACAACGGATGGCTTGGCATCGCCTCGATCTGGATATCGGGCACTCATATAACGCAAGGCACAGTTAAGATGAATGATACTTACTTTAATAATGCTACCTACAATAAGCCGTCCTGGCGCCAGATGGTTTTGTGCCAGGAAATTGGGCACACATTTGGCCTCGGCCACCAGGATGAAGGTTTTTACAACACCAACCTAGGTACATGCATGGACTACACCAACGACCCAGCACGCAACGATGGGCTCGGCGACAACCTCCACCCAAATGCGCACGACTACTCGATGCTTGAGAGTATCTATGCGCATCTAGACACTATCACCACTCTCTTACAAAGCTCTGCAACCGCAAAGGGCAGGGCGGCTTTGGAGGACGGTTCTGATGACACACCTGCCTCGTGGGGTAGAGAGGTAAGCCGCTCACAAGACGGCCGTACCTCACGGTTTGAAAAGGATCTTGGTGAAGGGCAAAAAATATTGCGTGAGGTATTCTGGGCAGAGCCGAAAAAATAAATATATATGGAGTCTGGGTTGCACATATCGCTCGCTGCAGAGCGGGTAGGGAGCCTGTTTGGTTTACCTATTACAAATACAATTATCACCACTTGGTTGATCATTACTTTGTTGCTCTTAGGAGCAGCAATACTCGGTGGCCGCCTCAAGCTCTTGCCCGGCAAGATGCAAAACCTGGTTGAGATGGCGTTTGAGTATATATTCTCCTATGTGGAGCAGTCGCTCGGGAGCTACAAGCTCGCCAAGCGCTATTTCCCCCTTATTGCCACCATTTTTGTTTTTATTTTAACCGCAAACATGTTCGACTTTCTGCCGCTTTTTGGGACATTTACGTTGACCCAGCACGGAGAGCATATACCGCTGTTCCACGCGGTGTCAGCCGACCTAAACACCACGCTCGCGCTCGCTATTATCTCATTTTTAGTAATTGAGTTGTCGGGGATATTTACACTCGGTGTGTTGAAGTATGGCTCAAAATTTGTTAACTTTAGTTCTGGCGCGATGGGTTTCATCGTGGGGCTCCTTGAGCTTGTTGGCAACCTTGCGCGCCTTATCTCATTTAGCTTCAGGCTCTTTGGAGCGATCTTTGCTGGCGAGGTGTTGTTGCTCGTGATCGGCTCGTTTGTGCCGCTCCTCTTGCCCGTGCCCCTCATGGCTTTTGAGATGTTTATCGGGCTTCTCCAGGCAGGCATCTTTGCTATCCTCACGCTTGCCTTCATCCAGATCGCGATTGCTGAGCCTCATGGTGGCAGCCACGAGAAGGCGGGGGCGCATTAGTAGTTATTAATTAGTTATAAGTAAGACATTTATATGGATATAGAAGTAGCAAAAACACTTTCGATGGCGATTGTAGTGGGCCTCGGCGTTATCGGCCCCGGCATCGGGCTTGGCATTTTAGTTAGTAAAGCTTTGGAGGCAATCGGCCGCAACCCTGAAGCAGCGCCGCTGATCCAGACCACCATGTATATCGGCATTGCCGTTACTGACGTGCTCGCGATCTTTGCCGTGGTTATCGGCTTCATAATTAAGTTTACTTAATTATAAATAAAAAAGTTCATCAAGTGTTAAGTATATGGAAGGTATCCTCACTACATTTGGCATCGATTGGCGACTCCTCCTGATCCAGGCGGCTAACTTTGGCATACTGCTTTTTGGGCTGTGGTACTTTTTGTACACACCAATGCTCAAGATACTTGAGGCGCGCCGCGCCAAGGTCTCGCAAGGGGTTATTGACGCTCAGCTTGCAGAGCAAAAGCTCGGGGAAATAGAGCACTCGCGCGTGGCAGTGCTCTCCACCGCGGGCAAAGAGGCCGACACTATCCTCTCGCACGCACAAAGCACTGCTGTCAAAAAAGAGCGCGAGATTTTGGCGCAAGCAGAAGCTGCCGCGGCCAACGTAGTGCGCGAGGCGCATGCGCAAGCGCAGGAGGAAAAAAAGCGCGCAATCAACGAAAGTAAAGAAGAGGTAGCAAAACTCATTGTGTTGGGGATGGAAAAAATGCTTGCAAGCAAATAAATATATGATCATCGCTTCTCAATATGCGCGCGCACTGTTCTCTCTTGTGCAAGAAAATCCGAAAACCGGCAAAGAGTTTCTTGCAGGGTTGCGTGCCGCATTGAAACAGCGCGGCCACGAGAATCTGCTTCCGCAGATATTTGCAGAGTATCAAAAACTGGAAACCGCAAACACGCGCGCCACACACGCAAAAGCAGTAACACCTGAGCGAGAGCGCACCCGCATATTGTTTGAACTTTATAAAAAACTTATCGCATCACCTGTTACTGCAGGGTCAAAATAAAATAATATGGCTGACTTTATAGAACAATTTAAAAAAGAGATTGCCGGTTTTGCACCGACTGCACGCCCCAAGAACACCGGTGTGGTGTTGCGAGTAGGCGACGGCGTTGCCGAGATAGAGGGCCTCTCATCTGCCAGCATGTCTGAGATGGTGCGTTTTGACATTGCTTCTGGCACTACGCTTGAGAAGGCGATTGCACACGAAGCTGAGGTGTTTGGCCTCGTGCTCAACCTTGAGGAGGAGTCGGTGCGCGTTATTGTTTTAGGTGACGTGGGGTTGGTGCGCGAAGGCATGACCGTGGTTGCAACAGGCGAGATCCTTTCGATCCCAGTCGGCGAGGCGCTGCTTGGTAGAGTGGTGTCACCACTTGGTGCGCCTATCGACGGGCTGGGGGCTGTTGCAAGCAGCCAAAAAAACGCTATCGAGCGCGAGGCCTACGGCGTGATCGAGCGGCAATCGGTCTCGGTGCCGCTCCACACTGGTATCAAAGCGATCGACTCTATTATCCCGATTGGCCGCGGCCAGCGCGAGCTTATTATCGGCGACCGCTACACTGGCAAAACCACTATCGCTACCGATACAATCCTCAACCAACTCAACGAGCCAGCTGAGACACGCCCGATCTGTATCTATGTGTCGATCGGCCAAAAGGAAAGCAAGACCGCACGCCTCGTGCAATCGCTCAAAGAGGCAGGCGCGATGGAATACACAATTGTGGTTGACGCAGGCGCCTCAGCCCCCGCAGCGCTCCAGTATCTGGCACCGTTTGCTGGTGCAGCTATTGGCGAATTTTTTATGGACCAAGGCCGCGATGCACTTGTGATCTACGACGACCTCTCTAAACATGCGGTGGCATATCGCGCGCTTTCGCTCCTGTTGCGCCGCCCACCGGGCCGCGAGGCGTACCCTGGCGATGTATTTTATCTCCACTCGCGTTTGCTCGAGCGCGCGGCGCGGCTTTCTTCTGAAAAAGGAGGTGGGTCATTAACCGCACTTCCGATTATCGAGACACAAGAGGGTGACATCTCCGGTTATATCCCCACCAACGTGATCTCGATCACTGATGGGCAGATATTCCTCGAGACCGACCTCTTTAATAAAGGAATCCGGCCTGCAGTGAACGTGGGTAACTCAGTCTCCCGCGTAGGCTCAAGCGCACAAACCAAGGCAATGAAAAAAGTATCAGGCAAGATCAAGCTTGAGCTCGCGCAGTTTAGAGAGCTCGAGGCGTTTATGCAGTTCTCCCAAGACCTAGACCCCGAAACAAAGAAACGCATTGAGTTTGGCGAGAGGCTCAGCGCCGTTTTGCGACAAAAAAACAGTGCTCCTATGGACTTTGCTGCTCAGGCGATCACGATCTACGCTGCGGTAAACGGGTATTTGGCTCAAGTAGCAGTGGCGCGCGTAGTGGAGTTTGAACAAAAGCTCTTAGTATATGTCGAAGCGCAGTATCCAGAAATTTTGAAATCGATACGCGAGTCAAAAAACCTCGTCGACCAGACCGAGGAGCACCTCAAGGAAGCGCTTGAGAAATTTGTCGAGACACATGCAGACCTGTTCACTCACTAATATATGGCAGGGCTTAAAGCAATAAAACTTAAAATCCGCTCGGTAGAAAAAACTCGCAAGGTTACTAAGGCGATGGAGGCAGTTTCAGCATCCAAAATGCGCAAGTCGCAAACTAAGGCGCTCGGTGGCAGGGCCTATGCACGTGCCGCGGTTTCTATCCTTGCGCGCATCTCCGGCTCTAAAGAGATGTTAAATCATCCACTAACGAGAGGAACTGAAGAATTGCTTTCGGGCACTGCAGGGAGGAGAGGGGACGCTTCCGAAAACAATTCTTCAGTTCCTCGAACACTTTATATTGTAATCACCAGCGACAAAGGGCTTGCGGGCGCGCTCAACTCGGGCGTGTGCCGAACCGTGTGGGCTGACATACAAAAAAGCGGCACTGCTGCCTCGGTTATTGCGGTAGGCCGCAAAGCAAACGACTTTTTCCTCGCACGCAAAATTTTTGTAGAGGCATACCACCCAAACACCGACCAAGTTTCTTCTCTGCTTATAAGGGAGTTGGTGGACACAGCGGCTACACATTTTTCAAACGGAGATGTTGGCATTGTAAAAATTGCGTATCAAAATTTTATTTCAACCTTCGAACAGCGCCCTACTATACGCACCGTGTTCCCACTTACTCTAGGCGAACTTTCGTTAGTGGTAGGCGACATTGTGCCCGCTCGCGGCGTGTTTGCACAAACTGCTCCAGAAGCCAAACAACCAGCAACTTATACTATCGAGCCATCTGAGTCGGAGGTGCTTAACAACATTCTCCCGCGTTTAGCTGCCATCTTTGTTTACCACGCACTGCTTGAAACGCAGGCATCTGAGCATAGCGCGCGCATGGTAGCGATGAAGTCGGCTTCGGATAAAGCAGCAGAGATGACCGACAGACTCAAACTCACCTTCAACAAAGCGCGCCAGGCGGCGATCACGAGGGAGGTGAGTGAGATTACTGGCGGAATGGAGGCAATGTC
Organism: uncultured Candidatus Saccharibacteria bacterium; assembly: GCA_964482995.1. GTDB lineage: Bacteria > Patescibacteriota > Minisyncoccia > Phycocordibacterales > SBAW01 > GWA1-54-10. Next base: position 13,989 of record CAYZZC010000004.1, read on the forward strand.
GGTATAACCAAGAAATATAACAACTATTTAACTAACACTATGAAAGGAGAAATTAAACAAGTGATCGGGCCGGTGGTGGACGTATATTTTGCAGGAGACACGGTACCCGCGCTGCGTAATGCGCTCATTACAAAATCCGGCACACGTAAGGTGGTGCTTGAGGTAGCACAGCACATCGGGCTCGGGCGGGTGCGTGCTATTGCGCTCCAAGACACCACCGGGCTCTCTCGTGGCGGCGAGGTTCTCGACACTGGAGGTCCTGTTACGGTACCAGTAGGAGAACAATCGCTCGGCAGGCTCTTTAATGTAATAGGCGATCCTATCGACGGCAAAGAAGCGCCAAAGAATGCGCCACGCAACTCTATCCATCGCGATGCACCTCCTTTTAAAGAACAGGCAACCAAGGCTGAGGTATTTGAAACCGGTATTAAGTCGATCGACCTGCTCGCGCCTTTTATCCGTGGCGGCAAAGTGGGCCTTTTCGGAGGTGCAGGGGTAGGCAAGACAGTGCTTATGCAGGAACTAATCCACAATGTGGCAAAGTCGCACGGCGGTTACTCGGTGTTTGCGGGCGTGGGCGAGCGTGTGCGTGAGGGCAACGACCTCTACCATGAGATGACTGAGTCGGGCGTTATCGACAAAATGGCATTGGTGTTCGGCCAGATGAATGAGGTCCCGGGTGCCAGAGCTCGCATCGCGCTCTCTGGGCTTACGATGGCAGAGTACTTCCGCGATGAGATGGGTAAGGATGTTCTCTTTTTTATGGACAACGTATTTCGTTTTGTGCAGGCGGGTGCAGAAGTGTCTTCGCTCCTTGGCCGTGTGCCTTCGGCGGTGGGTTACCAACCAACCCTTGCTGAAGAGATGGGCCAGCTCCAAGAGCGCATCACCTCGACTAAAAAAGGTTCTATCACTTCGGTACAGGCGATCTACGTGCCGGCCGACGACCTAACCGACCCAGCACCAGCAACCACATTTGCTCACCTCGACTCAACCATCACGTTGACACGCGAGCTTGCCTCTTTAGGTATTTTCCCCGCGGTTGACCCGTTGGGCTCCAACTCGACCGCGCTCGACCCCGACATTATTTCGCAGGAGCATTACCGCACTGCGCTCGACACTAAAAAGGTGCTCCAACGCTACAAAGATTTGCAAGATATTATTGCCATACTCGGTATCGAAGAACTTTCAGATGAAGACAAAACTCTGGTGTACCGCGCGCGCAAGATACAGCGTTTCCTTTCGCAGCCGGTGCACGTGGCAGAAGTCTTTTCTGGTATCCCGGGCGTGTATGTACCGGTTGAGGAAACGGTACGCAGCTTCCGCGAGATATTAGACGGCAAGCACGACGACAAGCCTGAAAGCGCATTCTATATGAAAGGTGGTATCGACACAGTCAAAGCCGAATAACGTATGCACATAGTAATAGCAAAAGTGGATGAAGTGTTTTACAACGGCGAGGCATACTCGCTCACGGCGCCCGGCACAGACGGCGAGATGACCATCCTGAGCGAACATATGCCGCTTATTACCACGCTTAAGCCAGGAGAGATTTTAGTGCGCGAAGAAGCTGGGAGCGAGCCGAAAAGATTTCCCGTTATCTCAGGTGTTTTAGAAATCCGCCATGACGGAGCGACCGTTATTTTATAGACTCGGCGGTAGCTCACTTGCGCGACTACACTTGGATTTTCTACAGCGTATGACGCTAAGAAAATCTAGGCGGTAAATCCTGTGCTACAATTTTTGTATGTCCTTTTCGGTTGATTTGCTCAGCCTTTTGCTATATTGCGTACAGCAGTTGGGAGTTGTGCTTGGGGTAGGGGCGCAAACCGTGCTTCTCGTGTTCCATTTTATTATTGCGCGCGAGGGCGCTGTAGATAAAAGAGAGGAGTGGCTTGGCCGGGCAGTGCTCTCTATGCTTAGTATCGGTTTGGTATGCATTATAGCGTCGGGTGCCATTATTACCTTTATGCATTTCGCAGCCGGGCAGGCAGCCGTTATTTTTGCTCCAGCGTTTTTGTTTAAATGGATGCTGATCGGCATTATTTGCCTCATCACTTTTGTAGTGGGGAGGCGCCCGCTCATGCATTTTTTTTGGGAAGGCGTTTTAGGCTCACAGTGGTATGCGCTTTTTATACTCCACGCTACTGCGCCGCTCATTTCTTGGATTGATCTGTTGATATTGTATGCGTTGTGGACCGTGGCGTTTCTTATACTGTGGCAAACAATAATACAAATGCGCTCTTTACCAGCCATAAAAACATCTTCTATTAAAAAAGAAACTATATCTGTACCGAAACAAGCAGAAAAGCCAAAACCAGCACTGTCGCCGCAACCAAAACCTGTAATAATGCCCACCGTTCAACCAAAGCCCGTTGCTCCGCCGCCTGTGCCTCCGCATAAGCCGATTGTAGCGACGCCAATACCGCCCAAGCCAGCCCCTGTGCCACACAAGCCTGAGGAGCTTATGCCGCCTGCACCGCCCATGCCGCAAAAACCAATATCGCAGAAACCAACAATTGAAATCCCTAAAAAACCGGCTCTCGAGGTGCCTACCAAACCTGCAGAAGACCCCGATGTATATCCCGGGCTCCCGGCGATCCGTGTGATGCCCACTACTCCACAAGATGTAGACAGACAAATGCACGCGAGCAGCGTACAATTTGATCAGCAGTAATCATTATAGAAAATTATGAAATTTTATATAATCGTCACTCGCTCGGAAATTAAAGCGAGCTTTATTTCACTCACTCGCTAGATTATGAGTTTTTTTCATCCACGTACAAAAAAGAAGATTGCCATCTTGGTGGGCCACTCAGACCCAGGCCCCACCATAACAAATGAGTTCGCATTGCTGTACGAAGCGAGCGCTAAAAAAGCCGGGCACGAAGTTCGCCGTATGCACTTGGCTGAAATGCGGTTTGACCCGATCCTCCATAAAGGATACAAAGCAATCCAGGAGCTTGAGCCTGATCTAAAAAAACTGCAAGAAATGATCCTTTGGTGCGACCACTTTGTTCTGTTGTACCCCAACTGGTGGTGCACTATGCCTGCTTTGCTCAAAGGCATGTTCGACCGCATGTGGCTCCCTGGGTTTGCATTTAATATGCGCAAAAACAGCCAGGGAGTGCCAGTGTTGGGGTGGAAGAAGCGATTAAAGGGGAAGACCGCACGTGTGATTGTGCTCGCGGGCACGCATCCGTTTTTTATTTGGCTGCTTTTTGGCGACTTCACCAACGAAATTAAAATGGGCATTCTCTGGTTCTCTGGATTTACGGTGCGCACAACACTCCTGGGCCCTTCTGAAACTGCGCCAGAATGGAAGCGCAATGAGTGGCGCCGCAAAATCAGCCGTTTAGCAGCCTACGCAGAGTAATTATTTTTTACTGGAACGCACAATGCCTAGTGGGAGCTTGCCCGGCCAACGGTAGACCAAGAGCGGGATAAGCACCAAGGTGAGCGTCATCGAGAATGAGAGACCAAAAAGGATCGCAAAGGCGAGCGGCCCCCACAGCGCCGAGACAAAGATAAGCGGGATCATGCCGATAACGGTGGTGATGGTAGTGAGGAAGATGGGCCTGAGCCGGCTCGTTGCCGAGGCGACGACAATCTCTTCGAAATCTTTCTCGCCGCTTTCTCGCATGCGGCGCAAGATAGAATCCATAAGAATAATCGCGTGGTTGATGATTACGCCCGCAAGCGCAATAATGCCTAGCAGCGAAGAGAAGGAGAGCGTCTGCCCCGTGAGGGAGAGCCCACCGAACACACCAATAAGCGAAAGTGGCACTGCCGAGAGTAGGTACGCAGAGTATCGGATCGAGTTAAACGCGAGCACCAATATCACAAACATCAAACCAATGCCGCCGATGAGAGCAAAAAACATTTCCATAAACGACTGGTTGGTCTGCTCATTCTCGCCGCCTATTTTTAGATGTACACCTTCGGGGAGTGGTGTCGCCTCCATCTTTTTGTTAAACGCGACGAGCACTTCTCTGGCAGTATAGCCAGGAGCTACGTTAGCAGTTACTTCCCCCAAACGTTGGCGGTCTTCATGGGTTATCACTGCGTTGCTGCGGCCTAAACTCTCGTCTACTACTGAGCCGAGCAAAATAGTTTGGCCGGTTGGGGTAGTGAGCGGTATTTGGCGCACTTGGTCGAGCGAAGCAATGTTTGCATCGTGCGGGTCGCTTGTTTGGGTGTTGAGGTTGAGAGATATTATCACATCGACATCTTTGGAGCCTCCGGTGAGCGTGGTTGCTTTAGTACCCGCTACCGCAGTACGGAGTGCTCCGGCGACTCCTGCCGGAGTAAGGCCAACCTGGGCGAGCTTGGCGCGGTTAACGGTAAGCACAAATTGTGTTGAGTCGTTTTTGTTTGAGGCGGTTACCTCGGTTGCACCTGGTGTCGCTTCCAGAGCGCGCGTTGCGAGCATAATCGCCTGGTCGAGCACATCGCGGTTATCTCCTAGATATTTAAGGTCGATTGCCGCTCCGACCGGCGGGCCACCGCTTGGCTGGCCGGCGCGGATAGTTCCTGAACGGACAGCGCTCACGCTCTTTTTAATATCCTCCAAAATTTTTGTAGAGGAGCGGCGAGGTTTGTCGACAAGTGTTATCGTGACGCTTCCATATCGCTCGCCGGAAGTAGGATTATTGCCAAACGAGGAGGTCCTACCAACACTTACTACTAACGATTTTATTTCTTTATTGCCATACAAGGTCTCCTCAACTGCTCGCACAGTGAGGTCGGTTACAGGAAGCGGAGAGCCAGGTGGCATTTCTACATCGACATAGAGATAGCCGGTGTCGTCCTGTGGGAAAAAGTTTACTTTAAGGAGCCCGCTGATAGGTAACAGGAGAGCTAGTACAAAACCAACCAACATAACTAAGATGAAACGGTTTTGGGCCGTACGGTTATTAAAGAGTTTGTGCAGAAAATCGGCGTACCAAGTGCGAGATTTTTCAGCGTACTCTTCTTGCTTGTGGGCAAGTTCAGAGGACTCCTCTTTAGTAAAGGCAATAGCGAGTGCGGGCACCAAACCCAACGCCACAAAAATCGAGGCAATAAGCACGAAGATAACCGTAAAGGGGATTGAGGCGATAAATTTGCCGACGATACCTGAGATAAAAAAGAGCGGTACAAACACGGCGACCGTGGTCATAGTGCCGCCGATAAGAGGCCAGGCATACTCACCCAATGCTTCGCGTGCAGCGCGCACTTTGTCGCCATAAGCATGCCGGCGGGTGTGTATAGCTTCGACCATCACAATACCTGAGTCGACCAAAATCCCAATCGCTAAAATGAGAGAGAAGAGTGAAATAAAGTTGAGTGTATTGCCAGAGTAGAGGAGCCCGATAAAGGCGATCAAAAAAGAAAGGGGAATCGAGAGCCCTGCAATAATAGCTTCTCGCCATCCGATCGTGACAAACAAGCAGAGCATCACCAAAATCATGGTGATAAACCCGGTTTCAGTGAGGTCGAAAAGATCTTTTTGTACTCGCTCGCCGAGGTCGTTAGTAACTAAGATATCGCTACCTGCTAGGATAGTCTGTTTTAGCTCGATAAGTTTTTTGTTTACTGCAGTTGTGGTTTTTGCAACATCTTGGCCGCGTACTTTATATATAAGGAGCGTCAACGCTTGCTCTGAGGGCTTGCCGCCAACCGATATGCGCGAGTAAGAGGTAGCTTTTTGTACACCGTCGGAGACAGTGGCAATATCACGCAAGTATATGATCTGTCCGCCCACCGTTAGCACAGGTACGCCGCCTATGTCGGGCACTTTGTCTAGGCTGCCTTCGTAAGAAATATTATAGAGAATATCATCGACAACGATCGCGCCAACCGGAAGTGAGGTATTTGCTTGAGATACTGCACCGACCACCTGCGAGAGCGATATACCAAGGCGGGCGAGCTCCTCTTTTTTAACAACAATCTGTATCTCGCGGTCTCGGGCACCGGAGATCTCTACTCTTGAGACACCCCTGATCCCTTGCAACTGCGATTTAAGCGTTTCGCCAAGTACAGAGAGTTGTGCAAAAGGGCGGTCGGCAGTAATAGAGATAATCTGGATCGGTTGGTCGGCAAAATTGACATCAGTAACCGAAGGGTCGGTTGCATCTGCGGGGAGGTCTCCCTTTGCTTTGTCGACCTCGTCTTTGAGCTTCTGGATCGATTTGTCGAGGTCTGCTGAGGCTAAAAATTGCGCGGTGATAATAGACACACCGTCGCGCGACTTTGAGGTAAGCGTATCGAGGTTGGTAAGGTTGGCAAGGCGCTCTTCAAGCTTGTTGGTTATCAAACGCTCAACATCCTCAGACGATGCGCCTGGGAGCGCCACGGTAACGATCCCCACTGGGATAGCCACCTCAGGAGCAGACTCCTTTGTAATTACCACAACCGCCACCGTTCCCCACAATAGTAATGTCGCAATAAGCAGTGCTGTAAACTGCCGTTTCTCTATAAAAAAATTCCAGAGGGGAAGCATGAGCTAGTTCTTAAGAAGCACCTTTTCTCCTGGCTGAAGACCGCGCGCATCTATAACGATCTGCATCTCAGGGGTGATGCCTGACTTGATTTCCACACGGTCGCCGAGCAGCGTGCCTAGCGTTACTTCATGTGCCACGAGCTTATTGTCTGCATCGACAGTAAATACCGAAATGTTTTCTGAACCGATTTTAAGCGCTGCGATCGGGATAGTGATCGGCCCCTTTGAGGGCTTGGCGCTTGTCGCAGCTGCTTTTTCAAAATTGACGGCAACCGACTGTCCGTTAACTAAGGTTGAGGCGCCAGAGGAGAGCCCTATTCTGACCTCGATCTTTTTGGTAATCGGGTCGATCGCCGGAGCGATGCGCGTGATTACTCCTTTGATCGAACCTTCAAGCGTAGCTTTGTCTCCGACTGCGATGCGTGGCATATCGTTTGCGGTGATGTAGGAAATCACCTCAAGTGCGCTGTTGTTAGCAACAGTTAAGGCTGGTGCAGTTGCTTGGATAAAATCACCACGTTCAAGTGCAAGCGAGTTTATAGTGCCAGAGATCGGCGCACGGATAATAGACTTCTCTAGGTTGGCGCGTGCGGCTGCGAGTGTTCCCTGGGCGGAGGTGATAGCTGCTTGTGTTGCTGAGACAGTGTCAACGCCTTGCGCAGATGTTTTAAGTGCAGTCTCGAGCGTTACCCGGGCAGTAATAAGAGTTGAAAGTGCTGTTGTAATAGTGGACCGGGCGGCAGTTGCAGTGGTTTTATAGGTTGCGAGGGTTGTCTCACTAATACCTTCAGTTGCAATGCCCGCATTAAGTGTACGAATAACCGTGTCCAAATAATCGCGCACGACTTTTAGCTCGCCCTCTGTCTTAATCATCTCTGCAGGGAGGTCGTCTGAGGCAATAAGGGTGGTGGTGCGGCCGCTTTCGCGGTTCAATATTGTAGTTAGTGCTATGCGTGTATTTTGTACATTAAGCTTTGCTTGTGTGTCGGAGCTCTGCACATTAAAAAGCGGTTGCGTGCTGTGCGGGTTTGAAAACATGGCGTCTATGTCGCCATGCACTGCTTTTTCCACTGCACCATATGCAGCAAGCAGCGCTGCAACCGAACTGTCTTTAGTGCTCGCGAGCGTGCTTTGAGAGACGTTTGCCCCTGCGGTTGCTGCTTGGAGCGCGCCTTGTGCCTGGAGCACTGCCGCGCGTTCAGAAGCGTTCTCAAGCTCTGCGACAATAGTCCCCGCGCTAACAAAGTCTCCCATCGCGCGGTAGACAGCCACCACTTTGCCAGATTTTTCTGCACGTACCGTAGCTTCAGTGAGCGACTGCACAACCCCTGCGACTGACAAAGAAGAGCCGCCTTGCGAAAGCTCAGCGACGGACGCTACGGAAACGGTTTTGGTGGTATCTTGTGGTGCAATAGTACCTGCACTGCCGCCAAAGAAGTAGGAAAAGCCAAACCAAAATACCGCAATACTTGCTATAACCAAAGTCGAACCCTTGAGTAACCCGAGATGTATAAAAAATTTCCGAACCGTTGCCCCAATGCCAGCAAAAAAGGCTACAACACTATGCAGAATCGGTTTTATCATGTAATGTAACTGTAACAGTTAAAACACATACGGTCAAATTTTTATGAAACTTTCTATAGGCATTGTCGGGCTCCCAAATGTGGGGAAGTCTACTCTTTTTCAAGCTCTCACTAAAAAAAGTGTGCTTATTGCGAACTATCCGTTTGCGACTATCGACCCAGCAGTAGGTGTTGTTGCAGTCCCTGATGAAAGGCGCGAAAAGCTTGCTGCGTTTTCCCAATCCGCAAAAGATATCCCTGCGGCGATCGAGTTTGTCGATATTGCGGGGTTGGTAAAGGGAGCCTCCGAGGGGGAGGGGCTCGGCAACCAATTTCTCTCGCATATCCGCGAGGTAAGCGCTATTGCACATGTGGTGCGTATTTTTGAAAACGCTAATATCGCTCAGGTTACTGAGGATATAGACCCACTTAAAGACATCGAGCTTATCAACACCGAGCTCGCACTTGCCGACCTAGAAACTAAGGATACGACACGGCTCCTTGCAAAGAAGCCGGTGCTTTATGTGCTTAATAAAGAGTCGGGCGGGCACAACCTGGACGAAACGCCTAACGACGAGCGCTGGGTAAGGCTCATGGATTTTTTTAAGAATACAAACGCAACATACGTTATTGTTGACGCCAATGTGGAGAATGATCTACGCGACTTGCACACAGAGGACAAAGTAGCGTTCCGCCAAGAACTTGGGGTGGATGACGGTATCAACGGGCTTATCCGCGCCGGGTACTCGCTCCTTGGCCTCATGAGCTTTTTTACCACTGGCAAAGATGAAACACGCGCATGGACTATAAAGAAGGGCTCAACTGCACCTCAGGCAGGCGCGGCGATCCATACCGACTTTGAGACAAAGTTTATTAGGGCCGAAGTGATCGCTTGGGACAAACTCCTTGAAGCAGGGAGTTGGGCAAAAGCCCGCGAGCTCGGGGCGCTAAGGACAGAAGGCAAAGAATATGTTGTCAAAGACGGCGATGTCATTGAATTTTTGCACGGGTAAAAAATAAAACCGCCCCGGACACTTAAGTCTAGGGCAGTTGTTTTGTTAGAAAGGAACTTCTTCTCCAGCGTGTTCAATAATCGAGGATGGAAGCCTTCTTGGAAACTCTGGGTAATTTTCTTCCGTAAGATTATGTGCCCAAAGTCTGGATCCATAAATTTCATCCAGTTTTTTCAGATACCACTGACTTGCTGGTTCGGGAGTTCCCCAACTTTCCTCGGAGCGAATAGTCACAACTTTCTTTTTGCTGAGACGTACGCACACCTTCCCACCAAAGCATTCTTTAATCTTGCTGCGGCGCTCAACTCCTTGAGGGAGATCCTCCGCTCGGGATCTGATGCTATTTGTGTTGTTTTCTCCATTGCCTTCTTCTACATAGTGCAAATTGCACATGCGGTTGTCGAGGCCATAGCCATTCACATGGTCCACTTTTCCAGGCAAAAGGAAACAGTTAAGCAGCTCACGATGAGCGTACACAACAGAAGGCTCAAGTCCTCTGCCATGCCGTCGAGCATACACACCAATAATGTTTCCTTCTGGGTCATTGTCAATCTTCGTATGCCAACATTTCTTTTTACCGTCGGGGAACTGCGTCATCCGCTTGTAGTCTCGCGGAGAAACAATCATGAAGTACCCTTTGGTAAGTTCAATCACTCGAAACGCATATTTCTTGAGGTTTTGCTTCTTAAACCACGGATCCTGCCAGTCATATTTTGCAAAGTCTTTAAACTGGAGGTTCCAATGGTCCTCAGGGTCTGGCTCGTATCGAGGTCGAATCGAAAGTGGCGTTGTCTCTAAGAGCTCTCCATTGAAAGCCTCAGAGAAAAAGTCTTTTCCCATGATGCCCTCGTTGGTTGTCTGGTTGCTGTTAAAGAGCTGAAAAACTCCTCCTATCAAGATACCCTAAAAGTGTGCTTTCACAAATATGTATAAAAAAGAACGACGGGCACCTTGTTAGGGTGTCCGCCGGGATTCGTGTTCAATCAGGATATGTTGTACTTCTTCGTCGAATACTACAGTGTTTGGTTTAGGTTCCTTTAGATGCAGCAGATTAAAATGCTTTTCCACATGAGGTCTCTCCCTGAGTTCGAGCACACCATGTCTGTAATAGGGTCTTGCTGGTATAGCAAACTCGCACCGGGAGAGAAGCGGGCAGATAAGACATGTTTGCAGTAGTGCTTTCTTTCTGCCGTTCATCATAGCCCACTGCCCGTGGTCCCACGCCTCTTCTGCGCTTAAGCGAGACAGCATATCGTCAAATGTCTTTGGTTTTAGGCTTGTGTTGAGCGGCGAGTTGCCGCACATCGTAAGCGAGAAGAGCCAAAGCGCATCAGAGACATGAAGCGGGTCTGCCTTCCGTTTCTTCATATACACCATCACCGCCACTCGCCATGGTTCAGAGATTTTTTCCGAATAGCGAATATTTCTACCCTCATCAAGAGTTGCGACTATAGCCCCGCTTGCAAACCCCAACCGATAATTGTGGAAGTCGGCAGGGGATGGGTAGAGGAAACGTGGTTTAAGCCACCCCTCCCAGTCGTAGAAGTAGAGCAGCATAGAGACCATTTTTGGTTGGAAACCGCGAAAGCCTCCGCCGTCTTCCCCAGACGCACCTATTTCTGTTTTGGTGCGCTTATTTTTTATGCGCCTCAGCGCCTCGTCATAGTTACGAAGACCTTTAATGAGTAGTAGAGGATTGTCTTCCCATGAGTCGTGCAAACGCCGAGAATTCCAGACCCAATTAATGCCCGCAGCTTTTGAGTCCCAACCAATATATCTCTTGAGTACTTCTTGCACTTGTGTGGGGTTAAGCCACTTAGCATACGAAGGTTCAAAAAAATCGGGATACTCTCGCCACATCTTGATCAGTGCATTAAATGCTTGCAGGCTTTTGATCCCTCCGCGCATGTAAATGCATGCGTAGAAATAGAAACAGGCAAGCACGTACTTATCCTTCCGCAGTTCATCTGGGATAATCGCCTGGGGCACGATGGCATCCGGGCGATTGAATGGGTATTTCTTAGGTGTCGATGCCCAACGTGGAAGTATCACGTCTAGCAACTCATCCACCTTGTCTTGGTGTACTTGAATATGCATTTGACATGCTCCCTATGTATTGTTCGTCCGTAAGGAGTTATATAGTGCTTCGTGGTATACTGCAAGTTATAGTAATAGGTAACCTTTATATACATATGGACAAACCTAAGACAACACCGAAGGACTTCTTTTTGTGGGCGGGGGCGATGATTACGCTCTACGGCAGTATCATTTCGTTCATCAACCTTTTGTTTGGATATATAAACTACGTCTTCCCTGACGTGCTCAACAATTACTACCAGAACCCCTACGACTCGGGGCTCAGCTACTGGATGGCGGCGTTTATTATCCTGAGCGTTGCGGCAATAGGCCTCCTGCGCTATATACACATGACTATCGCGAGCGACCAGTCGCGTGCAGATATCTGGGTCAGGCGGTGGGCGCTCTACCTCACGCTCTTTATCGCAGGCCTCACTATCTTGGGCGACCTAATCACGCTCCTTAATGCATTTTTAGCAGGAGAGGATTTGACCGCGCGTTTTTTGCTTAAAGTAACTGTGGTGTTCTTGGTTGCCAGCGGAGTGTTTATGCACTTCCTAGCCGACCTTCGCGGTTATTGGGCTGCAGAGCCTAAGCGCGCCAACATGGTCGCTGCGGCGGTGGCGCTTGTTGGCCTATGTGCGGTTGTTTCGGGCTTCTTTATTATCGGTACACCGTGGGAGGCGCGTATTGCGCGGCTCGACAACCAGCGGGTGAGCGACCTCGAGTCGCTCCAGAGCCAGATACTCTCGTACTATCAAAACAAGCAGGCGCTCCCAACCACGCTTAAACAACTTGAGGATCCGACACTCTACTACAATATCCCGGTAGACCCAGAGACAGGTGCCGCTTACGAATATACAAAAACCGCAGACCTTGGGTTTGAGTTGTGCGCAACGTTTAAAGCCGAGGGCCGCACTGTAAATAATGGACGATATGCCACGATGCCAGCACAGTATGGGGTGAAGGGTACTGCTGACAATTGGCAGCATGGTGTTGGCCGTACCTGCTTTACACGCACCGTCGACCCAGACTTCTTTCCGCCGGTCAATAAGCCGGTCTTGATGCACTAGGGTATAAACAAATCCTAGATGTGTGGTATTTTGGATAGCACATGTCTAAGGGTTACGACCATAAAGCAATAGAGAAAAAATGGCAGAAGAAATGGGAGGAATCTCAAAGCTTTAAGGCTGAAGAAAATTCAGATAAACAAAAACTCTACGTGCTCGACATGTTTCCGTACCCTAGCGGGGCTGGGCTCCATGTTGGCCATGTCGAGGGTTACACCGCAACCGACATCTACTCGCGCTTTAAGCGGATGCAGGGGAACAACGTGCTCCACCCGATGGGATGGGACGCGTTTGGTATGCCTGCGGAGAACTACGCGATCAAAACTGGTATCCCGCCAGTCAAAACAACCGAAGATGCAATAAACGCCTTCCGCTCGCAGATAAAAGCGATAGGCCTTTCTTACGACTGGGAGCGTGAGATCGGCACGCACACACCCGAGTACTACAAATGGACTCAATGGTTTTTTCTTTTTCTATATAAAAACGGTTTAGCTGAAAAGCGGATGGCAAAGGTCAATTGGTGCCCCAAGGACCAAACAGTGCTCGCCAACGAGCAAACGGTGAGCGAAAGCGGGGAGAAGGGTGTGTGTGTGCGTTGCGGCACCAAGGTGATACAAAAAGATCTTGAACAGTGGTTTTTTAAGATCACCAACTTTGCCGATGCACTGGTGGACGACCTCGAGGGAGTCGACTGGCCCGAATCCACAAAAATAAACCAGCGTAACTGGATAGGCCGCTCAGAGGGTGCGGAGATTGAGTTTGCCATCGCGGGTGGCGGAGAGAAGATCAAAGTATTTACCACGCGGCCAGACACGATTTTTGGCGCGACTTACATGGTGCTGGCCCCGGAGCACCAACTAATAGAAAAGTTTCTTACAAAAATAGAGAATAAGAAAGAAGTAGAGAAATATGTAGAAGCTGCGAAAAATAAAACCGACTTAGACCGTCAAGAGGAGCAAAAAGATAAAACTGGGGTTGAGCTTAAGTGGGTAAAAGCGATTAACCCAGCCAATAAAGAAGAAATCCCGATATTTGTTGCAGACTATGTGCTCGGTAGCTACGGCACAGGCGCCATAATGGCAGTGCCTGCCCACGATGAGCGCGACCTGCAATTTGCTCAGAAATTTAATCTACCTATCCGGGAAGTTATTGAGCCAACCTATACACAGACGACCGAGCCAGGCAAAGTAAAAGAGGGTGAGCCTTTTGATCATCGCGAGGCGATTATCGCGATAGTAAAGCACTGGTCTGAAGACACATATATTGCATTGAAATGGAAGAAGGTGGAATGGGGAACTTTTATTACCGGAGGTATTGAAGAAGGGCAGACCCCTGAAGAGGCCGGCAAAATGGAGATTAAAGAAGAGACAGGATATCTAAATCCAAAATTTATTAAAGACTTTGGCGTCGTGCACGGGAAGTTTTATCACGTGCCAAAGAAGACCAACCGCAACGCGCATGCACATGTTTTGTACTTTGAGCTTGCAGACGATGCGCGTGGCCCCGTTGCAGATACAGAGCAGGCCATACACGAGATATTTTGGCTCAATAAAGATGAGCTCAAGAAGTTTCTTACGCCCGACACACATCAGTACGGTTTGAAACAACTCTTTGGTGAAGCCGGTCCCTATACTAGTGAAGGCACGCTCAGTAACTCAGGAGAGTTTACTCGACTAGAAAGTGAAGAAGCCAAGAAAAAGATTACCGAAGCAGTAGGAGGGAAGATGGTTAAGACCTATAGACTGCGCGACTGGTTAATAAGCCGCCAGCGCTACTGGGGTGCGCCTATACCGGTTGTCTACGACCCCGAGGGCAAGCCTCACGCGATACCTGAGGAGCACCTGCCGTGGGTGTTGCCAACCGATGTCGAGTTTAAGCCAACTGGCACTTCGCCCCTCGCACAGTCTAAAGAATTATTAGAGCGAACAGAGAAACTATTTGGCAAAGGCTGGCGGCCCGAGGTAGACACAATGGACACGTTTGTCTGCTCCTCTTGGTATTACTTTAGATTTGCTGACCCAAAAAACGAAACAGAATTTGCAAGCAAAGAGGCGATAAAAAAATGGCTGCCGGTTGACCTCTACATGGGCGGGGCAGAGCACACCGTGCTCCACTTGATGTATGCACGCTTCTTTACAAAAGCGCTCAAACAATTTGGCTATATTGATTTTAACGAGCCGTTTCTCAAGCTCCGCCACCAAGGCACTATTTTAGCCGAGGATGGCAGCAAAATGAGCAAGTCGAAGGGTAATACCATTAACCCCGATGAGGTGATTGTAGCGTACGGCGCAGACTCGCTCCGGCTCTATGAGATGTTTATGGGCCCGCTTGAGAGCATGAAGCCCTGGAACATGCAAAATATTTTGGGTGTGAGGCGGTTTTTGGAGCGTGTGTGGAAACTAGAGGCTGAGCAAGAAGGTTCGACCTTGAATCCAGATACTTCAAGGTTGAACCTTGATACACTGTTGCACCAAACAATCAAAAAAGTGGGTGAAGATATTGAAGGGCTTAAACTAAACACGGCTGTCTCCTCGCTTATGATCTTACTCAATGCATTTGAGGAGAAAGGCGTGTCGCGAGACGCATATAAAATATTTCTCCTATTGCTCGCTCCCCTTGCCCCCCACATCACTTCAGAGTTGTGGGAGAAAGCTGGGTTTGCAGGCGAGATAATCCAGCAACCGTGGCCGGCCTTTGACCCGGCAAAAATTACTGCCTCAACAATGCGTATTGCTGTTCAGGTAAACGGCAAGGTGCGCGCAACGATTGAAATCAAACCAGACGCAACAGAAGGGGAGGTTTTAAGCGCCGCCAGAGCGGAACCTGCGGTAATGAAATGGCTGGCTCTTGGCAAAGAGGTAAAGGCGGTGTATGTTTCGGCCAAGATCGTAAGTTTTGTAGTGCGCTGATCTTTGTGCTGGGGATACAAAGTTGACAAGAAATTAGCGTGTGATATATTAGAACACATCATTTATGCCACAAACAGCGGATAAAACAGGCTTTAAGCCAAAGGCTATAGTTAAAAAGCTCCTCTCCTCTCTCCCCGAGAGGTCCTGTACGGTCCTTGAGGCGCGCTTTGGTTTGGGCACTAATACAGAGAAGATAACTTTGGAGGCTATAGGCAAGCGCTGGGGGATCACCCGCGAGCGTGTCCGCCAGATCGAGAACCACGCATTAGGCGCCCTTAAAAAGTCGCCCGCTTTTGCTGAGGCACAAGCAGCCTTTGGCGAGCTTGAGCGTATCATCGACAGCCTCGGTGGCATTGTCTGCGAGGATGACTTGCTCAACTTTGTTACCAAAGACAAGTCAATGCAGAACCATATCTACTTTCTTTTGGTGCTTGGCGACCCGTTTAAATATCGTAAAGAAGACGACGAAGTTGAGCGTTGCTGGTATGTCGACCCGGGGCTAGCTGAGCAGGTTGAGGGGGCGCTTAAGAAATTGTACGGAGGCCTTTCTGACGAAGACCTTATCCCCGAGGGAGAGATGATAGACCGTTTTCTTAAAGAGCTCCAGGGGATCAACGACAAACATCGCAATGAGGAGGTGTTGCGCCGCTGGCTTACCATTTCAAAAAGGATCGGCAAAAACCCGCTCGGCGAGTGGGGCCACTCAGCATCTCCAAATGTTAAGACAAAGGGTGTGCGCGACTATGCCTACTTGGCAGTAAAAAAGCACGGCTCTCCTTTGCACTTCCGCGAGGTCGCTCAATTGATCGAAAAGATGTTCAACCGCGCAGCGCATATCGCCACTACCCACAATGAGCTGATCAAGGACGACCGCTTTGTGTTGGTCGGCCGTGGCATGTACGCGCTTAAAGAATGGGGCTATGTTTCTGGTGTCGTGCGCGATGTGGTCCGCAATATTTTGCGCGAGCACGGGCCGCTCACTAAAGAGCAAATTATCGAGAAGGTGCTTAAAGAGCGCCACGTAAAGCCTGGCACGGTCGCTGTCAACCTCCAAAACCAAAAGTATTTCAAACGCGGCAAAGACGGGCGCTACGCACTCTTAAAATAGCCCGGCCACAAAGCGGACTATTTCCCACAGTATAAAAAAGAATAAGACGAGCATGGTGCCCCACAGAGCACGGGCACGGTAGTGGTTTAAATGCTCTTCGTTTTCCTCTATCTTATAGAGATGTCCGAATCCACTTAAGAAACCAGATAAAAAAATAACGAATCCAATACCCACACACAAGCTTATAACCACGACCAAGTCGTAATAGGGGTTGGAGATGATATCTACAATAAACACACCCATACTTCGTATAGTATACATCTATAGCGTACAATAGAGTATATGTTTCTCCACGAATGGTCGGAAAAAATGGCTACCGACTCTAGCTCCCATACCTTGCGTGGGTATAACATCGAGGCGCTGGTGGTTGCACCTGTAGCAATGCTCGCCGTTATCATTGTTGCGGCTGTGTATGACCCCATTGCCCTTAAGGCTGGGGCTACTGCCGTGGTGGCCATGTCTCCTATATGGTTGCCGCTCTTTCTTTTAACCACGGTGTGGTCTTCGTGGATAAAGTATATCCGCTTCCAATTTTGGTTTTCTATAGATTATGTCCTTTTGGAGATTACGCTCCCGCCGGAGGTGGAGAAATCGCCCCTTGCGATGGAGGTGGTGTTGACCACACTTTGGAACTCCGGCGGAGAGGCAACATTTATCCAACGCCTTTGGAAGGGAGCCTACCGCCCAATTTGGTCGTTGGAGATAGCCAGCAACGAGGGGAGGGTGAGCTATTATATACACACGCGTCGGGCCTTTCGTACTGTTATAGAATCTCGCTTGTATGGGCAATTTCCTGAAGCAAAAATCACCGAGGTCGAGGACTACGTTGCCAAGGTGCCTTTTAATTTAGAAGAGTATGACCTCTGGGGGCTTGAGTATGCTAAGGCGCAGCCGGGCGCAGTGCCTATCAAGACATACTACGATTATGCGCAGGATAAAAACCCTGATACACCAGAGATCACTATCGACCCTATCAGCAACACCTTGGAATTATTTTCCAGCGTGGGCAAGGGCCAGTATTTATGGCTGCAATTTATCGTAAAAGCGCGCAAAAAAGACGAGTGGTATGGCTTTTACAACACTAAGCATGACAGCTTTAAGGATGGAGGCAAAAAAGCTATCCAAAACATGATTATTGCGGCTGCCGAGCGGTCTAAAAAAATACTCGGAGACTTGGGCATTGAAGATAAAGAAAAGACAACCCTCAAACAGGCTGCCTCGCGTGGCGCCGGGCTCCTTTCAGAAGACGAGCGCACCAGAGTTGAAGCAATTGAAAAATCGATGAGCAAGCTTATCTTTGAGGCCGGCATTCGTGGTGTGTATATAGCAAAAAAAGATCGGTTCGATGGTGTTTATAATGGCGCCCTGGTGCGGCTTTTTGACCCATACCGCTCCGCCGGCCTTAACCAGATCAACCCTACGCGCGGTCTCGCCATCTTCGATTATCCCTGGCAGGATTATAAAAAAATACGACAAACGTTTATTAAGAAACAGTTGTATTTTCTTTACCGACACCGCGCTTACTTTTACGTACCATACGACCAGGTGCCCGTTTTTCTTAATCTTGAAGAGCTCGCCTCGCTATGGCATTTCCCCAACTCTTCTGTACAGCCTCCCGGGCTCGAGCGAGTGGCGGCAAAGCGCGCAGAGGCTCCAGCAGGTTTACCTATCTAACTCACGTTATCTTTCATGTCACCACACCGCTCTCGTTTAGTGCGCACCTTACTCCGCTTCTGGTACCGTGCACGCAGTCGGCCGCGCATAGCGCTCGGCAGTAGTATTACAGCACTTGTTTTGTTTTATTTTCTTTTTATCTCGTCTCCGCTTTATTTCCCTACTGGCGCGTATGTAAATATCCCTGAAGGGAGCTCGCTGAGTGCGAGCGCTGAGATACTTAAAGAGCGGGGAGTAGTGCGCTCGGCGTTTTTGTTTAAACTATCCGCGTACATTTTAAAAAGCAATCATCGCATAGTCGCAGGTGAATACTTTTTTCCTACACGGATCTCTGTGATAGGCGCAGCCTGGCGGCTTGGCAGGGGTGATTATGAGATAGAGCCTGCGCGAGTGTTCGTGCCAGAAGGCGCGACTATGGCCGATATTGCTGTCCTGCTTGCAAAAAATATCCCCGACTTTGATCTCGCTTCTTTCGAGCGGCAAGCGCGAGGCAAAGAGGGATATCTTTTCCCAGACACATACTTTTTTATGCCAGGGCAAGGGACTGAAGCGATCCTTGGCATATTTGCAAACAACTTTAATAAAAATATAGCAAAAATCCAAAAGCAGATAGACGCCTTTGGTCAGCCGCTCTCTGATGTCATTGTTATGGCGTCTCTTCTTGAGCGCGAAGCTCCGGAAACATATGATCGCCGGGTTATAGCTGGTATTTTATGGAAGCGTATTAAAATCGGCATGCCGCTTCAGGTAGATGCAGTGTTTCCTTACATTATCGGCAAGAATTCTTATACTCTCACCAGGAGCGACCTTAAAACCGATTCTCCCTACAATACGTATACCAACAAAGGGTTGCCACCCGGTGCTATCGCAAACCCTGGCCTCGATGCCATTTTAGCGGCTGTCACGCCCATTAAAACAAATTATTTATATTATCTTTCTGACCGTTCTGGCGCTATACACTACAGCAGCACCTATGACCAACATTTGGTGGCGAAAAACAGATATATCCCTAAAAATTAACCTGTGGAAAGCGGCATGTGCGCGCAATTATAATCGTGGGATACTACTAGTGTTATGATCAACCAACAACTTTTAGACTATGTGCGCGCGCAACGCTCCTCCGGGCTTTCTAAAGAGGCTATCACTCAAGCGCTAGCAGCAGGGGGGTGGAGCGCAAACGATGTCAACGAAGCGTTTATGGCAATTGAAGGAGTAAAGACTCCGCCACCTCCGCCAGCTCCTATAGCGCCAACGATGCCGCGCACTATTGTGCCGCCAGCACAGACACCCGTGCAAACACAAGCGCAGCCGCTGCCGCAAATTACTCCTGCTCCGACCATCGCTCCGCGTCCAACCTCAACCCCGACAACAACTCCGCGCCCTGCTGCACAAGAGTTTAAAACTGCGACAGTACATAAAAAAAGAGGAGTTGGCGCGATAATCGCCATGAGCATACTCATACTAGTGTTGCTCGGCATGATTGCTGTTGGGGCACTCGCGTTTTTAAACCCGCTTCTTGTTGCTTCCTATATTCCACAGGCGGCACTGTTCTTCCTGTAGCAATGCCATTGCTCTCATAGGTTCTGTACGGTACGTTGGTTACGTGTTTTCTAAAAAACCAAAAAAGAAAGTGTTTGTAGGCCTCTCGGGCGGAGTAGACTCCGGCGTATCTGTTGTACTTCTGCAAAAAGCCGGCTTTGAGGTGACGGGTGTATTTATAAAAATCCAGATCGAAGGGTATCCCTGTCCGGCGAGCGCGGACCGTATCGAGGCGATGCGGGTAGCGGCACATCTTAGAATCCCATTCAGAGAAATTGATTTATCTTCCGCATACAAGCAAGAAGTGCTTAAACTCTCATTGAAAGAGTTTGAGCAAGGCCGGACGCCTAACCCCGATGCGTTGTGCAATAGAGAGATAAAATTTGGGAAATTTTTTGAGTATGCACGCGCGCAGGGTGCCGACTTTGTTGCCACGGGGCACTATGCACAAACGAAAAACGGACTCTTGTTTGCGGGTGCGGATAAAGAAAAGGACCAGTCTTACTTTTTGTGGGCGGTGTCTGAGGCAGTTTTAAAGCACACACTGTTTCCTGTCGGGCGCCTCCACAAGCCGCGCGTGCGTGCACTGGCAAAAAAATTTAGCCTCCCCAATGCACGGCGCCCCGACAGCCAAGGGTTATGCTTCCTGGGCGACATAGGGCTACATGACTTGCTTAAAAAAGAGGTAGCGCACACTCCAGGCGATGTGTTGTCTGAAAATGGGGAGGTTATCGGCTCGCACGAGGGTGTGCCGTTTTATACTCTGGGGCAGCGACATGGGTTTACGCTGTTTTCTCTGAGGCAGGTGGGTAGTGTTGATATAAAACCACAGTATGTGATCACAAAAGATATAGAAAAAAATACGATAACGGTGTCGAGCGAGAAATTCCCCATGGACGCGCGCGCAACACAGGTCGAACTTGCCGACACTAACTGGATCGGCGATATTTCAGACGGGCCTGTTCTAGCAAGGTATCGATATCGCCAAACATTAATCCAGGCACAGCTTACACGAGCGGAGGGTAGGGCAATTGTTGTGCTTACAGAACCGCATTATGCGCCGGTTGGGCAATCTATGGTGCTCTATGTGCCAACACAAAGTGGTTATACAAAGCGTTGCCTTGGTGGAGGGGTGATTAAAGATGTTAAAGTAATAAGGTGAGCATCTTTATTGTAAAAGCGGACGGTACCTCAGAGGAATATAAGTCAGAAAAACTCGTCTCTTCGCTCAAGCGCGCAGGGGCTAGCAACGACGTCGCAGTTGCTATCTCTCATGACATAGAAAAAGAGTTGTGGAGTGGGATCTCGACACAAGAAATATACTCGCGGGCATTCTCTCGCTTGCGCGAACATCGCCATGCGGTTGCTGCACGCTACAGTCTTAAGCGTGCGGTGCTCGGTTTTGGCCCCTCAGGTTTTCCTTTTGAGACATATATTGCGGAGCTATATCGCAAAGAGGGGTACGAAGCAAAAGTTGACCAGATTGTACAAGGCAAATGTGTTGACCATGAGGTTGATGTTGTTATCCATAAAGGTGACAAAACTATTTTTGCCGAAGCAAAATTTCATAATGCAGCCGGGTTTAAAACAGACCTTAAAGTAGTGCTGTATGTAAAAGCACGGATAGATGATATAGGCCGCGGCTCCGGCCTGGTGGTTACCAACACCAAATTTACTTCCAAGGCAGTCCAGTACTCTGAGTGTGCCGGGTTGGAGCTCCTGAGCTGGGATTATCCCCAGGATAAAACCCTGCACGACCGGATCGATGCCGCAAAGCTTTACCCAGTCACCGCGCTTACCACACTCACAAACCGCGAAAAAATGGCTCTGTTGAGCGGCCGTACAGTGCTTTGTAACGCCCTACCGGGGAATGACCGCGCGCTCGCACAGGCAGGCATCACTGGCGCACGGGCGGATATTGTGCTCGAAGAAGTTGGCGCGTTGTGTGTCCCTGGGGCTGATATATGATAAGGGCTAGTTACATTACAAGATTTCAAGTAATTCAGTCATATGCAAAACACAAACACCGGGTCTGGTAACACTCAGGGAGGTAGCAACAAGCCAAGCGGTCTTTCATGGTCAATGCCGCCAGCACAAAGTAGTGCGCCAGCAAATACAAACACGCAGAGTGCTAAACCAGTACAATCGCCGCTTCCTACCGCCGCCGCTCGGCCAGCGTCTCAAAAACCGCCAGCTTCCAGCGCTCAATCGAAAGTAAAAGAAACTATCAACAACAAAACAAAAATGTTGGTTGGCGTGATAGTAGTGGTTGCTGTGGTCGCGGGCGGGTGGAAAATGTTCGGATCAGATATCGCATCAGCTCCTGGAGGAAAAACAAATACGCCAGTTGCAAGCGACACCAAAAGTGCCACTGGTGGGTCAAGCTCCTCTGCGGTGCCCACTACAGCAGCGGCAAATAACCTCACTATCCCAAGCCCGCAAGATGCAGGCGCGGAAGTTTCTGTCTCTAGCGCAACAGTGTCAGAGCCTACCTGGCTTGTGGTGTACGAGCTAAACAACGGCGCCCTGGTTCGTGCGCTCGGTGCAACCCTTTTCTTCCCAGAAAACAATGGCAAAGGGGGCACTATCTCGCTCTTGCGCGCTACACAACCAAACACTGCATACTTTGTTGGCCAAAGCCTCGACAACGGCAGCCATACCTTTGCGATCCATGTAAACAAAGACGTGCTTGACGCTACAGGAGCTATCGCTGGCGTCACCTTCAAAACAAAATAAACATATGTACCCACTCATGCAATTGGCGCCGCAATATCTAACCGAAACCTCTATGGCGGTGGGTTTGGTGATCGCAGCGCTTTTGGGTGCAGTGCTTGGTATCGAGCGCTCTCTTGCGGGGAAGCACGCAGGCATGCGCACCTATGCGTTGGTGAGCTTGGGCTCGTGTTTGTTTGTGATAGTGGGGACGCTCTCTAGTATCCAACTCTCGTTCTTTTCTGGTATCAACCCGCTCCAGATAGCCGGTTCTATAGTAATTGGTATTGGCTTTATTGGCTCGGGGCTTGCGGCTTTTCGCGGTGAGCACCCCGCAGAGCTCACTACTGCTACGGGCATCTGGGTTGCTGCTGGGGTGGGTATGGCATGCGGGTTCGGCTTTTACTTCCTTGCGACAATAGCCACTATCATAAGCATCACTATCTTCTCGCTATTCTTTCGGTTTGAAAACGCTCTGCGCACTCGCTGGGCCTTTTCTCCGCAAACAGACAAAAAAGGCGAATAAAACAGCAAGCAATAGAAAAAAGCTCAAAAAAAAGTTAGAATAGCTTGGTGAGCCAATACTATAAACCAAACCGCAACCCAGACTATAGCTATGGCGGCCCAAAGTGGACCCTCTCGCGCTCCAAGATAGACCTCTTTATGGAGTGTGCGCGCTGTTTTTATATAGACAACAAGCTGGGTGTGGCGCGGCCACCCGGATACCCATTTAACCTCAACTCTGCAGTAGACGCGTTGCTTAAAAAAGAGCTCGATACCCATCGTGCACTGGGGACGACACATCCGCTTGCTCAAGCCTATGGGCTCGACGCTATACCGCTTGCGCACGCACGCATGGACGAGTGGAGGAACGCCTTAAGCCAAGGAGTAAAATGTGTACACAAAGAGACGGGGCTTACAGTGCGTGGCGGTGTTGACGATATCTGGGTCAACAAAGCAGGTGAGCTTATTGTTATAGACTACAAAGCTACCAGCAAGGACGGAAAGATAGAAAGCCTAGACGAAGAGTGGCACCGGGGCTACAAGCGCCAGCTAGAGATCTACCAGTGGCTGCTACGCCAAAATGGCTTTAAGGTTTCGGACACAGGGTATTGGTTTTATGCAAACGCTTCTAAAGACAGAGACGCGTTTGACGGCAGGCTCGACTTTGAGCTGACTTTGGTGCCGTACAAAGGCTCGACCGGCTGGGTAGACGGAACCTTGGTTGAGCTAAAAGCGTGCCTCGACAGTGATGCTGTGCCGCCTGCGGGGGCAGATTGCGACTATTGTAAGTATCGAGAAGCAGCTGGTAAAGCGCTCATGCAAGCACAGGGTAAAACTCCTGTTGAAAAACCAGTCGCTCCTGTGATGAAAAAAATAGCGAAAAAAGAAAATGAAAAAGAAGAAACAACCGCACAACTTTTCTAAAACGCGTAAAATTTCGCATGTGCGAAAAAATACGCTTTTTACTATTCGTGTGTATGCAGTAGTAGCAAAAATTCCACGAGGAAAAGTGATGACCTACAGGCAAGTGGCTACAAAAGCGGGGAACTCAGGCGCGGCGCGCGTGGTGGGCACGCTTATGGCAAAAAATTATAACCCTAAGATACCTTGCCACCGAGTTATCCGCTCAGACGGCAAGGTAGGCAACTACAACCGCGGCGGCCAGGCAAAAAAACTCGCATTGCTTAAAAAAGAAGGTGCTATGTAATTTTATGGATGTCAAAATCCACCAATCGTGGCAGGAGCATCTGAAGAGCGAGTTTGAGAAGCCTTATTTTACTGGGCTCACAGATTTTGTAAAAAAAGAATATATCGGCGAGGTGGTGTACCCACCGCCTAAACATATCTTCCGTGCGTTTGACCTCACTCCATTTCCGGATGTTGAAGTCGTGATCCTCGGCCAAGACCCCTACCATGGTCCCAAACAAGCCAACGGGTTGTGTTTTGCAGTTGAGGATGTAGTTGCACTCCCGCCCTCGCTTAAAAATATTTTTAAAGAGATAGAGAGCGATACGGGGGAGCCCTTAGTGCACAAAAGCGGCGACTTAACCCGCTGGGCTACACAAGGTGTGCTGCTTCTTAACGCAACGCTCACTGTGCGGGCGCATCTGCCCGGCTCGCACCAAAACAAGGGTTGGGAGCAATTTACTGATGCAGCTATCAGAGCGCTTTCAGAAGAGCGTGAGGGCTTAGTTTTTATCTTGTGGGGCAACTATGCAAAACAAAAAGGAGCGCACATCGACCGCAACAAACACCTCGTCATCGAGTCTCCGCACCCCTCGCCATTTTCGGCACATAGCGGCTTCTTTGGCTCTAAACCATTTAGCAAAACAAATGAGTATTTAACCAAGCACGGAAAAAAACCAATCAATTGGCTCTAGCTACCAAATTTCGGCACGATCTTTCGGGGCTCGGAAGAGTTTGTCTCTTCTAGTGACGCCGAAGGATTTGTAGAATGGCTCGAAGTGGGCTAGTGGCCCATTGATACGACACTCCGGCGGAGAGTGCGGGTCGGTGAGCGTGCGCGTTTTGATCCCCTCGGGCCTGTTTAACTCACGCTCGGCCTGTGCAAAACCTAAAAAGTAGCGTTGTTCAGGTGTAAAACCTGCTATCGTTTTTCTCCCGTTTTTTTTGAGATGTCGCTGATATGCTTCAAAGCCAATCACGAGCCCACCTAAGTCGGCTATATTTTCGCCTAAAGTTAGTTTGCCATTAACCTTTACCCCGTCTGCCACGGTGAAATTGTTGTACTGTTTTACCAATATTTTTCCTTTCAGCTCGAACTTCTTTTTGTCAGCAGGCGACCACCACGTCTTCATGTTGCCGTGGCCATCAAACTTGGCCCCCTGGTCGTCGAAGCCGTGTGTCATCTCGTGCCCGATCACTGCGCCGATGCCGCCATAGTTAAAGGCGTCGTCTGCGGAGAAGTTAAAAAACGGAGGCTGGAGTATCGCCGCAGGGAAGACGATATCGTTCATATTGGGGCTAAAGTATGCGTTAACTGTTTGCGGGTACATGTGCCACTCCTCACGATCTATAGATTTTCGTGCGAGTTTTTTCATCTGGCGCTTACGCTCAAACTCACCTACGCGTAGCACATTGCCAAAGTAGTCGGTGGGGGAGATAGTAAGCCCTGCGTAGCTCTTCCATTTTTTAGGGTAGCCTATTTTACGGTTCATCAGCCGCAGCTTTGCAACTGCTTTGCGCTTAGTGGTGGCACCCATCCAATCGAGGTTTTTAATCCGCTCTTCGTATACCGCAAAGAGGTCACTCACCAACATGTCCATTTTGTGTTTTTTTGCTTGGTCGAAATATTTTTGTACATATATCTTGCCGAGCGGCTCGCCCAAGCCGCCGTTTACAACCGCGAGTATCCGCCGCCAAAGCGGTTTTATCTTTTTATTGCCCGTGAGCACTTGGGAGAAGCAAAAGTTAGCCTTTGTAAACGCCTCACTCAGAAAACTAGATGCATCGCTTACCAACTGCCACTCTAAGTACACCTTCCAATCCTCAAGTGGGATTGTTGTGAGTAAGGCCCCCATTTTTTTAAAGAAATCCGGCTGCATGAGTATCACGTAGGGTACTTGCGGGATGCCTGCTCCCTTAAAATAGGTTTGCCAATTAATTTGTGGCACCTGGCGTACAAGCTCTTTGATATTCTTTTTGTGATATGTCTTTTCTGCATCGCGCGAGCTTACTTTGTCCATTGAAATTCGGGCGAGGAGCGTCTCTACTCGCAGCACTGTTTTTACTTTTTTATCTGCTTCAGCAGGAGAGTAGCCAAGGAGGCTAAAAATAGTTTTGAGGTGTTTTATATATGCACTGTGCACACGCAAAAACTCAGGCGCGTTTTTTAGATAATAATCGCGGTCGGGGAGCGAAAGGCCGCTTTGGTAAAGGTGGAGCACATACTTCTCGCTGTTTTTTGAGTCTTGGTCGACCCCTGTGCCCCAAGGTACAGAAACGCCGATACGGTGGAAGTATGCGATGGTATTGAGCAACTCTTTTTTGTTCGTTATCTTCTCTATTTTTTTGCGGAAGGGAGCAAGCGGCTCAATACCAAGCGCGTTGCGCCGTTTTATATCAAGCCCTGAGCGGTAGAGGTCGCTTACCAGTTGCTCAGGGTTTCCTTTTTTCGGGCTTTTGTGTGCCAAAAGCTCGTCGACTATTTTTTTAAGAGTGTGCTCCGCCTCAACGCGCAAAATAGTAAAAGAACCCCAGCGGCTCTCGGTCTCTGGAATTTTATTTTTTTTAAGCCACCCGCCGTTGGCAAAGTGGTAGAAGTCGTCTTGCGGTCGCACGGTAGAATCGATGCTCTGCATGTCAAACCCCGGCAACGAGTTTTTTGTCTTTTGCATGCGCGCATTGTAGCGCATGGTTGTAGAAATGCGAAGCCAATTTTACTCTATCGATTTCTAAGCGTATACATAACTACGCTATAGCGTTTTTATTCATACGTGTGTGTTTGCAAGTTTTACAAAGTAAATTTCCCATGGTATTTTTTGGTTTGGACGTTTTTTGATCAGAAATCCGCTAAACAAAAAGAGAGGACTATGTCATGTTGCACGATTGGGACAAAGTTCAGGCCCACGAGTTTGAACAACAGCAATTGGTGGAGAGGATTATTTCGTCGCTCCACAATGCTACTCACGATGAAGAAGACTACCGGAAGACATTTTTCGACATCGCGGAGTGCATTCTTTTGGAGTTGAGGGAGAAGCCCACCTTGGCCCATGCGAGTGTGCTTGAGTTCAAGAAGTATGTGCAAGAACCAATCAATGCTTTCGCCAAGACCCCTGCCGAGTTGAAGTATCTTTTTTTGAAAGTATTCGAGAAGGTCTTCGCTTCAGTTGCGTCTGGAATTATCTCCGCTTACAACAGCGAGACGATGGGGCTGGTGTCTGCCGGCCAATCTAGTTTGGCAGGGACACAACAAACTTCTTGTTGACGAGGTTTGAAGGGGCCGCACTGCGAAGTGCGGCCCTTTTCTTTTTCAATAAAAAACGATACGCTCAAGCACATGGAGCTTAATGAGGTGCGGGCGAAATACTTGGAGTTTTTTAAGGCGCGAGGGCACAGTATTATCCCAAGCTCAAGCCTTGTGCCGGAGAACGACCCGACAACCCTTTTTACCGGCTCGGGTATGCAGCCGCTCGTGCCATACCTTTTGGGCAAAAACCACCCCTCTGGCGCACGCCTGGTAGACTCGCAAAAATGCTTCCGCTCGATGGACATAGAGGAGGTGGGGGACAACCGCCACACCACCTTTTTTGAGATGCTCGGCAACTGGTCTTTAGGCGACTACTTTAAAAAAGAGCAGCTGGCTTGGGCGTACGAGTTTTTTACCAAAGAGGTTGGTATCCCCAAAGAAAGACTTTGGGTCACCTGTTTTGAGGGCGACGAAGCTCTTAACTTGCCCAAGGATACTGAGTCTGCAGAGATTTGGGAGAGTTTAGGAATGCAGAAAGACCATATTCGTTTTTATGATGCAAAAAAGAACTGGTGGTCGAGAGCCGGCGTGCCGCAAAACATGCCCGCAGGTGAGCCGGGCGGACCCGACTCAGAAATCTTTTACGAATTTACTGATGTAGTGCACGACAAAGCGTTTGGTGAAGTGTGCCACCCCAACTGCGACTGCGGGCGTTTCCTAGAGATCGGCAACTCGGTCTTTATGCAATATATAAAGAACGCGGATGGAAGCTTTTCTCTCCTTCCTAAACAAAATGTCGACTTTGG
Source organism: uncultured Candidatus Saccharibacteria bacterium (assembly GCA_964482995.1). Classification (GTDB taxonomy): domain Bacteria; phylum Patescibacteriota; class Minisyncoccia; order Phycocordibacterales; family SBAW01; genus GWA1-54-10. The sequence goes on from CAYZZC010000004.1 coordinate 41,875, forward strand.
CGGCGGCTTAGAGCGGATCATGATGGCCGTCAACAACATGCCTGACATTATCGTGGCAAACCACGCTCCGATTGTCGCGTATCTAGAGCAAGCGTCAGGAAAAAAATATAAGGACGATGTGCGGAGCTTCCGCATTATTGCCGACCACATGAAGGCCGCCGTGTTTTTGATTGCTGACGGGGTAAGGCCGGGCAATACCGACCAAGGATATTATGTGCGCCGTCTGATACGCCGCGCGGTGCGCTACGCAGACCGGCTTGGTATTGCAGAGGCGGGTTTTGCGCAAGTGGTGCGGCCAATTGCCGACATGTATAAGAGCCAGTATCCAGAGCTACAAGAAAAAATAGGAGAGATTGAGCTACTTATCACGTCTGAGGAAGAAAAGTTCCGTAAAACATTGTCGCGTGGGATGAAAGAGCTCGAGCGGTTTATCGGGACAGGCAACCTCTCTGCCGGAGATGCCTTCCAGCTCGTTACTACATATGGCTTCCCGCTTGAGTTGATCATAGAAGAGGCAGGAGAGAAGGGGATTAAGCAGATCGACATCGACGGGTTTAAGGAGCTGCTTAAAAAACATCAAGAGCTTTCTCGCTCTGGGAGCGAGCAAAAGTTTAAAGGCGGTCTTGCCGACACGTCAGAAAAAACAACACGCCTCCACACTGCGCACCACCTGCTTTTGAAAGCGCTACAGCAGGTGCTGGGGCCTCAGGTGCACCAACGCGGCTCAAATATCACGCAGGAGCGCCTGCGTATCGACTTCTCTTCTGATACAAAAATGACCGAGGAGCAGAAAAAAGAAGTTGAGAGAATAGTGAATGAGAAGATACAAGAAGACTTGCCAGTGGTGCGCACCGAGATGGCAAAAGAGGAGGCGGAGAAGCTTGGTGCAGAACACGAGTTTGGTGCCAAGTATCCAGACCGTGTCTCTGTCTACTCAGTTGGCCCGCTTGAGAGCGCATTTTCACTTGAGTTCTGCGGCGGCCCACATGTCGAGCACACGGGGCAGTTGAGCGAATCCGGCACCTTTAAAATCCAAAAAGAAGAAGCTGTTTCTGCGGGTGTCCGCCGCATAAAAGCAGTGCTGGTATAAAAATCCGCGATATACTTATCGCATGTCTCCGGTTTTTGGAAAGAAAAAAGGTACTGCAGGAAAAACGGTTGCAATTTTAGATATAGAAAGCGGCTCGGTGGGCGCTGCGCTCGCACGCATCTCTCCCCACGAGGCGCCAAAGCTTTTTGCTGAGACCCGCATCTCTTTGCCGATACATAAAACGCGCGATTCTGTGGCGCTCGCGCGTGCGGTCGAGGTTGCGGCTGAGCAAGCACTGCTCCACGTAAGCGGTGTTGCTACCCGCATGCGCGAGCACGAAGCGCTGAGGCACCAAGGCGAAGTGGGGCGTGTCGCCGTTTTTATGTCTCCGCCGTGGGCCACAATGCATCTCGCGGGCGGCACCGCCGACTTTGCCGAACCGGTGCAGCATATGGCACGCGGAGTATCCCGCAGTTTGTTTGGTGAGGTGCCAACCAGTTTTCACCCGCTGGGGAGCGCTGCAGCCCACGGCAACGCGCTTATTTTCCCCTCAGACTCAGCAAACCTCCTGTGTATTGTTGGCGGAGAAGTTTCTGAGCTCTTAGTGTTAAACAACCATACTGTTTTTGGACACGCTACTGTCCCCCTAGGGCAACACGCACTTATGCGCACACTTATCTCGCACGGTAATGTATCTCCTGCAGAAGCCGAGTCATTCTTAAGACTAGCCAACCGCGAAGGGCATGTTTTATCAGAGCCAATGCGCGTTGTGGAGGACCACGTCGCTGCACTGGTTGCACAAGCAGCAGACGAAGCGCGCGCAGATAAAGCTCTTTCTGGAGTAGTTGTGCTCGCGCATGAACCGATTTCAGGCATAGTGGCCCGCGCACTCTCGAGAGAAAAAAACTTAGCACAATTATTCCCCGCAGGTGGCACAGTCCGCTCGCTCCGCGCTTCGCATGCTATGCCGTATTTCACTGCGCACGCACCACGCCCAGATGTTAACCTTATGCTCGAAGCACTGTTTATTGACGGAAAATTTTCAGCTTAAACGCAGGTATACTCTTTGTAAAAGTGGTATATAATCAGTTTGTATGCGAGATATGCTTCCTAAAGGACACCGCTCGATCCGCGATATCCCCGTGTCGTCTCATCCTAAAAAACGTGCAACTCTAGTTGAAGAAGCTATTATAAGAGCACCTTTAAAAGACGACACCGAGGACGAATATATGGAACCAATAGTACGAAAAACCCGCAGCCGCCCCAACCGCCGCCGCTGGCTCATGCTGTGGGCGGTTGTGGTGATACTTATTTGCGCTATCGGCGGTTTTTTGCTCTCGACCCTCTTTGCAGGCGCTACTATCACAATCTATCCTCGCACCGAACAGGTGGCAGCACCTAAAACATTGATTGCAAAAATAAATCCTGCGGCAGGCGAGCTGCCCTACAGGGTCATGACAGTGACTCGCTCTGCCTCCACCACGGTGCCTGCAAGCGGCACACGCCAAGTGTCCCGCAGCGCTTCAGGAACAATCACTATTTACAATGCCTACGGCACTGAAAAACAGCGTTTGATTGCCAATACTCGTTTTGCAGCTCCAGATGGAAAAATTTATCGCCTTAAAGACTCTGTCGTAGTCCCCGGAGCGGTAAAAAACCCGGATAATACACTAACGCCGGGCGCACTTTCAGTAACCGTAACTGCCGACTCGCCAGGCGCCGCCTATAACCGTGGCGAGACCCGGTTTACAATCCCCGGGTTTAAGGGAGACCCACGTTATGACAAATTTTATGCACAAGGAGTCTCTATCTCTGGCGGGTTTGTCGGCACTGAGCCCGCTGTTGCATCGGCCGACCTTGCACAAGCCACAGAGCTTATCAAACAGGGGTTGAGCCAGGACGCGCAATCTGCATTTGTTGCGCAAGTGCAGCCGGGGTACATAGCGGTCCCGGGGAGCTTGCTTATTACCTTTGGCCCGCTCTCTCAAACTCCTGCACAAGGAAATTCTGCCACGCTTGCCCAGACTGCTTCTATAAGTAGTGTTGTTCTGAGAGTCTCAGACCTCGCCATGAAGGTCGCCCAAGAAACGGTTAAAGACTATAAGGGTGAGACTATCGCTTTTGAGGATGTTGCTGCACTATCTCTTACCGCCGCCACCTCTACAAAGCAAAACGACGTGGTTACTCTTATGCTCGAGGGCGCTCCTACCTTAATATGGCAATACGACCCTGCCGCACTTAAGGCCGCTCTTGTCGGCAAAAATAAAGCAACATTTCAAAGCATTATAGAGTCGTTTGCTCCTGCTATTAAAAAAGCCGAGGCAAAAGTAAGGCCATTTTGGGATAGCAGCTTCCCCGACGACCCAAGTAAAATTACTATTGTAGAGGGGAAATAAGCCATTTGTTGACAACAATAGGGTTATTTTGTTACTATAGTGAACGCTGTTAGGTAATGCATTCACAAGATAAAGAAATACAGGGGGTCGTCGAAGAGGCGCTTCCAAACACACTCTTTAGGGTAACTCTTGAAGGGGGTGATAAAGTGTTGGCGTATCTTGCGGGTAAAATGCGTCTCCACAGGATCAAGGTCTTGGTGGGGGATAAGGTTTTGCTACAGCTTGAACCCTATGGCGGCAAAGCCAGGATCACCCGCCGGCTTTAAAGTGTTTGCACAGAGTAAGAAGTTATGAAAATCAAAGCATCAATCCATAAACGCTGTGCTAATTGCTCGCTAGTGCGCCGCAAGGGGCACGTGTATGTGATCTGCACCAACCCACGCCACAAACAACGACAAGGATAAACACATGCGTATTTCAGGTATAAACATTCCTAATAAAAAACTCCCATTCGCACTTGCGACGCTCTACGGCATTGGCATCCCTCTGGGCAAGACTCTTTGCATTAAAGCAAAGGTGGACCCTACCAAAAAAGCAGACGAGCTTACCTCAGATGAGGAGGCCGCACTGCGCCGCGTTATAGAGGTTTTGACACTCGAGGGCGACCTTAAACGCGAGGTCGCGCAAAACATCAAACGCCTCAAAGATATCGGCGCCTACCGCGGTACTCGCCATCAGCGCCGCTTGCCTGTCCGCGGACAGCGCACTAAGACCAACTCTCGCACCGTACGCGGCAACGTCCGTAAGACCATGGGCTCCGGTCGCCGTAAGGTTGAGAAAACATAAAAGATATTGTATATTGTTTAGCTACAGACTACACCTATGGGTAAGAAACGAATAGTCAAAAAAGGGGGGGAGCAGGGAGGCGGGGCAACATCCGCCTCTTCTCGCGCGCCTAAACGCAAGCTCGAGAGCGGTATCCTCTTTGTCGAGGCCACCTACAACAACACCAAAGTATCCTTTGCCGACCCTGGCGGGAACACTCTTTTATGGTCCTCGAGCGGCAGCCTCGGCTTTGCCGGCGCTAAGAAGGGGACCCCTTTTGCTGCGGCAAAAGTCGGCGAGCTCCTCGGCGACAAGGCAGTACTTATGGGCGTTAAGGAGGTGTCGGTAGTGGTAAAGGGAGTTGGTGCCGGCCGAGAATCTTCGATCCGCGCTTTTACCTCAAAAGGTATCCATATCAGCTCTATCAAAGACGCGACCCCAGTACCACACAACGGGCCGCGCCCGCCTAAACCTCGCCGCGTATAATTTTTATGATAATCGGACCAAAATACAAAATTTGCAAACGCCTCGGTGCCTCTGTCTTTGAGAAGTGCCAGACACAGAAGTTCCAGCTTGCTGAGGCGCGTGCGCCTCGCAAAACCCGCCCCAAGCGCGGTGGCGGTGGCGACTATGGCGTGCAGCTGCTCGAAAAGCAGAAGGCGCGCTTTACTTACGGCCTCTCTGAAAGCCAGTTTGCTCGCTACGCCTCTGAGGCCATGGAGCAAAAGGGCGACTCAAGCAATGCGCTTGTTTCTAAACTTGAATCGCGCCTCGACAACATTGTCTTCCGTGCAGGGTTTGTAAAAACCCGCCGCGCTGCCCGCCAGCTCGTTTCTCACGGACATGTCACGATCAACGGCCGCCGCATGAACATCCCTTCTTATGTAGTTAAAGCAGGCGAGGCGGTAGGTATCCGCACCGAGAGCCGCACCAGCCCTCTTTTTGGCAACCGCGCTGAAGTGATGCTTGAGACAAAGATTCCTAATTGGCTGACAATGAGTACTGATGGTTTTTCTGTAACACTGAAATCAGTCCCGGCACTCGAGGTAACCGAAGTTCCTTTTAACGCAGCGGTTATCATCCAGTTTTACAGCCGTTAAATTATTTTAGTAATTATTAATTGGGAATTTATAATTTTATGATGGAGTATTCAATCACATTGCCGAGCAAGCCTCGCGTTGTCTCGGAGAACGAGTCTGAAGGCGTCTATGAGATAGACGGTCTTTACCCTGGCTACGGCCACACACTCGGCAATAGCTTGCGCCGCATTGTCCTATCCTCGCTGCCGGGCGCGGCTATCACCTCGGTTAAGATTGAGGGCGTTGAGCACGAGTTTTCAACTCTCGACGGTGTAAAAGAAGATATAATCACCCTCCTACTCAACCTCAAGAAGCTCCGATTTGAGATAATCGGCGGCGAGGGCCAGACTGTGGTGCTTAATGCCAAGGGGGCAAAGAAGCTCACTGGTGCTGACCTCCAGATCCCTGGCCAGGTCCGCCTCCTCAACCCTGAGTCTTACATCGGCGAGCTCACCGACAAAAACAGCGACTTCCGCGCAGAGTTTAAGATCGAGCGCGGGCTTGGTTATGTGCCGCGCGAGGCGCTTAAGAAGGAGCGCGTCGATATCGGCGAAATTTCTGTTGATGCAATCTTTTCTCCTATCCGCCGAGTTAACTACGAGGTAGAGAACATGCGTGTTGGCGACCGCACCGACTTTAACCGCTTGCGCCTCTCAATCGAGACTGACGGCACGATCACTCCTAAGATGGCTCTTGAGCAATCGATCGAGATCATGATCACTCAGCTTAAGGCGATTGTCGGCTTCCGCGAAGAGGAGATGATTACTGAGCCAACTCCTACAACCGCTGCAGAAAGCTCGGTTGCTCCAGAGAGCTCAACGGAAGTTATGAAAACCCGCGTCGAGGACCTTGAGCTCTCCAGCCGCACTATCGCAGCGCTCGAAAAGGCAAACATCCGCACGGTGGGTGGTTTGGCCCGCAAGCGCGAAGCAGATCTGGTAGATATCGAAGGGCTAGGACCTAAGTCGATCCAAGAGGTAAAGCGCGCACTCGCCAACTTTGGCATCATCCTTAAGTAATATATGCGTCACGGTAACCACAACAGAAAATTTGGCCGAGAAACAGATCAGCGCGCAGCGCTCCTGAAGTCTTTGGCGCGCTCGCTGGTGCTCAAGGGCAAGATCAAGACCACCGAGGCACGCGCCAAGGAGATCCGCCCTCTTGTTGAGAAGATGCTCACCCGCGGAAAGTCGGCTACGCTCGCTAACCGCCGCTTGCTTATCGCGCAGCTCGGCGACCTCACCACGGCAAACAAGCTCATCAAAACTGCAGAGGGGTACAAAGACCGTGCAGGCGGCTACACCCGGATCGTCAAGATGGTACAGCGTAAAGGAGATGCTTCTCCGATGGCGTTAATCGAATTTGTATAATTTTATGATTACTATCGACGCAACAAAAAAGAGTTTGGGCCGTGTGGCTTCAGAAGCCGCAAAGATTATCCTTGGTAAAAACAAGCCTACTTTTGCTAAGAATATCGTCATGGGCGAGGAGGTTACGATCACCAACGCGTCTAAGATCCATATCTCAGGCACTAAAGAGAAGGACAAAGAGTACGTACGCTACTCAGGCTACCCGGGCGGACAAAAAATAGAGAATTATGCTATGCTCACCGCACGCCGCGGGCACGCCGAGGCAATACGCCGCGCAGTGCTTGGCATGCTTCCTAAAAACAAGCTCCAGGCAAAGCGGATCAAACTGCTCACGATCGAGAAATAATATGGTAACTAAAGCAAAAACAGAAGAGCGATATATCGAGTCGGTTGGCCGCCGCAAGACGGCTATTGCACGCGCGCGCATCACGCCGAGCGCACGCACAATCGTTACCGTTAACAACAAAGAAGCAGGCAAGTATTTTTTTACAGAGGCGCTACATGCTGCGGCACTTGAGCCCTTTCTTAAAGTTTCGCTCCCCACTGCTTTTGCTATCACTATAGTGGTAACGGGCGGCGGCATCGCAGGCCAGGCAATAGCGGTGCGCCATGCAATCTCACGTGCACTTATTGCATACGACATTAACCTCCGTACCCCACTTAAGAAAGAAGGCTTTCTCAAGCGCGACCCTCGCGCAAAAGAGCGCCGCAAGTTCGGCTTTAAAAAGGCTCGCAAGCGAGCACAATGGAGCAAGCGTTAATCCGTATTTAGAAAATTCCCGCTCCAGGCGGGTTTTTTCTTTTATAAAAATTTGACTCGGGCGGTTTTTTGTGTATAATACCGTGCATGTTGGGTGACAATCTGGACGAAGAGTTTATTGCCGAGGAGGAGGCGGAGAACCCCGCGCTGGTGATAAAGCGTTTGCGGGAGAAACTGCATAAAGCAGAGGCCGAGAGGTCAGAATACCTAGACGGTTGGCAGCACTCAAAGGCCGATTTTGTAAACTTTAAACGCGAAGAGGAAGCACGAAGGGAGCATGCGCAGGAGCGCATAGCAGCATCCCTCGCCGAAGAAATAATCCCTGTCCTCGACTCGTTTGAGATGGCAGCAAAACACCAACACAACAAAGAGTTCGAGATTATCCAAAAACAATTGTTTGGTGTGATACAGAAGATGGGCATAGAGCGTTTTGGGAAAGTGGGCGAGCCCTTTAACCCCGAAAAACACGAAGCGATGCGCGAAGTAGTTGTTGAAACCACCGAAGAAGAGCACACAGTTGTATCAGTCGAGCGCTCTGGATATAGTATTAGCAATCATATTATTAGGCCCGCTCAAGTTTCTGTAGGAATTTATAAAAACAAATAAATTAGTCGTTAAATAAAAATATATGGCAAAAATTCTTGGTATAGATTTGGGCACCACCAACTCCGCAGCGGCTATCATGCGTGGCGGCGAGCCGCAGATTCTTGAAAATGCCGAGGGTGCACGTACCACCCCCTCGGTTGTTGCTACTTCCAAAACTGGTGAGCGCCTAGTAGGCCTTATTGCGCGCCGCCAAGCGGTAACCAACCCTAAAAACACGATCTACCAGATCAAGCGTTTTATCGGACACACGTTCGACGAGCCTCTCGTACAAAAAGACATTAAGGCTCTGCCGTTTGAGGTGCGTAAGTCTCAAAATGGCGGCATTGAGGTAAAAATCGGCGAAGTATGGTCCCGCCCGGAGGAAATCTCGGCGATGATCTTGGGTAAGATAAAAGCAGATGCCGAAAAGCGCCTCGGAGAGACTATCACTGAGGCGGTTATTACCGTGCCTGCCTACTTTAACGACGCACAGCGCGCCGCAACACGCGATGCGGGCAAAATTGCCGGCCTTGATGTAAAGCGCATCATCAACGAGCCAAC
>CAYZZC010000005.1:0-40925 GCA_964482995.1 uncultured Candidatus Saccharibacteria bacterium
TGGATAGAGCAGCGCTCTTCTAAGGCGTTGATGTAGGTTCGATTCCTACCGAGGGCGCCGAGATTTTCTTAGCGTTTTACGCTTTAGAAAATCCAAGTGCACCTGGGTTTTGCCCAGGGTGCCACCGAGATTTTCTTAGTGTCCTACTCTTTAGAAAACACAAGTACCAAATGGGTGCACGGTCTCGCTTTTTGTAATAAAAGCTCCCCGCACACACCAAATATATAGTCGCAGAGCCTCCTTATATTTGGGTGCACTGTCTCGAAGACTCCCAGTACACACTAAAAATATGCTCACTTTGTTCGGTATTTTTAGGTGGGCGGTACAGGACTCGAACCTGTGACCTTCTCTGTGTAAAAGAGTTGCTCTACCAACTGAGCTAACCGCCCGCCTTAACACCATACTCTTAATTGCACTGTTTTTCAACGTAAAAAGTTTTGGTGAGACCAAAACTCTGGTAGGCTAGTTTAATATCGTTATGACCGACAAAAAAGTCCCAACCTGCATTGGTATTATCCTTGACGGCAACCGCCGCTGGGCGCGTGCAAAAGGGCTGCCAACGCTCGCAGGCCACTCGGAGGGTCTCGACAATCTCGAGCGCATTATGAGCCATGTCACGAGTGTTGGTATCAAGCATCTGGTCGTCTACGCATTCTCGACTGAAAACTGGAACCGCGCCCCTGAAGAAGTTTCCTACCTCATGAGCCTTGTTATTAAAGCCGCGCGCGAGCAATTGAAAAAACTTATTGAAGAAAAAGTCCGTGTGCGGTTTATTGGGCAGCGCGAGCACCTCTCCACCGAGGTGAAGGCCGCAATAGGAGAACTTGAAGAGGAAAGCAAAGGAGGGGAATATACCCTTTGGGTATGTCTCTCTTATGGCGGCAGGGCAGAGATTGTTGAGGCGGCGCGCGCGATGCAAAAAAGTGGCGAAGAGATTACTGAAGAGTCGTTTAATAATCACCTCTGGACTGCCGGCATGCCAGAGCCTGACCTAATTATCCGCACAGGGGGTGCACAGCGGCTCTCGAATTTTCTCACCTGGCAAAGTACCTACAGCGAATTATTTTTTATCGACACGTATTGGCCCGACTTCTCTGAAGCGGATTTAGACCGCATACTACAAGAATATGGAGAAAGAGAGCGCCGCATGGGCCGATAGCCTGCCTGCCGGGGTAGGCGAGCCGAGCGTTATATACGAGGACAAGGAGGTTATTGTGATAAACAAACCTGCGGGCCTCCCTGTGCATGCAGACGGCAGGCATGAGCGCGTCACTTTGGTTGACTGGCTCGCCGTACAGTACCCAGAGCTCAAAGGGGTAGGGGAGGAGCAACGGCTGCCCGACGGCACGGTTATCGAGCGCCCGGGTATTGTGCACCGTATCGATGCCGACACCTCGGGAGTGATGGTGATAGCTCGCACGCAAAAAACATTTGATTTTTTAAAGAAGCAGTTTCAAAACCGCGAGACAAAAAAAGTATACCGCGCGTTTGTCTACGGCCCGCTTAAAGACGAGCGCGGTATTATCGACAAGCCCATAGGCAGCGCCCGTGGCGGCAAAGGGCCGCGCTCCGCCCGCACCACCCACGGTGTGGTGCGCGACGCACAAACCGCCTACCATGTGCTCAAGAAAAATAAAGAAGTGAGTTATGTAGAGGCCTTCCCAAAGACAGGCCGCACCCACCAGATCCGCGTGCACTTTTCTTCGATCCAACACCCTATTATCTGCGACAAGCTCTATGCGGCAAACCGCCCTCCGCTGCTCGGTTTTACCCGCCTAGCGCTCCACGCGCTTTCGATCTCGTTTATCCACCCAAACGGCAGGGAGGTGCTCTTTGAGGCTCCGCTCCCGGCCGATTTTGCAGAAGCAGCCAAGCTGTGTTAAAGTGCTCAGGCAATAGAAGGACTGGGGTCCTTATATATCCGTCGCTCGCTCGGAACTAAAGCAAGCTTTAATTCACTCACTTCGCTAGGATATGGAATCAGGAGTCAAAGTATCGCCAGTCAATATGGAAGAACGCGCAAAACTCGGGCTAAAAGCCGGGGATACCGTGCGCGTCTGGCAAAACATTGTCGAGCTCAAGCTGGGCAAGGGCGCCGACAAAAAAGTAAAGACCACTAAAAACGCACGCCGCCAGGCGTTTGAGGGTTTGATCCTCGCGGTCAAGCACGGCGCTGAGTCGGGCTCTATGTTTACGGTACGCCGTGTCGCAAGTGGTGTTGGGGTAGAAAAGATCTTCCCGCTCTACTCGCCAGTTATAGACTCGATCGAGGTGCTGCGCCGCACCCGCACCCGCCGCAACAAGCTCTACTTTATTAGAGAGAAAGCAGCGCGCGACCAAAAGCGTGCTATGCGCAAAGCGCGCGCCTACACGGCGCCCAAGAGTGCCGCGGCAGAGGTTGCCGCAGAGCCAGAAGCTTCTGCAGAAGTCGCAGAATAAGAAACGAGCACGAGTGCTCGTTTTTGTTTTTAGGTTTTTTGTTGTAGGTTTATAGACATGCCCAGGTGGCGAAATTGGTAGACGCACTACCTTGAGGTGGTAGCCCCCGCAAGGGGTTGGAGGTTCGAGTCCTCTCCTGGGCACTCATATGAAGTTATTTATCGCTCCACTTGCGGTTTCAGTTGTTGCGCTTTTTGCTATCTACCTTTGGGGTGGGGTAGCTGCGCTCTTTCTTGCTGCCGCCCTTGCCGTGCTCGAAGTCACGCTCTCTTTTGACAACGCGGTCGTCAATGCAAAGGTCCTCTCTGAGATGTCGCAGGTCTGGCAACGCCGCTTCCTCACCTGGGGTATCTTACTTTCTGTTTTTGGCACACGGCTTGTACTCCCGATTTTTATCGTGAGCGTCGTTGCACTTACCTCGCCGTTTGCGGTTACAATGCTTGCGATCTACAACCCAGAAGAGTACTCGACACTTGTGTTGAGTGCAGACGCGGCTATCAAAGCCTTTGGCGGCGCTTTCCTCCTCATGGTCTCGCTTAAATATTTCTTTAATGTTGGTAAAAAACTCCATTGGTTTGCCCCAGTCGAGCGACATCTGGCCAAGTGGGGGAGAGTCGAGGCAATAGAGATAGCACTCGCTCTTCTGGGGCTCCTCGTTGTTTCGTATATCTCGCACGAGTCGGTGGCGACCGTTTTGCAGGCGGGTATTATCGGTATTATCCTCTTTACCCTCACTGAAGGTATTGCACATGGCTTGGGTGTAGAGGTCAAAGGCGTCGCCCGTTCTGGGGCAATGCTGTTTGTGTATCTCAATATTCTTGACTCAGCTTTCTCGCTCGACGGAGTGATTGGCGCGTTTGCTCTTACCTCTTCGCTCCCGATTATTTTTGTAGGCCTCGGTATCGGCGCTTACTTTGTCCGCTCGCTTACTGTGTATTTAGTACGCGCTAAAACTCTTGAAAGCCTCGTCTATTTGGAGCACGGTGCGCATTGGGCGATATTCGGGCTTGCGATGACTATGTTTGCAGGGCTTGTTGTGCATGTACCAGAGATACTGGTTGCGACTATCGGTTTTGGGTTTATTGCGCTCTCATACCTTTCTTCTAGAAAGGCAAACAAACTCGGAGTTCCTAGCGTCTAACTCCGCTGTTTGCTATACATAGAGGTGTGCGGTATGGCGGCTATGGTGTAACGGTTAACACTGGAGCTTGTGGAGCTCTCGATCAGGGTTCGATTCCCTGTAGCCGCCCCAGAGTATAGGATGTTATAGTGAGTTTATGCCTGAACAAACACCACTTAACGAAAAATTTAACATGTCTCCAGCACTTGCAGTGCTCTTATCCGGCGTGTTGATCGCTGGAGCAATCGTGTTTATTGACCGATATCCGGCACAAACAGTAAAAGCCAACCCAGAGCAACTCCCTGCCAGCGTAAATATCACAGCCCCTTCAGCGAGAGACCATATCATTGGTTCTTTGAGTGCCCCTGTTGTGTTGGTAGAGTACTCCGACTTCCAGTGTCCATACTGCAAACTTGTCTACCCAACACTCAATCGTATTGTTGAAGAGTCGAAGGGTGGGGTAGCTTGGGTACACCGCAACCTCCCGCTCGAAAGTATCCACTCAGAAGCTCGGCCAGCAGCGCTCGCCGCCGAGTGTGTTGCTGAGGAGCTTGGCAATGACGCTTTTTGGAAGTTTGCCGATGCGATCTACAACAACCAGGGCAGTATGAGCTCGGCCTATTATGCACAACTCGCAACACAGCTTGGTGCTAACCCAGCCACCTTTGCCTCTTGCACTTCGACAGAAAAGCATGCCGCTCGTGTAGACTCAGAGGCTCTAGAGGCGCAACAAAACGGTGGCAACGGGACTCCGTTTACTGTGGTTGTTGGGGGAGGGGTGCAGGTCCCTGTCTCGGGGGCGCTCCCTTACGCACAGTTTATGTCTGTAATAAATGCGGTTAAGGCGCGTCAATAAGCTAACAAAGTATTAATAATTTTATTTACTTATAGTATGGGAAATCTATTTGAAGGTACTGCAGGAATGTGGCTCAAGCGGGGTATTGTGGCCTCGGTTGCTATGCTCGTTTTGTTTTTAGGCGTGCAGGTTGTAGCCGGCGCAAAAGGCCTGCGTTACATAGGTGGTGGTGTTAATGCCACCAATGCTATTACCGTTTCTGGCCATGGCGAAGCTTTTGGAGTGCCGGATATAGCAACCTTCTCCTTTTCTGTAGTCTCGCTAAAATCAACTGTCGCCTTGGCGCAAGGGGACGCAACAAAAAAGATAAACGAGATAACAAAATATCTTAAAGATGCGGGGATAGCAGAGAAGGATATACAAACCAGCGACTACTCGGTGTCTCCGCAGTATGAGTACAGCCGATCTGTGTGTCCTGCCGTTTCCTCAAATATGGGTGCGCCAGTATACTGCCCTCCAGGCAAACAAATACTAAAGGGGTATGAGGTGCGCCAAACCACCGCAATAAAAGTGCGTGATACTGCAAAGGCTGGCGACCTTTTGAGCGGTGTTGGTGGCAAGGGGGCGACTGAGGTCTCTGGGCTTAGCTTTACCTTTGACAACCCAGACCAAGTACAAAACGAGGCGCGCGACAAAGCTATAATCAACGCAAAAGCGAAAGCAGAAGTGCTCGCAAAGTCGCTCGGGGTGAAGCTCGTTCGGGTCATCTCGTACAACGAAAACGGTTACCCAACACCAATGTATTACGGCAAGGCTATGTCTATGGGCATAGGAGGCGACTCTATTCCAGAGTCGGCCCCTGCTATCTCAATAGGGCAAAACAAGGTCACCTCAGATATCTCAATTACCTACGAAATCAGGTAGTGCCACTCGCTTATCGAGAGGTTGACTCAACTAAAGAGAAGAGGTAGTATAAGAAGAAGCCCCGAGAGGGGTTTTTTCTTAGGGAAGCTAAATAAAGGCTAACTTACATACTATTATGTGGAATTATTTTAAAGATGTCAGAGCAGAAATGCGCCATGTCAGCTGGCCAACACGCTCACAAACAATCGCTTATACTGCGGTGGTTATCTTGGTGTCGCTCGGCATAGCAGTGTATCTCGGGCTCCTGGATTATCTCTTTACGATAATTATCCGATACGCCATCTAATTTTTACTATCGTTTATGAAACAAGACACTAGTGTTGGGCGAGCGTGGTACGCGATCCATACTTATGCAGGGTACGAAAACGCGGTTGCAAGAAACTTGCGCCAGCGCATCGAGTCGCTCGGTCTTACGGATAAAATTTTTAATGTAGTGGTGCCGACAGAGCGTACTGTCAAGATCAAGGGCGGCCGCCGTGTTGAGGAAGAGGAAAAAGTATACCCAGGCTATGTGCTTGTAGATATGATAGTCGACGACCAGTCGTGGTATGTTGTACGCAACACTCCGCGAGTCACCGGCTTTGTAGGCTCGGGCGTTAACCCAGTGCCGCTTCAACAGCACGAGGTGGACGCGCTTCTTGGCCGCATGCAGGCAACCGAAGGTGTGGTCAAACACTCGATCGACCTTGCAGTGGGTGATGCTGTGACTATTGTCGACGGGCCGTTTAAAGAGCTCGATGGCAAGGTGGGCGAGGTAGATGAGTCTCGCGGCAAGGTTAAGGTGCTTGTGGCGATGTTTGGCCGCGAAACTCCGGTAGAGCTTGATTTTCTTCAGATTAAAAGGATATAACTATCTATATGGCAAAAAAGATAACTAAAAAAATAAAGATCATCGCAAGCGGCGGCGCTGCGGCAATGACCCCGGCTATGGGCCAGGTGCTGGGCCCGGCCGGCATCAACATCGGCGAGTTCATTAAGAAGTTTAACGAGGCTTCTAAGGACATGCGCGGCGACATGGTCCCAGCTGAGATCAGCGTATATGAGGACCGCTCATACAGCTTTGTGCTTAAAACCCCGCCAGTGTCCTCTCTTATTTTGAAAGCGCTTGGCAAAGAAAAGGGTAGTGGCAAGCCAAACACCTCTAAGGTTGGGGTACTCAACAAAACACAGCTTAAAGAAATCGCAGAGAAAAAGATGCCCGACCTCAACGCCCACACTATAGAACAAGCAATGAAGACCGTTGCAGGCTCCGCCCGCTCGATGGGGGTAGACACTAAATAATTTACTGTTAGAGTGGGACGGAACGTTCTTTCAGAAAGGATTAACCGCCATGTCTAGTGTCTTTGATGTAATTTTAGATCGGGACGGCATCCTCAATGTCGATGCGGGTTACACGTATCGCTTGATGGATTGTGTTCTCACAAAACGCGCAGCAAAAGCGCTCGGGCTTTTGCGTGACGTAGGAGCGCGGTTTTCAATCGCGACAGGGCAGTCAGGGATTGCCAAAGGCCTCTACACTGAAGCTGATATGGAGGCGTTCAATGTAACCCTCCAGGCAAAGTTAATTTTTGGTGGGATCGCTTTTGCTGCGGTTGCGTTCTGTCCGCATCATCCGGCCGTTTCTGATTGCGAATGTCGCAAGCCAAAACTCGGGATGTTGCGCCAGATTGAAGACAAGATCGGGCCGATTGATTGGGCAAAAGCCTGGGGTATTGGCGACAAGCCCTCAGATGCTGAGATGATCCTCGCTCAGGGAGGGAGGTCGGTCTTGGTTCGCTCGGGCCAGCACAACAACACGACAGGAAAGTCTTACTGGGACGAGCAAGACCCCGCGCTAAAAGACCTCCTAAGCAACCCGCGTAATTTTGTTGCGGGTTCGCTTGAAGAGGCTGCGCAATTGATCGTAAAAGAAATTAAGGAGTGAAAGCGACTATAATTTCTGGTGTACCCTTGTGGTGTAAGAAAAATTGCATAACAAATACCGCCTGCACCAAGATCTTGGTGCAGGCGGTTCTTCGTTTTTTATTTTTCGAGTTCGGCAAAGCGATAAGGTATGCCTTGCCAGAAACGCCCCACGTCAAAAACTACTTTGGTGAAGCGGCTTTCGAAAGACGGAAAGAATGTGTCGGCCGGCTTCTCGGCGTCAACGAGCGTCAGATACATTTTTGTGACAATGCCCTGAGCGAGCGCGTCTTGGTATACCCGAGCCCCGCCGCAGATAAACACCCCATGCTCCCCTCTTGGGAGCGTAAGGCCAATCCTAAGTGCATCGCCCAAGTCTCTGGCTCTCAGGATTTCGAGCTCGGGATGGTACGCATCCTTCCCTGAGATAACAACTGTGTCGCGGTCGGGGAGCGGTGCCCCCCTTATCGCAAGGATCGACTCAAACGTCTTGCGCCCCATGATAATGGGATGCCTGCGGGTGAGGTGTTTGAAACGAGCCAAGTCTTCAGGAATCTGCCACAGCAATTTCCCTTGGTGGCCAATGCCACGGTCTCTCCCCAGCGCAGCGATGATTGCTATTTTCATGCGTGTACTCCTTCCTGCATTATCTATACAACGGTTATTTACTCCAAGCAATATTTCATTGGGGAGGTAAGGTAGTACTATGCTGCCAGTTGTCCTTCAACATATAGAGAGGTAACCCAATGTCCAAAGGTATTTTCTCACCACATTCGTCCTTCAAGGAAAGGTATTTTCCTGACTACGCCGATCTAGCCCGCAAAGTGACAGCGCTCCGAGAGCTAGGTCAGAAAATCGTTCTCACACAGGGCGTGTACGATTTGTTGCACATTGGCCACATACGGTATCTTGAGGCCGCCAAAGAAAAAGGCGACATCCTTATTGTAGCCGTAGACTCCGATGCGCTCACGAAACAACGCAAGGGCCCCAGAAGGCCTATCGTGCCTGAGGCAGAGCGTCTTGAGATGCTTGCAGGCGTGCGGTGTGTCGACATTATCACTCTGCGTGATGTCGGCCACGGCATAAACGAAAGCATCTCAGTAGTGAAGCCGGATGTACTTGTCACTTCTGAAACTACTGCGGATTTTTCCGCAGAGACAAAACGGACGCTCGAAGAGTATTGTGGAGAAATCATCACACTGCCCTCACAGGCAACGATCTCTACCACTGCGCGGCTTCGTAACCTAGCGGTTGATGGTGCTCATGACCTTGCTGAAAAAATCAGGCACGTGATTGAAGACCACATGCGCGGAGAAAAAGGAGAGCAGTAGATGAAGACTCTTGTGTGCTACATACCCGTGGTTCACCGCGGGTATATGGAACTGTTTCGTCGCTACCAGGGAGCTAGGTTGCTCATATTGGGAGAGTCGATTCTCGGCGGCTTCGCGCATATCGTTCGCGATATGCGCGCTGTCACCCCGCTTGAAGCGGCAGAAATGGTTCGCAGCCTCAACCTCTTAAACAGGGTTGCGGTTGTAGAGTTAGATGGCCTGCAAAGATTGCGGTCTGACCTGACTCTCTTTATGCCTGACGAAGAGATAAGTCGAGCGGTCGCGGAGAAGTTCTTTGCGGGCCGCTCAGTGGTGTTTGAGCCAGTCTTCCTGCGTTGGGACAAAACGGCCATGGCGCGGATGTCTAAAATCAATCCAGACCACCAAATCTCTTTTGAGCAGTTTCATCAAGAAATGCTTTTAGCGGCTCATGATGAAGCAAAACACAGCTCGGATTGGTGGCGGCAGGTAGGTGCTTTGGCGGTGCATAAGGGAAAGATATTGTTTTCTGCCCACAATGCACACATGCCGTCTGAGCACACGCCTTACTTGGCGGGAGACCCGCGCTCGAGCTTTGATGCAGGGGAGCGGATAGACCTTTCTTCAGCTATTCATGGAGAGATAGCGCTCATCGCTCAGGCCGCACGGTTAGGGGTGCCACTAAAAGGCGCAGACCTCTATGTGACCACCTTTCCGTGTTCCGGATGCGCGCGCGCAATTGCACAAGCAGGTTTTCGGCGGGTTTTCTACGCCGAAGGCTACTCGCAGATCGAGGGAGAAGAAACGCTTCGTTCCCGAGATATTGAAATCATAAGGGTCGAGATGACCCGGCCCCCGCCTTGAAAGCGGGGGTTATCTTTTTCCAAACCCGAGTGTAGGGCCGATGATAAAAGAACCCTTACTCTTTTTAGAGCCGATAATCATTTGTGCATGTAGGTGTGCGACGCTTGCACCAGTGTAGTGCATGTCGCCAAACCGCATAAAAAAGCCGCCAGCAGGAAGTCTGTATTTTTTTGAAACCCAGTTAAGGTGAGAGAGCAGTTCTTTCCATGCTGCAGCAGAAAGTTTCTGAGGTGTCTCTATGTGTTTTTTATGGATAAATAGAAAATGTTTTTTAGTGCCTTCGTATGGGCTCATGTTTTCAGTTAGGAGCCAATGTTTGCCGGTGCGTAGTATGGGGCGAGTGTGATATTTAAAATGGGCAGGGCAAAAAGGGCAGACGTTGTCCCGAGTAATCTTTTTAAGTACCGAATGGTACTCCGCTCGGTCGTTGGCATTTGGGGCGTGCACAAATTTCTTCTTTGTCATTTGCACACTCTATAACTATCTGGCTAAAAAGAAAATGCCGCCCCACACATGTGGGGCGGCATCAGCTATGGAACAAAGGGGATTTTCATCCCCGGGTGCGGGTCGTACTCCTCGAGTGTAAAATGCTCAACCCGAAAGTCGAACAAGTTTTTCACCCCAGGGTCGAGACGAAGGATGGGGAATGGCCGAGGCCTCCTATCCACCAGCTCGCGTACGGCATCTACCTGGTTCTCATAAATATGCGCATCCGAGAAGCTGTGGATATAGGTGCCGGGCTTGAGGCCCGTTACCTGCGCGATCATGAGGAGCAGTGCGGCGTACTGTGTCATATTGAACGGCACGCCGATAGGGAAGTCGGCCGAGCGCTGGTCCATCCGTAAGTGGAGTGCTCCTTCCAACACTCGGCAATGCACCTCGCCGTGGCAGGGAGCCACGATCACCTTGCGGTTTGGACCACGCGCAGTGTAGTACGGCTTCCAGGGAGTGACCTTGTGTGTGCGTAGTGTTGGGTACTGTTTTATTTGCTCAACCAACTGTGCAAATTGGTTGAGCACACCGCCACCAGGCATTTCAAAGTCGTGGAAACCGGGTCCATACGAACCCGGCCCCATGTCGTCAGGGCCGAGCCCAAAGGCGGTTCCTTTGCCGCGGTAATCCTTCCAGAAATCGCATCCATAGGATTCGATCTGGTCGATCGTGCGCGCGCCGTTGATAAAAGCGATAATCTCCGCAACGGCTTTCTGCCAGGGGATCTTTCGCTCCGTAATCACCGGCACGCCGTTCCTAAGGTTAAACACCATGGGCGGCAGTGTTCCGAAACAAGTAAGTGCGCCGACTCCTTGCGGGGTATCTTTGGCAAGAGCGCCTCTAATAAGGATGCGGCACAACCGTCTTTGATATTGGGTGTCTGGGGTGCGCTCTGCGCGCGGTTTGTAGAAGTCCTGCATGGGATTCCTTCCTTGTGTTTGTGCAGATCTTGCCTCATCCTACCTATATGTACGAGTTTGTAAACAAACAAGATAAAGAAGTTTTTTCCGCGCTCATGGGCGAGGAGGAGCGCGAGTCTACCGGCTTAGAGCTTATCCCTTCTGAAAATTATGTCTCCCATGCAGTGCGTGAGGCGCAAAGCTCGGTGCTCACCAACAAATACTCTGAAGGATACCCGAGCGCGCGCTACTATGGCGGGCAAGAGTTTGCCGACCAAGTAGAGAACCTCGCCATCGAGCGGGTGAAGAAACTTTTTAACGCGGGGTTTGCCAATGTGCAACCGCACTCTGGCTCTAATGCCAATATCGCGATGTATATGGCGCTACTTATGCCAGGCGACACAGTGCTAGGGATGGACCTCTCCCATGGCGGGCATCTTACGCATGGCCACCCCGTGACATACCTCACTAAGGTTTTTAAGTTTGCGCGATATCGGATGAAAAATATTGAGACTGGCGAGATCGACCATGACGACATGCGCCGGGCTGCGCTTGAGCATAAGCCCAAAATTATTTTAGCCGGCTTCTCTGCCTACTCGCGCGAGCTCGATTATGAAAAGTTTGTGGCCATTGCGCGCGAGGTGGGGGCCTATGCTGTTGCAGATATCGCGCACATTGCGGGGCTAATCGCGGGCGGCGCACACAAAAACCCATTTGATGCCGGGTTTGACGTGATGACCTCAACGACACATAAAACCCTGCGTGGGCCGCGCGGCGGGTTTATCCTCACGCGCGAGAGCGAGGAAATTGCCAAAAAAATAAACAAAGCGGTGTTCCCGGGCTTCCAGGGTGGGCCGCTTATGCATGTTATTGCCGCCAAGGCGGTTGCGTTTGGCGAGGCTCTCCAGCCATCGTTTAAAGATTATGCACAGCAGATTCTTAAAAACGCTAAAGCTATGGAAGCAGTTTTTGCTGCACGAAACGTACGTATGATATCCGGCGGCACCAGCAACCACCTTATTTTGGCGGACGTGTTTGGCAGCCTTGGCGTCTCTGGGCTAGAAGCCGAGACACTTTTAGACAGCGTGGGGATTACGCTTAATAAAAATATTATTGCAGATGACACGCGCAGCCCTATGGACCCCTCAGGTATCCGTTTTGGCACACCCGCCATAACCTCGCGCGGGTTTGGGGAAGTGGAGTCTGCGCGAGTTGCAGAGTTGATACTCGACGCGATAACCTACCGCGCAGACTTTGGCCGGCTCGATGCTATCCGCAACGAAATTAAACAACTGTGTGAAAAGTTTCCTATCCCAAACTCTTTTACATAGTTGCAACCAAGGCGTCTGGATAGAGTAGAATAACTGCATGGTAGTACGCTCTAGCATAAAGCGCACGGCGCACCTGTGGCATCGCTATGAAAGGCATCTCACCACTGGAGCTCTTGTGGCAGGGTTTGTTTTTGACCTTTTTATTGCCGACAGGCCAGACAGCACCACCAACAACCTAATACTTCTTTCCTATTTAGCTATCGCAGGCGGGCTTATCATTTTATTGAACCTACGTACGGAGCGCAGGCGCGAGATACAGCAAAATAACGAACCATTATTTTTCCTCGTTATTTTGCAATTTTGTTTTGGAGGTCTTGCAAGCAATTTGCTGGTGCTCTATGGCAGGAGCGGCACGCTTGCGGGGTCGACACTTTTTCTCCTCCTGCTTGGCGGGATGCTTGTAGGCAACGAGTTTATGCGCACTCGTTATGCGCAATTACGTTTTAACATTGTAGTTTATTATGTTCTTTTATTTTCCTATTTATTGATTGCAGTGCCAACGTTTGTGCTCCACGCTGTAGGAACGTGGGTGTTTTTAGTAACTGGTATTATGAGCCTCGGTGCGATCTCTCTATTTCTTTTTTTCGTGTATGTATTGGTCTTTCGTGGGAGGGAACGTGAACAGCAGTTGTATGAGGTTTCTGTTTTAGTTGGTTTGGTGTTTTTGCTTTTTAACGCGCTATACTTTCTCAACATTATCCCGCCGGTGCCGCTCTCGCTTAAAGACATGGGTGTATACCATGAGGTAACTAAAACAGATCCTGGCGTCTATGTGGGCACTTACGAAAAATCTCCTTGGTATATGTTTTGGCGCGACACAAGCGGTGTGTACACCGCTGAATATAACAAACAGGCAACATGCTTCTCCTCGGTGTTTGCACCGACAGGCCTTATGGCGCCGATATTCCACCGATGGGAAAGGTTCGACAGCGCGAGCGGCAAATGGGTTACCATGTCGCGCATCTCCTTCCCTATAAGCGGAGGGAGAGGAGAAGGATATCGTGGCTGGACGCTCTCGAGCGTAGACCCTGGCCGTTGGCGCTGCGCAGTAGAGACGCAGGGCGGGGCGCTGATAGGGAGGGTGTCGTTTGTAGTTGTACAAGGCTATACCGCTCCTACACTTTCGACAAAAACGTTGTAAATGCTACTCTTTGTGTGTGATACGAGAAAGTATAGAACAAGCGGTTAAAGGGGCCCTTTTTGCTATGGAGGCAGGGGAGGCTGGTTTTATTGTGGAGCGGCCAGGCTCATTTGAGCATGGCGACTATGCCACCAACGCCGCTCTTGCTGCAGGAAAATTTTTAAAGAAAAATCCTAAAGAAGTCGCTGAGGTGCTCGCAAAAGAATTGCAAGAAAAAATAGAAGGCGTTGAAAAAATAGAAACCGCTGGTGCTGGGTTTATAAACTTCTTTCTTTCTCGTGATGCGATTATAAAAGAAGTTAAAAATGCTGCTACTCAAAAAGAGTGGGGGAGTAATGATTTATATAAAGGCAAAACAGTGATGGTAGAGTATACCGACCCGAACCCGTTTAAAGAGTTTCATATCGGCCACCTGATGAGCAACGCAATAGGCGAGAGTATTGCACGCGTGTTTGAGCGCTCTGGAGCAGAGGTGGTCCGTGCCAACTATCAAGGCGATGTGGGCCCCCATGTGGCTAAAGCGATCTGGGGCAAAATGCAGAATCCTGAGATGAGTTGGGGGGAGGCGTATGTCTATGGCACAGAGTCGTACGAGGCACATAAAGAAGAAATCGATGAAATTAATAAAAAGGTTTATAGCAGGAGCGACCCGGCAGTGAACAGCCTGTATGACGCAGGGAGAAAACTCTCGCTCGAACATTTTGAAGAGCTGTATAAAATGCTCGGCACTTCGTTTGACCACTATTTTTTTGAGAGCAAGGCTGGCCCGCTCGGGCTCGAAATAATAAAAAAACATCCTGAGGTTTTTGAAGAAAGCGAGGGGGCAATCATATTCCGCGGAGAAAAGTATGGCCTGCATACACGTGTGTTTGTAAACAAGCTTGGCCTCCCCACCTACGAGGCTAAAGATTTAGGGCTCGCTGAGCTTAAAAAAGCGACAGCTGCTTTTGACACTTCTATAACCATTACCGCGAGCGAGCAGACAGAATATTTTAAAGTGATCATGGCCGCTCTCATGCAGACCCACCCGGAGTGGGAAGGGCAGTTTAAACATGTCTCCCACGGCATGATGCGCTTTGCAGACAGCAAGATGTCTTCTCGCAAAGGCAATGTCATTACTGGCGAGTCGCTTTTAAGCGAGCTTAAAGAAGCTGCAAAAGAAAAGATGCAGGACAGAAAGCTCGTTGATGCTGAAAAGGTTTCTGAGCAGGTGGCGGTTGGCGCCATTAAATATGCCGTGCTTAAGCAGGGCTCGGGCCGCGATATTATTTTTGATCCAGAAAAATCTCTCTCGCTCGAGGGCGACTCGGGGCCATATTTGCAATACGCTTTAGTGCGCGCTAGATCTATTATCGAAAAGGTTCGTCCTGAGTTTGTTATGCCGGCTATTGAGGAAAAGGATTACTGGATGAAATTAGCTAGAGTTCTTGTGCACTATCCAGACGTGGTTTCGCGAGCTGTTAAAGAGATGGAGCCGCATCATGTAACGACCTATCTTACCGAACTTGCAGGCACTTTTAATAGCTGGTATGGGGCAGAACAGTTTATTGTAGATGGTAAAATCCTGGGAATTCATCTTATATTGATACAGGCTTTTGAAAAGACCACGTCATCGGGTCTTACTGTTTTGGGCATCCCAGCACCAGAGGAGATGTAGTGAGCTGGAAGCTTGAGGAGAAAAAAGCTAGACTAGGTAAATATGCTTGAGCGAGGGAAGAGTGAGACAGCTCTGAGAGAGGAGGCGATCCTCGCGTTTTGGAAAGAGGGCCGCATTTTTGAACGCAGCCTGGAAAAACGCGCGCCTAAGGGTGAGTTTATTTTCTATGACGGGCCGCCGTTTGCAACCGGGCTCCCTCACGCAGGGTCGCTTCTCTCTTCTGCAATTAAAGATGTGGTCGGGCGCTATAAAACCATGCAAGGGTATCGCGTCCCCAGGCTTTGGGGGTGGGATTGCCACGGCCTGCCAGTGGAGAGCTTGGTTGAAAAAAAGCTCGGGCTCAAAACAAAAAAGGATATTTTAAGCATTGGCGTTGATGTTTTTAACGAAGAGGCGCGGGCCTCGGTGCTGCAATTTGTTGATGAGTGGGAGAAATATGTCGACCGTATCGGTAGGTGGGTAGACTTTAAAAACTCCTACAAGACCATGGACAACTCCTACATCGAAACGGTGTGGTGGACGCTCCAACAACTCGATAAAAAGAAACTTCTGTATGAGGGGCGCAAGGTGCTTATGTATTGCAACCACTGCGAGACGCCGCTAGCTAAAGCGGAGATCGCGATGGACAACACCTACAAAGACATTACTGAAGAGGCGGTGACGGTAAAGTTTAAACTCAAGAACCCACAAAAACACGGGCTTCCTGAAAATACATTTATTCTTGCATGGACAACAACTCCGTGGACACTCCCCGGCAACGTCGCGCTTGCGGTTGGCCTCGACATTAAGTATGTCTTTTTTGAAAAAAATGGAGAGTATTTGGTGATTGCAGCAGAGCGATTTGAAGGGGAACATGTTTCCGGAGAGCTTATGGGCAAACAGCTTGTAAGTGCTGAGTATGAGCCGTTATACGACATACCTGCCATAGCGCAGCACAAGGGCAAAAAATACATCATTCTTCCTGCAGATTTTGTCACCACTACCGATGGCACCGGTGTGGTGCACACGGCAGTGATGTATGGCGAAGACGATTTTACTTTAGGGAAGAAGGAGGGTTTGCCGATGATCCAGCTACTCAATGCCAACGGCACTTACAACGAGTTGGTGCCGGAGTTTATCCGCGGCGAATATATAAAAAAAGCGGAGAAACTCATTAAAGAGGATTTAGAAAATAAAAACCTTCTTTTTTCTCGCGAGAGCCATACACACTCCTATCCACACTGCTACCGCTGTGGCGCGCCCCTTATCTACAACGCGGTCGGCTCTTGGTTTATCAACATCCAAAAGGTTAAGCAAAAGATGCTCAAAGAAAATGAGCGGATCAACTGGGTGCCTGCGCACTTAAAACAGGGCCGCTTCAAACATATTATAGAGAGTGCTCCTGATTGGACCATCTCGCGTAACCGCTTTTGGGCCTCACCATTGCCGATCTGGAAAGAGAAAGGAGGAAAAGGGCTCATCGTTATAGGTTCAATCGAAGAGCTCCTACAAAAAACCAAAAAATCAGGCAACACATACTTTGTCATGCGGCATGGTGAGGCGCAGAGCAACTTGGCGCACGTGTTCGACTCTGGCGGCCGAGTAGACAACCACCTCACTGAGCGAGGGAGAGAAATGGTGCTTCAGTCAGCACTCGATCTTAAAAAGAAAACAGACATCGACCTTATTGTAGTGTCACCACTGGTGCGCACCAAAGAAACTGCGGAGATTGTGCGCCAAACACTCGGCCTTCCTGACTCAGCAGTGATGGTAGACGAGCGCCTACAGGAGCTACAGGTGGGGCCATATGATGGTAAACTCGTGCGCGATTGGAGAGAGCACTTTGCGTACCCTGGAGATGCATTTACATCAGTGCCTGATGGGGCAGAAACCTATACGCAGGTGCGCCAACGCACCGGAGATTTTTTGTTTGAGATCGAGCGCCGCTATACGGGCAAAAAGATATTGATTGTGACGCATGAAGCTCCAGGCTGGCTTATGAGCACGGTGGCGCGCCGCATGTCGACACAAGAATGCATAGAAGACACCGATGACGAGTTGTATTTAAAAATCGCGGAACATAAAGAGCTTCCTTTTGTGCCGTTTCCTCACAATGCAAAGTATGAGCTCGATCTTCATCGGCCATATATCGACGTTATTACTTTAGTAGACGACCGTGGCCGCACCTTTGAGCGTGTCCCTGAGGTAGTTGATTGTTGGGTCGAGTCTGGTGCGATGCCGTATGCAAGCAACCACTACCCGTTTGAAAATAAAAAAACATTCAATCCCAAACGCCTTTTTGGTTTGTGGCCTAATGGGTATCCAGCAGATTTTATTGCCGAGTATATTGCACAAACACGAACCTGGTTTTACTACATGCATGCAATGGGCGTGTTGTTGATGGGCAAACTCGCGTTTCTCAATGTGGTTTCGACCGGCACTATCCTCGCTGCCGATGGCTCTAAGATGAGCAAATCTAAAGGCAACTACACCGACCCGATCAATGTGATGGACCAATTTGGGGCTGATGCGCTACGGTTTTATCTCATGGGCTCGGTGGTGATGAGTGGAGAAGACTTTAGTTTTAAAGACGAGGATGTCCGTGAGGTGCATAACCGCGTTATTGGCACATTATGGAACTCGTATAAATTCTTCGAACTGTATAAACACGAGTGGGATGGACATACTGACGCACGCGCCAGTACACATGTGCTCGACCAATGGGCACTCTCTTTGCTCAGTAAAGCGGTAGAGAACATTACGGTAGCGCTCAATGCGTATGACACA
This sequence comes from uncultured Candidatus Saccharibacteria bacterium, assembly GCA_964482995.1. Classification (GTDB taxonomy): domain Bacteria; phylum Patescibacteriota; class Minisyncoccia; order Phycocordibacterales; family SBAW01; genus GWA1-54-10. The sequence continues at coordinate 17,642 of CAYZZC010000005.1, forward strand.
CCCAGTGCATGCAAAATCTTGAGAAGTTTTATTGAAGAATATTCCACATGGTATGTGCGCCGTTCGCGCGACCGCGTAAAAGGCGATGATGCAGGAGATAAACAGCACGCACTTGCCACACAGCGCGAGGTGCTGCTCGTGCTCACGCAGCTTATCGCACCAATCATGCCATTTATTGCTGAGGCAATTTATCGCGGTGTTGGTGGAGAGACAGACAGCGTACATCTGACACACTGGCCTGAAGCGCCAGTAGCTGCCGATGAGGCTCTGCTTTTGGACATGGCACAGGTACGTACAGTTGCCTCAGCAGGGCTGCAAGAGCGAGAGAAGGCGGGTATCAAGATCCGCCAACCACTTGGATTGCTTAAAGTAAAAACATTGCCTGCAGACCCGTTGCTCCACACATTGATTGCCGATGAAGTAAATGTAAAAGAGGTTATTGCAGACGCCGATATAGAAAAAGATGTGTGGCTCGACACGACACTCACCAAAGAGTTACGCGAGGAGGGTGTCGTGCGCGGGCTTATACGCCGCGTGCAGGAGTGGCGCAAAGAGCAGGGGCTCGTCATTTCTGACAGGCCTAACTATATGCTTGTGGTAACTGAGGAAGAAAAAGAAATTGCACACTCGCACAGACAAAAAATAATAAAAGAGGCGGGGCTCTCACACCTCGAGATACATACTGAGTGATATGTACCCTGTGTTTATAAGCGAAGGCATTGTACTTGGTAAACGCATAGCGGGGGAGGAAAATACGCGCGCAGCGATCCTTACACGCGAGCACGGGCTACTCAGGGTCGCCGCACGCGCGGCGCGGCGCGAAAATTCTAAATTGCGCTACGGGCTGGAGACGCTCACTAAAGGAAGGTTCTCCTTTATACGCGGCGCTTATGAGTGGAAGCTAACAGGGGCTCACCATATTTCACATGCGCTTATTCCTGGGGCGGCTCCAGGCCGCTCGGCAGCTGGGCGCGTTGTACGCCTCGTGCTCCGGCTTATCCCAGGGGAGGAGCCGCATAAAATGCTGTACGACACTGTACACGAAGGCCTCTCTGCTCTCGCGCGTACAGCACCCGAGGCGGGGAAGAGCGACATTGAAGCAGTGTTGGTGCTCAGGATCCTATCGCATCTTGGCTATTTGCCCGACACGCCAGAACTCAGGCCTTTTATTGAGCAAGATTTCTTTTCGCTCGAGCTTACAGAAGAAATAAATCGTTCCCGCAGACTCCTGATCAAATCTATAAACGAGTCGCTCGGAGCAACAGGGCTATAAGCGCTTGTGGTATTCTTGAGTGATGGCCAATAGGGAAAAGAGCGGGGTAGAGAAGCTAAAAAGCCGCCTCTATGCGCGCGGGAGCGCCAACAAAGAGAAGGCCGATGAGCGCTCGCCTTTAAGCCAGAGCGAGGTCGAGGTGCCGCGCACTTGGAAAGAGGCTGAGCCTCCTACTGTTTCTGAACCAACTCCTGCTAAGGTGCTTAGTACGCAAAACCCTTCCACTTTTATTACACCGCCTACACCAAAAAAACATATACCCTTTGCTACAAAGTTTTTCATAGGCTCGATAGTTTTTTTTGTCGGTGCACTTGCGGTATCTGCATTTCTTTTCTTTGGTGGGATCAATACCACCTCGCCGCAAAATATCGACATACAGGTTGTTGCTCCTTCGCTTATAGATGGCGGCAAGCAAGCAGACCTTGAGTTTATTATCACTAACCGCAACACCACCTCGCTCGAGCTGGCAGACCTGGTTATCGATTATCCAGCTGGCGCGCGTAGCATAAGCGACCCAACGAAGCCGCTCACGCATGAGCGCATCTCGATCGGCACAATAAGGTCGGGTGCTCAAGTCAAACGCACCGTCTCCGCCATTTTTTACGGGAGCGAAGGGACTACGGGGACCATTGTTGCGGGGCTTGAGTACAGTGTCGCAGGCTCAAACGCGGTGTTTGAGAAAAAAGGAGAGACCTCTTTTATCATAGGCTCAGCGCCGGTCTCTCTTTCTGTCGAGGCCCCCTCTAAAGCAACTGCTGGCGACCCATTTACTTTCAACATAACTGTCCGCTCAAACGCTGCCGCCCCTGTTGAGAATGTGGTGGTCGAAGGGCAATACCCATTTGGGTTTTCTGTAGCAAAAACACAACCCTCGGCAGGGGCGGGTGGGACACTGTGGCGCTTGGGGACGCTTAAACCCGGCGAGACGCGCACGATCAAGCTCACGGGCGCCATAGACGCCTTAGACGGAGATGAGCGTGTATTCCGTTTTCTTATCGGCTCAAACGCCGACCAAACCGACCCGCATGTCAAAGTGCCGTTCCTTATTGTGCCGCAGACGCTCACTGTCGAGCGCCCGTTTATCACCGGCGCGATTACTCTCGAGGGTAAAACCGGCGCTACAGTATCAGCCACGGCAGGCAAAACGCTCAGCGGTACTATCGCTTGGGAAAATAATTTGCCAGACGCTGTTTCAGGGCTCGAGCTCGCTTTAGTTTTTGACGGCCCAGCAATCGACAAAAACTCTATCAATGCATCAAATGGTTTTTATCAATCGAGCAACTCTACTATTCTTTGGACATCGCAGGGAGACAGCTTGCTTGCTCTAGTCCCTCCCGGGGGGAAGGGGAACTACCAATTTTCTTTCGCAACACTCCCGCCGGGTGCAAACAACTCGCTCATCACTAACCCCACCATAACGCTCTCGCTCCAGGTGCGTGGCACGCGCCAGTCTGAAGGCAGTGTCTCGGGCGCAGTTTCCTCTGCCAGCACCATGAAGGTAACTCTCGCCTCGGCGCTTTTTATCACAGCACAGTCGCTACGCAACACAGGGCCATACTTAAACACCGGCCCCGTTCCGCCGCGCGCAGAGCAAGACTCTTCATACACAATCACGTGGTCGGTTAAAAACTCTGCAAACACTGTTGCCAATGCCACCGCGCAGACAACGCTCCCACCGTATGTCACCTTTGTGAAGGGGGAGGCAGGTGTAACATACGACCAGGGAACGCGAGTAGTTAAGTGGAGCCTTGGTGATGTGCGGGCAGGTGTCGGGTATACTTCTGGAGCGCGTCAGGCATCCTTCCAACTACTCTTTACCCCAAGCGTTAGCCAAGTGGGCACCGTGCCTACACTCACTGGTGCAACGACTCTCTCTGGCCTCGACCGCTTTGCCCAAGTGAGCGTTGAGGCGAGTGCCGAGGCATCGACAACCAACACGGACGACCTCTCAGGTATGGACATAGTCGCTCCAAAGCAGTAGAAATGTATGATGGCTGAACAAGCAAAAGAAACAGATAGAATGGAGAAAATAGTGTCGCTGTGCAAGCGCCGAGGCTTTGTCTTCCAAGGTTCTGAAATCTATGGCGGCTTTGCAGGTTTTTGGGATTATGGCCCTTTGGGAGTTGCACTCAAGCAAAACATAAAAAACCTTTGGTGGAGAAAATTTGTCGAGAACCGAGATGACATGTACGGGCTCGATGCCGCTATTGTTATGAATCCTCGCGCGTGGGAGGCGAGCGGGCACGTAGCCGGGTTTGCCGACCCGACTCCTGATGGAAAGTCATTTAACACCATGTTTAAAACATCGGTTGGTGCTGGAGAGGAAGCAACTGTAGCTTATTTGCGTCCAGAGACCGCGGGCGGCATTTTTGTAAACTTCAAAAATATTGTTGACTCATTTCACCCCAAGCTCCCGTTTGGTATCGGGCAAATCGGTAAAGCCTTTCGCAATGAGATAGCTCCGCGCGACTTTGTCTTCCGCTCAAGAGAGTTTGAACAGATGGAGGTCGAGTATTTTGTTCGCCCAGCCGATTGGCAGGAGAAATTTGAAGAATGGAGAAAGGAGATATTGTCGTTTGTTGATGCGGTTGGTATACGCAAAGATGCGGTACACGAGCTTGAGGTTTCTGAAAATGATCGCGCGCACTACTCAGAGCGCACGATAGATTTCGAATTCGATTTTCCATTCGGCCGTAAAGAATTATTTGGTTTAGCATATCGCACCGACTTCGACCTTACTGCGCATACAGCTGCCTCAACCAAAGAGCTCTCCTATGCAGAAGAAGGGGAGGCATCTTTTGTGCCGCATGTTATCGAGCCATCGCTCGGTGTTGAAAGGGCCCTACTTGCGGTACTAACCTCTGCTTATACAGAAGACGAGCTTGGTGGAGAGAAGCGCGTGTATTTAAAATTTAAGCCGGCGGTAGCGCCTATTAAAGCTGCTATATTTCCACTGCTCAAAAACAAACCAGAACTGGTCGCAAAAGCGCAGGAGGTTTACCAAACGATCAAAAAAGAAATTCCGCAGATTGTGTTTGACGACAACGGCAACATCGGCAAACGCTACCGCCGGCAAGACGAAATCGGCACACCGTTTTGTATCACGATAGATTTCGACACACTAGGCGACCCGTCTCGCCAAGGCGGAGCCGAGGAGGGAAACCCAGACCTTAAAGACACAGTGACACTAAGAGACCGCGACACAGGAGAGCAAAAACGCTTATCTATTTCTGAACTTTTGCCGTTTCTCCAATCGAAAATGAAGGTGTAAGATAGGGGGGATGAAGAATACCTCTATCACCATAACGCCTGGCAGCATTGTTATGGTGCTGGTTATATTGGGGTTGGCAGCTCTTTTATACTATATCCGCGACCTAGTGCTCATTGTGCTAACTGCGGTGGTGATAGCCTCGGCGATGGAACCCGGTGTGCTTGCCCTTGCACGCCGGGGGGTTAACCGCATACTTGCCGTGATCCTCATGTACCTTTTGGTCATAGTGTCCTTTTTTACTCTTCTCTTTATCTTTGTACCGCCAGTCCTCAGTGATGCGGCCGTCTTCCTCACCAAACTTCCCGAGACGTTAATCACTTTAAATATTTCTGACGCGACGCACGGGTTACTCCCGTGGGGCAGTGTTGCCGACTCTGTTTCTTCGGCACAAGTCTTACAAAACATATCTGCTGCTCTGGGGAGCTCGGCAGGAGGTGCTTTTACGACACTTTCAGCGGTGTTTGGAGGTATTACCTCGCTGATACTAATCGTGGTATTTGCATTTTACTTTTCAGTGCAGGAAACAGGGGTCGACGACTTTTTACGTGTTGTGACGCCGGTTAAAGAGCAAGCCTATGTGCTCCACCTATGGAAGCGCAGCCAAGAAAAAATAGGCAAATGGATGCAAGGGCAGTTGATACTAGGGGTGATTGTGGGGGTGCTGTTGTATCTCGGGCTCACCATCCTTGGCGTGCCCTACGCGCTTTTGCTCGCGGTCCTTGCTGGCGTGTTTGAGCTTATACCTGTCTTCGGCCAGTTTTTAGCCATGGTCCCTGCTATTGCTATCGCGCTTGGGGCAGGCGGGCCTACTATGGCGCTCCTGGTGCTCGGGCTCTATGCGCTCGTGCAGCAGTTTGAGGCGCATCTCATTTACCCAGTCGTGGTAAAAAAGGTTGTTGGTGTGCCGCCGCTCATGGTGATCCTATCGCTCCTTATCGGGTTTAAACTGTTTGGGTTTTTGGGGGTGCTCCTCTCAGTCCCCATAGCAGGAGCAATACAGGAGTTTGTCTCTGATGTCGACCGAGAAAAAACTCGCGCACTTGCCAGACAGCTTGCGAAGGAGAAAGAAGGAGAGTAGTTTGGACAAATGTCAGACAAGTTTTATCTCACAACGCCGATTTTTTATCCTAATGCTAAATTGCATTTGGGGCATGCGTACGTTGCAACCCTAAGCGACGTCATCGCTCGCTACCACCGGCTTGTTGGCAGTGAGACTTATCTGTTGACCGGGGCGGACGAAAATACTCAAAAAATTATTGCCCCTGCTTTGGCAGCTGGGCAGACACCTCAGGAGTTTCTGGATGAAAAGGTTCTTGGTTTTAAAGAGTTGTTTGTTGCGCTTAACATCTCGTACGATCAGTTTATCCGCACCAGCGACCAAATGGCGCATTGGCCCGGTGCTGTCGCCTTGTGGGGTAGGTTAGTGGCGGCAGGCGACATATACAAAAAAGAGTACGAGGGGCTCTATTGCGTGGGGCACGAAGCGTTTGTTACTGAAAAGGATTTACAAGAAGGAAGGTGCCCCGACCACGGCACAGTGCCCGAGCATATTAAGGAAGAGAATTACTTTTTTAGGCTTTCAAAATACACAGATGTGTTAAGGCAAAAGATAGAGTCGGGGGCGCTTTCTATCGTGCCGGAGACAAGAGAGCGGGAAATACTGTCTTTACTGAGCGGGGGGCTGCAAGACGTCAGTTTTTCTCGGCCACGTAACACCAACTCTGTCGGTATCCCGGTGCCAGGAGACGACACACAGGTTATGTATGTATGGTGCGATGCGCTTGCAAACTATATTACCGCTCTGGGGTATGGGCAGGACGAAACACTTTTTAAAAAGTTTTGGCCCGCGGATGTGCACATTGTGGGTAAAGATATCTTGCGTTTTCATGCAGCTATTTGGCCAGCCATGCTGCTCTCTGCGGGTATTTTGTTGCCGAAAAAAGTATTAGTACACGGCATGCTTCTCTCTGGTGGCAAAAAAATGAGCAAGACTCTGGGGAATGTTATTGACCCGGGAGAGCTGTTGGCCGAGTATGGCACAGACGCCGTGCGCTACTACCTGGCGCGCCATATCTCACCGTTTGAGGACGGCGATATCACGCGCGAGCATTTTAAAGAAATGTACAATGCTAACTTGGCAAATGGGCTTGGCAACCTAGTGGCGCGCATTATGAAGCTGGCTGAGGATCACTTACCAAAAGGCACTCGTCCTGAGGTAGCCGAGTTTCCCTCAAACTATACCGATGCGTTGGAGAAATTCGATATAAAAAGCGCAATCGATGAGGTGTTCCGCCATGTGCAAGCACTCGACCAAAAAATCACCGAAACACAGCCATTTAAGGTAGTAAAAACTGACCCCGAGGCAGGCAAAAAACTCATCTTTGATTTAACACAAGAGCTATATTTTGTCGGCCGCTTACTTAACCCCTTTGTGCCCCAAACGAGCGAAGCAATAAAGACTGCTGTCGTTCAAAACAAAAAACCCGAAACCCTGTTTCCACGGAAGGATTAAGAAGTATGAATAGTTATGCTATAGCAGATTTATTCATACACCTCTATGTTTAAATTGTTTGACTCGCATTGCCACCTGCAGCTGCCGCAGTTTGATGCGGACAGGGAAGATGTGTTTGCACGGATGCGAGGCGGGGGAGTTGGAGGCATTGTTGTTGGCACTGACCTAACAACTAGTAGGGCAGGGATTGCGCTTGCAGAAAAATATGATTTTCTTTGGGCTTCGGTTGGGTTACATCCAAATGATAATCTGGAAGAAAAGTATGATATATCATACTACGAAGCATTGGCAGGAAATCCAAAAGTTGTAGCGATAGGGGAGTGTGGTTTGGATTATTTTAGGAGTGGCGGAACGAATGAAGAAAAAATAGTGCAGAAAGAAAGATTTGAAAAGCAGATTGAGCTCGCGATAAAGTTAAACAAAACACTAATCGTGCACTGTAGAAATGCCCATGACGATATGCTCGAGATGTTAGCTGCATATAAAAAGGGCAGGGGAGAAAAACTAAAAATCGTTATTCATTTTTTCACTGGTTCCGGAGAGCTCGCACAAAAATATCTCGGCCTTGGTTGCTACTTATCATTCCCCGGACCTATTACTTATACCGATATGTACGATGAGTCGATCAGTGTAACGCCGCTCGACCGTATTTTGTCTGAAACTGACGCTCCGTTTGCCGCCCCGGTGCCCTTTAGGGGCAAACGCAACGAGCCCGCGTATGTAGAACATGTTGTCGCCAAAGTCGCTGCAATAAAAGGGTTGCCAGTTGGAGAAGTCGCCGAACAGATAGTAAAAAATACACAAAAAGCCTTTAATATTGCAGAGTAGGTTGCGCTGTGGTAGAGTGCCCCTATGACAGAAATGTCGCAGGTCGAGGCCCAGGCCGAGACTTCATCCCAAGCGAACACCCCTAAGGACAGCCGCCCCCTCTACGAGATCGGCTTTCATGTCGTGCCTACAGTAGAGGAGGCAAAGGTAGGCGAGGTGGTAGAGGCCATCCGTGCCGAGGTTAAGAAGGCGGGAGGCGAGATTAAAACAGAGCAAATTCCTCAAAAGATTGCCTTGGCTTACACGGTCGAGCGTGCAACAACCGGCAAACGAGAAAAGTATAACGAGTCTTACTTTGGCTGGATCCAATTTGTAGTTGAGGATCGCTCAGGCATCAACAACATCGAGGATTTTCTTAAACAAAACAAAAACATTTTACGCTACCTCTTTATAAAGACCGAGCCGCAAGAGGCTCAAGCTCAACGCCGTGCTATTTTCTCCTCTAATCGTCTTGAGGGCGAGACCTTAAAGAAGCCAGCAGCCGCTCCTGAGGCCCCAGTCGCCGAAGTTTCTGAGGAGGAGCTTAATAAGAGCATAGACGCTCTTGTCGTATAACTAGCTATGAACAAGGTAATACTTTACGGTAATCTTACTCGCGACCCAGAGCTCAAGACGCTTCCATCAGGTGGGCAAGTTGCTTCGTTTGGCGTTGCTACCAACCGCGTATGGCGCGACAAAGAGGGCAACAAGCAAGAGGCAGTAGAGTTTCATAACGTGGTCGTGTTTGGTCGCCAAGCAGAGACCTGCGCGCAGTATCTCAAGAAGGGGAGCTCAGCGATTATTGAAGGTAGGATACAAACCCGCAGTTGGGACAGCCCAGAGAAGGGGAAGCAATATCGCACAGAGATTATCGCAGACCGTGTTGAGTTTGGTTCTCGCGGCTCTTCGACAAGCTCAGGGCAAGCAGGTGATTTATCCCGAGCAGAGTCGAGGGATGCAGAGGCTCATCAGAAGGCTCCTAAAGAGGAGGGGATCGATTACCCGCAAGAAGATATTAACCCAGACGACATACCGTTTTAAGCTTGCTTAAAACAAATGTAAGAGAAAATTTATTTAGAAAATTTTATGGCATCAAAAACTGAAACACAGCTCTATGGAGCACAAATCCAGACGATCGACTACAAAGAGGTAGAAACGATGAAGAAGTTCCTAAACCCGCACGGCAAAATCATGTCGCGCCGCCGCACAGGCCTCTCTGCAAGCGGGCAGCGCGCTCTAGCCACAGCAGTGAAGCGCGCACGTTACATGGCACTCTTGCCATACATTGTTCGGTAATAAAATAAAAAACTTACAAAAAAGAGAGTTAGACTCGGGTCTTTAGCGGCCCGGAGCGCGCTCTTTTTTGTAAGTTTTTTATTTTTGCTCCGCACTACTTCTTATCTACACGCTCCACGTAAGTACCAGTTTCGGTATTGATCCGCACAATATCTCCTTCGTTTACAAAGAGTGGGGCTTGCACGGTTGCGCCGGTTTCAAGCACGATCTGTTTAGTGCCGCCTTGTGCGGTATTGCCGCGCACCGCAGGAGGAGCTTCTTTCACCAATAGCTCTACCTTGATAGGTATCCGCAAAGAAATCATTTTTTCATCAAAAACGAGCGCATCGACTATGCTGTTTGGTTTAAGAAACTGGCCTGCAGGGCCTATCACGTCCTCTAAGAGCTGAAACCGGTCGGCAGGGTTGGCAGGGTCGCAGAACCAAAACTCACCTTTACGAGCATAGAGATATTTAGCAGGTTTGAGGGAGAGGTCAGCCTCCGCAACCTTATCAGATACATGGAAGGCCATTTCAGTTACCTTGCCGGAGAGTACATTACGCAGTTTTGTTTGGTTTACCGGCTTGCGCTGTTGTTTGCGAAAGACGTGCGCGTCAAGCACCTCGTAAGGGGCTCCATCAACTAGGATAAATTTCTTAGGCAAAATCTCATTATATTCAAGCATCTCGCTATTTTACACAAAAACAGCGGTTTGGAAACCTATTACCTTTAGGAGGGTTGTAATAAACGGTCACTATGATATATCCTGTGGTCATGAAGAGGGAATACCTTTTAGAGGATGAGTCTGAAGCAGAGCGCTCTGACGAAGAGGTCTTGTTAAGCTCGGTCTCGCATCCGTCGCTCTTTGCCGCGCTAGTGCGCAAATACGAGGAGCCTTTTATGCGCAAAGCTCGCTCGATAGTGCACGACGAGGAGGCGGCTGAGGATATTGTGCAAGAGGCGTTTACAAAGATCTACCTCAACGCAAACAAGTTTAAGACTGTTGAGGGGGCAACCTTCTCCTCGTGGGGCTATAGGATCCTTATCAACACAGCGCTTACGCACTATACCCGCCGCAAACGCCAAGGGCTTATGACAGCAAAGCTTGATGATGAGATTTGGGATATACTCCCCGACAAGTCGCTCCGGCAGTTTGAAAAGAGGGAGGCCATGGACGAAGTCGCGTCAATCCTCTCCCGGATGCCGCCAGTGTTTGCCAAAGCGCTCAGTGCCTTTTTTATAGAGGGGAAGTCGCAGGAGGAGATGGCAAAGGCAGAGGGGGTGTCGGTCGGGGCTATTAAGACCAGAGTACACCGGGCAAAAAAAGAGTTTAGAAAAATATTTGAAGCAATAACTACACAAGTATGACCAAAATCGAACAACAAGTAATGGCGAGTGTTGCGGTGATACATACCGTGCGGCGCCTCATAAGTTTTACTGCGCTCAAGGTGTATGTACTTGCCATTTCGTTTTGGGGGATCGTAGCACTGGTCTCTGTTGGTAGTGTTGCGGCAAACTTTACGAATGTTGCACACGGCGGGGTGGGGAGTGTTGCCGCGTTTCTCGTCTCAGCAGTCCTCGGCACGAAGCTTTTGGTCCAGCTAGGCCTTTTGGCGGCGGTCTTTGCGCTCGGCACACTCTGCGCCGACTTTATCAAGTCGCTCGCTTTCTCACGCAATACTTTTACGGCGTAAATTTATTCGTCTTTAGAGTCTTCGGCGTCTGCGGCTGGTTTTTTACCTGAAGTATTTTCAATAAGGCCTTTTTTGATGTCTCTCAATATGTCGTTTGCGAGCTTCTTGTTCTCGCGCAGGGAAGTGCGCGTTGCGTCATAGCCCCGACCAAGCTTCTCCTCGCCGTAAGAGTACGAAGAGCCCGACTTGTGGATAACTCCCAGGCGCTCTCCGAGCGCGATGATCTCGCCCTCACGAGATATTCCTTCGTTGTACATAAGGTCAAACTCTGTGGTGCGAAACGGCGCAGCGATCTTGTTCTTTACTACCTTAACGCGGTGTCTGCCGCCCACCACCTCTTCTCCTTTTTTTATTTGTGCAATGCGGCGGATATCGAGTCTAACGCTCGTATAAAACTTAAGGGCCTTCCCTCCTGTGGTGGTTTCCGGGTTGCCAAACATAACCCCGATCTGCATGCGGATCTGGTTGATAAAGATAATGAGTGTTTTTGATTTAGAGGTGATCGCGGTAAGTTTGCGCAACGCCTGAGACATGAGGCGCGCCTGCTTCCCCATCTGGGACGACCCCATTTCTCCCTCTATTTCGTCTTTGGGGGTCAGTGCTGCAACAGAGTCGACAACAATGACGTCTATTTTGCCTGAGCGTACCAAGCTCTCCACAATCTCGAGCGCTTGCTCGCCGGTGTCTGGCTGCGAGACAAGAAGGTTATTAATGTTTACACCAATCTTTTTTGCATACTCTGGGTCAAGCGCATGCTCTGCGTCTATAAATGCGCAAACGCCGCCCTTTTTTTGCGCTTCGGCAATAGCATGCAGCGAGAGCGTTGTTTTGCCAGAAGACTCAGGGCCAAATACTTCGATAATGCGGCCACGCGGGTAGCCGCCGATCCCAAGCGCCCAGTCGAGCCCGATCGAGCCTGACGGCACCACATCGATGTCCACCTTTGGCGCATCGCCCAGCTTCATGATCGCTTCGTCGCCAAACTTGGTTTTAATTTCTCGGATCGCGGCATCTATAGCGCTGGAGTCCTTCCCTGAGGAAACAGTCTTCTCTGGTTTTTTATCTTTTGCCATAATAAGTATCTGTCATTTACGGCCTTAGCCGACAATAACAGAGCAATAATTTAAAACAGTAATAGGCACACTGTCTACAGCCCGTCTCCCAAAGCGATCTGTCGCCGCGACCGTGAATATAGCATATCCAGGCGGCGGGGAAAGCCGCACCAAAAAGCGGCCCTGTTCGTCTGTAAATGCAGGTGCGTCGTTTATAGTGAGGAACGAAATATTGCGCGCTATTCCTGCAATCGTAACTACTTCAGAAGAGGTGGCGCTACCTGCTGTCGGAGAGAGTATGACAACGCTCGGCCCCCACACCAGCCGGCGTGCTTCAAAGGCGCCGTACCCAATAACAGCGAGTATAACAAGAGCCCACAGAGTTTTTTTCATATATCATCTTCGTTGTTAAGAAGCGCAGCTTCAGCAGGCTTGTGGAGTATCTCGCGCGGTTTTGAACCGTTTTGCGGGCCGACCACTCCTCTGGCTTCCAGCATATCCATGATGCGCGCCGCGCGCGAGTATCCAAGGCTAAGCCGGCGCTGCAAGAACGAGGTAGATGCTTTGCCGCTCTCTACCACCACCTTGCGTGCTTCTTCAAGCATGCTGTCGTCAACCTCTGTGTCGTCATCACTAAAGCCGCCACTCACTATGTTTCCAGAAGAATCGCCATTTCCGCTCGTGGCAGATAAACCGATATCAACGGGCAGCTCTGCCTCATTGTGTTTTGCAATATAATCAACAACTTTCTTCACCTCTTGTTCGCTAATAAACGCACTCTGGAGGCGCACTGGCTTGCCCATATCCCCCGAGAGGTAGAGCATGTCTCCCGCACCGAGGAGTTTTTCTGCGCCGCCCTGGTCGAGGATAGTGCGTGAGTCGATCTGGCTTGCCACCTGGAGCGCTACGCGCGACGGGATGTTTGCCTTGATTAGGCCAGTGATCACGTTGACGCTTGGCCGCTGTGTCGAAAGCAGCAGGTGTATACCAACCGCGCGCGACATTTGTGCCAGGCGCACGATCGATGCCTCAAGTTCGCGCGGGAACGACTGCATAATATCCGCGAGCTCGTCTATAACAATCACAATGTAAGGCATCGCCTCAGGGACGCGCTCGCCCTCCTCAGGTTCGCCGCCTCTTTTGCGCAAATCTTCAAGCGCGGGAGCTAAGATGTTTTCATAATAAGAGTCGACATCGCGCACGCGATTTTCCTCAAGGATATTGTAGCGGCGTTCCATCTCTTTACCTGCCCAGCGCAGCGCTGTAATGGCGCGCTTGGCGTCAGTGATAACTGGCGAGAGCAAATGCGGGATCGGGTTATAGAGTGTTAGCTCAACACGTTTTGGGTCGATCATGATAAAGCGCAGGCGCGCCGGGCCCAGCCGGTATAAAAGCGAGGTAATAATCGCGTGTATAGTAACCGACTTGCCAGAGCCGGTTGCCCCAGCGATAAGCGCGTGCGGCATTTTGCCGATATTGCCAAAGTGGGATGCGCCTGCAATGTCGCGGCCGAGCGCAACCAAAAGCGGTTTGCGCCCCTCTGCAAATTCTGGCGCTTCAAGGAGCGTGCCTAAGCCAACAGTTACTTTAGAAGTATTAGGCACCTCGATACCTACTAGAGATTTGCCTGGGATCGGTGCCTCAATGCGCACCGGGTGCGCCGCAAGCGCGAGCTCAAGGTTGGTCTGCAGCGATACTATCTTTTGGAGCCGCACACCCTCTGCTGGCTTGATCGCGTACCGCGTGACTGATGGGCCTATCGATATCTCGTCGAGCTCAATATTGATACCAAAGTTCTGGAGTGTACGTTTTATGATGTTTGCGTTGCCTTTGATATCTCCAACGCCAGGCCGGCCGCGGTCTCTCTCAAGGAGGCTTAATGGTGGTGCGTTATACTCCCCCAAAAGCGTCTGCAGTGCTGCAGCTGCCGCCTCTTTAGATGATATTTGTTGTACAGATGCTGTTGAGCTTTTTGGTGTCGCTATTACTACTTCGTCATTATCTTGGGTGGCTCTTTCTGGCGATGTTTCTTCCTGGAGGTTGAGAGAGGAGCCGGTAAGTATTAGGTTGTCTCCCTGATCCTTGGACATAAAAAGCCGTTTTATAAGCTGCACCAGCTCGGAGATTGGTGCTATTGATATGTTGCCCTCAAGAAGCACCAGGAGCGTTATAAGAGAAAAGCCTCCCAGCACAATAAGGGATGCATATACATCAAACAGATGTATGAGTGGAGACGCTATACTCTTGCCGACCAAGCCACCGTCACCGCTTACTATGGTTACAAAACCAAGTGTAGCGATGAAGAATATACCGCTCGAAACGCCCTTAATAAGGGTTATTGTGTTTTCCTGCTCCCTTAGTGTGGCGGTTGCTAACATAAAACAGAGGACAGGGAGCAGGAAGTACCCAACACCAAGAAGTTGAGACAAAAAGCTATATATACTCGACCCTGCCGGCCCTGCTATGTCTATTGCTGCAAGGGTAAAAAATATACCCAAAATAATAAACAGCACTGCGATCACGGCTCTTTTTGTGTGGCTGGGTAGGGCAGTAAAAGAATTATTTGAAGCCTTGGTAACCTTATTTTGCTTACGCGCCATGGAGAAATCATAACATGTTAGCGGAACCCTTGCGCCGTTAAAACGGCACCTTGCATTTTAAAAACATCGCGCTACTCTAAGAGACATAGCCTTGTCTCTTACTTTTATAAATTTTATAAAAGACATTACGGACAAACTATAAGACATTTTGTCATTTTATGAGCGATAATTTCCACGAAATAGCTTTAAAATCAATCCTTTTTAAAGGACGTGGTGATATATATTTTTGTTATCTAAAGTCAGAAAAAATTGCGCATGTTTTGTCTCTTTTGGCGCAAAATTCTCCTATAAAAGACAGCGAATATTTTAAAGAAATGCTCGCTCTCGCTAACCGCCTACCTCACGCCATTTTACATTTTGCCGCCGGGGAAGTGGACACGTCGTTGGTGCTGGCAGACACTCTCGCCCTTCTTTCTTGGGTGCGTCTTGCTGCTACACAGGGGCATATAAAAAGAGAAAATTCTATTATAATCTCAGAGGAATATGAAAACATAGCTCGAAGGATTGCAGCAGAAAACCACCCCTCCCCTTTTGTCTCTTCAAAAGACTTTTCTGTAGAAGAGTTAAAGACGACCCCCACGCTCGGCTCCTTCTTTTCAGAAGGAGACCGCTTACATATCAGCAGCGTTTCTGGGGCGGATAATATAAAGGACATATCTAAAGGACATAAAAAGACACAAGAGGGAAAACAGACAAACAGAATGTCCTTGATCCTTGATTTTGTGAGGAAAAATAACGGTGTTTCTATAAAAGATATAGCCTCTGTGGTAAAAAATTGTAGTGAAAAGACCATACAAAGGGAACTAGGCGTCCTCATAGGGCAAGGCCTTATAGAGAGGAAGGGGGAGCGCCGTTGGAGTATATATAGAGCGACACACGTTTCTCCCTAGCTGTGCTCGTTGACGTTTATGCCCTATTAGTATAAGGTTGTCTGTGTGGAAAACACGGAAAAAGGCCCCCTTGGGGGTTTTTGCCTGTTGAGCCCAAATGGCTTATCCACAAGGTTTTTTTGCAGATACTTCATAGGTAGCCCTATAATGGTAGGAGTACCTACGGGAGGTATGTTCATTGACAACTGAATACGCAAAAAAAAGTAACAATACGCTGTAAGCGAAGCACGCTTAGGGCGTCATTAAAACAGTGTTTAATTACAGATATTCTTTGTCCCTTCGACGGTTGCACAACGGCTGTACTCCATATCCCCCTCTTGCTACCAAAGCCCGCTCTTTGTGTAAGCCCGCTTCTTTAAGAGAGGCGAGCCAACACAATGGTGGTCGGTAGAAAATGGTTCGGTGCAGGTTCTATTTAAAAGCTAGATTACAAGTAAAATTATTCGTTCGAAATTATTTAAAGTATGACTATTACTCAGAGTTCAACACGACTCGTCGCTTTTATAGCGGGTATCGCGGTTGCGTCTGTCCTCGTTGTGGGAACATTCGCAGCAGCACCAGCTCAGGCGGCATCATTGACGCAGTCACAGATCAGCTCGATCATATCGCTGCTTCAATCGTTCGGTGCTGACGCAGCTACGATTGCCAATGTGCAAGCGTCGCTTTCAGGCAGTACACCTACAGTACCTTCTACTCCAGCAGTAGGCGGTGCGTGCCCAGCTCTCTCTGGCGACCTTCAACAGGGTTCGACAGGAGCTAGCGTTATGGCACTCCAGAAGTTCCTCAACGGTTCAGCAGCAACTATGGTTGCGGCTTCCGGCGCAGGATCTCCTGGCAATGAGACCTCAACCTTTGGTCCTGCGACCAAGGCTGCGGTTATCAAGTTCCAGACTGCAAACGGCGTTTCACCAGCAGCTGGTTATGTAGGTGCCATCACTCGCGCAAAGATTGCGTCAGTTTGTGGCGGCTCAACAAGCACTACCCCTACACCAACCGGTCCTGGCCTTTCGGTCTCGGCAGCAGCACAGCCTGCTAATTCGCTCGCACCACAAGGTGCGTCGCGCATTCCGTTCACTACCTTCACTCTCACCAACAACACTGGTGCAGCAGTAACTGTCAACAATGTGACAGTACAGCGCACAGGCTTTGGTGTTGATGCAAACTTCAGCGGTATCGTCCTCCTCGACCAAAACGGTCTCCAGGTTGGTACAGCTAAGACACTTAACTCAAACCACCAAGCAAACGTCGGTGATGCATGGACACTCAATGCTGGTCAATCTATGACCCTCACTGTTGCCGGCAACATCGCAACTGGTCAGACCACATCTGGTCAGATCGTCAGCCTCCAGGTTGTTGCTATCAACACCTCGGCTCCGGTCTCGGGTTCACTCCCGATCAACGGTGCGTCGCACACGATCAACACCACCCTCTCGTTGGGTAGCGTTTCGACAACGACTTCATCGTTTGACCCAGGCACAGCGCAAACCAAGAACATTGGAGACACTAATGTCCGCATCTCTGGCATCCGCTTTACAGCAGGTTCAGCTGAGGACCTCAAGCTCTTCAACATTCGTTGGCGCCAAGTTGGTACTGCAAGCGCATCTGACATCTCAAATGTCATGGTTGACGTAAATGGCACCAAATACCCAGCAACCGTCGACTCAACAGGCAAGTACTACACGGTCCTCTTCCCAGGCGGTCTTATGATCACCAAGGGTAACTCGATCGATGCGTACATCTCGGCTGACATGACCGGTTCTGGTTCTGCTAGCCGCACAGTTCGCTTCGACATCGACAAAGTTACTGACGTCTACTTCGTTGGCCAGCTCTACGGCTACGGCGTAGCACCGTCCGGCACTTACACCCCATGGTTTGCTGGTTACACCACAACCATCAATGCAGGCTCAGCTACTACTATTGGTAAGGCAAACGAGGTTGTGGCACAAAATGTCGCAGTTTCTGTTTCGAACCAACCTCTCGGCGGTTTCGTAACTGACTTCAAAGGTGAAGCTGTTTCGGTAACGCAGTTGGTCTTCCAGTTCAACTACTCTTCTGGCGCAGCATCTTCTAACCTCCTCACCAACGTATCTATCGTTGACGAGAATGGCGTAGTTGTATCTGGTCCTAAAGACGGTGTTGCAACTGGCGGTACTGAGCAGGCTGTTACCTTCACAGACACCGTTACCTTCCCAACCGGTCGCCATGTTTACACACTCAAGGGTAAAATCCCTTCGACTGTATCGAACAATGTGACCATTATCGGGTCGACAACTCCGTCTGGTTGGTCAAGTCCTGTTGGTCAGACTTCTGGCAACAGCATCACCATCTCACAGGGTAACTTCTCGATGAACACAATGACTGTTCGCGCAGCTACTCTTAACGTCTCTATGTCGACAACGCCTGCATCGCAGAGCATTGTTGCAGGTAGCCAAGGCCTCACTTTTGCTAACGTCCAGCTTGATGCAGGACAGTCTGGCGAAGATGTACGCATCTCAGCTATCCCAGTTCGCTTGACAGTTGCAAGTGGTGCAGCAGTAGGCGACCTCTCGTCTTGCGCAGTTATGAATGGTACGACCCAGCTCAACACTGGTTCTAACGTTCCTTCTTCACTCGCGTCGAGCGGTTCAGCAAACACCTTCACATTCGACAATTCATTGACGATTACGAAGGGCACAACCATAACGCTTACTCTCAAGTGCAATGTGTCCTCTGCTTCAGCAAGCTCAGGTACATATATCTGGAGTGTTAACAGCAGCGACACATGGAACTCTACTGGCATAACGTCCGGTAACTCGATTACTGAGACTGTTACTACTGGTAACGCAGGTACCATGACTGTCGGAACTGCATCTCTCGCAGTTACTCTTGACCCTTCAAGCCCTGCTTATGCTATTGCAAACGCAGGTGCTACCGGAGTAACCCTCGGTGCATACAAGCTCACAGCCTCTAACGACGCTGTGTCTGTAAACCGTGTCGGTCTTTCTCTCGGTGCTATAACCGCATCTTCTACACCAGCTGATGTACCATTGGTAACCCTCTGGGTTAACGGTGTACAGGTTGGTACAGCAAGCTTCAACGGTGCAGCACGCAATGCAACTTCTACCCTTTCGACTCCAATTACGGTGCCTAAGGACGGTAGCGTTGTCTTGGTAGTTAAGGGAACTCTTGGCGCACAGGGTGCGTCTGAGGCTGGTCACCCAGGTGCCCTCCTCACCGTTGACATCGACGTTAATACCAATACCCAAGGTACTGGTGTTGGCTCCGGTACAACTATCAACGCAACTGGCTCTACAGCAGTTGCAGGCGTACGTGTCTTCAGGTCTAACCCAATCGTTGCTAAGATGACAACGGGTATGTCTTCGACACTTATCGCGCAATCTGGTATTGACCTCTACCGCTTCAGCGTCACGGCTTCTCCGTCGACAGCTCAAGGTATAGCTCTCAATGAAATTACGGTTAACATTGCAACTTCATCTATATCAGTAGCAAACGGCTCAACAACGGTTACCAACCTCAAGGTCTACGCGTTCACCGACTCTAGCTTCTCGCAAGCTGTTGCCGGCTTTACCGCAGGCCAGGTTGTAGCGACACTCACGGGTGTTAACTCGGGTGATAACGTTGCGGCACTCTCGTCAATACTCACGATCCCTGCAGGTCAGACCTATTACTTCAAGGTAATTGGCGACATTACGCAGGTTGCGGGTACTACGGGCTCTGCTGGCTCAGTTACTACAAAGATCACTGGTGATAGTACTTACCCATCAATCGCGGCTCTTATGGGTCAATATGCGACTGGTGACGGTGCATTCATCTGGTCGCCGCTCTCGACTACGTCGACTGCAGCAACTGGAAATATTGACTGGACAAACGGCTTCCAGGTCCCAGGACTTCCGTCCGCTGGCCTCGATGCCTTTACGCTCAGCAAGTAATCCGGTTCTCGCAAGCTAGACTGTTCTTCCAAGCGAGTCTAGCTCACTCAAGACAGCAAAAACCCCTCCAAAAGGAGGGGTTTTTGTGTTTTGCGATCTCAATGTATAGTAAGAAGATAAGATATGGAAAACAAGACACTGCTTAGTTTTGGGGCCATAGTCTTAGTTGCAGTACTCGCCGGAACAGGTTGGCAGTACTTTTTGTCGCACAGCAATCAGAGTACAGCATACCCACCACTTGAGCGTACAATACCGGAAAACTCTCCTGACCTAGACACAGCAGCACGTGAGCGAACAATAGCCGACCTCAACAATACCATTGAGGCTCTTAAAGAAAACCCTACTTCGTATCAGAATTGGGTTTATCTTGGGGCCTACCGCCAAATGCTCGCTGATTATGTGGGAGCCGCAGAAGCGTGGGAATATGCGGTACTCCTCAATTCTTCTACAGAAGTTGCGCACACGAATCTAGGGTATGTTTATATGACGTATCTTAAATCTTACGAAAAAGCAGAAGCAAATTATTTGTTAGCACTACAATTAAATTCTACAAATATTAACACATATCGTTCACTCTATGAACTATATACGTATCACTACAAGAAAGACACCTCAGCGGCGGAGGATATTTTAAAGCAGGGCATTAAGAACAACGCCGAAGCGGTCGACCTCCATACACTTCTTGCGCGCTTTTATCATGATGCGGGGCGCGTTGCCGAAGCAAAGGAGCAATATAATGTGGCGATTAATGTTGCGCGGCAAGTTGGTAATACTTCTGCCGAGGATGCTCTTAAGAAAGAAAGAGATTCTTTTTAAATGATAGGATAGTTACATGAACAACTATTTTACCAAGACCTTTTTCAAATTCTTTTTTGGGTTTCTGGTTATTATCAGCGTGGCTTTTGGGGTGTTGATAGGCGCTTCAGCGCTTTCGCCCGCGCCTGTGCCAGTTGACAATATCGCTGCTCCGCAGTAATCTAATTTTTAAGGGCCAGAGACAGTCGGTATCCTGAGAGTAATCGAAGGAGTTAATGCGGGAAACCGCGCCGGCCGAGGTCGAACTAAGCCCTTACCTCGGGCTATTTTTATTCCCGAGAAAATCAATCAAAATATATGGCAATTACACGAGCAAAAAAAGAAGAGGTTGTTGCAAAGATTACCGACACTCTGAAGAAAGCAAAGACATTGGTTTTTGCAAACTTTAAAGGACTTACGGTTGCTGAGCAAAACGAGATGCGTAAGGCGTTTCGCGCTCAAAATATTGGCTACACTGTTGCTAAAAAGACGCTCATTAAGCGCGCGCTAGACACCGGTGCATATCAAGGTACTCTCCCCGAGCTCGAAGGCGAGATCGCTCTTGTCTCAGGCGAGGATGAGATTGCCCCAGCCCGCGAGATAGCAGCCTTTATAAAAAAGTTTACCGGCCATCTCGCCTTTGCAGGCGGTATGTTTGGGGGCAAGTATGTAACCCGCGAGGAGATTATTGCCATCTCGGCTATCCCAGGGCTCGATACGCTCCGCGCAATGTTTGCGCAAATTATCAACTCACCGCGGCAACGTTTTGCCTCGGTGTTGAGCAAGGTAGCAGAAACTAAAAATTAATAACTCAAGTCGAACTTTATGACACAAGAACAGATCATCGAAGCAGTTGAGAAGATGTCCGTGCTCGAGCTCAACACCCTCGTCAAGGCAATTGAGGAGAAGTGGGGAGTCTCTGCAGCAGCGGTGGCAGCAGCAGGCCCTGCAGCTGGTGCTGCAGCGGGCGAGGAGAAGACCAGCTTCAATGTCCAGCTTACTGATGCCGGCGCAGCTAAGGTGCAGGTTATCAAGGCCGTTAAGGACGCACTTGGTCTCGGGCTCAAAGAAGCAAAAGACCTCGTTGACGCTGTCCCGTCTATGCTTAAGGAGGGCATGAAGAAGGATGAAGCAGAGGCACTCAAGAAAGCAATCGAAGCAGCAGGTGGAAAAGTAGAGCTTAAATAACACGCTCTCCATATGTTACAAAAACCGCTCTCATGACCTCATGAGAGCGGTTTTTTGCTTTGGGCGGGAGATTCGCATAGAATACTTGAGTCCCGCCTATTTTCTGCTCAGGCTGACTGATTACTTTATGGATGATACTCTCTCGAAACTCTTTGGGTCGCCTAACCGGGTAAAACTGCTTCGCCTCTTTTTATTTAATCCCAAAGAGACCTTCACTGTCGCGCAGGCGGCTGCACGCGCGCGGGTGCAAGCCCGCGAGACCAGTAGTGAGCTGTTGAGCTTTACACGCATCAAATTGGTTATTAAAAAGTCGCGGGGCAATGTCCAGCACTACACTTTAAATCCCGACTTCAAGTATTTGGCGGAGCTACAAAGCCTGCTTCTTAACGCATCTGCGCGGGCAGATGATATCTATGAGCGCATTAAAGACATCGGCGTAATAAAGTTAGTGGTAGCCTCGGGTATTTTTGTTGGCGAGTGGGAGGGGAGTGTCGACCTTCTTATCGTTGCCGACCGTGCCAAAGAGGACAAGCTCGAACAAAAAATAAGAGTGCTGGAGTCTGAGATCGGCCGCGAGATCCGCTATGCACTTTTAACCACGCAGGATTTCTTTTACCGATTTAATATGAACGACCATTTGCTCCGGGATGTACTGGATTACACACACCGCATCATGTTCGACAAGCTCGACATTGGGCTCAAGTAGTATTAAGCAGATAAAAACAAGCATATAGGGGCTCGTTTGGCTATCCACAGAGGGGTGGTTATAGGGGAGCGGGGTTGCTACAATTAAGGAGGACATTATCAATTTATTAAAGTATTAATTTTTTCTAGTATGATCGTACAGTCATGGGTTGAGGTGTTGCAGCAGTCGTTTGCAAACTTGCTTTCGAATGTGATCAATTTCCTCCCGAGCCTTGTGTTTGCAATAGTTATCTTCGTGGTAGGGTGGTTTATTGGCGCTTTTTTGGGACGTATCATCTCACAAGCGGTACGCTCGATCAAAGTTGATCAGGCGCTTAGGTCAGCGGGCGTAGGAGACATTGTCTCTAGAGCCGGATACACGCTCGACTCAGGGGCTTTCCTCGGGGCGCTTGTACAGTGGTTTGTGATCATCGTGTTCCTTATGTGGGCGCTCCAGGTGCTTGCGCTTACACCAGTAACACTCTTTCTCCAGCAAGTAGTTATGTCGTTCCTTCCGCAAGTTATTGTCGCTGTTATGATCGTGCTTATCGGCGCGGTTATTGCCGAGCTCGCGCAGAACGTTGTTTCCGGTGCTGCACGCGCAGCAGGGATCCGCTCTGCCGGTTTTGCAGGCGCACTTGCGCGTTGGTCTATCTGGATCTTCGCAATCGCTGTTGCTCTTTCGCAGTTGGGCATTGGTGCACAGTACTTCCAGACACTCTTCATGGGTATCGTGGTAGCGCTTGCGCTCGCGTTCGGCCTTTCTTTTGGCCTTGGAGGCCAGGAGGCGGCAGCGCGCTTTATAGAGAAGACCCGCGAGCAGATCAAAAACCACCACTAAAAGCCTTAGTTTGGTGTAAGACAAAACCGCCCTCTTTTGGGGCGGTTTTGTCTTTTGGTTAGGCCTTATTATCGGCCTTTTGCCGGCCTACCCCTGTTATTTGACACCTATAGAGGCTTCCTATATACTCATGCGTACAGATGTTAACTATAAATCAAGCGAAATTGCGGTGATCACAAACGGCGTTTAGCTGTGTGTTGTCCCGCGAAGAGCGGGATTTTTTAGTCCAAAAATGTCTGGTTGATCGTTGACAACTCAAACCCATCACGCACCACTTTCCTAGTGGGTCTTTTCGAGGACGCGTAGATGGAGGTAAAAATCAAATGAAAGACAAAACGCAAACAGTCCTGAGAACACTGTTTGTTAAACAACAAATTATTGCGGTTCTCAAGCTTCTTTTCTCGCATCATGTGAGAAAGAAACATAAGGGCGTATGGTGGATGCCTAGGCTTTAAAAGGCGATGAAGGACGCA
>CAYZZC010000006.1:0-36971 GCA_964482995.1 uncultured Candidatus Saccharibacteria bacterium
CTGTCGGCTTCGGCCTACGGAGGTTCGAATCCTCCCCGGCGCACCCATTTGGTTAACAGAAAAACCGACATAATATTGTCGGTTTTTCTGTTGTAGACCAATGGGTTGTACTGGGAGTCCTCGAGACAGTGCACCCAAAAAAGCGGTGTTACAATAGAGACATGTACAACAGACGTGTTGTAGTTGTTTCTTTTTTTGCTGCCCTGTTTCTTTTTCTGCCGATTTTTGTGGCGGCTCAAGGGCTCGTGCCTTGCGGCGACACTGGCAACCTTAAACCGGGTACGCCAGAGTATTATGCCGCCGCGACAAGCTGCCAAGCCTGTAACGTTGTCGACCTTATCCAAGAGATTATCAACTTCATGCTCGGGCTCTCTATCCCGATTGCAATTGGGCTTTTTGCCTACGCAGGGTTTCTCTATTTTTCCTCTGCAGAAAAGCCCGACAACATCAAAAAAGCAAAAAATATTTTTAAAAGCGCGTTTATCGGGTTTGTGATAGCCCTCTCAGGGTACATGATCGTCAACACCGTTCTTCATGCGGTAGTTACAAAAGAATATTCCGATGGCTGGAACTCGATCCAGTGCGTCAATAAAAACCAACGTAATACCACCGCAACCGTTGGAGAGTTGCTAGGTCAGGCAAACGAGAAATTTGCGAATAATAGTAACCCAGCTGTCGTTGGCTCGAACCCTATTTGCGAGAGTGGGTATTATTGGGACGCAACCATAAGCGCGTGTTATAACCCAAGGTCCGACAGCGTACGTGCTCCTATTTCTTATAATGTCATGGCGGGGAATGTGGCTCAATGTGCGGCAGACAATCGTGCGTGCTCTCCAGCAGCTTTGCAGGCAGCTGGGTTTGACCAAACAGCTGCTGCCGTTATGTCCTGTATCGCCGTGACAGAAAACAGCGGCCAGGCAAGCGGATGCAACGGCAATGCCTGCGGCACATTCCAAATTATGCTCACTGTAAACCCGCTCGTAGGGCCAGCGTGCGGAGGGACCCTCGATTGTCCAAGCTTATGTAAAGGCAGAGACGGCGTGGCTGTTAACACAGCCGCCTGCCAAACCTGTGTGCAGGCTGCAAACGGTGCTTTGTGTAATGCGCAGGCAGCATATAATTTATACAAGACTGCTGGTTATAAACCTTGGACCACCTCCTCAGACAACACTAAGTCGGGGGCTTGTTTAGCCAAATATGGCGCTCAATAAAATAAAATCTTTATGAACAAAATACTAATAATAAGCATAGGAGTACTAATAATTGTCGGTATAGGCATGACTGCCGTTTTTATATTGTACTTGAAGCCTGTTGGGCTAAGTACACCAAACACTACTACGTCTGGTGACCAGTATGCAGGGTCATCTGGCGATACGACAGTCACCACTCCTGCTGGGAGTGGCGGGCAACAAACAAAAACCGGAGACCTGCTTTCTCTTGCGACAACTGACGGTGGCACACTCCAAACAAAAGATTTTAAGAACGATCCTGTAACTGTTAAAGACCCCTTTAATCCAGGCTATTTCTTTATCGGGAACCACTTTTTTGAAGGCATTTCCGACCCGACCGCAACCGAAAACCCCCCTTATAAAATAGAGTATACAGATGCAACGCAATACTTTAACATCGCGCTTCTGCAAGAGCCTGTGGCGGCCACCCGCCAAGATGCTGAGCAATATTTGATGAGCCATCTTGGCATATCACAAAGCGATATGTGCCGCCTAAAATATATGGTAAGCGTACCGGCCAGGATAAACTCATTTTACTCAGGGAGGAACCTCGGCTTCAGCTTCTGCCCGGGGGCTACCGCCTTATAGCCCCGACCACAGCGCTGGGATTGCGTCTCGTTATTATTTAGGGTATATTACTTCTCATGTCCCAAGAACGCCTTATAAAACTCGCTTGCGGCAAGTGCAAGCGTATAAACTACTGGTCCAGCAAAAACAAGAAGCTGGTGGTACGCAAAATCGAGCTTAAAAAGTACTGCAAATGGTGCCGCGCTCAAACCGTGCACAAAGAGATTAAGAAATAGGCTAGAAAGCCGCCCTCCCCTAGGGTATACTCCAACTCAAGGGCGATTAGTTAAATGGTATAACAGCGGTCTCCAAAACCGCTATTGGGGGTTCGATTCCCTCATCGCCCGCCGAGATTTATGGAGAAAGATTTAATTGTTATAACCGGCGCACTTGGGTTTATCGGCTACAATGTGTCGAAGTTTTTTAATGACGCAGGTCATACTAATCTTATTTTAGTAGACCGCGAGGAGCGGCCGGAGCGTCTAAAGACACTTCACTGTGAGCAATATTTAAGCGCAGAAGCTTTTCTAGAGGCTCCCACCGAGCTCCTCAACCGCGTTAAAGCCGTGGTGCATCTTGGCGCCTCGGTTAACACGGGCGACACCGACCGCGAAGCAGTTTTTAAAAACAACTTCGAGTTTAGCAAAAAAATATTTGACCTCTGTGCGGCACATAACATTCAGCTTATTTATGCCTCATCGGCCGCCACCTATGGCGACGGGTCGAAGGGTTTTGACGACACTCAGCGCGAACTTCTGCCGCAAAACTATTATGCTGCATCAAAGCATGCTTTCGACGAGTTTGTTCGCGATGCAAAAAATGGCCCACCCCAAGTGGTGGGGCTCAAGTTTTTTAATGTTTATGGGCCCTTCGAGTCGCACAAGGGCCGCATGGCCTCCACCGTGCTGTTCTCCTACCAACAGGCCATACAAGACGGCGTTATTAAATTGTTTCGCTCATATAACCCCTCGTACAAAGACGGCGAGCAGAAGCGCGACTTCATTTATGTCGGCGATATATCGAAAGTGATTAGTTTCTTCCTTGAGCATCCTGAAATTTCTGGGATATATAACCTCGGCACCGGCAAAGCGCGCACGTTTACAGACTTAGCAAAAGCGGTGTTTGCTGCGCTGGGGAGAGAGCCGCAGATAGAGTTTATCGAGATGCCCGAACAATTTAAAAAACAGTATCAATATTTTACTGAGGCCGATATTTCTCGCTTGCGCGCTGCCGGGTATATGCAGCCGATGAAAACGCTTGAAGAGGGGGTGGGGGAGTATGTGCAAGAGTATTTAGAAAAAGGCGTGTTTCTTGATTAGGACAAAAACGTTTTTGACAGTTTTGCTGCTTCCGATTTGTTGTGTACCCAGTGGATGTCTGGGTTGCGCTTAAACCACCGCATCTGGCGTATAGCATAACGTTGCTCTCCTTGCGCCAGTTTTTCTGCCAACTCTTTTTTAGACATTTCTTTGTCGAGATATGCGGCAAGCAGCTCAAACTCAAACCCAAGTTCTGTAAATCGTTTTTTAGTGAGGCGTGCGCGGAGCTGTTTTACCTCGCGCACCATACCCGCTGCCAAGCGCTCCTCAATGCCTTTTTGTATTGCACTGGCATGTATTTTTTTTGTCGGCAGTAGCCCCAACCACAGTATCTCATAGGAGCTTTGTGTCTTTAATGCGGGGACTTTTCCTAATGCCTGAGCGATCTCTATCGCGCGGACAAGGCGCACTATATTGCGCTGGTCTACCCGCGTGGCACTCGCTGGGTCAATTTTTTTAAGGAGTGCAAGCAGTTGTGCAGGCGTTTTTTTGGCAAGCGTTGCGCGCAACTTTTTATTTGGTGGGACTTCTGGTGGCCGCTTTTCTCGCAAGAGCGCATCGGTATAAAACCCAGCACCACCCACTACTATGGGTATCTTGTGTTTGCTTGCTAGCGCTGCGATAACCCGCTCTGCCTCTTGTGCGTAGGTGCCTGCGCTATATTGTTTTTTAGGGTTGGCGATGCCGACCAGGTGGTGGGGGACAGAGGCTTTATCCTGTTTGTTTGGCGCGCGCGAGATAATCTCCATGCCTCGATAGACTTGCCTAGAGTCGGCAGAGATAACCTCACCCTTCAATTTTTTTGCAAGATATATACCCAGAGAGGATTTCCCCGAAGCGGTCGGCCCTACTATGGCTATGACTTTTTGCACAAGTGCCGCGGGAGAGAATCGAACTCTCATGACCTTGCGGTCGAAGGATTTTGAGTCCTTTGCGTCTACCAATTCCGCCACCGCGGCCTGTCTCGCCTCAGTTTTGAGCCAAGGCGGGCATGCTGTGTTAGAATATCGCTTATGACAGGGTTTTACAACAATGCCATTTTTTGGGTCGAGGTAGACAAAATTAAACCTAACCCATATCAGCCTAGAAAAGAGTTTGACGAAGCAAAACTCCAAGACCTCGCGCGCTCAATAAAACAATATGGAGTGATCCAACCACTCACCGTTTCTCGCAAAGAAATCCAAAAAGAGGACGGCGGTTTGGCCGCAGAGTATGAGCTGATAGCTGGGGAGCGCCGCCTGCGCGCATCTAAGATCGCTGGTGTAACCTCTGTCCCTGTGTTGATCCGCGACGCTTTCGACGATGACAAAACCAAACTCGAAATCGCGATTATTGAAAACTTGCAGCGCGAAGACCTTAATGCCATAGACCGCGCAAAAGCGTTTAGCCGCCTGGTAAATGAGTTTCATTTTAAACACACCGAGATCGCCTCCAAAGTGGGGAAGAGCCGCGAGTATGTCTCAAACACGTTGCGCCTGCTGTTGTTGCCCGAGATAATCCAACAAGCGCTTTCAGACGGCAAAATAACCGAAGGCCATACCCGGCCGCTTTTGATGCTGGCAGACAGGCCGCAGGAGCAAGAAGTTTTGTTTCGAGAGATTATGCAGAAGCGCCTTACCGTGCGCGACAGCGAGGCTATCGCACGTAAGATCGCCTTTGACCGTGTCCGCAAGAAGGAATATATTTACGCGCCAGAAATTTTAGAGATGGAGCGGGAGCTGACAGAGGCTCTTGGCACGCGGGTTGCGATAGAGACAAAAGAGCACGGTGGCAAACTCTCGATCGACTTTACCAACGAAGACGACTTGCGGGTTATCTTTGCGCAGCTTGCTTCAAGGATCGCCCAAGGAAAGAGCATAATCACCGAACCACTCGCCACTCTACCACCGCCAGGGTCACCAACGGAAAGTTTAGACGACCGCACAGGAGAGGAAAAAACTCGAGACGAAAATACCTTCGACCCTACGCAGTTTTCTATTTAAATTTATTTCCTTGTTCGAGCGCGTTGCGGATATGGCGGCGCGCCATCGTGGTCTTGGCAAAGTCGAGCCATTTTTGTTTTGGCCGCGCGCTCTTTTTTGTCTGGATCTCCACAATATCGCCATTGTGGAGCTTGGTGTCGAGAGGCACCATTTTGCTGTTTACTTTTGCGCCAAACACATGGTCGCCAAGGTCAGAGTGGATCGCGTAGGCAAAGTCGATCGGCGTTGCTTGTGTGGGGAGGTCAACCACGTCTCCTTTTGGAGTAAAGACAAACGCCCGGTGAGAAAAGATATCGCCCTGGAGCGCAGTCTCAAAGTCTGGATCCTCAAGTTCGTTGTCCTCAAGGCTTGAGAGCCACTCGGGCGCCGCGGGCGAGCCGTAGCGCGCCGCCTGTGGTGTTTGTACCTGGGGCTCCTCCGTGTTTTTACGCCCTAGTTTGGGGAGAAGCGAGCGTATCCACTCAAAGCTGGTGCCCCTGCCGCGCGCCGCCTCACTCCCACCGCCTTGCTCTTTATATATTACGTGTGCAGCAATGCCATACTGTGCTTCGCGGTGCATGTCGTGTGTGCGGATCTGCACCTCAACGATCCCGCCATCGCCCGCAAACACGGTGGTGTGGAGGCTTTGATACCCGTTTGGTTTGGGGAAAGCAATATAATCCTTAATTTTGTTCGGGAGCGGCTGCCACAGGTTGTTGACGATCCCCAACACGCGGTAGCAGTCTGAAGGGGTCTCAACTAACACCCGGAGCGCAGCGATATCGTACACCTTTGCTACATCGCCGCCTTTGCGCTTGAGTTTTTGCCACAAACTCCATAAGCCCTTCACCCGATAATTTGTCTCAAAGTGGGTTATACCATCAGCAGAAAGGTTTTTAGTAAGGTCTTTACTCATCTGCTCTAAACGCACCTGCGTTTCTCTAGCTTTTTCGGTTAACAATTTTTGCGCTTCGGCAAACTCCGCTGGGTATGCATATTGAAAAGCCAGGTCTTCAAGCTCTTTACGCACCAGCCCCATACCAAGCCGGTGCGCGATCGCGGCATAGATCTCGAGTGTCTCCAATGCAATGCGTTTTTGTTTTGCCTCTGGCACATGCTGGAGCGTCCGCATATTGTGGAGGCGGTCCATGAGCTTGATGATAAGCACGCGCACATCTTTACCAGTTGCCACAAGTAGTTTGCGCAAACTTTCGCGGTGTCTTTCCGTCCCGTGGTATTTAAGATGGCCAAGCTTGGTGACGCCCTCGATCAAAAAGAGTACTTCCTTCCCAAATGCTTGTTCGATCGTTTCTGCTTTTACTCCCGCGTCCTCAATCGAGTCGTGTAACAGCCCCGCAGCAACCACCTTTGCCCCCATGCCAAGCTCGGCAAGAGATTTGGCAGTCTCTACCAAGTGGGTGATATACGGGTCGCCCGAAAAACGTTTATGGTTTTTATGCGCCTCGGCAGCAAAAGCGTATGCCTTCTCCACCAATGCCTTGTCCTCGGCGCTTGGCTTGCCCATGAGCGCAATTATTTCATTCGCGCCATCCATGTCTTAATTCTACTCCTATTTTGCTTTGCGGGCGAAGCCTCTCTTTTTCTTTTCTTCTTTTAGGATTTCGAGTGCGCGGGGGAGCTCTATTTTATATACGTCATCTGTTTTGAGTGAGCGGAAGTCTTTTTGGTGCACGACATAGGGGCCAAAGCGGCCGATGTTAGCAGTGATAAGCTCGTTTGTTTCCGGATGTGCCCCAAGTACGCGCGGCAATGACAAATATTTTAATGCATCCTCAAGCGTTACATCCTCCGGCAACTTTTCCTTCGGCACACTTGCTCGGCGAGGTTTGTTTTTAGACTTCGAGCCCTTGCCGGTTGGTGTCTCGCCAACCTGCACATAGGGGCCAAAGCGGCCAGTGAGCACATAGATAGGCTCATTGTTTTCAGGATACATACCGAGTGGTTTTGGCGGCTCGTTTGAGATCACATCGCCCAACTCGGTGCGTGCACCCATACAATCAGGAAAGCGCACACAAGACATAAACTTGCCTTGGCGCGAGAGTTTAAACACCATTTCGCTGTTGCATACCGGGCAGAGAAACTCCTTTGGCGCGGGCCCAAGGTCTGTGATCTTGCCCGCCTCCTTGTCCTTCTTTTTTACTTCTTTAAGAAACGGCGTATAAAAATCGCCGAGCGTTTTTGCATACTCACGCTTGCCTTCGGCTATTTCGTCGAGCTCGTCCTCCATCTCCGCAGTAAAGGTGTCTGAGATATAGGTAGGGAAGTTGTCTTCAAGAAAGGTCGAGACAACATCACCCGTGTCGGTAGGCATCAAGGTTCTACCTTCTTTAAGCACATAGCCGCGATCCTGAAGCGTCTTCATAATACTTGCATAAGTAGAGGGGCGGCCGATACCGCGCTTCTCGAGCTCTTTGATCAAGCCCGCTTCGGTGTAGCGGTTTGGCGGCGTGGTCTGCTTTTCCTCCATCGAAACCTTTTCTACGCTCAGCTCCTCTTTGGGAGAAACTTTTGGCAGCTCGACATCCTCGCCGCGTGCGGCAGGGTCGGCCTTGAGCCAGCCATCGAAGAGAACGCGCGAACCATTGGCAGAAAATTGCGGGATATCTTTATCTTTAGTCTCGGCAAGGATTTTTGTCTTAAGCAGTTTTGCATCGGCCATCTGCGAGGCTATCGTGCGGCTCCAGATAAGCTCATACAATTTTTTCTGCTCGGGGGTGTTGCCCGCGTGCTCCTTCTCTATATGAGTGGGGCGCACGGCTTCGTGGGCCTCCTGCGCATTTTTAGACTTTGTCGCGTAGGTGTGCGGCTCGGCATACTCTTTGCCAAACTGTTTCTCAACCATTGCCAAAATAGACGCACGCGCCGGAACGCCTAAGTTAACCGAGTCGGTGCGCATGTAGGTGATATGGCCCGCCTCGTAAAGTTTTTGCGCGATACGCATGGTGTTGGAAGGCGAGAGGCCAAGCCGTGTTGAGGCGGCTTGCTGGAGAGTTGAGGTGGTAAAAGGCGGGCGGGGGCTGCGCTTCATCTCGCTTTCAGTAACATCGGCAACCGTGAGGCCGTCTTTCTCTACGGCTTTCTGTATCTTTTCTGCTTCGTCTTTTTTACGCGGCTCTTCAACACAGGTGAGCACTAATGGATCTTTTTTTTGTGTTTTAGTGTCGGCAGTAATAACGTAAAATGTTTCCGGCACAAAAGCGCGTATCTCGCGCTCGCGCTCCATGATTATGCGCAGTGCTGGCGACTGCACACGGCCGGCAGAGAGGCCGTAGCGCACCTTCTTCCAAATGAGCCCCGAGAGGTCGTAGCCTACCAAGCGGTCGAGCACGCGGCGAGCCTCTTGCGCGTAGCGCAAGTTTTCATCTATCTGTCTTGGATGCTCGAGAGCTTCTGATATTGCCTCTTTAGTTATCTCGTGGAAGACAATGCGATCTGGCTTTTTTAGCTTCAACTCTTCCTTTATATGCCATGCGATAGCCTCACCCTCGCGGTCGGGGTCGGTTGCGAGTATCACAGCCTTTGCTTTATGCGCAAGCGCCGAGAGCTCCTCTATGACCTTTGCTTTGCCAGGCACTACCTCGTAGTGGGGGACAAAGCCCGCCGGGATGTCGATCGCTTTTTTATTTGACTTCGGCAGGTCGCGCACATGGCCGACAGACGCGCGCACGATGAAATCACCTTTGGAGTCGATCTCTCCTAGGTACTTCTCAATAGTCTTCGCCTTGGCGGGCGACTCAACAATAACGAGTTTCATATATATGGTGTGTCTGCAGTCTCTCCACTAATACAACGAACATCACAAAGATGCAAAGTATAAGAATATAAAATAGTGATGCCGCCGCGGACCAGAAATGGTCCGCGGCGGCGTTTTGCTTGGCTTTGCTTAGGCAAATCTTCTATAACGGCGGTCCTGCATCGGCTGATACGCAGCCCGCGCATGATAATCGCAGTAGGGAGACTTGCCCCTTGGGGTGTGCCCGCAGAAGCAGAAATCCTCCGTCCCAGGATCACCAATTGGCCACTTGCAGGTTTTGTCGCTGAGGTGGAGCACAGTCACGCGCCCTCCGTTAATCAGTGGCAGAGCTTGTGGGGCGGGGAGTTGAGGCTGTTTGGCTATCGTGAACTGAGCCTTCTCAACATCTGCTGCAACCGTAGGTGTTGGAGGCGCGGATGGTTGTGGCCTCCCTAGAGCCTTCGGCTCTTTAGGCGCCTTTTCTTCCATGACGCGCCCAGTCAAGTTGAGCCGGTGGACCTTGCCGATCACCGCATTGCGAGTGATAGGTTTCTCTACGCTGGTCAATCTTGCGGCGATTTGAGAAGCTGAGTGTCCTTCAACCCACAATTTTTTGAGCAGTTCTACACGTTCGTCAGTCCAAACCATGGCCATGCTCCATCTTTGCTGTTTCTGTACTTATTTGTACAATTCCTGGCACTACTGTGTCATGCCCTCTCGATCTTGCCAAGCCGCTCTACTACAAGCCCGCGGATAAGGAGCGAGGTAAGTGCAACAGACACCTCTTGTGCGCTAAGCCCCGAGTACTCGATCACCTCGTCTTTAACCATCGGCTCAGTAAGTGTTTCTAAAATGGCCATTTCTGTTTCAGTAAGGTCAGTTGGAAGCGTAGTCTGCACAGGCTCACTTTTGAGCCCGAGCGCTTCTAAAATATCGTCGCTGTTTCTAACCAGTGTTGCCCCCTCGCGGATCAGGCGGTTGGCCCCAGCGCCAGTCTCGCGCTGAAGCTCGTGCGGCACCGCGAGCACCTCGCGGTTGTAGTCGAGTGCCAAGCGCGCGGTTATAAGCGTGCCAGACTTTTCTCCCGCCTCGATAACCAGTGTCGCCTTAGACATCCCCGACATGACCCGGTTGCGCTGCGCAAACGAGTGCGCCATTGCTTTAAACGGCTCCCTGTTTTCAGAAAGGAGCGCACTCCCGCGCGCCAAGATTCTCTGCGCGAGCGGCTTGTTAGAGCTAGGGTACAAACTTTTGTCGTCGCACGAGGAGGGGAGGACTGCGATAGTTGGCAGCCCCACATCAAGCGCGGTTTTGTGCGCCTCAGAGTCTATCCCCAGCGCCATGCCAGAAACAATCGCTACGGGGTAGCGCGCGAGGCCGGAGATAAGCGTCTGGCACATGCGCCGGCCGTAGGGTGTCGTGGCACGGGAGCCTACCACGCACAGCAATATGTAGTCGGCGGGTGGCAGCGTGCCGCGGAGGTACAAGAGCTTGGGCGCATCAGGAATCTCCTTCAGATAAGGAGGAAACTCAGAGGAAGGGAGTTGTTGTATCGGAAAACTCATTGTAATCTATATCTACACAAATCGTATGCTTGATATCACATTCATCCGCGAAAATCCAGACATTGTCCGCGCGGCACTAAAAAATAAAAATAAAGAGGAGGTCGACCTCGACAAGCTCCTCGCGCTTGCCGATGAGCGCAAAAAGATCGCTGGCGACATCGGCGAGCTTAACCGCAAGAAAAACGTTGCCGCAGATGCTCGCGACATAGAGGCCGGTAGGCAGCTTAAGGAGGAGCTTAAAGCAGCCGAAGAAAAGTATCAGACGGTAGAAAAAGAGCTGCTCACTATCCTTATAAAAATCCCCAATGTCCCTTCTGCAGATACACCAGTTGGCAAAGACGAGTCTGGTAATGTGGTGGTGCGCGAGTGGGGAGAAAAGCCACAATTTTCTTTTACACCAAAACCGCACTGGGAGATAGGGAAAGATCTCGGCATCATCAACAGCGAAAAAGCTGCAGAGATTTCAGGCGCACGCTTTACCTACCTTATGGGCGACCTGGCGCTTATGCAGTTTGCGTTGATCGATTTTGCCATGAAGGCGCTTACCTCAAGCGAGACAATGCAGAAGATTATTGCCGAGGCAGGTTTAACGGTAGACCCTAAACCGTTTATCCCCGTGGTGCCGCCAGTTTTGATGCGCTCGCAAGTGATGAACCGGATGGCGCGGCTCGACCCTATAGACGAGCGATATTATTTTGAAAAAGATGACCTTGTGTTTGTGGGGAGTGCCGAGCACACGATGGGCCCGCTCCACATGGACGAAGTGATAGATGAGACAAAACTCCCGATACGCTATATCGGCTACTCAACCGCTTTTCGCCGCGAGGCCGGTACCTACGGCAAAGATACTAAAGGTATTTTGCGCCAGCATCAGTTTGATAAACTCGAGATGGAGTCGTTTGTAAAACCAGAAAACGGCTACGCCGAGCAAGAGCTGTTTGTCGCTATACAAGAGTACCTGATGCGCTCGCTCAATATCCCGTACCGCGTGATGCTGATCTGCACCGGCGACATGGGGGGCCCTGACCACCGCCAGTTTGACATCGAGTCGTGGATGCCGGGGCAAAACACCTACCGAGAAACGCAAACCTCAGACTACATGGGGGGTTATCAGGCGCGGCGCCTCAACTCGCGCGTAAAGCGCGCCAACGGCGACATAGAGCCTGTGCATATGAACGATGCAACCGCGTATGCGATCGGCAGAACCTTGATCGCTATTATCGAAAACAATCAGCAAGAAGACGGCTCGATCCTGATCCCGAAAGTGCTCCAACCATATTTAGGAAAAGAAAAGATAACCAGAGCTTAGGTATATGGCCTCTCGTGCGCTCCCTGTCTCAAAGTTAAAGGCGCGCCGGCGCAGGCTCCGTGTTATATGGGCGTCTGTTGTTTTAGGATTTACCCTGGCCATCTTGGTAGGTGTTGTAGGGTTTTCGTGGACACCGTACGCCCGCATAAATACGGTTGAGGTGGTTGGGGCCTCATCGGTTGATGCAGCTGCTGTACAAGACACTGTGCTCAAAGCTACGCGTGGCACCTACGGGTATGTATTTGCAAAAAATAATATTTTTTTATACCCGCGCGAAAATATTGAAAAAGGTTTGCTCGCCTCATACCCGGTGTTTGGCGAGGTTGAGATACAACACTCTGGCCTCCACACTCTTGTTGTTGCAATAACCGAGCGCACTGCGGTGGCGCTGTGGTGCGGCGAGTCGGTTGCCTCGTCCTCTGCATGTTTTTTGCTCGATAGTAGCGGGGTCTCTTATACTCCTGCGGCGGATTTCTCCGGCCAGACCTATGTCAAATATTATGGCCATGTTAGCAACGTGCCACCGCAGTTTGTTACACCACCGCAGTTTAAAGAAATCTACGCAACCGCTGAGGCACTCCGCACACAAGCCCGCGGAGAGACCCCCACGCAAGTAGAAGTTAAAAATACTGAGGTGCACATAACCTTTGAAAGCGGGTTTAAACTCTTTTACTCGTCTCTTGATAACGGAGCCAGCGTGCTTGAGCGGCTCTCTCTCGCTATGCAGGCGGAACCTTTTGTTACAAAAAAACTTTTTGATTTTGAATACCTTGACCTTAGGTTTGGCGACAAACTGTACTACAAGCTTAAAGCACAGTAAGGTTGTTTTATGAAGAATTTTTGGGCCGAATTACCGAAACCATTTTTTGTATTAGCGCCGCTCGCTAATGTAACTGACGCGGCCTTTCGCCGTGTTATTGCAAAGTACTCCAAACCCCAAGGGCCTGACGTTTTTTGGACTGAGTTTGTCTCGGCCGACGGGCTCTGCCTGGCCAACGAAGAGGGAAAGGCAAAACTGATGCGCGACCTTGTGTACACAGAGGTCGAGCGGCCAATTGTTGCACAATTTTTTACTGCAACTCCTGCACATATGGAGAAGGCGGCGCAGCTCGCGCAGAGCTTAGGGTTTGACGGCATCGACATCAACATGGGTTGCCCGGACAAAAGTATTGAGAAGCAGGGCGCGGGTGCAAAACTTATCCTCAACCCTGCTCTCGCGCAGGAGCTTGTGGCGGCTGCCAAGCGCGGCGCGCCCAACCTGCCTGTCTCGGTTAAAACGCGGCTGGGGTATAACAAAGATATTTTAGAAGAGTGGCTGCCTATGCTCTTGACGGCAGAGCCCGCGGCGATAACGGTGCACGCGCGTACGCGCAAAGACATGTCTAAAGTGCCTGCGCGCTGGGAGCGGGTTAAGCGGGCGGTCGAGATAAGAAATGAGCTCGAGAGCAAAACGCTTATCATCGGCAACGGCGATGTTACTGATTTAGCAGATGCAAAAAAGAAAGCAGCAGAAAGCGGGGCAGACGGTGTTATGCTCGGCCGCGCGATTTTTGGCAAGCCGTGGTTGTTCTCAAATTCTCAAGAATATGAGAATGTTCCTGATCGGCTCAAAATTTTGCTCGAACATACAAAACTATTTGAAGAGTTGCTGGGCGATATAAAAAGTTTTGCGATTATGAAAAAGCACTTCAAAGCGTATGTCGAAGGCTTTGAGGGGGCCAAAGAGCTGCGGGTAAAACTCATGGAGACAAACAGTGTGGGAGAGGTAGAGGAGATAATTAAGGCTTTTTCAAAACAAACCACTCGCTAGTTTTTTGGCTGTATCTACTATATAGTCTGCCCAGTTGTACCTTTTTAAAGCCAATTTTAACCTCTTGAAAGGAGGTCTAAGATGAACGATGTTTCAGGACGTGCCCCCTCGGGAGGCGGAAACACCAAACCAAGGCGGAAGGAAATTGTTGTCGAGTTTTGGAATGAGATACGCCTTGCATCCAAACCGGTGTCGTGGAGCGGGTATGTCGAGCTTTGGGACGCCGGGCTGCTGAAGTTCCAAAAGGAAAAACAGCCGAAGCCGGAGCATTATCCAGAGCGGGAAGAAGCACTTGCTTTTGCGAAAGAGGACGCGGCGAATGCGATAGCGCCGCAAACGGGCCTCACGCAGAGGGAGAAAAAGGTTTTTGCAACTCTCAAAGAAGAGAAAATAAAACCTAGATTTGGCCCAGCAAATTTTCCTAGGCCGGATCCTTACCCTCATCATAAGACAACACCTTCTACACCACCCAAGGCCTTTACAATGCCAGATCGTTCTTTGAAGACATCGCCTTCAAAAGCCCCTATTGTGAAGATATGGCCGACGCAAAAACCAAAGCCTCTTCCAAGCATGTCTAGGGTTAAGGAGTTTCCTATAAGTACTTTGGGGAGATGGAAAACGAGGGTTGCGCGACTAAAATATGAAGCAGGAGATTTGCACCACACCATGAATTATTTGGTGAAGCACTCTCAACCAATCCAGGAAGACGCGGAGTCCCTAGAAGAACTTCGCCAAGAATTGGACAACGTCCTTGAGATACTAGGTGGGTGCAAAAAGCTCTTTCAAAAGGAAAAGAGAGGTATCTAATCTAAAGTAGTGGCCGGCGGGGATACCGCCGGCCCACTTTTTTTAAATAAAGATAAGCAGGTATACTCTAGCTATGGCAAAAGGCTCCAAGGTTGAAGCAGCTCGCGCGCCCCAGGCGCTCTACCGCACCTACCGCCCGGCTGCGTTTGCTGAGGTGCGCGGGCAAGAGAGCATAGTCTCCGTGCTTGAAGCGGCGGTTAAAAAGGGCGAGCCCGCACACGCCTACCTCTTTTCCGGCGGGCGAGGCACGGGCAAGACATCGATGGCGCGGATTTTAGCCAACGCTCTTAGCACAAGCGAAAGCGACATATACGAGATGGACGCCGCGAGCAACCGAGGTATCGACGAGATCCGCGAGCTGCGCGATGGTGTCTCCACGCTCCCGTTTGAGTCGAAGTACAAGTTTTATATTATCGACGAGGCACACGCGCTCACTAAAGACGCGTGGGGGGCGCTGCTCAAAACGCTCGAGGAGCCGCCCGCGCACGTGATCTTTGTGTTAGCCACCACCGAGCTCGACCGCGTGCCCGACACGATCCGCTCGCGCTGTCAGGTATTTAAGTTTAAAAAGCCCTCGCACGAGACGCTTAAAAAACTCGTGCTCGATGTTGCTAAAAAAGAGGGAGCGAGTTTAGAGCCCGCGGGGGCAGAGCTTATTGCTTTGGTGGGCGAGGGTTCCTTCCGCGACACTCTAGGCACGCTGCAAAAAGTCCTCACGATATCACAGGATACAAAACTAACGGTGGGCGAGGTGGCCCGCGTGGTAGGCGCGCCACCGGGGAAGCTGCTCAACCATTTTATTGCAGCGCTTGCACAAAAAAACGCTGCGCAGGCGATCGAGGCCTTTCATGCAAGCCTCAAAGAGGGAGCTGAGGCGCATTTGTTTGTCTTACTTGCTGTGGCGCAGGTGCGCGCGATACTCCTCATGCGTTTTGCCCCTGCGATGAAAAAAGAGCTCACAGAGCAATTTAGCGAAGATGACCTTGCGCTGATAGAAAAGCTCGCGGGCAAAGAGGGAGCAGGGGTCAACTCACAAACACTCTATGAGCTTCTTGGCGCGTTGCTTGAAACCGCGCGCTCACCGATCCCCGCGATCCCGCTTGAGCTTGCCTTGTATCGGCTTTTTGAAGAAAAACAATAAAATTTCGTGTCGCATCATTATTCTGCCAAAACATACTTACATTCTCAAGTATGTTAGGGTGATTTAATAGTTTGAAAAGACTTGAGAAAACGAACAAAGACCTTACCATAGGGCGACAGCCGGTGTTCTACAAATTTGCCTCGGTATTGTTTGGCGATGAGCCCTGCCTGATATAGCCGCCTCGTGTGCTCTCCCAAGGTTTTCTCATTTGCATTAAGCGTTGTTGAAATATCTTCAAGTACGATACCTTCGCGTTGTGCGATAAGGAGCAATATTTCGATTCGATAATGGTTGGCTATACCTTTTAGATGCCGCTCCATTTGTTTGGCAGTTTTTTGCCTTTCCATATGTCAAAGTATACATAACATATCTACATTCTCAAGTTTGTAGGGGTGTGTGGGTTTAGTAAAGATGTATCGCTTTGTGACGAGTAAAATATCTGCTATTCTCTTAATTGTATAGAGCATAATTTGGGGGATCGTCTAACGGTAGGACAGAGGCCTTTGAAGCCTTTAATTGGGGTTCGATTCCCTATCCCCCAGCCATGTTTAATAACAACTCATACAAATTATTCTTTACACTGATCTTAGTAGGATTAGTTTTCCCTCTTTTCCCTCTTTTCGCTTTTGCGCAAGACGGAAGCGCGGGGTTGCCTGCCGAAACACCGCCCTCAGCTACCACAGAGCCAGTGGCTACACCAAGCGCTGTGGCAGAGCCGACCTTGCGCCCAACGGGCTCCGAAGCCTCTTTGCCTGCCGCGACCACAGCTACGCCGCGGGCTGTGGTGCCACAACCAACGCCTCCAGCCCCAACCTTAAGCCAGGCACAAAACACATCACCTACCGAAAATACGAGTAGCAACTTGATACTTTGGGCGGTATTTGTGGCTTTGGCCATACTCCCGTTTGGATATCTGGCAGCGCAATCTCTCAAAAATAAAAAAACAAAAGAGGATAAAAAAGATGGTTCACAATGTTTTGACATAAAAAAACTCTTAGATAAGAAGTTAAAGGAGCTGACCGACTTAAGGGGAAGGCTTGAAAGTAAGGCGCAGGGTGTAGCCAGAGAAAAAGTGAGGGAGTCGGTCCGGGGGACACCCACGGGGGAAATGTTGGCCCTCGTTGAGAAGGCAGAAAAAGAATACGGGAGGCTCAAAAAACTCTACGAGGAGTGCATTGTAGAGTTCGGAGGACATATATTTAAGGGCACAATCATAGAAAACAGTCTGAAAGACAAAGGCGCTCTCGACAAAGTCAAAATAGAGAAAACTTACCAATCTGGAGATTGGGTTCTCTATGATGTATTTGTTAATGGGGATCAAATTCCTGAACTATCGAGAAGTCTTGCCGATGGCCCCTGGTATATCCATCTATGGGAACCCGGTAAGGATGATGTAAAAGTAATTTTTAAAGACAAGATTTTCAATATTAAATTTTCCGATAAATCAACATGGGTCGATGCTCTCGCGTATGGAAAGTCGATAGGAATTCCAGATGAGCAGTTAGATTTTCCAATTGATTAGTCGTTCCGAGGAGGCCAGCAAAGAAACTTTTGGTTAGCTAAAAAGTTGCAAAAAGTATGACAAGGAACCCGATCATTAATGCTCTCGTGGCGGTCCTCTACATAAGTATGGTAGCCTCGATCGTGTTCTATGTGCCTAATACTTTCGACAAAGTGCACAGTGTCGTCGTGCCTGTCGCGTTTTTATCTCTCTTCGTGTTTTCTGCCGCATCGATGGGGTATATCTTTTTCTACCAACCATTCCAGCTTTTTCTCGAAGGGGAGAAAAAGGCGGCAGTTGATTTGTTTCTTAAGACACTTGTCACGTTTGCTATAAGCGCAGCAGCATTTGTCTTGATAGGTCTATACTTCGCAACTCGTCTTTAGCAGAAGTTTCCGCACCAGCGGGGCAAACCAAACGGGTTTATAATAGGCAAGTATGAACACATACAACTGGTACTCACAGCTTATTAGGCCAACATGGGCGCCGCCGAGCTGGCTCTTTGGGCCGGTATGGACGGTGCTATATGCAATTATTGCGGTTTCTTTTGGTACGGTGTTTTACAAAGCGTTTACAAAAGAAATATCGTGGATAGTGGCTTTGCCGTTTGTACTCAATCTTATTTTTAACTTCGCCTTTACGCCGATACAGTTTGGATTAAAAAATAACCTGCTTGCTGCAGTTGATATCCTTCTTGTTCTTGGCACCCTTATCTGGGCACTATACGCCGTCTGGCAAGCATCGCCAGAATTGCGTTGGGTGGTCTACGCCAATATCCCGTATCTCTTGTGGGTAATATTTGCTACGTGTTTGCAATTAACCATTACCTATTTAAATAGATAAGCATGAACAAAAATATATACATCGTCAGCTCCGTTGCGATTATTATCTTAGTGGGCGGATGGTTTCTGTTTGTGGATAATCGGCAGACCAGTATTGATTACAAAAATAGCGCTTACATGATTGACGGCCAACGCATACAACTCAAAGACGGTATGTCTGAAACACCTGCTGCACCCGGTTCTGCATCTAAGGTAACCACGCGATATTTTGGTAATGAACTGAAGACTGATCTTGATGGCGACGGTCGAGAAGATATTGCATTTTTGCTTGCTCAAGAGCGCGGTGGTTCCGGCACTTTCTTTTATGCCGTGGCTGCATTGAACACAGATCGAGGATATGTAGGCTCCGACGGATATCTTTTAGGCGACCGTATCGCGCCGCAAAGTACGAACCTAAGCCAAAACCCGCGTCACAAATATGTCGTCGTGTTCAGCTATGCCGACCGTGCGCAGGGCGAACCTATGACCGCGCGACCCTCTATGGGAAAGAGCATCTATCTAAAACTCAACCCGGGAACCATGCAATGGGGTATTGTCGTGCCAGATTTCGAAGGCGAGTCGTCGTAATAAGGTTTAACATCACTTAGTAAGTAAAAAAGTTTTAAAATGGTAACATATTATTATTGAATTCTATGTTGTTGCATCATGAGCTACATGTTGCCGGGTCGGGGACGAAGTTAAATTGGCTGCGCGCCGCCGTGCTTGGCGCTAACGACGGTGTGGTTTCAGTGGCGGCTATTGTGGTGGGGGTCGCGGGCGCCTCCAACTCGACCAGTTTTATTTTAACTGCGGGTGTTGCTGGGCTTTTAGCAGGCGCACTTTCGATGGCGGTGGGCGAGTATGTCTCGGTGAGCACGCAAAGAGACACAGAGAAAGCCCTGCTCGAAAAAGAGCGGAACGAGCTATTAAATGAGCCAGAGGCAGAGCTGCATGAGCTCGCAACTATTTATGAGTCGAAGGGGTTGAGCAAGGCGACCGCACTTACCGTTGCCAAAGAGTTAACAGCGCACGACGCTTTTGCTGCGCATGTGGAGGCAGAGCTGCATATAGACCCTTCAGACCTTACCAACCCATGGCACGCCGCGTTTGCCTCGGCGGCCGCGTTCCTTTCTGGTGCGATAATCCCGCTTGTGGCAGTTGCTTTGCCACCCGAGTCGCTGCGGATCCCTGTTACTTTTGCAGCAGTGTTGGTGGCGCTCATAATTACGGGTATGTTGAGTGCTTATGCAGGAGGCTCTAACAAAACAACCGCAACGCTAAGAGTTGTTACAGGCGGGATCATTGCCATGGCGGTTACTTTTGGTGTGGGGAAACTCTTTGGCGTTATCGGGGTTTAACCATGCTATGCTAGACATATTAACCGCGTAACATTTTTACATGGCAAAAGGAAACAACGCATACAAAAAGGATAAAAAGAAGCCGAAGAAGGGGAGCAAGTAGCTATACACAGGTGCCAGTACTCTATGGTATACTGGCAACCGTCAGGGTCATTTAACTATTAAGTAATTTCAATACATGGCAACATCTGCGTTCATGAAGCCGATGAAGGTGAGCTCCGAGCTCGAGGCAGTTATAGGTGCGGGCCCTATGCCCCGCTCAGAGGTAGTAAAGAAGCTCTGGGTCTACATTAAAAAGCACGATCTCCAGGATCCTAAGAACAAGCGCAATATCCTCGCAGACGAGCACCTCAAGAAGGTTTTCGACGGCAAGGGCACTGTCTCTATGTTTGAGATGACCAAGCTTGTCTCTAAACACCTCTCGTAGTTAGCAAGGTTGCAGGCGTGCAGCGCTACCCTCATGAATAAAAAAGATACTTCCTGGGGTGCAGTGGCAGAGTGGTACAACGAGTATCTGGGGAGTGAAGACACTTTCCAGACGAAAGTTATATTGCCAAACCTGCTCCGCGTTGTCGCACCAACAAAAAACATGCGCATATTAGACCTTGCCTGCGGGCAGGGTCTTTTTGCGCGTGAGCTTGCAAAGGAAGGGGCTACTGTTGTGGGCGTTGATATCGCACCGGAGTTGGTTGCACAGGCCCGCACACAGGGAGGTGACGTTACCTACCATGTGGCCCCTGCGCACCAGCTCTATTTTGCAAAAGATGGAGGAGACAAGTTTGATGTGGCGGTGTGCATCCTTGCGCTCCAAAATATCGAGAATCTTAATGCGGTGTATAAAGAAGCCGCGCGCGTGCTAAAGCCTGGCGGGCGGCTCGTGATGGTTATTAACCACCCAGCTTTCCGCGTGCTTAAACGCTCAAGCTGGGGCTTTGACGAGGCGGCTGGTGTGCAGTACCGTCGTATCGACGGCTATCTCTCGTCTGCAAAAATCGCGGTAGAGATGCACCCAGGGAAGGAGGATAGTGTAAAAACAATTTCATATCACCGGTCGCTCCAAGATTTTTTTAAAGCGCTTGCCGGGGCAGGTTTTGCAGTGACCAAGCTTGAAGAATGGACTTCGCACAGGACAAGTGAAAAGGGTCCCCGCCAAAAAGCCGAGGACATTGCTCGCAAAGAGATACCCCTGTTTATGCTTCTTGAGGCGCGGTTATAACAAAGCTATACTATTTTTATGCGTATACCACTATGGCTCTCTATGCTCACTGGAGTTGCCGTTATCGCGGTCGGGCTTTATATAGCTACTCTTGTTGGTTGGATATTTCCTACACCACCCACAACCAATGAAGTTTTTTGTACACAAGATGCCAAACAATGTCCTGACGGCTCCTATGTAGGCCGGACAGGCCCTAACTGCGAGTTTGTTTGCCCTGCAGTAAATACACCTATAAAAGTTGAAGCACAGATAGGTAAGGAAGTATTCGCTCTTGGAGTAAAGCTCCTCCCACTTGAGATAAAAGAAGACAGTCGGTGCCCCGCAGATGTGCAGTGTGTCTGGGCAGGCACAGTGCGGACATTGGTGCGTATAAATAGCGGGCTTGGTAAGAGCGAGATGATCTTTACTCTTGGTACCCCGATTACCACCGAGGTTGAGGTTGTCACTTTGATAGAAGTACGCCCAGCACCCACAGCAGGTGTAAAAATAGCAACAAAAGACTATATTTTTGTGTTCCAAATCGAAAAGCGGCAATAGGTTGTAATAATTTTACCTATTAGGAGTCTACTAGAGTAGGGAAAGCCCTATAAAAGTATTATTTATTAGGAGTTATAAGGTAATTACACCAATCATGACGTCTAAAACTCGTTTATTTCTCGCCTCGGCGACCGGCAGTGTTGTAGCCCTTGCGGGCATGGCAACGCTTGCGGCAGCCGCAGTAACCCCCACAGTTACTACCACAATACAAAACAGCAGCAATGTCACTATCTCCACTACCACGGTAGGCTCGCTAGTGCATGCAACTGTGGTTGTTGCGTCCTCGACTGCCTCAACAAGCCCCACAGGCACTGTCGATTTTAGCTTGTATGCAAACCAGAGCTGTACTGGCACGCCAACCGTGCAAACAGGAGTTGCGCTTGTTAACGGCCAAGCCTCTTCGAGCAACACAGCGCTTGCCTCCGGCGGCCTCTCGTATAAGACCTTCTATAGTGGCCAAGGAGACATGTATAGCGCAGCAACCAGCTCATGTAGCGCGGTAGCCGCAACAGCTCCTACACCAACAACACCGGGTACTATCAGTGGGACAGTTTTTAACGACCTTAATAAAAATAGAAATCAGGATTCTGGCGAGCTCGGGCTCTCCGGGTGGAAGATAATGCTCTACCAAAAGGCAACGACTTCTACCTCA
Source organism: uncultured Candidatus Saccharibacteria bacterium (assembly GCA_964482995.1). Classification (GTDB taxonomy): domain Bacteria; phylum Patescibacteriota; class Minisyncoccia; order Phycocordibacterales; family SBAW01; genus GWA1-54-10. Next base: position 21,548 of record CAYZZC010000006.1, read on the forward strand.
TGGTGGAGAGGTGATCATAAAAAATCTAAGAAATTGATTACGGCTACCACCACCACCGACAGCAACGGCAACTACTCCTTCACCAACCTTCAGGCAGGGACTTACACAGTAAAGATAGAGGACAGGAAAGACTTTAAAGAAAAGTCTGATGATAAAAACGTAAGGTTGAGCAACGCCAACCCTTCTGCAGATGTAGACTTTGCGGTTATCGAGAAGAAGAAAGAGAACCATGAAAGGGGCAGGGGCGCCGACAAAGAAGATGATTGGCATGACAACGGCAAACACAACGGCGAACAAAATGGATGGCAGCGCTTCGTTGGAACCATCACCAACTTCAACGGTTGGATTAAGTGGAAGAAATAAATAATTAGCACAGAGTAAAAACCCGCCCTCCTGGGCGGGTTTTTATATGCAGTACTATAAAAAAAGAACGCGCGGACAAGAGTCCGCGCGCTACCGGTTACATCCGGGTTTGATTGTTATTTCTGCTCCGCAAGAACATTACCTGGAGCAGCTGGCCCAACATTGAGGATCGGCAGCGTTGAGCCGGGGATAAACTGAGTCGGCAACTTGCCGTCCCAATTCATCGACGCCAGAGCGTAGGTGTAGGATGCAAGCTCCGGATTATCCCGCAGTGCATCGGCCTTTTTCTGGATTGCGTCGGCCTCTGCCTGGCCGATCGCCGCAATGCGGGTCGCTTCGGCTTGAGCCTGGGTGACCTTTGCATCGGCTTGGCCCCTTGCTTCTTCACGTGCAGCGTTGGCCTGAGCAGTGGCCTCAACAACTCGCGTTTCGGCCTGGACCTTCTTCTGCTGGAGGATATTTTCCTCCTCGGTCACCTTGGCTTTGGCGAGCATCGCGTCTTCGATCGCCTTTTCGAACTGCTCGGTGAAGTCGATGTTCTGCACCTGCACTTCGGTGATAGATATGCCGTATCTCTTGGCATTGTCGCGGACCGCATCGCGGACCTTGGCACCGAAGATATCACGTTCTTGGATGGTGCGTTGGGCAGTGAATTTGCCCGCAATTTCCTTCATTTGCGTTTCGGCGAGTGGTTTCAAACGGCGGTCGGCATAGTAGACGCCTTCCTGCTTGAAAATCCGCTCCACAGCACTCGGGTCAAGGTCGTAGTTGATCGTGACTGCGGCCGTGTACTGCTGGGTGTCCAGCGAGTAGACCTGCACATCAAATTGGAGAGCCATATTGCGGACCTCCATGTCCGTGACCTTGTCAATGATTGGCACCTTGAAACCGAGACCCGGTTCCTGAATGCTTACAAAGGCTCCGTTGCGGGTAAGAACCCCACGCTCACCCTCTTGGACAATATAGAAGGATGAGAGGGCGATCACCAGGGCGATCAAAGAAACGGCTCCGAAGCCGACTGATTTTCCTATGTTGTTCACGTAACTTCTCCTTTTGTGGCTTGTTTCAATCGGCAGTAGGGTCGCCACAGAAAATCCCTATGCCGTAATTACTACTAACATCCATTATACACATATTTGTAAATTTTGTCAAGCGTTTTTACCCAATAAAATAAGAATATAATGGACACATGGACACTGAGACAATCGTTTTGGGTGGGGGGTGTTTTTGGTGCACTGAAGCGGTTTTCTCAATGCTTAAGGGGGTTGCCTCCGTGGAGCCGGGTTATACAGGCGGGCACGTTATGAGCCCCACCTACGAGCGAGTCTCAACAGGGAAGACTGGACATATTGAGGTAATAAAAATAGAGTACAACCCCGACCATATCGCCTTTGAAGAAATTTTACAGGTGTTTTTTGAGACGCACGACCCGACCACGCACAACCAACAAGGCAGTGATGTGGGGCCGCAGTACGCTTCAGCGATTTTTTATACAACCGATAGGCAAAAAGAAAAAGCGGAGCACTACATAAAGCTTATTGCTAAAAAATATACTAAGCCGATTGTAACCACTATTGCACCGCTTAAAATTTTTTATAAAGCAGAGGATTATCATAAAAAATATTACGAAAACCACAAAGACGCAGGCTACTGCCAAGCGGTGATCGACCCCAAGGTAGAAAAAGTCCAGAAGAAATTTGTTAATTTATTAAAAGTATAGTATAGTTTCGAAGGGAGTTTTTCACTCTAACAGAAGGATGGAGGAAAATCATGTTCGGCAAGCGTAAAGTTTTAGAGCTTGTTCCGGAGGAGCAAGCAAGTGCTAAGTACATTCACGACCGGGAAGTGTTCGCGGAGATTCGCAGGCTGCTTTCGCCTGAAGAACAACTTCGTGTTTGCCTGGAAGACGCGGGTTTACCTTGCTCTACGGCCTCTAAGATTATCGGCCGCGCTTATGCCGTTGATACATGTTTGCGAGGGCAACTCAAGGGCATGCATTGGCGGGAAAATTTCTGGGGAAAAATCGAAGGTATCGCAATTCGCGATGCGACAATCCTCACCCTGTTCTTGTCGCACGAACTTCTTTTGAAGGGTAACCGTTCGATCAGGTTTGATTGCTTCGAGAAGGATAAGCAGTGGCAATCTGAAAGTTGGCTCACTAATGATGATTCGCCCTCTGCAACAAGAAAATTTCTGACAGGATTGCGCCTCTCACTCCTGTAGGTCGATGACGAGTATTTTATTTCAAGACCGCCGGGTTGCTCCGGCGGTTCTTTTTTTATACAGTTCTCTTATGACCCGCGAAGAATTTGAAAAACTGGTTGCTGAGGAATTTCCTGAGGCTATCCCTGAGAAATTTCGCAACAGAGTTACTAATGTCGCTTTTTTAGTTGAGGACGAGCCCTCGCCGGAGCTACGTGCAGAAGAGTGTCTCGGCCCACACGAGACATTGCTAGGGCATTACCGCGGTATCCCGCATACCGTGCGCGGGGGCTCCTATGGAGTAGGGAATACGCTGCCAGACACGATCACTCTTTTTCGCTTACCTATTGAAGAATTAGCGCAGGAAGAAGGAAGTATAAGAAAGGTGATCCGCGAGACGATCTGGCACGAGGTGGCTCACCACTTTGGGATGGACGAGCATGAGGTGCAGGCAAGGGAGGCAAAAAGAGATAAATAGTGTAAGATATTTTAGTATGAAACTAACGCCCTATATCCTGGTCGCACTATCTTTTATTGGCTTAGCCGACACGGCATATCTCGCATACTTTGCTTATCTCAACACGGTTCCTGGGTGTGCCTTGAGTGGGTGCGAGCAGGTGCTCACCAGCGAGTACTCTAAGTTTTTTGGCGTGCCGCTCGCATACTTCGGGCTCGTCTACTACTCGTACATGCTCGCGCTTTCGGTGCTTTTAGCTATTGACGAACACTCTCGCACTCTTGCATGGGCAGCGCTTGTTTACACTGCGGTGGGGGTTCTACTCTCGGCCTATTTTGAGTTTTATATCCAAGGAGTGCTTATTGGCGCCTACTGTCTATATTGCGCGATCTCAGCAGCGGCCACTCTCGGGCTTGTGCTTGCAGCAGGCTACCACCTACGCGTAATTCGGGCGGCCAGCTTCGCTACTCGAACCTAGGCGAGCGGATACGCCTAAACACCTTCCATAATATGTAAAAGAAGAGGAGTGCAAAAACTGGATAAAAAATCCCGGCGTTACCAACTACAAACCTAAGCACTGAAAACACATACAAGGCAAGTGTTGCAAGTATAAGCCAGAGAGTGTTCATGATGTCGCTGGAGCCGCTTGTAGTTGCGTCCCCCAGTATCTCGCCCGGCTTTTTGCCAAGCGTTTTTTGTTTTGCCCAGTCTATACCGCTGTCAAGAAACTTTGCGGCTTGTGCTCGCGCAGAGTCGAGCGTTGTAAGCACCGGAGCACTTATGTTGCCCGCGGCGGGAGAGAGGCTGTTGATTTTTTCCTGGATGCTCCCTGACGACTCTACCGATGTGGGTGGAGTGGGTGTTGCTGATGCAGGTTTTGGCTTTTCATTTATGGTAAAAGTTGTCGACTCGTTCTCAACCACCATGCCGTCGCTTCTGGTGAGCGCCGCGGTAACTTTGTGCGAGCCGGCGGCCGGCTTCCACGACACAGACACGGCATTGGCGCCACCAGGAGAGATAGCGGCCGCGACCGAGCCTATTTTTGTTTCGCCTTCTGTAAAGACTACCTCGCCGACAAACTTTGTAGAGCTTTCGTTGGCCACCACCGCATGGATAAGCACCGTCTCACCCTCGATAACAGGAGTTTTTGAGAGAAACAACGACTCTTTGGCAAAGCTGGCCGCAAAAGTAATAGAAGGGGCAAGGACCAGCAGCAAAAACGCTGTGAATAGCCAAAATTTCATATGATAGTATTATACTATGAAATTTTCGCAGGATTTTCTAAAAAAGGTGCAGCAGTATCTAATCCCCTCAGAAGAAAATGTGTACCGCCCGCACCTGCTGCGCAAATCATGGCTGATATTTTTTGTAGCGATAATTTTGACGGCCGAGGGGGTCTTTTTGGTCGACCTTGTTGCACGCCAATCTGCTCTCGACTTTTTGGCCGCGGTGCTTCCGGGTGAGGTGATCGCCTTCACCAACGACGAGCGCTCTCTGCAAGCAGTGGGGCCACTCACTGAAAATGCATTGCTTACTGCCGCTGCACAAGCTAAAGCGGCCGATATGGCGGCAAAGGGATATTTCTCCCATGTCGGGCCCGATGGCAAAGAACCCTGGGCTTGGGTTAAAGAGTCAAACTATACATACCGATACGCAGGAGAAAATCTTGCAGTGCGTTTTACTGGCTCAAAGGATGTTGTTAATGCATGGATGGCTTCGCCAACGCACCGCGCCAATATAGTTAAGCCTGTATATACCGAGATCGGTATAGGAGTAGCGCAGGGAGAGTTTCAGGGGCAGCCAGCAACCTTTGTTGTGCAATATTTTGGTACGCCGCAGACAGCTTCTGTCGCTGTTTCTGCGGAAGAATCGGAACCTTCTGTCAGCGCAGCAAACACCAACTCACAAGTTGCCGGTGCCGCAACACAAGAGAGCAACAGCGTTCCTGCCGCAGATGAAATGACCGCGGCAATTGTTCCGGTGACCCAACATCAAGAGACTCCATGGAGCTCGGTGATAAAGAGTTTACTGCAGAGCGAGACACAGCCAAGTTCAATGGTGTTGTGGGTGCTTGCGGGTATCGCGATGCTTATGGTGGTTGGGCTCGCTCTTACTTTTTTTGTCCACATACAGATCCAACCAACCGACATGCTCATAGGGGGAGCGGTGGTTGCTGTTATGGCGATTTCTTTTATTGCACTCAATTTACAAACACCATTTGGGGTTACTGCCACGCAGACAGCCGCGGTTATGGGGGCTCTCCCCAGCCAGGGTGGGTTTATAGACTCGGCCTCCGCCTTTGCTGAGGCTATCTAGGCGGTATCGTGGATACTGCGGTTGCCCATTTTCTTTAGTGGCGTATGCTAGTGGTATATGTCAAAAAACAATCTTATAACTAGTGTCGCAATTGTTTCGGGTATTGCAGTAGTCGTATTATTTTTTATCGTCGGTAACCCATTTATTTCTAACTCTATGTTTCAAAATAACCAGGCAGCCTCTGCTCTAGGGACCAACCAAGTAACACAACTGGTCGCGCAAGACGAAGCAGTGGGGACTGGTGCTGAAGCAAATACAGGGAGCGTTGTGACTGTACACTACACAGGCAAACTCCAAGATGGCACTGTCTTTGACACCTCGGTTGGTAGAAGCCCGATTACCTTTACGCTTGGCGCGGGCCAGGTTATCCAGGGGTGGGAGCAGGGCCTCCAGGGTATGAAGGCGGGAGGCAAGCGCTTGCTTATTATCCCCGCAGCACTCGGTTATGGTGCAAACGGCTACGGGCCGATCCCACCAAACGCTCCTCTTATTTTTGAGGTAGAGCTTGTCTCAGTTGGCACGCCGGGCGCTACACAATAACAGTGCGGCCGATCTCCTTCTCGATTGAAAAAGAAACACCGGGACTTCTCGCGAGGGCCGGTGTTTTGCATACACCGCATGGCAGTATAAATACGCCTGCGTTTACCGCTGTTGCCACCAAGGCAAACATCAAAGGCATTCCCGCGGCACATTTTGCAGACTTGGGGGTGCAGGTGGTAATCGCAAACACGTACCATCTCTATCTCTCTGGCCTCGATGCGATAGAGAAGGCAGGCGGGGTGGGGAAGTTTATGGGCTGGGGAGGGCCTGTGATGACAGACTCGGGCGGCTTCCAAGTTTTTTCGCTCGGTGTTGGGTTTGGCAAAAAGATTTCAAAATTTTTGTCGGAGGAACAGGAGGAGAAAAATTCTTTTCGCAGGAGTGCCGTTTATCTCTCCGAAGAAAAGAAATTTTCTACTCCTGCGGTTTTTGACGAAGACCTAGCAACAAGCCACGGCAAACTCGCGATCATAGACGAAGACGGGGTCTCGTTTACCTCGCACCTTGACGGCACGTTCCACCGTTTTACGCCCGAGCGCTCGATCGAGATACAACATCGCCTCGGTGCCGACATTATCTATGTGTTTGACGAGTGCACGGCCCCAGATGCAAACTACGAGTATCAAAAAGAGGCGAGTGGTAGGACGCACCGCTGGGCGGCGCGTAGCCTCGCCGCTCATCGGCAAAATGTAGATAAAAATAATAGCCAAGGCATCTACGGGATCGTCCAAGGAGGGCGGTATGCAGACCTGCGCATAGAGAGTGCCCGCGAGATTGCCTCAATGGATTTCGATGGCTTTGGTATCGGCGGATCATTTAGTAAACAAGATATTTTAGGGATTTTGGACAAAGTAAACACTGAGCTCCCTAAAGAAAAACCGCGCCACCTGCTCGGGATCGGTGAGCCAGAGGATATTTTTATCGGGGTTGAGTGCGGCATCGACACGTTTGATTGCGTGCTCCCAACCCGCAACGGCCGCAACGGCGGCGTCTATACCAAGCAAGGCAAGATCCAGATCCCCAACGCAGGCTACCAAGAAGATTTTTCTCCGCTCGACCATGGCTGTGAATGTTTGGTATGCACACAATACACGCGTGCCTATGTGCATCACTTGTTTCGCACACGCGAAATGCTCGGGCCAATACTTGCCTCAATGCACAATATATATTTTTTAACGAACCTCACTAAAAAAATCCGCGAATCTATTTTGGAAGGAAATTTTGAAGGATATAGAGATACGTTTTTAGAAACGTATAAACTGCGGTAAAGTGCTTGTGTGGCACAGTTTCAAATAAAATCAGACTATAGCCCGGCTGGAGATCAGCCAAAGGCCATAGAGGCGTTGGTAAAAGGGCTCAAGCGTGGCGAGCGGCATCAGACGCTTCTCGGAGTTACCGGTTCGGGAAAAACCTTTACGGTTGCCAATGTTATTAACGCGGTGCAAAAACCGACCCTCGTTATCGCACATAACAAAACGCTCGCCGCACAGCTCGCGCAAGAGTACCGCGAGTTTTTTCCCAACAATGCCGTGCATTACTTTGTCTCCTACTACGACTACTACCAGCCGGAGGCATATATCCCGCACTCGGATACTTTTATAGAGAAGGAGGCGCAGATCAATGTCGAGATCGACCGCCTGCGCCACGCCTCGACCCAGGCACTCCTCACGCGCAATGATGTGATCATTGTTGCTTCAGTCTCGTGCATTTATGCGCTTGGTAGCCCCGAGGAATATCGCAAGGTGCACTTAGAGCTCAGGGCAGGCCTCAAAAAAAACCGCGCTGAGCTTATCCGCGAGTTGATAGCGATTTACTTTACCCGCACGACGGCAGACATAACGCCAGGCACCTTCCGCGCGCTTGGCAACTCGGTGGAGATCATGCCAACTGGAGAGCGCGTGCTCTATCGTATTGAGTTTGCCCACTCGACAAGCTCGGGACAAGAGGGAGAAACTATTGATAAAGTGCGCGTGATAGACGCTATCACTCGTGCCGAGCTCGAGCCTAAAAAGTCGCTCTTTCTCTTTCCTGCAAAACACTATGTAACCCCAGAGGACGAGCGCCTGCGCGCGATCGAGGATATTAAGCACGAGTTGAAGGAGCGTTTGATTAAGTTAGAGAGCGCAGGCAAAATGCTCGAGGCAGAGCGTATAAAAAGGCGCACCAACCACGACCTCGCATTGATCCGCGAGATTGGCTTTTGCCCCGGGATCGAAAACTATTCTCGCCACTTTGACGGCCGTAAACCCGGTGAGCCGCCCTACTCGCTGCTCGAGTACTTCCCCCATAAAAAAGACGGTACACCAGACTTCCTCACTATAATAGATGAGTCGCATGTCACTGTCTCGCAGATTGGTGGCATGTACGCAGGCGACCGTGCACGTAAAGAAAATTTAGTCGACTACGGCTTCCGCCTACCCTCGGCGATAGACAACCGCCCGCTGAAGTTTGATGAGTTTGAGGAGCGTGTTGGCCAAGTAATCTACACTTCGGCCACTCCCGGCACGTACGAGCGTGAACACTCAGGCAAAAATGTGGTTGAGCAGATAATCCGCCCCACCGGCCTGGTCGACCCAGAGATAGAAGTGCGGCCTGTTACCGGGGATCGAGACCAGGCAAAGCGCGGGCAAGTTGAGGACTTTTTAGAAGAAGCCGAAAAGGTGATCAAAAACGGCGGGCGCGTTATGGTAACGACCCTCACTAAAAAAATGGCGGAGGACTTAGCAGAGTTTTTAAAGGATCGTCAGATCAAAGCAGCTTACCTGCACTCAGATGTTGAGACGCTCGACAGGATCACAACGCTCACCGACTTGCGCAAAGGCGTGTACGACGTGTTGGTTGGGGTAAACCTGCTTCGCGAAGGGCTCGACTTGCCCGAGGTGCAGCTCGTGGCGATTTTAGATGCTGATAAAGAAGGTTTTTTGCGCAGCGAGACCTCACTTATACAAACCATTGGCCGCGCTGCAAGAAATGTTGAAGGGAGAGTGATCCTCTATGCCGACCAAGAAACTGCGTCGCTTAAAAAAGCAGTGGATGAGACCAACCGCCGCCGCGCTGTACAAGTTGCCTATAACAAAAAACACGGCATCACGCCGCAATCGATCAAAAAGGCGATAAAAGATATTACCGAGGAGCTCAGGAGCGAGCACGGCAAGGCAGTGCAGGAAATGATTGTTATTGAAAAAGAAGAATATAAAAAGAACCCGCGCAAATTTATCGCGGCTAAGCGCGCCGAGATGGCACAGGCGGTTAAAGACCTCGACTTTGAAACCGCAGCGATAATAAGAGACGAAATCTTTACCCTCTCAGGCCAAAAGAGCGAAGGCAAACCTAAAAAGCCTAAGAAGTAGAAATGTGGTATGATGAACTTGTGTATGTGTACCCCTCGGAGGAATCCGGGGGGCGCAATTCGTGCCTAAGCACGAAAAAATAAAAAAGCCGTGTCGTTTATGGAAGACCATATCAACATAAAAGGGGCGAAGACCCACAATTTAAAAAACGTTTCACTCTCTATCCCTAGGAACAAGATGGTGATTTTTACAGGCCTCTCCGGCTCGGGGAAGTCTTCTTTGGCATTTGATACTATTTTTGCCGAGGGTCAGCGGCGTTATGTTGAGTCGCTCTCTGCATATGCGCGACAGTTCTTGCGCCAGATGCAAAAGCCCGATGTCGAAGAAATCACCGGTCTCTCGCCAGCAATCTCGATCGACCAAAAGTCGCGCTCTAACAACCCACGCTCAACCGTGGCGACCATTACTGAAATTTACGACTATATGCGCATCCTTGTGGCACGCGTGGGGAAGCCACACTGCCTTATCTGCGACCGCGAAATCAAAAAGCTCTCAAACGAAGAAATTATTCAGAGCATTGTTGAAAGTGTTTCTAAGCACACACCAAAAAAGACCCGCAAAGTGATGGGTGTTGATATCCACGAGGACACCGTGCGTATTTTTTCTCCGGTAGTGGTCGGCCGCAAAGGCGAGTACTATCAGCTTCTCTACGACCTTCTTGGCAAGGGGTATGAAAAAGCAAAGATAGACGGCAAGCTACTCAGCCTGCGCGAGCAGGTCATACTCTCTAAATATAAAAAGCACGATATTGATGTGCTTGTTGATGAAATCCTGGTGCAAGACTTTTCCAAACAAAAAGCGGCTGCGCTCGAGCGGCTTTCTGAGTCGGTAGAAAAAGCGCTTGAAGAGTCTGACGGATTGGTGAAGATCGAAGATACAGCAGGCGAGCGGCTGATCTCGGCAAAGTTTATGTGCCCTTACGACGGGTTCTCGTTTCCTGAGGTTGAGCCGCGTTTATTTTCTTTTAATTCTCCCTACGGCGCCTGCCCGGCATGTAACGGCCTTGGCACTAAACACTTTATGGGCGAGGAGCCGTGCCCGGTGTGCAAGGGTGCGCGGCTTAGGCCTGAAGCCTTGAACGTCTTTTTACCGCAAGGTGAAACCTCGCGGAAGAACATTGTGGAAATCACTGACCTCTCTATTAAAGATGCCCATACTTTTTTTGAAGAGCTTTCCCTTTCTAAAAAAGATCACGAGATTTCTAAGACCGTTATTAAAGAAATAAGTGCGCGGCTCAAGTTTATGCTCAACGTTGGGCTCGACTATCTGACCCTTAACCGCCGCGCCAACACGCTCTCCGGCGGCGAGGCACAGCGCATCCGGCTTGCCTCGCAGTTGGGCTCGGGCCTGGTGGGCGCGCTCTATGTGCTCGACGAGCCAACAATCGGTCTCCATCAACGCGACAACGAACGTCTTATTAAGACGCTCGTTGATCTACGAGATTTAGGGAACACTATTTTAGTGGTTGAACACGACGAAGACACGATATACTCTGGCGATTATTTGGTAGACATCGGCCCAGGCGCGGGTATCCATGGCGGCGAGATCGTGGTTGCGGGTGAACTCGATAAACTACTCACCGCGAAGAAAAATGACAGTGGCTCTATCACGCTTGCATACTTGCGCGGAGAAAAAGCGATCGAGGTGCCAGAAGAGAGGCGCGAAAAAGACAAAGGCTGGCTCAAAGTTAAGGGCGGCCATGCTTTTAATATACATAACCTCTCAGCAGAGGTGCCGCTCGGGAGGCTCACCGCTGTTACCGGGGTTTCGGGCTCGGGGAAGTCGACCTTTCTCTACGAAATATTGTACGAAAATTTGCGTGCCCGATTTGATAAAAAATATCGCACCAATAAAATCTACAATGCTGCTTCGTTTGAGGGCACCGAGCACCTTTCGCGTGCGATAATGATCGACCAATCGCCAATTGGTAGGACTCCACGCAGCAACCCTGCCACCTACACGGGCGCGTTTCAGTTTATTCGCGACCTTTTTGCCGAGACAACCGAGGCACGCGCACGCGGGTGGAAGTCCTCGCGCTTTTCCTTTAACGTGCCGCAAACGCGTAGCGGCGGGCGCTGCGAGGCGTGCGAGGGCAACGGCACTATCGCGGTTGAGATGTCGTTTTTGCCGACCGTGTATGTTACCTGCGACATCTGCAACGGGAAAAGATTTATGAAGGAGACTTTAGAGGTGAAGTATAAAAAGAAGAGCATTTATGACGTGCTCGAGATGTCGGTGGAGGAGGCGATACAATTCTTCCAAGATATCCCGGCAATTTATGACCGCCTCAAGACCTTAGAGGAAGTTGGCTTGGGTTACTTAAAACTCGGGCAATCGGCGACAACGCTCTCCGGCGGCGAGGCGCAGCGCGTCAAAATCTCAGCCGAGCTTTATCGGCCGCATCTGCAGAAAACTATTTACTTGCTCGACGAGCCGACAGTGGGGCTCCACTACGAAGACGTGCGCAAGCTGATCGATATTTTAAACCGGCTTGTTGTGGTCGGGAACACGGTGATCCTTATCGAGCACAATATGGATATTATAAAAAATGCCGATTGGTTGCTGGACTTTGGCCCCGAGGGCGGCGTGGGCGGAGGCAAACTTGTTGCCAAAGGCACGCCAGAAGATGTCGCCAACAACAAACACTCGCACACAGGCAGGTATCTCCGTAAAGTATTGAAAGGATATTAAAAAAATAAAGGCCGGGGTTTATCCCGGCCTTGGCTGTTATGGACTGCTATTTCTTCAGCCCGTTGAGAAGCTGGAGGGTGTGGAGGCTGAGCCCTTTGAGATCATCCTCCAAACGCTCACGGTCTTCCTCGCAGTGAGGACAAGCCTCGCTGTCGATGAGCTTCTGTGCGACAACTTTTGCAAGCTCCTCAATTTTCTTCTCTTCTTCCGCTGAATGCATTCTAGCCACTGTTTTCCGCTCCTTGTTAGGTACTTACAGTTGATAATGTAGCATTATAGTTGTATTATGTCAACTAACGCGTATGAAACTAGAGCAATTTAAAAAGAGGGCTAAAAAGATACCGGACGGGCCTGGAGTGTACTACTTTTTGGGAGCAAAAAGAGAGGTGCTGTATATCGGCAAGGCCACCAGCTTGCGCGACCGCATGCGCAGCTACTTCTCGCCTGATATTGCAGCAACTCGCGGGCCGCTTATTGTCTCTATGGTTGAAAAAGCGCGCTCCATAAGCTGGAAGGAGGCCGACTCGGTTTTGGAGGCGCTGATCTTGGAGGCAAACCTTATACACACGCTCAAGCCCAAACACAATACCGATCTTAAAGACAACAAAAGTTGGAACTATGTGGTAATCACCAAAGAGGACTTTCCTCGCGTGCTTTTAATACGGGGGAGGGGCTTGGCGAACGAGCCACTTGCGAACGGCGCTCCGGGCCGCTCGGCCAAGTCTAACCATTCGCAAATGGCTCGTTCGCCCTACCAATACACCTTTGGGCCGTTTCCGCATGGGACGCAGCTAAAAGAAGCAATGAAGTTGATTCGCAAAATTTTCCCTTATCGTGATACTTGTGTGCCTCCACCGGTTGGCGGATCCGGCAAACCCTGTTTTAACCGGCACATCGGCCTGTGCCCCGGAGTCTGCACGGGAGAAATCTCAAAGACAGAATATCGTCGCATTGTCCGCCATATCACTCTCCTGTTCCAAGGTAAAAAAAAGATACTTATTAAAACCTTGGAGCGTGAGATGAAGGTAGCCGCTAAGAAAGAAAAATTTGAAGAAGCGGTACAACTGCGCCGGCAGCTGTTTGCACTCAACCATATCCAAGACGTGTCGCTCATTAAAGAAGAGTATCGTAAGCCAAGCATGAACCTCGGTGTTACCCGCATCGAGGCCTACGACATGGCGCACCTGCAAGGCTCGGCAAATGTGGGTGTGATGACTGTGGTTGAGGACGGTGTTGCACAAAAAAACGAGTATCGTAAATTTAAAATACGCTCAGCCACTCCTGGCGACGATGTCGGTGCACTTAGGGAAGTGCTTTCGCGCCGTTTAGCCCACGATGAGTGGCCATGGCCGACACTTATAGTAGTTGACGGCTCCACTGCGCAATTAAACGCTGCGGAGAAAATACTGAGGGAACATAGTATGACTATCCCAGTAGTGGGAGTAGTAAAAGACGAGAAGCACCGCCCGCGCAATATTATCGGGAGCCGCGCGCTAATTAAGGATCGCGAACGTGATATATTGCTTGCCAATGCCGAGGCGCACCGTTTTGCCATTAACTATCATCGAAAGACGTACCGTGTAGTATAATTGTTGCATGCGTACTGTAGTGGGAGTATTGCGCGGTGGGCCATCGAGCGAGTATGAAGTGTCACTAAAAAGTGGCGCTAATATGCTCGCCGCACTCGACAAAGAAAAGTACGAGCCGCGCGACCTTTTTATCGACCGGGCCGGAGTATGGCATAGTTTTGGCGCGCCCGTAACGCCCGAGCGTGCTCTCAAGGGCGTTGACGTCGCGCTTAATGTGATACACGGCGAGTATGGCGAGGACGGCCGCTTGCACGACATACTCGATGCTCTTAGCGTGCCCTACACTGGGTCTGATAAAAATACTTCTATACTTGCTTTTAACAAAGCGCGTACTAAGCAGGCAGTTAAAAAGATCGGTATCAAAACGCCACGCGCGATTTTAGTCGAGAGCGAAGATGTGCGCGGTAATATGGAGGAGTTTGCGTACAACCTATTTCGCACTTTTCCGCACCCGGCGATTGTAAAGCCGGTTATTGGCGGTTCCTCGGTTGGTGTCACTATGGTCAACAATTATCACTCACTTGAGTGGGCACTCGAGCAGGCTTTTAAGATATCGCCCCAAGTACTTATTGAAGAGTATATAAAGGGGAGAGAGGCGACCGTGGGAGTCATAGACGATTTTAGAGGTGAAAAACAATATGCTTTGATGCCGATAGAAATAATCCCGCCGAAAGAACGGCCGTTTTTTGATTACGAAGCAAAGTATGGTGGCGATACACTTGAGCGCGTGCCCGGCAACTTTACTGCCGAGCAAAAGGAAGAACTTATGGACATTGCTCGCCGGGCGCACGAGACGCTTGGTGTGTCGCACTACTCGCGTTCAGACTTTATCGTGGCGCGTCGTGGCATCTTCTTTCTTGAGATCAATAATCCGCAGGCGGTTGGTATGAGCGACCAGTCGCTGTTTCCCAAAGCACTCCACGCAGTGGGAGCAAAAATGTCAGACTTTATCGACCATATTGTAGAGCTTGCCCTCGGTCATAGACCTACGGGCGAGACACGTAGCGAGAGAAAGGTTAAGATACGGACCTCATAATACGCCTCCAATTGCATTTTTATTTTTCCTTCTGGTCAATCGGGGTAGAGTGGATGTGCTTTGCGCGGATATCGCCTTGGCCCCAGATCTCCATATGCTCGGCGGGGTCTGCTTCTTCTAGATTTTTAATAATGATCGTTGCGACATCCTGAGGCTCCATCGAGGATTCGTAATCGACATGTTTATTTTCTCCAAACAAACCTGTCTTCATGCGGTAAGGGTAGATGCCGATAATACTTACCCCAGAGCCTGCGGCTTCTGCACGCACTGCTTGGGTAAAGCCCTCTGCAGCAAATTTGCTGGCCGAATAGCCGGCGGCTAAACCCTTGCCCTCGAGCCCGCGTACTGAAATCATATTAATAATAGCCCCACTACCTTGTGGGCGCATGCGTTTGAGCGCCTCAACCGTGCCATGAGCTAAACCAAAATAATTGACCTCCATAAGTGCTCGCGCGCGTTTAAAGTCGAGCTCCTCAACCGGCCCATAGGGCATCCAGATACCCGCGTTGTTTATCCACACATCGATGCGACCGTAGTGCTTAATAGCCTCCTGTGCAAGAGCCTCAACATGCTCTTGCTCAGTGACATCGCAATGGAAGCCCGGGGCCTCAAGCTCGGTTAAAGTTGCCTGAAGGTCATCGCTCTCAAGGTCGCCCACCACCACCTTAGCGCCACGGCTTTTAAGCTCGGTCGCGAGGCATTTACCCAAGCCTCTGCTGGCTCCTGTTATGACACACACTGCTCCACTTAATTTCATAGTTTATATTTTGTCAGACTTGTGGTCACAAGTCGAATTCTGCCGTCGCAGAATTCGCTCGCGACCCCGCCTCGCGGTTTCGTCTGCTGACGAAACATCGCTCCGGCCTCCACAGCGCAGAAA
>CAYZZC010000007.1:0-31592 GCA_964482995.1 uncultured Candidatus Saccharibacteria bacterium
GTGGAGATGGGCGGAGTTGAACCGCCGTGCAACAGGGGCTTACGAGCACTTCTACAAAATCTAGACTACTTTAGATACTTAAACCCAATCGTAAGAAGTAGACGAAATAAAATTGGATCGCAGCTTTAGTTTAGAAGAGCGGGTCAAGCACGCCCGCTGATCGATCTCGATGTTATAACACCAATACTCCACTCACGAGCGTTGTAGAGTTGGTGCTCGCTTAGCTCCTTGCGGTAGCGAAAACGAGGTCGTTCGCCGTAAAATACGGTGACGTAACTGATTTTGCAGTTATAGTTTCCCATTTTTAAGGAAGGACGGGTCTTCCATCTTGCATGCTCAGCAAGTAATCCTATTGTCTAGGCCTGGCATCCCCGAAGAAGGCGGAAGGGGAGGGCAGAACAAAATTTTCTGGTCACCGAAATTTTCTTGCTAGAAAATTTCTCTGTCTCGCACCGTCGTGCTCGACTAAGTGCCCTAAAAACTTTGTTCTGCCCTCTTCGGGAAAGGCCTAGCGATTTTTCAAAGTCCTACTAATTTCGCGCTTGGAGTCTCTCTCCTTTAAGACGGCGCGCTTGTCATATTGTTTCCGCCCGCGGGCAACCGCGATGCGGAGCTTCAAATTGCTACCTTTATTATACACCGAAATAGGCACTATTGTCAAACCCTTCTGGCCTTCAAAACCGCTCAGCGCCGTAATCTCTTTTTGGGTTAAGAGGAGTTTGCGGGTGCGCGCAGGGTCATACTCCTTAGGAGTGTTGCTTGGTTGGTAGGGGGGGATAGTCGCCCCCACCAAGTAGGCCTCGCCATCGCGTACTACTATATGTGCGCCTTCGAGCTTGCCGTGGCGCGCGCGCAAAGACTTTACCTCAAGCCCGAGCAGCTCTAACCCCGCCTCGTATTCCTCGAGGAGTTCATACTCTAGCCGTACCTTTTTATGCTCAATCAGATTCACGAGTTAAATATACTGGTATATTAATGGTAATGCACCTGGGCCCTTATCATCAGTTCTTGCGTCGCCGCGGCATGGTCCCGAAGCTAAAACACAAAACCGCTCTGCGTTTGGTAGATATGCTTGCCTACACTGCAAGCACGCTGAGCCTTATCTTTACGCTCGACCAGGGGCGCATCATATGGGCAACGCACAGCGCGGGCAGCGTCTCTCTGCTCTCTTGGTTCTTTTATACAATCTCTGCATCGGTGTGGCTGCTCTATGGCTATATCCACAAAGACCGCGTGCTTATGATCACCAACACGGCGTGGGTCGCCTTTTCGCTCTTTGTGCTCGTTGGCGTGATTGTCTATCAATAATTTATTTCTGTAGTTGTTTTGCTCCTCGTATGGGCGAATGCTATACTGCGCCTATCTATGGCTGATCTAAAAGATAAGATGCCGCCCCACGGCGGGGGGAGCAGGAACCCGTTTAATCGGAGAGGCCCTTCTCAAAAACGTGGCCCCGGGATGCCGCCTGTTTCTAACTTGCCACCACGCGACTCTTTTTGGCTTAACCTGGCAACCAGCATTCTTTTACTGCTTCTTCTTGCAGGCGGGTACTCTTATTTTGCAACTACGGGGGAGGAGCCAGTGCAGATCCCGATCTCGCAGTTAGCAACTGATATCCAGACAAACAAAGTAACCTCAATAGTGGTGAGCGGCGACACGCTCGAGGTAGTGTACGCCGACAAAACAAAAAAGACTTCTAAAAAAGAGCCTGGCGCAGCACTCACTGAAACGCTCGTTAACTACAGCGTCTCTAAAGAGGCGCTGGCAAAGGTCTCGATCGACATCAAGCGCGAAAGTTCGTGGCAGTTTTGGCTCACCGCCTTGGCGCCCTTTTTGGCACCGATCCTTCTTATCGTGTTTTTTGTCTGGTATCTAAGCCGCCAAGTAAAAGGCGCGGGGATGCAAGCATTTTCCTTTGGCCAATCGAAGCCGCGCGTGATCGACCCTAACGATGCTACCTCTCGGGTGATGTTTAAAGATGTTGCCGGCGCTAAAGAGGCGAAAGAAGAGTTGCTTGAGATAGTCGACTTCCTCAAAAACCCGAAAAAGTTTCTCGACATCGGGGCGCGCATCCCAAAAGGCATTTTGCTTATGGGCGCACCGGGGACCGGCAAGACCCTGCTCGCCCGCGCAGTGGCAGGGGAGGCGGGCGTGCCGTTTTTCTCGATCTCGGGCTCTGAGTTTGTGGAGATGTTTGTGGGGGTGGGGGCTAGCCGAGTGCGCGATCTCTTTTTAACCGCCAAGCGCGCTGCACCAGCGATTATCTTTGTAGACGAGATCGATGCCGTAGGCCGGGTGCGTGGCACGGGGGTGGGTGGCGGCAACGACGAGCGCGAGCAGACACTCAACCAAATCCTCGTCGAGATGGATGGCTTTGAGCCAAACGAAAAAGTGATTGTCATGGCGGCGACCAACCGCCCCGATGTGCTCGACCCGGCCCTCCTGCGCCCAGGCCGCTTTGACCGCCGAGTCACTATCGAGCTCCCCGACCGCGGCGACCGCCTCGAGATCTTAAAAATCCACTCGCGCAAAAAGCCGTTTGCCGAGGATGTTAATTTAGAAGTGGTTGCAGAGCGCACGCCAGGCTTCTCTGGTGCAGACCTCTTTTCACTCATGAACGAGGGTGCGATTTTAGCCGCGCGTGAGAACCGCAAGACAGTCGCGCAGTACGACCTGGTCCGCTCAATCGAGAAGGTAATGCTCGGGCCAGAGCGCAAATCCCACGTGCTCAATAAAAAAGAGAAGGAGATCACCGCCTACCATGAAGCAGGGCACGCACTCGTGGCTTCGGTGTTGCCGTATGCCGACCCGGTGCATAAGATCTCTATCATCAGCCGCGGCCGCGCCGCAGGCTACACGATGAAGCTCCCGCTTGAGGACAAGCGCATGCAAAGCAAGAAAGAGTTTTTGGATGACATCGCAATGTCTCTTGGCGGCTATATTGCCGAGAAGGAGGTGTTTGGCGATATCACCACAGGCCCGAGCAACGACCTCCAGGTATTAACTGCGCTTGCGCGCGACATGGTGACTCGCTTTGGCATGTCCGACAAAATGGGCACGGTGGCTCTTGAGGGCGAGGGTGGCCGGGCTTTGTTTGGCCGCGGCATCGAGGGCAAAGAATATTCTGAAAAGATTTCCAGCGAGATCGATGCTGAGGTAAAGAAGATAATTGATGAGGCCTACAAAAAAGCGCTGAATATTATCACCGAGCACCGCAAGCTGCTCGACATTATCGCTAAGCGCCTGGTTGAGGTAGAGACACTCGAGCGCGACGAGTTTGAGCAGATCCTTATTGCCCACGGCGTGACACCAAAAAAGAAATTGGATATCGAGCACCAGCCGATAGTATAATTATCCTTATATGAAAAAAGGCGTGTTAAAATTTTTCGACAAACTTGAGGATAGCTTGCGCATCTATCTTTCTCACCGGCCAATACTGTATGCGTTTGTGGGAGGTGTGGGGATAGTGCTGTTTTGGAAGGGGGTGTGGGAGGCTGCGGAGCACTTTCCTTTGCTTTATGGTTGGCCCTCGGCAGCTCTCGGGCTCTTGCTCATACTCCCCACGGGGCTTTTTGTGTCGTTTTTTATCGGCGACAATATTATACTCTCGGGCTATAAGCACCAAAAAAAGCTGGTAGAGAAAACGGAGTTAGAGATCATGAAAGATGTCGATATAAACGAGGCGATAAAAGCCCAGCTCGACCGGATGGAGCGCGAAATGTTAGAGATAAAATCAAAACTCCACACCGATTTATAAAAAATATCCCCGGCCAGAATATCGGCCGGGGATTTTTGCGTTCTTAGCTCAAGAAAGATCTAGTAAAGCGAGTAGCTGATCTCCCGCCCTGCCCAAAACGGCTCAACCTCCCACGAGCCGATTTTATACGACTCGGGGATAATAAAGGGCCGCTTAACCAGGTCAATGTATCTGGTCGGTGTCATTTGCCCGTAAAGCTTCCGAGCATTATTGCTCGTAAAGTTTGCGAACACCTTTACTCCCTCCTGCGTAGCGAGCAAGTCGTCAAGCGCGTGTGCATAGAGCTGCAGAAGAAACGGGGCAGTATACGCGCCACATGCACACGGGCCTACACGATGCTTGGCCTTCTTGTCGTGCGGCGCGTCGTCTCCGCCTGCCATCACCCACGAGTGGTCTTTGCGGACCAGCTCGTTGAGCGCCCGCCGGTCTACCTCTCCCTTGTAAGAGGGTTTGCAGACCGAGCCAACATCGCCGTAAGCGCCTGTTTCGTTTTCAACCAGATGATGAGCGGTGATGGTCACAAAAAAGCGGCCAGTCTTTGCCCACTCCTCCCACAAGGGGATACACCGGCCGTCAGTCCCGTGCTCCCACACAATGATAGCCCTGGTCTCGTTGAGGAACAGGTCGACAATTGCCAAGAAGGCAAACTCAGCATCCTTGTTGTCCACCATCATCGGGTGCTCAGGGTGGAAGTGTATGCGCATACCACGCTTGCCCGCATGGCGGACGATGCGTAAGATGCGCGCGTAGTGCGAGACGCCGTTATGCGAGGCAGTCGTCCTGCCTTTTGGATATATCTTGGCGTCCACAATACCGGCTTCGATGCAGGCATCGATCTCCGCCTCGGTGGTCGCTTCTGTAATTTGCACGATGGGGATTATGTGCACCCCCATCCCAGATTGTACAAATGAAGAGGCATTTTTAACGTAGGCAGTAACCTGCGCTGCCGTCATGAGGCCCTCTTTAGTGTTTGGCATTGGGCCAAAACATGCTGCACCGCCTTGTATCGCGAGCGCAACAAGCGGACCAACAACATCACCCTCGCGCCAATGGGTGTGAGGGTTTACTAGTGCTGTTACTCTGGTCATGCATATCTCCCTTTTGAAGTAGCAATTGTTTAGATTGATCGTCCGCCTGGCACTGTAACAAAAGAAAAGGCCCGGCGCTAGACACGCCGGGCCCCAAACAAGTGAACATAATCAAGCTGCTTCCAGGTCCATTATCTCCTGCAAAATAGTGGAGAATATCCCTGGCCCATACTCAAGATATGCGGTCGCGCATTGAAACCCCACCACATTTCCCTTTGCAAGATACTTGAGCGCATCGGCGCCGGTAAAAATCCCTCCAGCCGCGATAACAGCGTGGTCGGAAGTTTTTTCTTCGCGTAGGATATCGATCACCCTACACGCCGACCCTTGTAGAGATACTCCCGCCAACCCTCCGCGGTGGTTGCCGCCGTTGAAGCTGATTGCCGGCCCACCGTCCTCCCGCAACCGTTCTTGGTTGGGGAAGGTGTTGGTAGCCACAATGCAAGAGACGAAAGGATGTTCAACAATGACGTCAGAGACCTTCTCCAAGATTACCCGTGAGTTGAGGGGAGAGATCTTCACCGCGACCTTCATAGGCTGCACAGCCTGCCCGACTTCTTCGAGTATCGCCGCCGTTAGTGCAGGGTCGTATGAAGGAATTGGCTTTTGGCCTTCCTCGCCCCACACATTTGGGCAACCAAGGTTGAGCTCAACCTCGTCAACACCGCACTCGAAGCATTGCTGCGCGAGTATCGCATATTCTTTTGGGGAGAACCCCGCCACGCTTGCGCGCAAGGTCTTGCCGGCAGCGTGCGCACGCGTGCGCATCTCTGGCAAGATTTGCCGGTAAGCGTTTAGTCCTGGGTTAGGAAGCCCAAGCGAGTTGAGCGACCAGTGCTCAGTTGGATGAAAGTAGTAAACGTCGCCGGAGTTTCCAGGGCGTTCTTCCATCGTGATAGAGCCGACAGTGATGTCGGTCATCGCGCTTTTGCAAGCCTCCTCAACTTGCTGCATGTTTTTGATAGTGCCGGCACCATTGCCAAACCGAATGTCTTCGAGCTTCTTATTGAGTTTTGTCACTGTAAGCCTCCATGGGGGTTTGATTTAGTAGTATGTAGAAAGAGCCTGAGGGGCACAGTAGCACAGAGAGCCTGTTTCGGGTAGAGTTTAAGGCAAGCGCGAGTAGCTCAGTTGGTAGAGCAGTCGTCTTATACACGACCGGTCCATGGTTCGAATCCATGCTCGCGCACAAAAGAAGACAGTGTACCCCAAGGGTACTTGGATTTTCTAAAGCGTATGACGCTAAGAAAATCTCGGCGCACTATTCGAAGTGAGTAGTTTTAGATCTTGCGGTAAGGGCTTGTAACAGGAGAGGATTTTTTAAAAGCTGCTCGTCCTGTTTAACAAGCGCGAGCGCCTCGGTGCGCGCCGCTTCAACCAATTTTAAATTTTTAAGCGCCTCCATGCCGATGTCGGAGATACCCCACTGCTGCCTCCCCGAGAGCTCGCCGGGGCCGCGCTGCAACAAGTCCATCTCAGCCAACTCAAAACCGTTTTTTGCTTTGGTGAGCGCTTTAAGCCGTGCGAGCGTCTTTTCACCGCGGCTCTCTGGGCAGACAAAGCAATAGGCTTGGTGATTGCTGCGCACGACACGCCCGCGCAGCTGGTGGAGCTGCGAGAGGCCAAAGCGCTCAGCGCCTTCGATAAAGATCATGGTGGCGTTGGGCACGTTGACCCCCACTTCCACAACCGAGGTGGCGACGAGTATGTCGACCTCATGCGCGACAAAGCGCGCCATCACTTTATCTTTCTCCGCTGGCTTCATCTTGCTGTGCAGTATCTCTATTACATACTCTGGAAATATTTTTTCTTTCAGCCGTTTTGCCTCGGCTTTGACCGACTTTGCTTGGAGCGCGAATGCTTTTTCTGGATCAGGCTCCTCGATCCGCGGGCAGATCACATATGCTTGCCTGCCCGCTTTCAGTTGCTCATGCATTTTTGCATAAGCTTCCGCGCGCTCCTCTGGTTTTACAATCTCGGTGATAATCGGTTTTCGGCCCGGCGGCATCTCATCGAGCAAGGTTAAATCGAGGTCGCCATAGATCGTGAGTGCAAGCGTGCGGGGGATTGGGGTAGCAGTCATCGAAAGTAAGTGGGGGAGGCGCACCTCTTTTTTTGCCAGTTTGCGGCGCTGGTTGGTGCCAAAGCGATGTTGCTCGTCGATCACCACTAGTGCCAAGTGTTTAAACGCTACCGACTTTTGGATAAGCGCGTGGGTGCCTATCACCACCGGGATCTCGCCGTTGGCCACCCACCTGAGCAGCTGTGCGCGTGAGATCGGTGTAGCTGCGCCGCGTTTTACTTTGGATGGAAACTTAAAACAGCCCGAGCCGGTGATAAGGCCGATGTTGATAGGAAATGTTTCGAAATATTTTATAAACGACTCAAAATGCTGCTTCGCCAAGATTTCTGTCGGTGCCATATAGGCCACTTGGAGTGTGCCAAAGCTTTGCCCCAGCGGGCGTGTTGAGACTGTCGCAAAAGCCGCCGTGGCTGCGACAGCAGTCTTGCCGCTCCCGACATCGCCCTCAAGCAGCCGCGACATAGGGCGGCCTGAGGCCATGTCTTTGAGGATTGCATTGATCGCGCGGTTTTGTGCAACTGTCGCAGTAAAGGGGAACGCGCGCATAAAACCATCTACCGTGTGTGGCGCGGGGTCGATCGCAAAACTTTTTTCGCGCGCTTGCATTGCGCGCTCGCGGCCGCGCTCAAGCTGGATCATAAACACCTCCTCAAACGCAAAGCGCTTGCGCGCCGCCTCGGCGTCTTTTATATGCTGCGGTGTATGTACCCACACCAGCGCGGTTTTAAGTGTGGGTAGGTTGTAGCGCTTGAGCAAAGCCTCAGAGATTGGGTCTGCAATCTCAGACAAAGGACCGTCCTTAAGACTATTTCCCAAGGACGGTCCTTTGTATGTAAAAACTTTTTCAATCGCGTGGCGAAACCACAGCGAGGTAACGCCGCGCGTCTCTGGATACATAGCAAAAAAACTTGTTTCAGAAAGGTTCGACCTTAGAGAGCCCTGAGTTAAGGTCGAATCTTGCTGAAATAACCCAGCTTCTGTTGCAGACACACGCTCAAGTTTTGGGTTGGCAAGATATATTTTTTCTCCAGTGCCGGAAACCTTGCCAGTTGCTTTTACGAGCATTCCCACTGCATACATTTTTGCAATGTAGGGCTGGTTAAACCAGCGCAGTTTTATTTTGCCGGTAGTATCTACTAGATATCCCTCGGCCATCGGTATGCGCGACTTCCATCCTTTTTTTGCCTCAAGTTTCTCGAGCGTGCCGATAACTGAGACCTCCGAGCCGGCAACCAGCCCGCTAATGCTCGCCTCATTGCCACCTTGGTCGTAGCGGGAGGGGAAGTAAAAGATAAGGTCGCGGATAGTGTGTATTCCGAGGCGAGACAGAGCGCTCTTCTGTACATCGGTAAGGCGGAAGTGCTTGGTGAGTAAGTCGCTCAGGTGCATAGCTCGCATTATATAGATATACTGGTCTGCATGGCTACAAACGACCTAAGCAAGAAGGCCCTCGCGCTCCACAAGAAGTTGGGCGGCAAGATCCGGACCGGCCTCGCGATGCCGGTTAAAAACCGCGATGATCTCTCCCTTATATATACGCCAGGGGTGGGTGCCGTCTCCTCTTATATTGCCAAGCACCCAGGCGAAGCAAAACACTACACGATCAAGGGCAAAATGATCGCGGTTATCTCCGATGGCTCGGCAGTGTTGGGGCTAGGGAACATTGGCCCTCTGGCCGCACTGCCAGTGATGGAAGGGAAGGTGGCGCTTTTTAAAGCGTTTGCAGATGTTGATGCTTTCCCCATCGTGCTCTCTACCCAAGATACCGACGAGATTGTTGAGACAATTGTCCGGATTGCTCCAACCTTTGCAGGGATTAACTTGGAAGATTTTTCTGCACCGCGCTGCTTTGAGATCGAAGAAAAGTTGAAGGCCCGCCTCGACATCCCTGTGATGCACGACGACCAGCATGGCACGGCTATAGTGGTGGTTGCAGGCCTCATGAACGCGGCAAAGGTAGTCGGTAAAAAATTTCAAAATCTTAAGGTCGTCATTTCAGGCGCAGGTGCTGCTGGCACCGCAATCGCCAAACTCCTTTTGCTTGCCGGTGTAAAAGATATTATTTTGCTCGACACCAAAGGCGTCATCGTACGCGGGAGAGGCGGCCTCAACGAGCATAAAGAAATGCTTGCAGACCTCACCAACCCGCGCGGTATCTCGGGAGATATACACGATGCTTTGCGCGGAGCCGATGCGGTGATCGGCGTCTCAGGCCCCAAGCTGCTTACCAGCGAGCACATTGCGCGCATGAACAAACAAGCGATTGTCTTTGGCCTCGCAAACCCGGTGCCCGAGATCATGCCCGAGGAGGCGCAAGCTGGTGGAGCAGCGGTTATCGCGACCGGCCGCTCCGATTACCCCAACCAAGTCAACAACGCACTCGTATTTCCCGGTATATTTCGTGGTGCGCTCGACCATAACGTAAAGCAGATAACCGACGAGATGAAGCTCCGTGCAGCAAAAAATCTTGCCGGGTTAGTTAAAAAACCAACAGCACAAAAAATCATACCAACCGTTTTTGAGAAGGGGGTGGTCGCCGCAGTGGCCAAGGCTATTAGATAAAAGGTACAATAGCCCTGTTTGAAAGGGAACCCTCTCTCAAGCGTCTCTATAATGCAGAAGGACCCCCACAAAGATTTTGCCGATGCTTACGAGCGCTACAGCGACGAGCTTTTTCGCCATTGTGCGCTCCGGCTTAAAGACCGAGAACGGGCGATTGAGATCACACAAGAGGCTTTTGTCCGCGCATGGCAATATATGGAGCGGGGAGAGGAGGTCCGCGAGATCAGGCCCTTTTTATATCGCATCTTGCGCAACCTTATTATCGACGAGTACCGCAAACATAAAACTACCTCGCTTGAAGGTATGATGACTGAGGAGTCTGAGAGCGTTGAGCACTTGTTGCCAGCGGATGAGACCAACACGCTGGAGAGTGCTATCGAGCGGTTTGACGGCGCGCGGGCGCTCAAGCTCCTCCAAGAACTCCCCGACACCTACCGCGAAGTGTTGCTCTTGCGCTATGTCGACAGCCTCACCCCGGGGGAGATCGCTAAACAAATCGGCGAGAGCGAAAATGCGGTGTCGGTGCGAGTCCATCGGGGGCTCAAAAAACTGAAAGCACTTATGGAAGCAGAGGGAGAGGTATAGATATATGAACAACCCACTTAATCACATTAAAAAAGAAGCGCAGCACATCCGCCTCTCAGAGCAGGAGAAGGCCTATATGCGTGCGCATATTTTTGAAAGGGTCGGCGCCTCAAGGCGTGCACAAGAGGCAATGAGGCGGGGGCGCAGCTCGCGCTGGTTTGTATTTTCTGCGCGCTACAGTATGGCGCTGGCGTCAGTCTTTTTGATGCTGGTGGGTGGCACGACCACATATGCAGCGCAGGGCTCGCTCCCCGGCGGGATGCTCTACCCGGTTAAAATTTATGTAAACGAAACTATAAAAGAAAAACTCGCTGTCTCCAATGAGGCAAAGATGTCTTACCATACCGCCATTGCACAAGAGCGGCTCAAAGAAGCAGAGACACTGGCGAGTGAGGGCAGGCTTGATGCGCGTGCCACCATTGCGATCGAGGAAAACTTTAACGACCATGTCGCCAAGGCAGAACAGATAGCCGTAGACCTCGAGGAGAGCGACCCAGCCGCAGGAGTTGAGGTACAGGTGACGCTCGATTCTTCTATCGAGGCGCATAGCTCGGTGCTCTCGCGCATTGGCGGCTCGAGTAGTGACGAAAAAACAAAAGAACACTCAAACTCGATTGCAGAGCGCATCCGCTCTCGCCTGCCTGCGCGGGCAGGTGGCCACGGCGTGGTTGCTACTGCACGCATGGTTGATGTACAAGAGGCATCTCAAACACAAGCCACATCGCTCTCTATGAAAGCAGAGTTAGCTCCTGGGCGCTCGTTGTCAAAAAAATCTGGCGAAATGTCTTCTTCGCAGAAAAAGGTTGCACAGCAATTGCAAAAAAGGGCGGAGGAGCAATTACAAAATGCCCGCAGTATATTTGATGACGCAAAATACTCTCTCGATGCTTCTACCACTGCTAAAGTGGAGACAAGGCTCCAAACATTGCAAGAGCAATTTGACGCTGGTAGCGCCCAAGTGGAGAGTGGCGAGTATGTCGCTGCCCGCGCGGCTTTTGCCGAGGTGCTCCGAGGCAGCGTTGAACTCGGGACTCTTATAAAGGCAAGTCAGAAGTATAAGCGCGACTTGGTCCGCTCCGATAAAGAGCGAGAAGACGAGCGAAAGGGAGGGGAAGTAGCAGGTGCTTCAATAGAAAAAGAAGATCAGGACAAAAACGAAGACTAATTTAGAAAATCCAAGTGTAGTCGCGTAGCGAGCTACCGCAGGCACACTTTTTAGTGTAAGGTGTAATCTATTGGAGAGTTGCCAGAGCGGTCGAATGGAGCAACCTGCTAAGTTGTTGAGCCCGAAAGGGTTCCGAGGGTTCGAATCCCTCACTCTCCGCATCTTGAAAATACGCCTTTTTGGGCGTTATTTTCTTATGCGGAGAGTAGCAAAGCACTTGAGTGCTTTGCGGGAGGGATTCGAAAGCCGGAGCGATGTTTCGCGAGCACGCGAAACCGCGAGGCAGGGTCGTGCGGCCAAAGTTGTGACGACAACTTTGGAACGCCTGACCGAACTCACTCTCCGCAGAATTGAGGTTTATAGCTCGCGTTGCTGTCAAAAACGGAGTTTATACTATAGGTATGAATAATAAAGTAACTATTGCAGCAACAGCGATGCGCTTATTATTAGGTTGGTTTATGTTTGTAGATGGTCTACAGATTTTACTTACGCCAAACTGGACAGCGAGCGGCTTCCTCCTTGGCGCTAAAACCTTCCCGGCATTTTATGCATGGTTTGCTACCGCCAGCAACAGTTGGTGGGTAGACCCACTCAACTCGTGGGGGATTACCCTCATTGGTGTGGCGCTTTTGCTCGGGGTCGGGATTCGTCCGGCCGCATGGGCAGGCGCGGTAATGATGATTCTCTATTACTTCCCGCATAACATTTTCCCTACAGTGCCACATGGTTATATTGTCGAAGAGCATATTGTCTATGCGTCAATCTTTGTGTTTATAGCGGTATTCCCGCCAGCGCAAAAATTTGGTATAGGCAACCTCCTGCGCCGCAGCTTCCTGGGTAACACTCCTCTCGTTCGCTCACTCCTCTAGTCGGAAGGATCTTAGGGTTTCTTATAGTTCAATTCTGCGATACTGCGGTGCGGCGCAGGAGGCGCAGGCGCTCATTGTTGCAGCATTTTTTGCCGCGACAGTAATCCAATCGGCGAGCTGTTTGGTATCCTCAGCTTGGGTTTTTGAGCCAAGCACAATCACTGCTACGCGGCGTTTCTCGCCAGCATAAGTAAACGAGAGTGTAGAGATTACTGCATCGCTCGAAGTGGCCGTGTTGGTGTTTTTAATATGATACTCAGAGCCGTCTTCAGAGGTTATAACTTTTTCTTGCGTATTAACTATTTTAAGGACAAAGGATTTTTTATTTGAGAGATACGCAGCCAACTTAAAGAGATCTTCCGATGTAGACACGTTGTCGGCAGAGACACCGCTTGGGTCGGCATAGGTAGTTGCATGCATGCCAAGCGCTTCTGCAGTTGTGTTCATCCAGCGGACAAAACTCCTTTTGCTATAGTAGGCAGCGAGCGAATCTGCAACTACGTTGCTCGATTGCATAAGCAGCGGGTAAAAGAGATCGCCCACCAAAAATGTTTTAGGGGTTATCGCATCGCTTATAGGTGGTGTAACCAAATCTCCTTCAACGACGGATACTTTTTTATCGAAGCTAATTACCTCGTTGGCTACGAGCGCAGTCATGAGCTTTGTGGTTGAGGCTATAGGCCGCGTTTCTCCAGCAGCCTGTTCGGCATATACGTCACCCGTGTCGATGTCGGCAACAAGGTAGGAAACGGCATTGATCTCAGGAAAGGGCGTGGTCAAAATAAGAGAAAGTGTTGATAGCTGCTCCTGTTTTGCATCGTAGACAAACACTTTAGTGCCAACCTCTGCAAATGCAAACACCGCTTCGGCGTCTGTTGTTTCGAGCTTGATGCAGCCACCCGAGAATGTCATGGGGGTTGGTGTACCATCCGGATAATAGGTCCACCCATGGATAAAATAGTTTCCATAAAATTGCATGCTGTAGGGCATGTAGACTTTGCCTATTGAAGAAAAATGATTTTCTTCTTTTGTTTGGATGTTATAAAAACCGCTTGGCGTTTCCCACGGGGTGCCGGGGCGGCCTTTGGTCTTGATCGGATATTCGCCAACCAGAGCGCTGTCTTGGTAGAGAAGTATTTTCATATTAACCAGGTCGGCAGCGATAAACTTGCCCGTCTTTGGAACAGTGTCTGCAATAGTGAGCTTGTTGATAATCCGCTGCGGCGTAGTGCTTGCAAGCCCTACTGCTGCCGCAGTTTGCCCTGGCACAACCGACGACATGTCTGTTACTGCTATATGCGGCGCGCGGGTCTGCCCAATATAAGCGACACTCAAAAGAGTGTCGTAGTAGGTAATCCCCGCCAAACTTATACACAAAGAAATAAACGCCAGGGCAAAACGCAAACCCTTTTTATCTAAAGAATAATCGCGGCCATGCATTACTGCTTATTGTACGATGCTTCGGTGTCGGATAGAATCCCCAGATGACCCAAGACGAAGCTCTCGCTGTGCTCAAGACCGGCGCAAATGTTTTTTTAACCGGCGAGCCGGGGAGCGGGAAGTCTTATACTGTTAACACCTACATCGCCTGGCTTAAAGAAAGAGGGATAGAGCCTGCGGTTACTGCATCAACAGGTATCGCAGCAACACACATCGGCGGGCACACGATCCACTCGTGGAGCGGGATAGGGGTAAAGCGAGTACTCAGCGAGTATGACCTCGACCATATCGCGCAAACCGAGCGCATAGTACGGCACGTGCGTGGGACCAACATTTTAATAATCGATGAGATATCGATGCTTTCTGCCGACACCCTCTCAATGGTCGAGGCCGTGTGCAAAGAGATACGCGGCAACACTAAGGCTTTTGGAGGCTTACAGGTAATTTTAGTAGGAGATTTTTTTCAACTTCCTCCTATTGTTAAGCGCGCAGAGGTTAATGAGCAAGATACCTTGCTCGGCGATGAGGAGCGCTCGATGTTTTCCTTCGCTTCTGCTGCGTGGGACGCGATCAACCCTATCGTTTGCTATCTGCATGAACAGCATCGGCAAGAGGATGAAAAGTTTTTAGAAATACTCTCTGCGATTAGGCGCGGCGAGGTAGAAGAAGGGCATCGAGAGATTTTGCTGTCGCGCAAAAACGCAGGCAAAAACACACAAGCTGCGCAACTCTTTTCGCACAACGCCGATGTAAATCAGATCAACGATGCGCAGTTGGCAAAGATAGCTGGGCCTGCACACACCTTTACTATGAGTGGCCGCGGGAGCGAGGGGATGGTCCAGGCGCTTAAGCGCGGGTGCCTCTCGCCTGAGGTACTGACACTTAAAGTGGGCGCGCGGGTGATGTTTACTAAAAACGACATTGGCGCACGCGCGTATGTAAACGGGACCCTCGGTGTGGTGGAAGGCTTTGTAAAAGAAAGCGGTTACCCGATTGTAAAAATGAGGAACGGACGCACGTTAGTAGTAGAGCCTGCCGAGTGGCGGATCGACGAGGGCGGCAAGACGCTCGCGCATATCAACCAGCTCCCGCTGCGCTTGGCATGGGCGATGACCGTGCACAAAAGCCAGGGTATGTCGCTTGATGCCGCACACATGGACCTCTCGAGTGCTTTTGAGTATGGCCAAGGCTACGTGGCGCTCTCGCGCGTGCGCACACTTGAAGGCCTCTCGCTTGCAGGGCTCAACGAGCGTGCGCTTATGGTCCACCCCGAGGTACAAGAAAAAGATATTGCTTTTAAGCGTGAGTCGGAGGCTGCACGCCGCTCTTTTGAAAAGATTTCTCCCGCTGAGCTGCTAGAGATGCAAGAAAACTTTATACGTGCCTGCGGCGGCACTATAAAACCTAAAACGGCCGCGCCTGCCAAATCGGGGGAGAGTAAGCTTGAGGTAATCCGCGCCAAACACCCTAATGCGTACCGGCCGTGGAGCAAAGAAGAAGATGAACATCTTAAAGAAGTTTTTGTTTCTGGGGAGGCACAAAAAAATATAGCAAAAGAATTTGGCCGCCAATCCGGGGCCATAAGAGCGCGCCTTATCAAACTCGGGCTTATAGAAGAGGAGTAAGGCTATGAGCGGGCGAGGGCGAGCGTGTGCACGCGGCGCGCTCCCGCCTGGCGTAGCGCTCTCGCTGCCTCCGCGAGCGTGGCGCCAGTGGTAGAGACATCGTCTACAACCACGCATACTCTGCCTTTTATTTTTTGCGGGTCTGTTGCGCGCATCGAGTTTTTTACATTTATAAGGCGTTTAGTGCGCGCCAAGGTCTGTTGTGGCGCGGTGTTTTGTATACGCGCTAAGAAATCAGGCGCGTACTCGTATGCATCTTGCACGCCGCATTTTAGAGCCGCCTCGCACAAAAGCTCGGTCTGGTTGTAACCGCGGGCGTGTCTCCGCTCAGGGTGCATCGGTATGGGGACCAGGAGTGGTTTCCCCAGCTCTTCTTCAGCGACTCCGAGCAGCTCCTCGGCGAGCAGCGCCCCCGCAAGCGCGAGCGCTTTTTTATTTGCTTTGTATTTTATCTCCCACACCAGCGCGGTTATAGCGGGCTCGTGGTAGGGGAGGCTGGCTTCTCGCCGCAACATCTCTAAATCTTCGAGCGTCAAGCTCTCAACCACAGCCTCATGTGCTCGTGGCGGGATAAGCGCGTTTATAATGGAGTAAAATAGAGAGGTAAGCATGATATAATTGATCGAATGGCTTTTTCTTTCTCTTCGTTAAAGAATGTTTTTTCTCCTGAAATCAAAAGCGTGCTTGGTGTTGATATCGGCACGTCTGCAATAAAAGTCGTGCAGCTCCGGCGCGAGCGCGGCCGCGTTATCCTTGAGACTTACGGCGCGATCTCTTTGGGGCCATACGCTGGGGTCGAGATCGGGCGCGCCACCTCGCTCCCGGCAGACAGACTAGCAGAAGCACTTAAAGATGTCATCCGCGAGGCCAATGTCACCACCAACGACGCGGCAGTCTCTATCCCTTATTCTTCAAGCCTCATTTCTATAATCAAGTTGCCGAGCTCGGTAGAGAAGCAGCTTGCGCAAGTGGTGCCGATTGAGGCGCGCAAATATATCCCCGTGCCGATAAACGAGGTGCTGCTCGACTGGTTTGTAATCTCAGGAGGGAAGGGCTCTGGTGCTACAAGCGACAAGCTCGAAGTGCTTTTGGTAGCGATCCATAATGACACTATCGCAAAGTTCCGCACTATCGCGAGCGATGCGTTACTCAATGTTTCGTTTTTTGAGATCGAGGTGTTTAGCACCGTGCGTGCCGCGCTCGACCACGGGCTTGCCCCAACGGCGGTTGTCGACATGGGCGCTGCTACCACTAAGTTTTACGTGGTCGAGCGCGGGCTTATACACGAGAGCCATATTATCAACCACGGGAGCCAAGACCTTACCCTTGCCGTTTCGCGTGCACTTAACATAAGCGTTATCCAGGCCGAGGAGCGCAAGCGCAAGCTAGGGCTCAGTGCGCAAGCAGAGCCATCGCTTATACAGTCGCTCGAGCTATCTTTGGGGCCGCTCCTATCTGAAATATCGCGCACTGCAGTCGCTTATGAGCAGCGGGTCAACCAACCGCTCGGTAGTATGGTATTTACCGGCGGCGGGGCCGCGCTCAAAGGGTTTAAAGAGTTTGCACAGACCAAGATCCAAAATGAGGTGCGCATCGCCGACCCATTTAGTAAAACACAAGCGCCCGCGTTCCTCGAAGGCATACTCAAAGAAGCGGGCCCTGAGTTTGCGGTTGCTGTGGGCTTAGCACTCCGGCGCCTCCAAGAGCTTGGGTAATGTGTTGATAGGAGAGTAGGGGTTGATTTTTATACTATATAATTAAAAGTAAATGGATCCCCAGGTTTCAGCATCGTTTATTCCAAAAAAACCGCTCGCGGATACGCGTGGTGGCGGTGGCGGAGTGTACAGCATTTTATTTCTTGTTTCACTCCTTATTTTTATAACCTCAGTACTATCGGCGGGTGGGGCTTTTATGTATACGCGCTTCCTCAACCTGTCGCTCAACGAAAAAAAGGCCTCGCTCGAAAAATCTAAACAGGCATATGACCTCCCGACCATACAAGCGCTGGTGCGGTTCGACTCGCGGATCAACGAGTCTCGCCGGATTTTAGAGAAGCATCTTACCCCGTCTGCTATTTTTACTTTTCTCTCGCAGCAAACATTAGTAAAGGTGCGGTTTACCGACTTTGATTACACGATTTCCAGCACGGAGGGGAGTGTCAATATCCAAATGACTGGTGTTGCAGACAGTTTTTCGACCATCGCGCTCCAATCAGATCAGTTTGGCTCGAGCAAATCACTCAGAGACGTTGTCTTTTCAAACATCTCTGTGGGGGAGGGGAGTAACGTCAGTTTTAGTGTAAGCGCAAAGGTAGACCCGGCACTTATCTTTTACCGCAATAACCTCCAAGCCCCGATAGACCAGCTGGCACCCGCAACATTATGAGAAATCTTTTAATCCCAATCATCTTGGTGGGCTCGGCGATCGCTCTCTTTGCGGTATATACCAACCCGGTATATCAAAAGTCAAAAAGCATACAAGCAGAAGTATATGCTTATGACGAGGCACTTAATAAATCGCAGGAGCTTCGCAAAACGCTTGATGCAAAGCTTGCCGCCCGCAACACCTTTCTTGAGGCGGACATAGAGCGTCTTGCCAGTATCCTCCCCGATAACGTAGACAATATACACCTCATTATTGATATAAACAGTATTGCTTCTCGCCGCGGCCTCTCGCTTAAAAATGTTGCACTCAGCGGCCTCTCAGACAGCCCGAACAAACGCGCGGTGCTTGCGGTCGGCCCGTCGGGGAGCCCGGTTGGCTCGGTGGAGCTGGGGTTTAGTGTCTCTGCCTCCTACGACAACATGCTTGCCTTCATGCAAGACCTTGAGCGCAGCCTGAGAGTGATGGACATTGAGTCGATGAGCTTCACCGCCGGAGAGAAAGACCTTAATGACTACGAGTTTACGATTAGAACCTACTGGCTCCGCTAGTTCGGATATGCTCACTATAAATAAATCTATATGCAATTCTTAAAAGACAACAAAACATATATCATCCTCGTCCTACTGGCAGTGGTTGGTATATGGTTTTATATGGCATATTTCTCGAAGCCGTCGTCGAGCCCCACGCTCAGCGAACAAACTCTCTCGCCGCTTTCGCAAGACATATTGACGACATTGGCGAGCCTCAACACTATCAAACTCGACAACACTATCTTTACCGACCCGCTGTTTACCTCTTTGACCGACTACGGAGTCCCTATATCTCCCCAAAACGCCGGCCGAAGGAATCCCTTCGCTCCGATATAAGGCCGCGGGGTAGAGAGCCCCTCAACAGGTATGGATTTACTTCAACTTTTAATATCGAGCGGTGTTATCGACCTCGTAAAAGCGGGCGAGCTTAAAGAAGAAATCGCAAAACCTGGTGCGAGCGTTGAGGGCGTGCTCACCAAGGAGGGAGTTTCGCTCGCGGCCATACTTAAAGCAAAGGGAGATTACTATGGCATCCCTACCCGCGAGATAGGAGAAAAGAATGTGCCGTTTGAGGTGCTCCGCTTTGTACCAGAAGAGTCTGCCCGCCACTATCGCTTTGCGCCACTCGGGATTGTCGACGGCGCGCTTGAGGTTGGTATCACCGACCCAGATAACCTTGAGGCGCGCGACGCACTCACCTTTATATCAGCCAAGGTGGGGATGCCTTATAAAATATTTCTTATTACTGAAACCGAGTTCGACCATCTCATTTCTCTCTATAAGGGTCTTTCGGGAGAAGTTGGTAAGGCCTTAGGCGAACTTGAGACAGACCTGGTGGCTGAAACACAAAAGGACGAAAAAGAAGGCAAAAAAAGAAGTGCGGTGAATCTCGAAGAAACTGAGATAACAGAGACCGGGGCCGAGGCAATAACCGAAGATGCGCCAGTCACCAAAATTGTGGCAACGGTGCTGCGCCACGCAACCGAGCAGAGAGCCTCGGATATCCATATTGAGCCGCTTGCAGACCAAACTCGCGTACGGTTTCGTGTTGACGGCGTTCTTATCACCAACATAACACTACCACCTAAGGTGCATTCGTCAGTGGTGGCGCGTATTAAGGTGCTTTCAAATATGCGGCTCGACGAAAAGCGTAAGCCGCAAGACGGCCGCTTTTCCGCCCGCGTTGCAGGAAATAAAGTAGACTTCCGCGTGTCCACGTTCCCCACCTACTATGGAGAAAAGGTGGTGATGCGTATTTTGGGAGCCTCAGCAAAGGTGCTCAAGCTAGATGACTTTGGGCTCTCTAAGCGCAACCTTGAGCTAATCCGTACCGCGATCAAGAAGCCATACGGCCTGATACTCATCTCCGGCCCCACCGGCTCCGGTAAGTCGACCACGCTGTACGCGCTCCTCAACGAAGTAGACCGAGAAAAAAATAACGTGCTTTCGCTCGAAGACCCTGTCGAGTACACAATCCCCGGAGTGTCACAGTCGCAGGTGCGGCCAGAAATAGGCTACACGTTTGCCAACGGGCTGCGTACCACCTTGCGCCAAGACCCAAACATAATCATGGTCGGCGAGATTCGCGACAGCGAGACCGCCAACTTGGCAGTGCAAGCGGCTCTCACCGGCCACCTCGTGCTCTCCACGATCCACACCAACAACGCGATTGGTATCGTGCCGCGCTTACTCGACATGGGTGTGGAGCCCTTTCTTATACCGCCCGTACTTATTTTAGGCATGGCGCAGCGCTTGGTAAAAACGTTATGCCCGGGCGGCGGCAAAAAAATGAAGGTAGAGGGCAGCACCAAGGAGATGTTGCAGAAACAATTTGCCGATTTGCCAAAAGAATTTCAAAAAGAAATACCGCCGCTCGATGAGGTGTACCGTATCGAGCAGACGCCCGAGTGCCCCTCGGGGACGCGCGGCCGTGTTGCCGTGTTTGAGATGTTCGATATGAACGTCGAACTTGAGCGTGCGATCCTGGGGCAAAAACCAGAAGACGAGTTTCATGCGATTATCCGCAAAAACGGCATGCTCACCATCAAAGAGGATGCTATTATCAAATCAGCGCAAGGGCTTGTGCCGTTTGAGGAGGTGAACATGCTTGGCGGCGAGTTTGAGCTCGATGATGTGTTGCCTGAGGCTCCAGCGCCCGCACCAGTTGCCCTCAGCGAAGAAGGGGAGGGAGATGCCTCCGCAACGCCCGCAGCAGAAAAGGAGATAAAAATCTAGTTCGACAAGGCTCACCACAAGTAGTTCGACACAACTCACTCATGCCTCAATATAAAGAAAAACTTTCAAAACTAATTAACCAGGTGGTTGCACAGGGGGCATCAGACCTACATATAGGGGTCGGCATAGAGCCGGTTACCCGAGTCTCTGGCGTACTTACCCCGATGCTCTCCGAAGCCAAGCTCACCAAGGAAGACATGCTTGGATACGCCGAGGTGCTTATGCTCCCTGAATATAAAAAAAGATTTTTAGAGACACAGGAGATCGACTTTTCTTACGAACATGAGGACAAAACGCGCTTCCGCGGCAACGGCTACTTCGAGCGCGGCCACATGGCGATAGCACTCAGGCTTATCCCAAGGGTGATCCGCTCTATCGCCGAGCTTAACCTGCCGCCTAATCTAGAGAACTTTGCCGCACGCGAGCAAGGGTTCTTTTTAGTGGTGGGGCCGGTGGGGCAGGGCAAGACAACCACTCTTGCCGCGCTGATAGAGAAAATAAATACTGAACGCACCGAGCACATAGTAACTATCGAAGACCCTATCGAATATCTTTTTGACAACAAGAAGTCGCTCATCGACCAGCGCGAGGTGCGTATCGACACAGGAGACTTTAGTACAGCGCTCCACTCGGTGTTTCGCCAAGACGTCGACGTGGTGATGATCGGCGAGATGCGCACACCCGAGACAATGGCAACTGCGGTTACGGCGGCAGAGACTGGCCATCTCGTGTTCTCAACTCTGCACACTAACAATGCCTCACAAACAATTGACCGCATTATCGACTCCTTCCCTGGGAGCCAACAAGACCAGATCCGTAATCAACTTGCGGGCTCTCTGGCTGGGATCTTTTCTCAACGGTTGGTGCCGCGCATTGCCGGCGGGCTTATCCCTGCGTATGAGCTCTTGATAGCAAACTCGGCAGTGGCAAACCTGATCCGCGAGAAGCGAACGCATGAAATCCAGACGGTGATCGAAACCGGCGCACAGGATGGTATGATCGATATGAACAGGAGCTTGGCCGAGCTGGTGCGCATGGGCGAAATCACTGCAGAAAGCGCCTACAGCCGCTCGCTTAACACTAAAACACTCGAGAGACTTTTATGATCCTTCTCTCACTTCATTAGATTATGGAATTTAAGTACGAAGCCCTCGACCAAAACGGCAAACCGAGCAACGGCTCGATAAGCGCCGTAAACAAAGACGCGGCGATTGCCGCGCTCCAGCGCCGCGGCCTTACTATCACTTCGTTTTCAGGGGGAGGCGGTGGGGCGGGGTTTCTTAGCTCGCTGGGGAATATAACTTTTTTTGGCGGTGTTTCAAGCCGCGACCTAGTGATCCTCTCGCGCCAAATCGCGACACTCTTTGAGGCACAAGTCTCAGCACTCAGAGTGTTTAGGCTGCTTGCCGAGCAAGGAGAGAAACCATTTTTACGAGACGTGCTCACCACGATCAGCGACGACCTACAGGCGGGGAGTTCGATCTCCAAGGCGCTCGCGCGGCACCCAAAAGTCTTTTCAGATTTTTATATCAACATGGTAAGAAGCGGTGAGGAGTCGGGCAAGCTCGACGAGACCTTTCTGTACCTAGCCGACTATATCGACCGCTCCTACGAGCTGGCGAGCAAGGCACGTAATGCGCTTATATACCCGGGTTTTATCATGCTGACCTTTATCGCGGTGATGACGCTCATGCTTACTATGGTGATCCCCAAGATCGGCGCAATTATTGCAGACTCTGGACAAGAACTCCCGTTTATCACCTCGGTGGTGCTTGGGTTTAGTAACTTTTTGATCGATTACGGGATTTTTCTTATTATTGCACTTATTATCGGCGGTTTTTTCTTCTTCCGTTTTTCTCAAACACCGCAAGGCAAAAGCTCTATCGACCAGTTTAGCCTCGCGATCCCATATATAGGATCTCTTTATAAAAAACTCTTTCTTGCGCGTATCGCCGACAACCTGCATGTGATGCTTACCTCCGGCATCTCCGCAGTGCGCGCGCTCGAGATCACTGCCGCAGTGGTAGACAACAGTGTGTACGAACATATCCTTAAAGAGGGGCTTGAGGCGGTAAAAGCGGGGAGCTCTATGTCGCAGACCTTTAACCGCTACCCTAACGAGATACCCGCGATTATGGTGCAGATGCTCCAGATCGGTGAGGAGACAGGCGAGCTCGGGAACATCCTTGAGCGCCTTGCCAAGTTTTACAACCGTGAGGTCAATGCGGCGGTCGATACCCTTGTGTCGCTTATCGAGCCTGTGTTGATTATCCTTTTGGCGCTTGGAGTCGGGTTTTTGCTCGCGGCTGTGTTGCTCCCGATTTACAATACCGCTGGCAGTATCTAAATAAGCCATATTTTGTTATCCACACAGGCATTTTGGCCTTTGTGTGGGGGGCGTATACTATATAGAGACATCCGTAACGTTTATTATTATTTAGCAATTATTATTTCGGATAAAGAGATTATGACAAAAAGCATTTACAAGCGAGGTTTTACACTTATCGAGCTCTTGGTGGTTATCGCCATCATCGGCATCTTGGCCGGCATCGTGCTCGCGTCTTTGGGTACTGCACGCGGTGGAGCAGGTGACGCTAAAGTTAAAGAGCAACTCTCAGGCTTGAGAACCGCTATGGAGATTTATTATGGTGGCGCGGGAGCTAGTACATACGGCCCTGCTGCTATAACAGACGGATGTTCCGCAACCCCTTCAGCTGCGCCGTGGAACAACTCAGGAATTACTAATCTGGCCGATGAAGATAACTACGGTGGGGTTGCACTTGTTTGTTATGCTAGCGGTGGTGCTACTGACGCGGACACGTGGGCTGCATCTGCTCCACTCTCCACAGCAGGGCAATTCTGGTGTGTTGACTCAACAGGTGCTTCAAAACAAACAGCGGCGGCTGTTTCGGCTCCAGCAGCGGTTGGTAACGACGTCGCTTGTCCGTAGTCATTTATTTCTACTGTTCTGACAAAAACCCCCAGCGTAAGCTTGGGGGTTTTGTTTTTTTAGGTTGTATACTAAATGAGTATGAAAAATCAAAGAGGTTTTACGCTCATTGAGCTCCTTGTGGTGATCGCCATTATTGGCATCCTCTCAGGTATTGTCATAGCCTCTTTGGGGAATGCTAAGAGCAGTGGCCGCGACGCAAAACGTATTGCAGACATCAAGAATATCCAGTTTGCTCTCGCGCTCTACTACAACGACAACCTCAAATATCCAAACAGTGCGGTCACCAACACCGCGTCCGCCGGCAACATTGTTAAAGAGCTTGTGCCTGCCTATATGTCCGTAATGCCAAAGGACCCGACCACCCAGACGGATTATTTCTTTAAATCGTACACCACCAATAGCGGAGGCAATTGTAACTCGGCCCCTCCAAGCAGATATCACCTCGGGGCTGTGTTGGAGGAATCTAGGCCTCCATCTGACAACATCGACTACAATGCTGCGCCAAGTGGTTTTTATGCGTGTGGCACGTTGGGGGCAGATGTAGACTTTGCCGGGCAGTCTCCCGATTGCGTCAGCCCAGGTACCCCCGACAAGTGTTACGACGTAACTAACAACTA
The DNA here is from genome assembly GCA_964482995.1 of uncultured Candidatus Saccharibacteria bacterium. Lineage (GTDB taxonomy): Bacteria > Patescibacteriota > Minisyncoccia > Phycocordibacterales > SBAW01 > GWA1-54-10. Next base: position 23,895 of record CAYZZC010000007.1, read on the forward strand.
ACTCATGAGCGAAACTCCTTTGCTCTACATCGCTGCAATCTTTTTAGGCGCTATTGTGGGGAGTTTTCTCAACGCGCTCCTGTTTCGCTTTAATACTGGCCGCTCGGTAGCAAAGGGCCGCTCTAAATGCATGCAGTGCAACCACGAGTTAGGAGCACTCGACCTTATACCTGTTGTCTCTTATATTTTGCTCGAGGGCCGTTGTCGCTACTGCGGCGCAAAGATATCCCCGCAATATCCTTTGGTCGAAGTTGCTGCCGCGCTGCTTTCTCTTGCGGTGTTTATCCAACATCCGGGGGTGCTTGCATACGCTTTTTGGTTTTTTGTGTGGATGACGCTTTTGTTTATCGTGGTCTATGACCTCCGGCACAAGGTGATACCTTGGTCGGCCTCCGGTCTTTTGCTAGTACTTTCTTTTGTGTCGCTTTTTGTTTCGTTTGACACAACCCCAGCATTTATCTTTTTCCCTGATATATGGTCGCTCGCGGCGGGCCCTTTGCTCGCGCTCCCGCTTTTTTTGCTCTCTCTTGTGTCGAGGGGGCGGTGGATGGGGTGGGGGGATGCACCGCTTGAGCTCTCATTGGGCCTCTTGCTTGGCCTCTCGCTTGGCGCAACCGCGCTCATGCTCTCATTTTGGATAGGAGCTGTAGTGGGCATAGTACTCATCGTTTTTAAAAAAGGGCTTACAATGAAGAGCGAGCTTCCCTTTGCGCCTTTCTTGGTTTTGGGGGCGCTTATCGCACACTTCTTACATGTGGACTTTTTTTACACGATCCCGTTTCTCTGGTAGCTCAATAAAAAAGGGCAGAGGCCTTGCCGGTTTTACGGTGGTTGAGCTGCTGGTGGTGGTGGGGATCATATCAATCCTCAGCGCGGTGTTTATCTTCCAACAGCGGCGCTTTGACAGCTCAACCCTGCTGCGCTCGCTTGCCTACAGTGTTGCGCTTTCGGTGCGCCAAGCACAAACCTACGGCACGAGTGTACGCCAGTTTGGCACTGCTTCTGGGAGTTTTAGTTATAGCTATGGCGTCTACTTTAGCACCGGCGACTCATCACGTTATTACCTTTTTGCCGACGTAAACGACAACAAAATATATGACTCTGCTCCAGTGGATGAAAAAGTACGGGTGTTTGCTATCGGAAACGGATACTCTGTTGATACCTTTTGTGGGATAAGCGGCTCTACTATGACCTGCTCTGCCGTATGTCCTGCGGTGCTCCCAACAGGCGTTACGGTTTGTTCTGGTGGTCTTACATCGCTCTCCATCTACTTTAAACGCCCCAATCCAGATGCGCAGTTTTATACTGCGCCCTCCGGCGGGCCCTACACAAGCGCTTATATCCAAATCACCGGCCCAACCGGCGGGGGGGCCACAAGGAGCGTTATGGTTACCTCAACGGGGCAGATATCAGTCGGCGTGTTTGGCTCATGAGTATGTATATGAAAATTTTTGATCAAAAAAAACGCCTGCCTGCCGGTAGGCAGGGATTTACGCTTATTGAGCTTATGGTGTCGGTAGCGATATTCACTATTGTGATGGTGTTAGCGCTTGGCTCACTCCTTTCTATCTCCGCAGCCGAGCGCAAAGCAGAAGCGCTTAAATCCGTGATGAATAATCTTAACTTTGCACTAGAGAGCATGTCGCGCTCGATACGCACTGGCGTAAATTATAGTTGTATGGGTGCTGGAGATTGCGTCAACGGTGGGACCACGCTTTCGTTCCTCGATTCAAACAAGCTCCCTGTGTATTATAAATTTGAGACGAGTGACCGGACGCTCTGCCAACAGCCAACCGGTACGGTCGGGTGCATTGCGCGCTCTTTAGACAGCGGGGCAAACTATTTTCCAATCACTGCGCCTGAGGTGGTGATCTCCAACTTTACCTTTTATGTCACCGGGGTAACCGTAGGCGACAAAGTGCAGCCAAAGGTCAATATCACTTTAAGTGGCTCGGTGAGCATAGGGGCGAACACCCCCACGGCATTTAATGTACAAACATCGGTCACTCAGCGCATCTATGATCAATAAAATCAAAAATATAAAACTGAGAGGGTTCACTCTTATCGAGACGCTTGTCGCGATACTTATACTCTCAACCGCAATTGCGGGGCCGCTTACTATCGCCTCCAAAGGGCTCAATGCCGCGTTGGTTGCCAAAGACCAGGTTATTGCTTATTACTTGGCGCAAGACGGCTTGGAGTATATACGGTTTGCACGGGATACTAACCGGCTGCAAGGAGGAGATTGGCTAACAGGGGCTGGCGGTGGCGTTGGTATTGTCGATCTAACTTCTTGTACTTTAGCAAACGGATGCCAGGTGGACGCAACAGGGAATACCGCTCCCACTGCCTGTATTACTCCGACTTGCGCAGTGCTTAAATACAATAACTCCACCAAACGGTTTAATTATTCCAGCGTTAGTGGGAGCACTAATGTGGCGACCATTTTCTTCCGAAAGATTACGCTCACCCGTGTCACCGACACCGAGTATAAACTTGTCGTTTCTGTCACTTGGTCTGATTTGGCAGGGATAACCCACCAGCCAACCACCCTGCAGGAGAACCTGTTTAACTGGCAATAGCGTATATGAAAAAGATTTTAATGACAAAACGGGGATTTACGGCATTTTTTGCCGTGCTTGTCTCCTCGCTTGCACTCTCGGTGGGGTTGGCGATCTACGACCTGCTTATACGGCAGCTTGAGTTGTCGCAAGTAGCCACGCAGTCGGTGTATGCGATTTTTGCCGCAGATGCGGGGATCGAGTGTGCACTCTATTGGGATGCAAAAGCACCATCACTAAACGGCAGCCCCAGTGTGTTTGGCACTTCCTCTGTGTCTTCGTGGGGGAGCTCGCCAGTGCCGTGCGGTTTACAAGCAGATGGAGTAACCTCGCAAGACATAACTTTGCAAGGGCCACCTCAAATTGACATAACTTCTGGGCAATTTCCACTTTGCTCTGCAGGTGCATGGTGTACAACCTCCAACGCCAATGCAGCAACGACAACCTTTACACTTTACTTTCAACCGCAAGCCTATTGCGCAACAGTAACAGTTGCAAAAAGCGGCAACCCCTCACAAACGACCGTATCGGCGCACGGCTTTAATACCTGCACCGCTAACGCTCCACTGCGTATTGAGCGCGCACTCCAGGTGAGTTATTAAAAACTCTCTTTTTAACTTTACTCGCTCTCTTGAGCTATAATGCGTGCATGGCTGCCCCTAAAGACATCGCGACCCGCTATAAAAAGCTTCTGGGAGAGATCAAAAAGCACCGTCACCTCTACCATGCTCTCGACACGCCTGAGATCCCCGACACCGCCTTCGACGAGCTCGAAAGGGAGTTGTTTGCTATAGAAGCGCGCTACCCCGAGCTTGTGTCCCCAGACTCTCCCTCACTGAGGGTAGGCGGGGAGCCGTTGCCTGAGTTTACTAAAATCCGCCACAAAGTGCCGCAATGGTCTTTTAATGATGTGTTTAATGAAGAGGAGGCGAGAGAGTTTGATACGCGTGTAAAAAGGATGCTCAAAACAGATACTGCGGGCGACTATTTTTGCGAGCTCAAGATCGATGGGCTAAAAGTTATCCTCGAGTACGAAAAGGGGATGCTTAAAACAGCAGCCACGCGCGGGGACGGCACGGTGGGAGAAGACGTAACAAGCAATATAAAAACAATCCGCTCGATACCGCTCTCGCTCGCGCGAGAGGTCGACGTAATAGTTGAGGGTGAGGTGTGGATGAGCGAGCAGAGCTTGAAAGAGATTAATACCCAAAGGCGCGCAGAGGGCGAGCCCGAGTTTGCAAACCCGCGCAATGCTGCGGCGGGCTCTATCCGCCAACTCGACCCTAAAGTTGCCGCCTCGCGCAAGCTAGACTCTTTTATCTACGACCTCGCTCGCTCTTCTGAAGAGTTGCCAAAAACACAGGAAGAGGAGCTGCACTACCTGCGCGAACTAGGTTTTAAGGTAAACCCGCATCACAAACGAGTGTCTTCTGTTGAGGAGGTTGTTGAGTATTGGGAGAAATGGCAAAGCAAAAAAGACGCACAAGGATATTGGATTGACGGTGTGGTGGTAAAGGTAAATGAGTGCCGCCTGCAAGAGCAGCTTGGCTACACTGGCAAAGCACCTAGGTTTGCAACCGCATTTAAGTTTCCTGCCGAGCAGGTAACCACGGTGGTCGAGGACATCGTGCTCCAAGTGGGCCGCACTGGGGTGCTCACGCCGGTGGCACATTTGCGGCCGGTGTTGGTTGCCGGCAGCACAGTCTCGCGCGCAACCCTCCACAATGAAGACGAGATACGGCGCCTCGATGTGCGCGTGGGCGACACGGTGATACTCCAAAAAGCAGGCGACGTTATACCTGATATTGTAAAAGTGCTGACAGATTTGCGCACAGGAAAAGAAAAGCAGTATAAATGGCCGACCCACGTTTCCCTGTGCGGCGGCGATGGTTCGATCGAGCGTGTGCCCGGCGAGGCGGCGTGGCGCTGCGTGGCCAAGGACTCTTTTGCCGTGCGCCGCCGTGTGCTCAGGCATTTTGCAAGCAGAGTGGCGCTCAATATCGAGGGATTGGGAGAAAGCACAGTTGATGCACTTTTAGAACAGCAGTTGGTACAAAACTTTGACGACTTTTTTACCCTCACCGAGGGCGACCTCCTCACTCTTGAAGGGTTTGCCGAAGTGTCTGCAAAAAAATTGGTCGCCTCGATTATGAAGACAGCAGAGCAAGTACCGCTCTCGCGGCTTATAGTGGGGCTTTCGATCCCGCATGTAGGTGAGGAGACGGCTCTTTTGCTCGCGGAGCAGTTTAAAACAATTGATGACATCGCGGCTGCAAGTGTCGCTGAGCTAGAGGCAATCGAAGGGATCGGCCCCATTGTGGGGAAGTCTATTTTTGACTGGTTGGGGGATAAGGAAAACAAGAAACTAATCGAGCGCTTGAAAAAAGTACTGCATATCCAGAACCCCGAATTTACTTCAAGGTTGGACCTTGATAAAAAGCCGCTCGCGGGCAAGACGTTTGTCCTTACCGGCACGATGGAAGCTCTTTCGCGCGATGAAGCAAAAGAAAAACTGCGCAAGCTCGGCGCCAGCGTCTCCTCCTCGGTCTCAAAAAACACTTCTTATGTAGTTGCGGGAGAGGACCCCGGCTCCAAACTCGACAAAGCGCAGGAGCTTGGTGTTGAGGTACTCTCTGAAGAAGCATTTTTAAACCTCTTACAAGAACACAAAAGCTAGGGTAGGATGACACTATGATTTCGAAGGAGGAGGTGGAACATTTGGCGCAACTGGCGCGGCTGGAGCTAAGCTCGCAAGAGACAGCTTCGCTCCAAAAAGATATCTCTAATATCCTCGATTATGTGGGGCAGGTCTCTGCCATCTCTACAGAGGATGGGTCAAAAGAGCCTGGGGCTACCTATAACGTGCTGCGCCCCGATACACCGCGGGCAGAGAATGACCTCATGGGTGGCACGCGCGAGGCGCTACTTGAAGCGCTCCCTAAGCGCGAAGGAGATTACAACGTGGTGCGCAAGATCATACAAAAAGATGAGTAGTGATTTATTAAAACTCTCTATAACAGAGGCGAGTAAGAAGCTGCAGGCGAGAGAAATCTCAGCGGTTGAGCTTGCGCGCGCCTACCAAAAACAGATTGAAGAAAAAAACGATTCTCTCAACGCATATCTCGAAGTGTTTACTGACATAGAAGAGCAAGCTAAAAATGCCGATGCGCTCATCGCCGCGGGGGAAGGCGGCCCGCTGACAGGCATACCGCTTGCCATAAAAGACAATATTTTGATCAAGGGTCGGCGCGTTAGTGCGGCATCAAAAATTTTAGAAGGGTATGTCGCAACCTATGACGCGACTGTTGTAAAAAAATTGAGAGATGCGGGCGCAGTGTTTCTTGGACGCACCAACATGGACGAGTTTGCCATGGGCGGCTCGACAGAAAACTCGGCATTTGGCCCGACCAAAAACCCGCATGATGAAACACGAGTGCCGGGAGGTTCCTCCGGCGGCTCTGCTGCTGCGGTGGCCGCTGGCATGGCGCTCGGCGCGCTTGGCACCGACACCGGCGGCTCGGTGCGCGAGCCAGCAAGTTTTTGCGGGCTTGTTGGCCTCAAGCCAACCTACGGCGCAGTCTCGCGCTCGGGGCTTATCGCAATGGGCAGCAGCCTCGACCAGGCAGGCCCTCTTACTAAAACAGTTGCAGATGCGGAGTTATTTTTTAATACTATCCGCGGCCAGGACACTCTCGACAGCACCTCTAGTAATCAAGGTTCGACCTTAACACAGGGCTCCACAAGGTCGAACCTTAAGAAAAAGATAGGCGTGCCCAGACATCTCCTCAAAGAGGGGGTCGACACTGATGTGCTAAAAAATTTTGAAGCATCGCTCGCGTCTCTTGTTGCGCAAGGATATGAGGTTGTTGATATCGAGCTACCATCAGCCGGGTTAGCGCTCGCAGCCTACTACGTCATTATGCCTGCAGAAGTCTCAAGTAATATGGCTCGCTTTGACGGCGTGCGCTACGGGCTGTCTCTACCGGGAGCCACGCAATGGGAAGATTATGCAAAAACGCGCGGGGTAGGGTTTGGCCCCGAGGTGCGCCGCCGCATTATGCTCGGCACATATGTGCTCTCAAGCGGCTACTACGATGCCTACTATGGCAAAGCGACCATGGCGCGCGCCAAACTGAGTAGAGAGTTTAAGGACGTGCTTGAGATGGTTGATGCTATCGCTACACCCGCAGCCCCCTCTCCTGCGCCAAAGATTGGAGAAAATGCCTCTAACCCGCTTGCGATGTACTTACTCGATATTTTTACAGTCACCGCAAACCTCACGGGGAATCCAGCGATTTCAATACCGATGGGTACTGTCGAGAGAGAGGGGAAAACACTTCCTGTTGGAATCCAATTTACTACTGCGCATGGCGATGAGGCGGGGCTTTTTGAGATCGGAAAAAAACTAGAGTAAAAACTCGCGGTACAATAGAGGGGATGGGGGACGTACATTTTCTTAATATTGAATACTTGCTTTTGAGGGTATACAACGCTGTCAGCGGTATACCGGCGGTATCTGGAGCGTACGATGAAGCCACCGCTCCTGCGGCACATCTCCTAAACAGCATCGCGACAGTGCTGGGGAGCATTGCGCTCATAGGCATGTTTCTAACTATTGCTCTTGTGGTGTTGCTTGTGTGGATACAGATAAAGTTGCTTGTTGTGGAACACGAAGGTTTTGAGAAAAAAGATGAATTGTTGCACCACGCAGCGTCTGTAGAGCATGAGGCTGCTGGAGCGGGAGCCCACAAAAACCCGCGCTGGGAGCGTGTCCACGAGCTTGCCAGCACACCAAACGAAGGCGATTGGCGCCTCGCCATACTTGAGGCCGACATCATGCTTGGCGATTTGCTCGCTGCGCAAGGATATCGCGGCGAGGGGGTTGGTGAGAAACTGCGCGATGCAAACCCGCTCCAATTTTCGACACTCGACCTGGCATGGCAAGCACACAAGGTGCGCAACGATATCGCGCACGCTGGGGAAGGGTTCCACCTCTCACAGCGCGAGGCAAATGCAACTATTGACCTCTATCGCCGCGTGTTTGAGGAGTTCGATTTTATATAGTATAATCGGGCTTTATCGCGGGGTGGAGCAGTAGTAGCTCGCAAGGCTCATAACCTTGAGGTCGCAGGTGCAA
>CAYZZC010000008.1:0-29414 GCA_964482995.1 uncultured Candidatus Saccharibacteria bacterium
GATGTGGTAATTGCCATGCGAGGATAGTACTCTATAAATGTATGATTGGCAAACTGGAAGGCACTTATGCAGGCACCCACCCCGATGGGGCGGCAATAATAATGGTCGGTGGCGTAGGGTATGTGGTCTATGTGCCGCTTGCAGTGCTTATCTCACTCCAAGCAAACCCCAAAGCCTCTCTCTTTATACACACAGCGGTGCGCGAGGAGGCACTCGATCTCTATGGCCTCCCCACCCATGAGGACCTTTCTTTTTTTAAGCAACTCATCGGCATCTCGGGCATTGGCCCCAAATCGGCGTTAGGGATAATGAATGTTGCCGACACCCCCACACTCAAACGCTCGATAGCTGCCGGAGACAACTCAATGCTCACCAAAGTATTTGGCATCGGCAAAAAAAGCGCGGAGCGGATTGTGGTCGAGCTGCGCGACAAGCTTGCAACCCAGGCGGCAGCGCGCGGCGAGACAGTCGGCATAGGCGCAGACGGCGAGGTGCTCGAAGCGCTGATGGCGCTTGGCTACAGCGCGCTCGAGAGCCGCAAAGCTCTTAAGGAGGTTGAGGTAACAGGCGGAGTACATGAGCGGCTCTCGGCGGCGCTTAAATCTCTCGGCAAAAAATCATCATAGGTATGAATAAACTTTTACGATCAATTATCCCTGCACCGCTTCTTGGGCTTTACCACTACACGCTCGCTATTGCAGGAAGTATTTTTTATCTTTTCCCCTCCAAAAAGCTTTTTGTTATCGCGGTCACTGGCACCAAGGGCAAGTCTTCAGTGGTTGAGTTGGTTAGGAGCATACTCGCCGAGGCCGGCTACACGGTGGCCTCTGCAAGCACAATCCGCTTTACTATCGGCCAAGAGAGCGAGCGGAACCTGTTTAAGATGACCATGCCGGGGCGCTTTTTCCTCCAGCAGTTTTTGCGCAAGGCGGTAAGAGCGGGCGCGACCCATGCAGTGATTGAGATGACCTCGGAGGGCGCAAAACAATTTCGACACAAGGGGGTCGAGCTTGATGCGCTCGTGTTTACCAACCTCTCGCCTGAGCATATCGAGTCGCACGGCAGCCTTGAGGCTTATGCAGCGGCAAAACTTTCCCTCGCAAAACATCTCGAGCTTTCCCCCAAGCGCCCGCGCTATATCGTTGCCAACATAGACGACGAGTACGGTGCGCGGTTTTTAGATTTTACTGTCGAGCACAAGGCCCCCTTCTCTATTAAAGATGCCGAACCCTACACGGTAGACGACACCGCTTCGCGTTTTGTATACAAAGGCGAACTTTTTACCGTGCCTCTACCAGGGTTGTTTAATCTCAAAAACACACTTGCCGCTCTCACGCTTGGCAGCGCTATGGGGATACCGACCGCGGTGATGAAGCGCGCGCTCGAACACCACGCACCTATCGCCGGGCGCGCAGAGCGCGTAACCATGGGCCAACCGTTTTTAGTGGTTGTTGATTATGCGCACACTGCCGACTCGCTGCGCGCACTGTATGAAACGTACAAGGAGCGCCGCATTATCGCAGTCCTTGGCTCAACCGGTGGCGGGCGCGACAAATGGAAGCGCCCCCTCATGGGCAAAGCCGCGGATGAGTACGCAGACACTGCGATACTCACCAACGAAGACCCGTATGACGAAGACCCACAAAAAATAATCAGCGAGGTTGCCTCCGGCTTCTCGGTGCACAAGCCGCAGATAGTGTTAGACCGCCGCGCGGCTATTAATAAAGCGCTAAGCGAGGCCAAGCCAGGCGATGCGGTCTTGATCTCCGGCAAAGGCACCGACCCTTTTATCATGGGGCAAGGTGGCACTAAGCAGGTGTGGAGCGACAAACAGGTGGCAGAGGAAGAGCTTAAAAAACTAGGGTATCATTAGCGCATGGCAGACGAGAAAAAACCTTCAGGCGGCCCGATGGACATGGTGTGGTGGGTGCTTGGCATGTTGGCGATACTCATATTTTTTTGGTTTTATACTGGCGCGTATAAAAACGCCGACCTTAAGGGTATTTTCTTAGCTCCGCCGGCACCTGTGGGGCCTGGCGGCTCTTATAACCCATAAACTAATTATGCTTAACCCATTTCCAGAACTGCTCGTGTACCAAATAATCGGTCCAACCCTGTTGCGTGTTGCAGCGGCAATCATATTTGCCTACCTTGCCTACCAGCATTACAAAAATCGAGACAACAGGGCGGCGAGACAGTTCCCTATCGTTGGCGACAATATCTGGATTGTGTGGGTTGCAGTGGGGGTAGAGGCTGCGGTTGCGGCAGGACTCCTTCTTGGATATTACACACAGTATGCGGCGATACTCGGCGCCGCAGTGGCTCTTAAAAACTTGGTGTGGGGTGGCTTATATCCAAGGTTTTTCCTACTCTCGCGCAGCACGGCATTTTTGCTCCTTGTAATTTCTCTCTCGCTCCTCCTCACTGGTGCTGGAGCATTTGCATTTGATCTCCCACTCTAGTATTACAAAGGCGAGTAAGTAAAGTTAAGAGGGTTAGACGCGGGTCTTTAGCGGCCCGGAGCGCGCTCTTAACTTTACTTACTCGCCTACGATGATTCTTGTTTTGCACAACATACGCAGCGTCTATAATGTAGGATCAATCTTCCGCACGGCGGACGCAGCCGGGGTTTCTAAAATAATACTCTCAGGCTATACGCCACTCCCCCACGACCGCTTTGGTATGCCACGCAAAGACTTTGCAAAAGTCTCGCTCGGCGCAGAAAACACTGTCCCTTGGGAGCAGGTTAAAACATTCTCGGTTGCAATAAAGAAATTAAAAAAAGAAAATGTTTATGTTGTCGCGGTGGAGCAAGATAAAAAATCTGTTTCGCTTTTCGACTTTAAGCCGCTCTTCGACAAAACTCAGGGTAAAACAAAACCGCTTGCGCTTGTCTTGGGTAATGAAGTGAGAGGCCTCTCTAAACCAGCCTTAGCCTTGTGTGACAAGATTGTAGAAATCCCCATGCGCGGCAAAAAGGAGAGCCTGAATGTGAGCGTTGCAGCAGGTATCGCACTGTTTGGCATAACAAACAAACAGCTTTAAAAAGCAGGACTATTTTGCTATAGTGTTGTCAACTGCCTTCGTGGTTAGTATGCGCCCATAGCTCAGTTGGTAGAGCGGCTCCCTTTTAAGGAGAAGGTCCATGGTTCGAATCCATGTGGGCGCACTAGAGTTTTAAGACAAAGCGCTCGAGCAATAGTTCCAAATCCCCCGCGCCACGGTGGGAGTCGTGATACATAAACGTGAGTTCGCGGGAGAGTTTTTTGTCGCCCAGGGCTCTTGCCTTCCACGCCAAGAGCCCTGCGAGCTCCTCCGGCTTCGTCCCTGCCCGCAGCGCTTGAGTAAGCCCCAGCCACAATTTCTTTTTGTCGTGCGCGGCGAGCGCCGAGGCGATGCCAAATTGGTCAAACGCCCATTCTTTTTTTATTTCTTTTTTTATCTCGATCTTCGCTCCCGCCTTGGTGAGCACCTCAGTCGGTGCCTTCAGCAGTTTTTCTTCTACAAAAATAAAAGTATGTGGCGAGGCGACAAGCTCCTCGGCTAAACTTAAAAACTCCTCTCCCCGCTCCCCCGCGATAGCACCTTGGAGTAAAAAAGTTCTCGTGCCCCCAAAGAGCGCTTGTGTTGCGGCAAGGCCGATTAAATCTTCACTACTCAAGCTCTCCCATTTAATTTCCTCCTGCGCAGCAGAGCTCTTTGCAGCGGCACCAACAACAACCAACATCATATCTTTTCCATCTCACCCCAATTAGGGCCTACTTTGCCATCGGCCAAAAACGGGATCCCGAGCCGCTCTTTTTTAGGCACCACGTTTTCCATAATTTCTTTTATGCTCGGCGCGAGCTCCTCCACCATCCCCTCTTTTATCTCAAACACCAGCTCGTCATGCACCTGGAGCAGCAGGTGCGCGTCGTTCTCCACTTTTTTTTCTTTAAGATATGCATCGATTTTTATCATCGCGAGCTTTACGATGTCGGCCTGGGTCCCCTGCATCGGTGCGTTCACCGCCATGCGCTCAGCGGAGGCCCGCACATACGGGATAGGCGACTTAATCCCGTCGAGATAACGGCGCCGGCCAAAATAGGTTTCTACGTAGCCAAGCTTCGATGCGCTCGCTTTTATCTCGTCGATATACGCAGCCAAGCGTGGGAATACTTCAAAATATTGGTTATAAAATTCCTGCGCCTCGGCACGGCTGGTACCGAGCGACTGCTGGAGTGCATTTATACCCATGCCGTAGAGTATCCCGAAGTTGATAACCTTGGCGGCCCTCCGCTGGTCATAGGTTACCTCTGCTGGGCGTACCTTAAACACTCGCGCGGCAACCTCGGCGTGCGCGTCGCGCCCGTTGGTAAATATCTCAACGAGCGCAGGGTCCCGCGAGAGCCACGCAGCGATCCGGAGTTCAATCTGCGAGTAGTCAAAAGCGACAAGCGTATAGCCCTTTGCTGCCACAAACGCTTTGCGTATCGCGCGGCCCAGCTCGGTTTTAATCGGGATATTTTGGAGGCCGGGGTTTTTGGTCGCGAGCCTCCCAGTGGCTGCACCAACCTGTATAAAGGTGGTGTGCACGCGGTCTTGCTCATCGAGCAGGGTTGGGAGGTTGTCGATATAAGTCGAGAGGAGTTTCTGCAATTCTCTATGCGCTAAGATAGCGGGGACAATCGGGTGTAGGTCCTTCATCTTTAGCAACTCGCTCTCTCTTGTTGAGCGCGCGCCGCCGGCAGTCTTCTTTTGGTTTTTTATTGTCAGCCCGAGCTTGTCAAACAATAGGTCTCCGAGCTGCTTTGGAGAGTTGATATTAAACTCCTCCCCCGCTGCTGCATATATCTGCGCCGCGATCCTTTGCAGCTCGGCGGTATACTCTTGTGAGAGCTCTGCCAAAAACTTTTTATCAATGCACACGCCCCTTTGCTCCATAGCAAGTAGCACTGGCATAAGCGGCAGCTCGATCTCTTCGTACACAAAGGCCAGTTTATTTTCTTTTATTTCGACAAGGATATGCTTCTTAGCCTCCTCAAACACGCGGCTTTTGCCGACACGATATATATCGTCGAGTGTTGGCTCGGGGATATTGGAGTCTAGTATCGAAACCGCGAGTGCTACTTTTTTAAACTCATCTTCTGGTATCGCCTCTGCAGTATCATCAAACAACTCATCCCCAGCTACACGCGCCTCGCTTACGTTGTGTGCAGAGACTCCCTCCACCAGCTGCTTTACCCGCGGCACCAGCGAGCGAAACTCAAAACGCGAAAGGATGGTTTCTACCAGCTTCGGGTCGATCGTTTCTCTCCACTCTTTTGCAGGGAGCTCAAAGTGGATCGGTGCATCGCGGCGGATAGTAGCAAGTTCTTTGCTAAACTCTGCCTCTTCTTTACCGCTCTTTAGCTTCTCAATCATCCCCTCTTTAATGCCCGCATTGGCAAGCCAGTCGGGGTGCTTCTCTAGCGTTTTATAAATGTTTTCGATCGAGCCAAACTGCGAGATAAGTATGGTGGCGGTTTTCTCGCCGATCCCTTTAATGCCGGGGATATTGTCTGAAGGGTCGCCGCGCAACCCTTTGTAGTCGGGTATAAGCTCGGGGCCAAAGCCAAATCGTGCTTTTACTCCATCCTCGTTATACAGCACGGTGTCGGTAATGCCTTTTTTGAGCGTAAAGACGCGCACCCGGTCATCGTCGACCAGCTGCAGCGTATCCATGTCGCCAGAGGCAATAATTACATCAACGTCGTGGTGCCGCTTCATGTGTTCTGCGATAGTGCCAATAAGGTCGTCTGCCTCAAACCCTTCCCGCTCAAAACGAGGGACACCAAACGCGTCTAGCACCTCGCGCGACAAATTGATCTGCGAGATAAGCGCGTCATCTGCCGAGGGGCGCTGAGATTTATACTTGTCGTACACAATGTGGCGATGCGTTGGCTTAGGGAGGTCGAGTGTTGCGGCGATATAGTCGGGGTGGAGCTCGGTGGCAACCCTGATCAACATGGAGACAAGTCCGTAGAGAGCGCCGGTTGGCTCGCCTTGGCTTGTCGCAAAGTCGGGCATGGCATGGTAGGCGCGGTGGAGTATCGCATGTGTGTCGAGTATCACCAGGCGCTTTCTCCCATCCTTCATATATTCAGAGTTTACTCTGAATCAATAAAAAGTAATATACCGCTCTTCTTCGGATGCACCGCCTGCCACGCCTTGGGGCAGGTCGGAAGAGAAATTGAGTGTTATATCTGGCGTGGGGAGCGCGCCCTCTACCCGCTCTGGCCACTCTATACATACGATATTCGCCGGGTCTTTTAAAAATAGTTCCGGTTTAAGCGCGGCAAACTCTTTTGCGCTCGCAAGCCTGTAGGCGTCTATGTGTATAAGGCGAGTAAAATGTTTGCCTGCCCCGAGCGAGTTCGAGGGGTAGTTAATAGGATATGACTTCATCAATACATAGGTCGGGCTTTGCATGGGCTCCTTAACCCCTAATGCTCGGCCGAGCGCCTGCACAAAAGTGGTCTTCCCTGCACCCAGCTCGCCAGAGAGCGCGATCAATACCGCACTTTCTTTTTTGTCTGGCAGGCGGTTGAGCACTCGCTCTGCAACACTACCCAGCTGAGTAAGTTTAATTTTCTCCATAAACACTAGTGTACAATAATTACATGGTGGTCTTTGATGAAGCAGAGGGTAAAAAACGTCTCGACTTCTTGCGCCGGCGCGAGGAAGAAGAGCTTGCCCAGATGCTCGCGCACAAATATGGGGTCGAGTATGTCGACCTTTCTCTCGTAGCGGTCAACAGCGATGCGCTTCGGCTCGTGCCGGAGGCTGAGGCAAAAGACGCAGAGGCAGCTGTGTTTGGCCGCGTGGGGAAAAAGGTCAGCATTGTCGCCCGCGCTCCCGAAAACCCTAAAGTAAAAGCGCTGGTCGCCAAGCTCCAAGGCCTTGGTTATGAGACAACACTGTTTATCACTACCCAAGAAAGCTTAAACCGCGCGTTTGCACGCTACGACGACCTCTCCTACGCAACAGAAACAAAGGCGGGCGTTTTTGAAATCTCGAGCGATGAGGTTGAGGTGCTGCTCGCCAAAGTTACCAGCCTTGCCGACATCGGCGTGCTCGTGCAAGAAGCAATTGACTTAAAAAAAGCGTATCGGATTACGCGGATTCTTGAAATTATTTTAGCCGGCGGCTTGGCGACCAGCGCTTCGGACGTGCACTTTGAGCCTGGAGAGCTTGATGTGCGCCTGCGATACCGCCTTGACGGCGTCTTGGTAGATGTCCTTTCTTTTGATCATGAGACCTACCGGATGATGCTCTCGCGGCTCAAGCTCCTCTCGGGGTTAAAACTCAATGTAGTAAACGAAGCGCAAGACGGCCGGTTCTCGATCAAGGTGAGGGGTGACGAAATAGAGCTCAGAACCTCGGTCCTCCCTGGCAACTATGCCGAGACATTGGTGCTGCGTATCCTAAACCCTAAATCAATCGGTGTGCCACTGGAGGAGCTAGGGCTTGAAGAGGCCTTGCGCCTGCGGATCGAGAAAGAAATCACACGGCCCAATGGCATGATACTCACCACCGGCCCCACCGGCTCAGGTAAAACAACTACGCTCTACGCTTTTATGCGCAAGGTAAACTCTTCTGAAACTAAAATTATCACCATTGAAGACCCGATCGAGTACCACCTCAAGGGGATAGTCCAAACACAGGTTGATAAAAAGAACTACGGCTTTGCCTCCGGTTTGCGCTCGGCGCTTAGGCAAGACCCAGACATCATAATGATCGGCGAGATCCGCGACCAGGAGGTGGCGGAGACTGCAGTCAACGCTGCTCTCACCGGACATTTAGTTTTTTCAACACTGCATACCAACAATGCTGCAGGGGCATTCCCCCGGCTGATAGATCTTGGCGTTTCTGAAAAAGTGCTGTCCTCTGCTGTCTCGGTGGTGATAGCGCAGCGCCTGGTGCGCAAGCTCTGCCAAGCATGCAAAAAACAACGTACCGCTACGCCAGAGGAACAGAAGATTATAGATAGAGTGCTTTCTGGAGTATCTGACAAAACGCTAATACCCGCGCAAACTAACGTTATTTTTGCACCGGCCGAGGGGGGCTGTAAAGAGTGCCATGGCCGCGGCTATAAAGGCAGAATAGGCATATACGAAGCCATATTTATGGACTCTGAGATAGAAAAAATACTGCGCGAAAAGCCCTCGGAGAGGGAGATAGCGCAAGCGGCAACCCCACAACACATCCCTACACTACAGCAAGATGGGATGCTTAAAATTTTGCGTGGGGTTACCTCGCTTGAGGAGCTTGGGAGAGTGGTCGACCTTGATCTCGCAAACTGAAAAAAGAGCGCGTCAACATTGCGTGCGAAAACCCCGAGTGTAGACTAAAGAAAGTCGCTCAGCGAAAAGAGAGTCGGGTCCAAACATCTCCAAGCAAAAACCATTTTCGAATTATCGAAAAGCGAGAACTCAAGCTGAGGAGTACCCCCGCAAATCCCGCCAAGGCGGGACCGCCGGAGTATCCTTGTATGAATCTCAAAACCTTCAGGAGGTCGTATTGCTTGGAGGTGTGTGCACCCGAAATCCGACGTTTCAGTACGGATCCCGTACCAGAGCGTCGGGAAAGATAAAAGCCCCGTAGGGCATCTACGTCTAGCCTAGCATACGAACAAGTTTATGTCAAGCAAGTCAAAAAAGACCTCTCAAGAGCTTGGGGATGATACTTCTCCCCTTCAAGAAAATACGTTGACCAGAGGAGTGGGCGATTCTTTGGATGCGACACTCCGCCCCAACTCTTGGGACGAGTATATTGGGCAAGATAGTATCAAAAACAACCTACATATCCTCCTTTCGGCTGCGCGCGAGCGCGGCTCTGTGCCAGAACATATCCTTTTTTACGGGCCGCCGGGTTTGGGCAAGACCACACTCGCCCATTTGATCGCTAAAGAGCAGGGCGCAAACCTGCGCACCACCTCAGGGCCCGCGATTGAGCGCGTGGGCGACCTCGCTGCACTACTCACCAACCTCGGGCCTGGCGATATTTTATTTATCGACGAGATCCATCGCCTCTCCCGATCAATCGAAGAGGTGCTCTACCCGGCAATGGAGTCTGGAGTACTTAATATTATTATCGGTAAAGGACCCTCGGCGCGCACGCTTGAGCTCCCGCTCCCCACCTTTACACTCATTGCTGCTACTACGCGTGTTGCAGACCTCTCTGCGCCGCTGCGCTCGCGCTTCTCCGGCGGAGTATTCCGTTTGGAGTTTTATTCTGAAAACGATATCGCAAAAATTGTAGAGCGCTCTGCAAAAATACTTGGGGTAAAGACCGACAAAAGCGGCGTTACTGAAATTGCAAAAAGGAGCCGTGCTACACCGCGCACAGCAAACTACCTCCTTAAGCGTGCGCGCGACTATGCACAGCTCAAGCGTGTCCCCCTCTCTACCAAAGCGGTGTCTGAGGCACTCCACATGCTCGAGGTTGATGCGCTTGGTCTCACCCCGCTCGACCGCAAACTATTAAGCGTGCTTATCGAGCGCTTCCACGGCGGGCCAGCCGGGGTTTCGGCGCTCGCTGCAGCACTCTCCGAGGAGCCGGCAACCATTTCTGAAGTGCACGAGCCGTTTCTCCTGCAACTAGGCCTGATAGAGCGCACCCCCCGCGGCCGTGTCGCCACAAGAGCCGCTTATGAGCATTTGGGTAAGGTGCCACCGAGTGACTTGAACCAAAAGCTTTTGTAATTTTATTTTTTAAGATATAAATCTCTTATGGCAGGACATTCCAAATGGGCAAAACTAAAACACGTTAAGGGCAAGACCGATGCGCAAAAGAGCAAGGCTTTCTCCAAGCTTGTGCGCTTTATTTCTGTTGAGGCTAAAAAGGCAAAGGGCGACCGCAGCTCTCCAGGGCTACGCACCGCGATAGAAAAGGCACGCGCCGCAAACATGCCCTCAGACAACATCGACCGTGCGATAGACAAAGCCTCAACCTCTGGCGAGCTCGAGCAGGTAGTCTACGAGGCATACGGCCCTGGTGGAGTGGCTTTAATTATTGAGGGCTACACCGACTCACGCAACCGCACGACGCAAGAAATAAAACATCTGCTCTCGCTCCACGGTGGCGCACTTGCACAACAGGGCGCCGCGAGCTGGGCCTTTACTAAAGTAGACGGCAAGCTAGAAGCAACTACTACCGTTGAGATGAACGAGGAAGACGGCGCCAAGCTCGGAGAGCTTGTAGACGCGCTTGAAGACTACGACGATGTCAGCGAGGTCTACACCAATGCCGCGTAACAGTGCAAAACCGGCTCAGCGTGTACTGGCGTTTGACCCAGGCTATGAGCGCCTTGGCGTTGCTCTGGTAGAAAGAAAGTTAGGAAAAGATGTATTGATTTACTCCAGCTGCGTGCGGACTTCCCCCTCACTTCCCTTTCATGCGCGTCTACACGCACTCGGTGCAGAAGCAGAAAAAATAATTAAAAAATTTAAACCAACTGCAGTCGCTATAGAGAAAGTATATTTTGAAAATAATGCGAAGACCGCGATGCAGATAGCCGAGGTGTGCGGCGCGCTAGCCTATATCGCCGCGTCAAAAAACATTACACTTTTTCATTACACACCGCTTGAGGTAAAAGTGGCGATCACTGGATACGGCAAGAGCGATAAACGAGCCGTGGCGCACATGGTAGGAAAGTTAGTGGTTTTACCTATAAAAAAGAGGCTAGACGACGAGCTCGACGCTATTGCGATCGGCCTCACCTGCCTCGCCTCCACCCGGTTTTAAAAGATATCCACACACAACGCACTGAAAGCAAGTTGCAAAGTATTTTAATTTTGATACAAATCTTGCATTGGGAACAAATACCATTAATTATTTATAAGTAAGAGTCTTAGCCTATGGACAACAAGTTCGCCCACGACGAGTTCCTTATGGATGAAGAAACAGAAGACACAGATACCTCTATCACCGATGGAGATGAAGATGAAGATGCGGTGGAAGATGAAGACGAAGTAGAAGCGGTAGAAGAAGAGGAAGAAGAATTGTAAGAAAAACCCCGCCTATGCGGGGTTTTTACTTAATGATTATTTTTAAAAACCGGTGCTTGCCGATACGCAGAGTTATATCTTTTTCTATAGGTGCATTTATGTCATCGAGCGGGTTGCCCCCAACTTCGGTGATCGCCCTCGCCTCGGCAAGCCGGCGGACCTCGCCCTTAGACTCTTGCAATGCCTCAGACAGTACATCGATATACTTTGCGCCAACCTCAGCTTTTGCTTCGGGTATATCTCGTGGGGCTTCTCCTTTACTAAAAGTAGCCGTGAAATTGTCTTCTGCTTTTTGTGCAGCATCTTTCCCGTGGTAGAGCGCGACAATCTCGCGCGCGAGCCGCATCTTGGCTTCTTTAGGGTGTAGCGCAACAATCTCCCTTACCTCATCGAGCGGCACGCGGGTACAAAGCTCGAAGTATGTTTCCACCTGTGCGTCTGCCATGCTCATAACCTTGCCATACATGTCGTTGGCAGGCGCTGTGAGCGCGATAACATTGCCCTTGCTTGAGCTCATCTTAGTGCCATCGAGCCCCTCAATAAGCGGGCTCATAACTATGTTTTGTGCTGGTTGGTTATATTTTTCCTGCAGCGTGCGGCCGGCGAGCAGGTTAAATTTTTGGTCCATGCCGCCTATCTCGACATCGGCCTTAACGGCAACGCTGTCGTACCCTTGCATGAGCGGGTAGAGCACCTCGCGGAGCGAGACACGCTTCCCCGTGTCGAGGCGGCGCTTGATAACATCGCGTGCAATAAAGTCTGCAACAGAAAAGGCATCTGCGTGCTCACCTATCTCGCGATAGGTTAGGGGCTCGAGCCACTCGCTGTTGTAGCGCAACTCGGTTTTTGATAGGTCTAGCAGCTTACCTACTTGGTCAAAATATGTTTTTTTATTTTTTTCTATCACCTCGCGCTCGAGAATCGGCCGCTCAGCATCTTTGTCTGAGGTGTCGCCGATCACTGCAGTAAAGTCGCCCACAATAAGCACAATATGGTGGCCCAGCTCTTGGAAGTCTCGCAGCTTAAGGAGCGAAACCGCGCGGCCGATATGTAGGTCTGGCGAGGTTGGGTCGATCCCGAGCTTGATGCGCAGCTGCTTGCCAGAGAGGAGTTTCTTGCGCAGCGCCTCTTTTACAATAACTTCTGCAACTCCCCTAGAGAGCAGGGCGTCAATCTTTTTTTCGTCGGTAGAGATTTTTGTCGCGCGAGAAAAGAAGCCCATATATGTAATAGTATACGGCACACTGTAGCATATATGTGCACGTGGTAACATTATCGCTATGTACAGAAAATTACGTCCTTGGGTGTCTGTTTTGCGCACCCACAAGCGTGCTATAGCGGTCTGGAGTATTAGCGGTTTTTTTGTCCTGGCGGGGTCTGCCGTGCTTTGGGCAGCGACACTCCAAGTCCCCGACCTTGCCTCCCTCTCCAACCGCAAAATAGAGCAATCTGCAAAAATCCTCGACCGTACCGGGACAGTCCTCTTGTATAACCTACATAAAGATAAGCAGCGCACCATTGTGCCGCTTACAGAAGTCTCTCCCACTATCAGGCAGGCGATCCTTTCGATCGAGGACCCGAACTTTTATAAACACGGCGGCATCGAACCACGGGCAATTTTGCGCGCAGTACTCTCCAACATAACTAGCGGCGCACTACTCAGCGGCCAAGGCGGCTCGACAATCACCCAGCAAGTAGTAAAGGGCTCAATACTCACCAATGACAAAACCATTGCTCGCAAAATTAAAGAGTGGACTCTTGCGATCAAGATGGAGCGAGTATTTTCTAAAGACCAGATACTTGAGCTCTATCTCAACCAGGTACCGTTCGGCGGGAGGTTGTACGGTGTAGAGGAAGCTTCCCAGACTTTTTTTGGCAAACATGCAAGCGACCTCTCGGTGCCCGAGGCAGCCTATCTCGCAGCGGTACTCCCAGCACCTACCTACTACTCACCCTTTGGGAGCCACAAGGATGCGCTCGACCGCAGAAAAAACTTAGTACTCGACAAGATGCACGAGCACGGGTTCTTAACTGAAGACGAAATGACTGTAGCAAAAGAGGCTGTAGTATCTTTTATGCCTCCTCGCGATACCTCAATACAGGCACCTCATTTTGTGTTTTATGTCCGACAGTATTTGGAAGAAAAGTATGGTACCGACGCACTTGAAGCAAGCGGCTGGAAGATAACCACCACACTCGATGCAGAGCTGCAAGTAAAAGCGGAGGAGATAGTAAGGAGGAATGCGCTCGCAAATACTGAAAAGTTTAATGCAAGTAATGCCGCACTGATCGCGCTTGACCCAAGGAGCGGGCAAATACTCTCTATGGTTGGGTCCCGCAACTACTTTGACCCAGCCATAGACGGCGCTTACAACGTGGCAGCATCGACACCAGGCCGCCAACCAGGGTCGACCTTTAAACCTTTTGCCTATGCCGAGGCATTTATGAAGGGGTACACCCCCGACACGGTGGTGTTTGATGTGCGTACACAGTTCTCCACCAACTGTGAGTGGAACGACCTAACCAATGGTGGCGAATGTTTTTCGCCTGATAACTATGACAACCGTTATGAGGGCCCGGTGACACTGCGCAACGCGCTCGCTCAATCAAGAAACATCCCTGCGGTAAAAGTCCTGTACCTTGCCAACTTAAGCGATACATTACAACTAGCAAAGTCGATGGGTATCACCACGCTCACCAACCCAGGGAGGTATGGTTTAACGTTAGTGCTTGGCGGCGGGGAAACCACCCTACTAGACATGGCTAGTGCCTATGGAGTATTTGCCACCAATGGTGTGCGCTTCGTGCCAACAGCTATTCTAAAAATCGAAGACACCCAAGGAAACATTATTGAGGACAATAGCCAGCCCGCAGGCACTCAGGTGCTCTCTGAGCATGTAGCACAACAAATTAATGACGTACTCTCCGACAATGCTGCGCGTGAGCCGCTTGGGGCAAACTCATCGCTTGCCTTCTACAACAGAGAGGTAGCAGTAAAAACCGGTACCACCAACAACTATAGAGACGCGTGGACAATTGGGTATACCCCATCGTTTGTGCTTGGTATCTGGGCAGGAAATAACGACAATTCAGAAATGGAGAAAAAAGTGTCCGGACTTATTGTTGGCCCTATGTGGAATGAGGTAATGACCTACGCGCTCACCAAACTCCCTAATGAGCCGTTTAGCCGCGGTGAGTCCACTGCGGTTCCTAAACCCGCTCTAGCGGGCTTGTGGACGATACCAGGCACCGACAACAAGCCACATGAGATCCTTTATTGGGTAGACACAGACAACCCAACTGGCCATCCTCCAACCGACCCTACCCAAGACCCACAATATCTGCGTTGGGAGCTCCCAGCACAAGAGTGGCTCACTAAAAATTTTATCGGCGGGTCTATACAACCAAACACTGTTCCATCTCACTAACTAACGATTCATCGGCATCGCGAGGTAGAAGAACGAATCATCAGAGGCATCCTTAACCAAGAGCGGTTTACCCGGGCCGTTGGAGTGCAGCCGTATGCTCTCGCCAGTTATTGATTGGAGGCTGTCTGCTAGGTAACGCCCATTAAAGTTCATTGCTATAGCCTCTCCTGAAATTGTTGCGCGCAAGGTGGACACCTGTTCTCCTACGTCTGGATTTCTAGAAGAAAGGGTAACTGTTTTATTTTGTGTATCAACCGCAAGTGAAACTTGTGATGATTTGTCGGCAAAAATAGAAAGAGATTTAAGTGCTTGAGCAATATCCTCTCTTAGGACCACTGCTTCTGTTGAAAATGATTTCGGCACTATTTGACGATAGTTTGGGAACGCCCCGTCTAACAGCCTGCTCGTGTAATATATTGCGCCTATGTGTGCCGATATTTGATGTTCGTTATAATATATCTCCACATCACCATTTGCTGTTTCTAAAATGCGGTGTAATTCTGTCGCATTACGCGCAGGTAGCAACAGCTGCGGGATACTATCCCCTGAGCGCAAAGACACGGTCTTTTCCGCAAGACGAAATGAGTCTGTAGCAGCAGTAATTAGTTTTCCTGTTTCTGCATACAATAAAACACTTTGTAGTTCTGGTTTTATTGCTGAAGTAGAAGCGCAATACACAACGTTCTTTATTGCGCGTGCAAGCTCTGTTGTTTTTATAGAAAAAGATGTTGACGCAGACACGTGCGGCAAAATAGGAAAATCTTCATGTGGAGTTGTTTTTATTGATGCTGAAACACGGTCAGTCTTAAGTTTAAGCACACCACCAACTAACTCTCCGGAGATAGATTTACCTCGTGCATTACCTAGAAAACCAGCAAGAGTTGCACCTGGTACCGCAACAACACCGTCTGTGGCTACTTTAGCTACAACAGAAATTTCAATACCACACTCAAGGTTTGTTGCGCGTAGTATAAGCCGACCACCCTCTGCAGCAATAAAAATACTTCCCAATACAGGTAGGTTTGCCCTCCTCTCTACAAAACGATTAGCAAGAGATACTGCCTGCAAGAGTTGTTCTATACCACAATCGAATTTCATATATGCTTATATAAATACTTATTACTATTAAGGGTGTGGATTGCTCGGATAACCTCAATATAAGTTGATATATATTGGTATTTTAGTGATTTTTGAAACTGATACTGTGTGTATAGTGTCATATTGAGTGTTGGTAACTTTGTTAATTTGTTTTTTTATCTAATCTTTTCCACAACCATTTAACAGGTAATACACCTCATTTCAACATAAGGCGTATTTGGTGTATTTCTTGGTTTAACAGGCTATCTGAGTGTAGGTCGTTTTTTATTTTTTCACACGAGTGTATAACTGTTGTGTGGTCTCTGCCGCCAAGCTTGTCACCAATAGTTGGAAATGAGATATGAAAATCTTCGCGTAGAAGAAACATAATTACTTGCCGCGGGCGCACTACCTCTTTACGCCTCGTTTTTTCATAGATACTCGTTTCCTCGATGTTATAAAAGTTAGCGATCATTTTAACTACCTCTTGTACGGAAACTGCTTTTTTAGCGGCATTTCCTGCCCCACGCAAAAGTATTTTTGCGTCAGCAATAGTAATAGGTTTGCCGCGCATTTCAAACTGGATTAGTAGTGTATTAAGAGCGCCTTCAAGCTCACGAACATTACCTTCAACAGTTGTTGCAAGATACTCCATTACCTCGTCTCCCAAAATAAAATTATGCTGCGCAGCCTTGGTGCGCACAATGGCAAGCCGAGACTCATGGTCAGGTGGTGTAACAGAAACGATCATGCCCGCATTAAACCTTGATTTAAGCCTTTCTTCGAGGTTTTGTATCATGTTTGGGTGTTGGTCTGAGGAGAAAACCAACTGCTTGTTCCCGTCATGAAGATAATTAAATAGATGGAAGAATTCTTCTTTTGTTTTTTCCATTTTCGCTAAGAACTGTACGTCGTCCATAATAAGCACATCATATTGACGATATTTTTCTTTAAACCACTGCACCTTACCTGATTGGATAGAAGAAACATAATCCATTGAAAACTTTTCAGAGGTGAGATACTGCACCTTGCGGTCTGGGGCATTGATGCGAAAGTGGTTCCCCACTGCTTGGATTAAGTGGGTCTTCCCCAGCCCGGTTGGGCCATAAATAAACAAAGGGTTGTAGGCAATACCCGGCTTCCTGATCACTGCCTGTGCTGCTGCATGGGCCAGCTCGTTAAACGGCCCCACCACAAAAGAAGAAAAGGTGAACCGTGGGTTAAGGTTTGTTTTTTGGTGTACGGCTTCAAGCGGGAGCTCGGTGGGTGCGGTGGCACGCACCTCCTCAATTGGTTTTTTTGAGCTTCTGGATATTACATACTCAACCGTGCGTATACTCTCTGACAAACTCCGGAGCGAGTGCAATATGTCTTTATGAAACTTAGTTGAGAGCCAGTCGCGCGCAAACTGAGATGGGACCCCAAGGTACGCGACACCGTCCTCTGCGCGTATAAGGTGGGTATCTTTAAACCATGTATTAAAGTTAGGCCGCGAAATGACAAGTTCTAGCTCAACCAAAGCGTTCTCCCAAAGTTCTTTCGTGGTTGTCATAAGGGGCAAGATACACCCAAGGATACGCGCTCCGCACTGTCGAGTCAAAACAGCCGTTTTTGTGTACAAGGTGTGGAGAAAGTGTGGATATGTTATAGTCTTTATATGTCGCAAACATATCAACCTAAAAAACGTAAACGAGCCAGGAGCCACGGCTTTCTTAAGCGTGCCAAAAGTGCTGGAGGTAAAAAAACAGTTGCACGCCGCCGCCACAAAGGGCGCGCACGAATAACGGTATAATTACCCCATGCTCCCTAAAAAGAGACGCCTTACTGCGGCACAGGTCAAAGAGGTGCTGTCCTCTGGCAAGAGTGTGAGGGGTGTGGCTATTTCTTTAAAATACGTTGTAAAACCTGGGTTTTTTGGCTCAGCTGTCGTTGCCCCAAAGGCAGTTGCCAGGCTTGCAGTCGACCGAAACCGCGTTAGGAGGGCTCTTTATAGGGCCCTGTCTTCTTTGTCGCCACAAGAGGCTCATATACTCCAAAACAAGATGACAGTCTTTTTTGTAAGGAGTATCCCCTCCCCGCTTCAACCCACCCTGAGGGCAGAGGTGGTAGGATTACTCACTAAGCTCCCACACCAGCATGTTTGAGACATTTTTTATCAAGCCGCTTTATAACGTTTTTGTATATTTGATAGGTGTTATGCCTGTAGGTGATGTGGGGCTGGCTATTATTGCCATGACACTTATTATCCGGATATTGTTTTACCCGGCGTTTGCGGCCTCTATACGAACACAGATGGGTATGCAGGCGGCGCAAGCAGAGCTTGACGAGATTAATAAGAAATACAAAGACTCTTCAGAAGAGCGCGCGCGACACACCCTCGAACTCTATAAAAGTAAAAAAATACGCCCTTTCGCTGGCTTTGTTGCGATCTTGGTACAACTCCCTATATTTATAGCCCTTTATTTTGCACTTTTTCGAGAAAGTCTGCCTAAAATTGCCGAAAATCTTCTTTACTCGTTTGTGCAGGTCCCGCAACACATTAATCTCAATTTCCTAGGTTTTATCAATCTCGTGGCAGCACACAATATCCTGCTTTCTCTCTTGGTTGGCGCTCTGCAGTATGTTGTCGCGTATCTTTCAATGGCGCGTATAAAACCAGGGCTCGCTAGCCTTTCTAAAGAGCGGCAGGTCGCGCAAAAAATGCAGCACAACATGATGCTGTACATGTTTCCCGCACTCATTGCTATTATTGCCTACACGCTGCCAGCTGCGGTGGGTATCTACTTTGCAGCAACCAACCTGATTTCTATTGGCCAAGAGTGGCTAATTCGCCGAGATATTCTTAACAATAAGTTGTCTTAGAATATCCAAGTACCCTTGGGGTAAGGAAAGAGCTTAGTAAAAAAGCGCATAATAAGGCCATATTTGCCAAATGGCGTCTGGGTAGAGTATTGTGTCCTTATGGACGCAACTACGCTCAAAGATTTTGTCGTTTCACTCCTGGCGGTACTCGACATGCCAGCAGACGAGATAGTAGTAACCAATGGTCATCGTACTGTTGTCGCTATAACCTCCAAAAACTCCAAAGAGCTTATCGGGCCGCAAGGAGAAACTCTGCGCGCTATAAACAGTATTGCGCGGCGTCTAATTGAGGCTAAGTATGGCGAGGAGTCGGCAAGTTTCTTGATCGACGTTAACGGCTACCACGAAGAAAAGATGGAGGTTGTCCGGGCAACTGCGCGGATGCTTGCCCAGCGCGCGCGGCTTTTTAAACACGATGTCGAGATGAGCCCCATGAGCCCTTACGAGCGGCTAGTGGTACACGAGCTTTTTTCTGAAGACCCAGAGATACAAACTGAGTCACATGGCGAGGGAAAGTTTCGCCATATTGTGCTTCGTTATAAAACCAAAACAACTGCTCCTAGTTTTTAAGAGCTAATTTAGCCGCAGTGCCCACAACGAGCGGTCTCCTTTTTTTATAAAAATAAGATAGTGGTCGTCTGGGGAGACAGCAAGCTCGGCTATGTCTGTGGCGACACCTCCCTCTTGTCCTCCTGGTGTGGCGAGTATCTCGCTCCTTCCTGTTGAAAGGTCGAAGGAGAAAATAGTGTCAGGAGAGGAGGCAACACCTTGGTGCCATTGGTCGAGATATGTTGGCGGTGTATAAGCAAGAGGGGCAGCACAATACATTATAGATAATCGCGCAGTGCTCAACACACATTTTTCAGGAATAGGGTTAAAAGAAAGTGGCCGATCTGTATTTGTTTTTACGTCATGCACATAGGAAGAAACGGTGCTACTTATGGTCTGATACACCATGCGGGTAAAACTATTGTCTGCCATGGCGGTGAGCCCGGGGGCATATACCAGCGGCACTACTGCGCCGCTCGCTACACTTACTGAGAAGGCCGCGCCCGCCGCGCCCGCCGCGCTTTTAGTTTGTAGAAGCAAGGTTTTTGGTGCGGGCCAGGAGAGGAGTGTTTGAGAAAGCGGTGTTGAAAACAATTTTTTACTTGCACTCCCATCAACTTTGGCGATATAGCCGTCTGAGCCGCTGGTTGTTTTGATTAAGTAAGCAACTTGTTTGCCGTCTGGTGAGACCCCAAGGTCAGTAATATTATTTGGGAGAAACTGTATGTGTATCGGTTGCTGCTTGGAAGTGCTCGATGCTGCCGCTGCAGGGAAACCAAGATACACGCTTTTTACTATACTGCTTTCAAGATATTGAAGGAGCACTCCACTGCCCTGCCCAGCCCAGACACCTCGTGCAGTACCAGGTATAGTAGTGTTTGATACAGCGCGTGCAACAGTGCCTGCGCTGTCGAGTACTATGTCGAGCACATGGCCGTTTTCTTGCAGCACATAGCGGGCAAGAGTGGTTGTGGGGTGGAGTGTTTGTATAAGTGTTGCAGTAGTAACCGGCCTATCAGCCACCTTAAATATCTTTTGTGTGCTTTTTGTTGCGGTAGACACAACGGTGTCCGAAGTAGCTTCCCCGCTTGGGGTTACTACTACGGTGCGCGAGTCGCCTGTGCCAAAGCCGCTGTTTTGTAATGCGGGTACTGTGCTGGTTGTTTTATTTGTAAAATAAAACCAAGTGCCGCCAGCAATTACAATAAAAATTGCTCCCCCAACAACCAAGTAATTTATAGTTTGGATGTTCATAATCTGTCTTTTTTACAAGTTAACAAGGCGTATGTTCCATTTGCAGAAGAGGTGAGTGGAGAAACATGTCCGCCCACCGCTTCGCATTTTGTTGTAAATGTACCCACGTCATTAGTTTTTATGGTTGAATTGTTTTCTATTCTCACTGTTGAGCCTATAGTCACTACTCCTGTATTGTGCGGTTGTGGAGGAAACTGAGTAGGTATAGTGTCTGATGCTGCTGAGTTGGTGGTCGGCGTATTCTGAAGCTTAAATATTAAAAGCTCAGGGTTGATGGTATTGAGGATTAAATAGGAGCCGGCCAAGATAAGCAGCGCATACACTGCTGCCCAGATCATATCTTTTGCTTTGAGGTGGTCCTTCACTACCTCGGAGGTCATGTACATAATGCCGCCTGCAACAATCCAGCCCACAGCCCACAGCGCAATAAGCGAGAAGAGCACAGTAAAGAGCCCCTTAATAAGCGAAGGCAGGTCTGCGGTGCCCTGGTCGGTAAACTTAGCGATAGGCTCAAGCGGTGCGTACTGCAGGTTGCTTTGTTGTGCAAACGCTGGCTGTGCCGCAAAGATGCTGCTCGCTATAATGAGTGCAAAAATAAGATTTTTTATGTTCATATGCCAAATCCTGAGCCGGTGTTTGTTGGTTGGCCAAAGAGTATTTGCAGCCGCACACTTGCTGCTTGGAGGAACTTGTAGGTGTCGTTGTTTTGGAGGCTAACCGAGAGGCTACTTTGCCCTTGCCCACTCCCTGAGGGACGCAGTGTCAACACGCCTGCGCCTGTTTCTGGGCCGGTGACAGTTTTCCCATCGAGTGCCCATACATATGTAAGTGTTTTTTCTGCCAAGCTCTCGTTTGAAAAGTAGTAAGGCTGAGCACTCAGTGTAACCTCCTGCCCCACCAAAGACATTGTGCTTGGCATTGCCTGGTCATAGAGAGTCCCTCTGAGCGGGTCTTTAACATATAAAAGTAGCTCAGGCTCTGTACCTGGTAAAAAGAGGTCGGCGTGTCCAACTGGTGAGCCAGCTAAAGAAACATCAACACCAATAGCCTCGCTTTGGTTGAGCTGGTTGCCATAGTAGGTAAATGTCGAGCGTCCAAACCCCGACTGGGCCACCACAGGCTCGCCACCCACACTCCATTGAAACGATAAATTATTTGCAGAGACATACGAGCCGTTTGAAACAATGCGCGGCATCGCAACTACTTTTATAGAGGAGCCTGGGCTGTAGAGCGTTTTGCCACGGAAGAGCGGCGGCGCAGAGGTGTTTGCCTCCCACAATAAATTGATAGTGCTTGGGGTAAAGACAAACTCTTTAACAAAATTCCCGCTGGAAGCAGAGTCTATGTTTACCTGGATACGAGTTTTTACTCCAACAGCACCAGTGGTGAAAGAAAATGAGCGCTCCCCTGCCCCAGAGAGCACGGTCTTGCCGTTTTGCTGCCACACAATGTTTGCATCTCCAAGAAAGCCGCCAACTCCCTGCGCCTCGATAGTAACCTTCTCATTAGGGCCCGGAGTTTCTGGCGATATTATAAACTGCACCGAGTTTGTGTTGAGTGCGCTGTTGCTCTGCGCATGCACATATCCGCCTGCAAGGCCGAAAGCTAACAAAGAAAAAATAAAAAGATTTATATTATACAGTTTGCGCATAAGATACCTGGCGGCGCACGTCTTGCATAGGCGTTGGCCTACGCTCTATTGTATCTTGTCTTGGCCGCGCGTGGGGTGTGTGTATGCCGCCAGCAATAACTCCTACGCTACTTACAATACCGCCCACCAACTCCTCTTTTGCTTTTACATAAGCGCAGCGCAGCACGAGCGCTGTCCACACAGGAAGTGCGCTAAAACCTGGCAACACCTCCCCCATATAGGTCATCAGCGCAGCCTTGTGGTCGAGCAGGCCGAACACTTTGAGAAACAACACCAGCATCGAGCCAAAAACAAAACTAATGCAGATGCTTATGGCAAAACCAAGCACAATACCAATGGGCTCCGTAACCGTGGCCAAGACTCCGTTTACGATAGGGATACTCCCCACCAAACCAAGTGCCGCACAGCCGACCTCCCCCGCTACTTCGGCTCCTATGGCACAGCCACCGACAGTCCCCGGGAACAGGGCAACAGCAGAAAGCGCGAGTGAAATAAAAAATTGAAAACCATCTATGCACAGCGCGATCAAAAGAAATGGAGTAATTTTTACCAGGTTCATGTTTTTACTTCGGTGCAGCTTCGGCTTGTTTTTGTTTACGCAACGCGAGCACTTGGGATGGGTCTGAGGTGATTATCTGATCCTCGGTATAGGAAGCGATTATTTTAATCGCCACATGTTTAAGCCCCGCAAAAAAGATCCCCTCCCCCACATCCGACTCAAGCAAAAGATACTTCTCCTCGTCTGAGAGGTTAAAGGTTTTTTGCAAGTTGTCGATCGTGGTGGGCGACTGCTTCAGCAAAATCTGGATTGAGGAGTTGGTGATCATCGGCAGCCCGTATGGCGACTTTAAAAAGTCATCAACGTCTTGGGTGATCGTTGCAAGCCCCAGATAATATTTGCGGCCGCGCTTTGCCATCCCGTAGAGAAAGCTTGCAGTGTCCTCTGTTTTCATCATCCACCACGCCTCGTCGATAACCAGCAGGCGTTTTTTTAGATTTTTACGCACCGCGTTCCAGATAAAGTGGGTGATCAAGTACATCGCTACCGGCTTAAGGTCGTCCTCCATGTCACGCACCGAAAAGACGACAAACTTTTTGTTGAGGTCGACATTGGTTGGTTGGTTGATAAAGCCAGCCCATGTACCTTTAGTATATTTTGAAAGGCGCTGCACCAAAGACTCAGAGCCCTCCATGCCGGCAAGAACCAGCTCAAAGTCTGAGAGGAGCGGCGGCTCAACTTGGGAGAAGTCGGTGTCGACCGTGATGTCTTTAAGCGCGTAGGTCTCGGTGATAGCTTTGTCCATTATTGCGTCCTCCTCAGGGGTAAGGCCGCCCATCATAATGCGGAACATGCCGACCAGGGCCACAATGTTTGAGCGCAAGATATCTGCCGGCGACTCGTCCTCGCGCGGAGGCGCTAAGTCAAACGGGTTTATGTGGTGCTCTGAGTTGAGTGAGATATTAAAATAGCGCCCCCCCACTGCTTGTGAGAGAAACTCATACTCACGCTCAGGGTCGATCACGATCACCTCGGTGTCAAACATCAGTGTGCGCAAAATCTCGAGCTTTGTTGCGTAGGACTTGCCCGAGCCAGACTTTGCAAAGATCACTGAGTTATAGTTCTCCAAGCTAAAGCGGTCAAAGAGCACCAAGCTAGCGTTGTGGCGGTTAACACCATAAAGGATACCGCGGTCGCTCGTGAGGTCAAAAGAAACGAACGGGAAGATAGAAGAGAGTGGTGAGGAATTTAATTTTGAGTTGACAGCAAGCTCGTCGCGGCCAAGCGGCAACACCGACTTAAACCCCTGCTCTTGCTGGAAGAGCGCCGGCTTTACATAAATAAGGCGCGACTCAAGCATCGACTTGATCTCGCTCTCAACTTTGTCGAGCTCCTCAACAGTGGCGCCGTAGATAGTGATATAAACACCCACATCAAAGATGCGCTCCTGCGCTTGTTGGAGCTGGTCGCGCAGGTCCTCAAGGTCGCTGTATGCTGTGTCGAGGATCGGGTCGCGCACCAAACCCTTTTCTTCGCGCGACATGATCTGGCTTTGCACCTCGGCAACCTTTTTTTGAAACTTTTTAAGGATCTCGGCCGAGTCTATCGGGTGGATAAAGATCGAGATATCGAGCACGCGGTCGAGGTTGATCACCGGCGAGAACCAGGAGTCGGTTAAGACGCGCGGGTAGGACATCACAAAAAAAGTGCGCGCAATTTTATCTCCCAGGTTTATCTCGCGCGGGGTGATCTTCAGTGCAGAAGGGGCGATAACGTCTTGGAGCTCGAGTATCCCCTGCTTGTATATTGCCTCAGGCAGGATAGGTGCCACTGGGGAGTTGGTGTTTTGTTTTTGTTTTAGAAAGTCGAGCAGTGCCATATATACAGTGTACTAGCTGCTTTTAGCGGCGAGGTCTTGCACCTGGAGCGGCTTTTCAAGCTCGCCCGGGTTAAAGAGTTTGTAAAAGAGCTCGATCACCTCCTCGGTGCCAAGCTTAACTACCCGCACACCAGTGCGCACCAACCCCTGCTCGACCACCGCAATACGCTGCTCAAGCTGAGTGCGATACTGCTCAAACTGCTCGTCAGTAATTGCGGCACTTAAACTGGAACCTCCAGGAAAAAGCGAGCCCAAGGCAGCGAGGCCCCCGCCGCGTGCGATAAGTGCAGGGTCGTAGGGCACGACAATAAAAAAGTTTTTAGACATGATGTTTGCCCGCTCGGTAAAGTCCTTGATAAACAAGATATACTCACGGATTTGTATCTTCATAAGGTCGTCGAGCTCGGCCACATAGCGCTCCTCTAGGAGTGCTACATATGGTCGGATGTCGAGGTCGCGCGACTCGATAAAAAATTGTACAGGGAACTCAAGCGAATTAAGAAAATTTTGAAACTGCCCGATAATTGCCGCCTGCTCGTCGGCCGACTTTAGCGCCAAGTTGATCGAGGAGGCCATAAGGAGCGAGCGGAGGCTCCCGTCTTTAAGTATCACAATACCGTCGCGCACCTCCTTAAGAGGAACAAACTCTTGTGTTGCTTGCGCTTTAATTTTTTGGTCAGGCATATAGTACTTGTAGTGAGCGGTGTCGAACTAAATCTCAAACCCCGTGCGCTTTTGTGTTTCTGAAACTCCCATGGTGGCGCGGTCTTTAATGTTGAGCGACCAAGCCAGGTCTTTGAGCTTGCTTTCAGAAAGTGCGGGGACCATTTGGGCAGTTACTGCTGTTTTTTGTATTGTGTGCCCCTCTTCGCTTCCTGCCTTGCGCTGCTTCCACAAGTAGAGCTTATGGCCGATAAAATATCCAAAGGCATGCTCAGCCGCGAGTATCATGGGGCGCCCGTTTACTTGGTAAAAAGCAAGCCCCAAGGAAGCCGCGATCACCGGGATCGATAGGATCACTGTGAGATAAAATGGCAGGAGCGAAAAGAAGACAAGGCACAACCCTCCCCCGCCAGCGACATAGATAAACTGCTTGAGCGTGAGCGGCCCGAATATCTTGTCTTCAATCTCAATAAATTGAGGAACTTGATAACGCATTACCATTTAATAATAGCACGCCGAGATATTCTTAACGGTACCCCGTCTTAGAATATCCAAGTACCCTTGGGGTGTACTATTCAGCAGGCTCGCGGTAGGGGTCTTTTTTGTATGATCCTGGTGTAGGCGGTGTTGCTGGTGCGGCCTTTGGCACAGCAGGCGTGGCAACGGTAACGGTTTTCTCGCTCAGCATGATATCTGCCGCATGCATTGCGGGTTTTTCTACCGGTTTTTGCGGAGGTGGTGGCATTGGGGTTGGTGTCGGTATGTTTGTAACAGGGGTGGGTACGGGTTTTACCGCAGAAGGTGCTGTCGGCATTGCTGTGGGCACAAAAGCAGTGGGCAGAGTGCTTGGCAGTGGTGGGAGTTTGGAGGCCGGGTTAGGAGTTGGCACAGAGGCAACTGCTGCGGGGGCAGAAGGAGCTTCTGCTGGGGCAGCTTTGTTGGCCTCATAAACCTTCTTCATAGCCTCGCGGATTTTAGAAAAGAGCATCTCATCGACATCTTTTGCGATTAAAGATGCTTTTTCTTTATCTATTTGTAGAATATTGCTCAGGCTGTCTGGCAGGTCTGCCGCCTCCATAAAACCTATCATTACATCGTTGATCTTTATTAAGAGTAGGCCGGTTTGGTCGAGATGTAATTTATTTTTAGCACCAATTTGCTGGACGATAGAGTCCACCTCAGCGCTATAAAGAAAATTTTGTATCTCTGGCGGCAGAGAATCGAGCCTTTTTTTTATCTCTTCTTTTGAATAGGTTTGTTGGTCCATAAAGCAAAGTTATTAATAAGTAATTGACTAAATAACCACGACCTTATTTTCAGGTGCTTTTCCCAAATTTTCGCCCAACGTTTTGAGCTGTTTTGTCACATCTTGGAGTTTTTCAAGATTTTTCCCCGCCAGAATTCTGTCATCTTTTGAATTTTTGCGGTTTTGTGTCTCGTCCTTGGCAGTCGATACTTGTGTCAGTATTTCTTCTCTCATTTCTTCTAAAGCTTCAGAGTCTATAGTAGAGCCTGGTGCGGTGTGTTTCTCTATAGTAGTGAACGAGAATCCTCCCTTAGACTTTAGTTTATCTATAACATCCCTCAATGAGCCTATTTCCTTTTGGAGTTTACGCGTTGGCCCGGAGCTTGAAAGCTCCCGCCAATTTTTCTGAGCCTCTTCCCTGTCCTGTTCGCTCATTTTTTCTAGCTTTTCAACCACCTTCATCTGATTCTCGGTAAACACATGGGACAAGGTTTTTAGTTGGGTAGCACCCAGTTCTTTTATACGAGCCTCGTTCATATTCTGTATTTTTTCGAGAGCCTTGGCATCAATACCAACCTCGGCTGTTTTCTTTGAGCCAATATTGCTGCTGATTTGCCTGATCACTTGCTCAGCGGATTCTTTGTCCTCTGTGCGCATAAGGTTTGCCTTCATTTCACTCCCCGTTTTGCTCAGATAATCGCTTCTTCCCTTATATGACAAGGTCCCAGGCACCGCACTGTCGGCTATAGCTGCAACTTTTTTCTGCAAATTAAATCCTGCCCTCCCTATTACTCCGGGCGTATTTGACCACTGGGCACTCTTTAGCGTAGAAGCTAAACTTGCCGCCGCTTTCCCGCCCGTGTTGCGCCAACCAAATCCTGCAGCCTGCCGGACACCAGGAGCCAGTACCGGGTTCCTTGTTATACGTTGTGAGAAGCCGCTGAGGCTAGCGGCCCACTTGTCTGGCTTGCTGGTGATTGTTTGTGCCAAGCTCCCACCAAAAGAAGAGACTATGTCTGAGGCTTTAAGAGCCAGGTAGAGCAACATCATCACAAACCCCAGCCGGATACCGACCTCAGCAATAATGCTGACAAGATAGGTTGCGCCAGTGGTACCGGTGGCGGTTTTGTTGATGCTGCCAAACGCAGACTCGAGTATTGAGTTCTCGCAAATTATTGCATTCGGGTCGCACCCGGTAAAACTATGGGTAAACCGGGTGATTATAAAAAACAAAAAGAGAAATGTCGCCGGGTAGAGCGAGTAAGTGATAAGTGCACTAAGCCACTCATTAAAATATTTTTTTGCACTAGGGCCTGGTATGGCATACATGAGCAGCGCAAGCGGCGAAGCGATAATAACCACCCACAGCACCACCACTCGGGATATAAACTTAAGCCCGATAGTAAAGAACATCGCCGCAAGGAGGCCAAAAATGACGCCCATGCATATATAGATAAAAGAGAGCGTGGCAACTTTGACTAAAAAGCCAGAGTCTTGAGCAAATGCTTTAAAAGAGTCGGTGTTAAGGATGCTCTGCACCTGCATTGCCCCCATAATGTTGGCGGTCAGATCTTTTGTTTCTGAAGAAGCCCAACCAGCTACTGGGTATGCAACAGCGCTAGCTGCTTTTTTTGTAGCATCGGCTATAGGGCCATTGCTTGCTGCAGTACCTAGGGTAGGTGCGGGGATGTTGTTATAAAACTGCACGGCGAGGATGTTGCCGCCGTCTATAACAACACGAGAGAAGAAGAAGCTGAAGTTGATGATAAGCGCGATACCAATAACACGCACTAGCATTTGCATAGTCTTGCTGGTGTCGGCCGAGAGCATGATAGAGCCTGCGATGTATATGAGGATAAATATAAACCCCATGTTGGCGAGGTCGCGCACCATCACCCACCCCTCTGTAACAAAGCCCATGGCGTAGGCAGTGCTATTGAGCGAGAGGAACACGGTGTAGTTAAAAAAGTTGGCTGCCACATAGGCTATCAGGCTCCCCAACCCCACCGTAAATACGTAAACAATGTTAGAAATCCACTCGGCGGCTGTGGTGCTGAGTGAATCGCTTTGGTTGGAGCCAAATTCCCCTTCTGGCAGAGGCTCAGTTAAGGTGCCAGGTTTTATACAACTACTATCTGAAAAGACTCCATACTGCCACACCCCACCTCTCTGTTCACAGGCTGCTTGTGTGTCTGCAGAGACCGTTTGTATTTCAAGATACAATTTGTATCCTCCGTCCTTCTTGTCTGCGGGGTTTAAATTTATTTGTAAAGGAGAAAATGCGATTGAGAGCAATAAAACAAATACGGCAGTTTTTACCCCCCAATTCAAAACATTTCGAAACAATGTGTTTTTAGAGCGCATAGCATTGTTGGAGTCTTGCGGTGGTGTCTGAGGCTAGAGCCGCTAGGTTGCTTTGTGTTGTGGCGCGGTCTTGCTGCGACAAAGTGACGTCTGTTTTTGTATAGATGCGCGGGTTATTTGCCACTTTTATAGCATCCCACCGCACCTGTACAGCAGCTACATCGGCAGCCACGGTTGCCAGCAAAAGGTCGGTCTGGATTTCTTGCACAGCGGCAATCGAGCTATTGGCGCGCTCAATGTTTAGGTTGTGTGTTGCCACCAGCGCCTCAAGCTCGATAACTTTTGTCGCAGCAGCATTGGCGCCTGTTTGTGCAACCGTGAGCTGAGCTTGCGTGAGCGTTGGCGAGGAGGATGCGTTGACCCAGCAGTTTTGGAGCCCAGTGAGGCTCTGTTGAGCGGCTTGTATGTCGGAGATAATCCGCTGCTCAACGGTTGCATACTGCTGCGTGTCTGCAACTACTGTTTGCATCTCGCTCATCAGCCGCTCCGCTTGTGTTTGTGCAGCCGAGGGGGTGTTGTTGGCGCTGTTGGATTTTTTGTTCACATTTGCTAGCCCAGCCTGCATTACCTTAGTGATCAGCGCGTTTTGTAGCGCAGCTAATATCTGGTCGATACTATCGCCGAGTTGGAGCGAATCCAAATTACCCTGAAAAGTTGCTGCGAGCGATTCATTGATTGCCGATCCTGGGGTTACTATCTTGCAGCGGTCTGACGCTGGGAGTAGGTCTATAGGCGCCCCCGGCCCGGTGGGTATAGGGTCGCACTTTCTCACTGATAGAAAACCTTGTCCAAAAGAAAGTTCTTTGTTGGCGTTTGCGACTGCGTTTTGTGTTGCTGCATTAAAGTTGCCCGAGAGGGTCATGTACGCACTAAACGGGTTGTTGGCCTGCCCGGTAGTAAAGGAGATAAGCC
>CAYZZC010000009.1:0-26196 GCA_964482995.1 uncultured Candidatus Saccharibacteria bacterium
AGGGCGATGGGTAGAAGATCGGGCGGTTTTGCAGCACGTTAAAGCCGCGGCCAAGGGCCGGCGACTTTGACTTGCTCTTCATTTGTTTGCGTCCTTTGCGGACAAGTTGTGATATACGAGCCATTTTTGAATTAAAATCCCGCCATGGCGGGACAAAGACACTCTACTATAGAGGGACACTGCATGCAACCAGCCTTGCTGCAGGAAGGCTCGGGCTAGAGCTCCTGGTAGCTAGGCACGAGATTAATCGTTTTAGAAACAGAGGTTTTGGTAGTGGTGTTAGGGGCGGTGCAAGTGAGTGTAAATATGGTCTTGCTTTGGATAGCCACCTGTTCTGTCCCGCTCCATGCGTTTGAAACGATTGAAAACGCGGGGGCGAATCCTGCGATAACAGGGTTTGCGGTTATAGCACAGGTGTCGCCGCTATTGCCGTTAGCGCCAGTTACAAGACCGGTGACACCCCAGGTTACCGTTGCGTTTGAGCCTTTTTGAACTATTGTTGGCGTGATAGTGAGCCAGCAAGCAGGCGGCACGACAGTGCCAGAGCAATTAACCCCAGCAGGAACCGTTGCGGATGTCTCATTGTCGGCGATAGTAAGTGTTGCACTGTTGGACGGAGACACAGCCACCGTGTAGTTGCTGTTTGTAGACAATGTTACCTTAACTGTTTCGGTACCCTCAAAAATAAGATCATCAACAGGAACAACAGTGACGGTGGCTGTTTTTTGGTTTGCGGGGATCACTACTGAGCCAGAGAGCGCTGTGTAATCGGCGCTGGAGGTTGCAGAGGCCGAACCGCTTACGGTGTAATAAATGGTGGTGTTAGAGGTGGTGGCTACGTTTGAAGTAACGGTGAATGTGCCATTGGCGCCCCCCTCTGTGGCATTTTGTGTGGATGCTATTGATACGATCGGCGGATCGACATATCCCTGTGGGAGCACATCGACCAGGATCGACGCAGTAACTATGCCGCTAGCAGTATTGCAAGCAAGAATGTATGCCGTATCTTCAAAAAGCTCGCCAGTGACTATGCCTGTAGTCTCACTGTTTGCCACCGCAAAAATACCAGACGGTTGAGAAGCACTTGCTACAACAACCGAACAACCAGGAGAAGTGTTTCCACTACTGCCAACTTGCATCATTTTATAATTTTTAGTGAGGCCGCCGCTGCTGTTGGAAACAAGAGCATAGTCAGCCCCTCCGATATTATATATTTCCCAATCAAGAGCAGTGTTAGTCTCCACAGATTGAAGCGGTTTCCCACATGAGGAGCCGTTCCCCCAACAAGGCTTTGGCGTAGCCAAGGGCATCCATACATACAACGGCGAAGGAGAGTTTCTTGCCGCCGCAAAAAGATATTGTTTAGCCCCGATAGTCATCACATCAAGCGAAGCAGTACCTCCATTAATAGTGATTGTTTGAAATGGGGTGCCACAGGTGGTGCCATTGCCAAAACAAGTTGAGGCAGGAATCCATTTATACATATAAGAATCGTTTTGACCATAATTTGCCAACAACATATAGTGCACCCCAGCATCGGTAAAATAAGTCCACTGGTAGGAGTCCCAGGCGCTATTACCAAACGCTTGTTTATATTGCGTATTACCACAACCTGCTGTGCCTCCAGCACCAAACCCACCGCCCGCAGGGCAGCCAGTACCAGTAGTGCCAAACTTATACACATAAGACTCCGTGCCGGCGTTTGAAGATAAAAGGTAATGTGTGACGCCGCTATCGGGAGTAAAATATTGCCAATTCCACGTGTCCCAACCGCCGCCGCCCCACCACTGCCACGCTGCCCCGCAGGTAGTGCCATCGCCAAAACCACCGCCCACAGGACAGCTGGCCCCACTTGCCATCCATTTGTATACACGGCTGTCGTCACCACTAGAGGCTATGGCAATATATTGCACACCGCCCATAACAAACTCATCTCCATGCCTATTGCTGTTTCCGCCACTACCCAACGACTGTAGAACGGAACCGCAAGTAATGTCGTTGCCAAGACAACCTTTGCCGCCGTTACCTGTTGGCATCCATTTATAGACCATGTTGTTATTGTCGTTATTAACCATAAGCACGTAGTAGCTGCCGTTTACATGTTGGAAGACATCTAAGCCAGCCGTATTCCAACCATCGCTGCCGAATGCTTGTATATATGAGCCGCACACAATGCCGCTGCCCCAGCAGGTAGAACCCTGTATCCATTCATATACCTTACTGGAGCTACCCCTGTTTCCGACAACCAAATAATATTTACCGTTGTAGGTAAAAGTGTCTGACTCGTTTGGTTTTGAACTTGATATGTTTTGTAGTGGAGTGCCGCACGTGATGCCGTTGCCAACGCAATCGCTGTAGGTGTCTTTAAACGCATATGCGCTGTTGAGGTCAGGAAGGAAGAGGAACGTGTCGAAGCCAGAGTTAAACGACGCCCATTGAAAGGCCAGTGAGCTTCCTATGGTTTGAAATATATTTTCATCTGCATCCAGAGTAGCGCACGAGACGCCATTGCCGAGGCACGAGACCGGGGTTGTGTAGGTGACCCGTATCGCAGGATGGTTGTTGCCTGAGTTCTCACTAAAAGCGATATTGTTGCTAACAAGCACATTTACTCCAGCAGCCGAGTACGCACGAGGAACAAGCAAGCTTGTTGTTTTTAGATTGCCAGAGGCATAGGTGCCTGCGTAGTAATCGCCATCTGCGGGGACAGTATAAGAGATCGGAAATTCTTCCCATCCTGTTCCTGTGTGGCTGTGGGGGCCCGACGATGCAACAATATTGTAGTTTCCTACTCCGTTGCGCTTGGCTATTTTTACATAAACACTTTGCCCTGGCACAGTGGAGTAGACAGCTATGGAGGAGACTGTTTTGCTGTTTTTAAGCTGGAAGGAACGATCAAAAAAAGTATAGTTAACTGAGTTGGCACTCCCCAATGTAGGGCTCCCCTCTGTGTAAGTACTTGTCCATTTATATAGAGACGATGGGCCGCCGCCGCCATTCAAATTGCCATTTGCATCGACGTTAGATTGCTGTGCGAGCGCTAAATAGGTATCAGTACCGGAGGTAAGGGCCTTCCATTGTAAGGGATAGTATGTCCCCACTGTCTGATACGCATTCTCCCCCACATCAACAGTCGCGCACTCTATACCATTGCCCAGGCACGGGATCGGGGCTGTGTAGGTGACACGCACCGGGTTTGTGTTGTTAACATCTTCGACAAAAGCCTGCGTGCCGGCGCTGTTGCCTGCAAAATATGTACGGCTGATATTACTCGTAGTTATGTTCATGCTGCCTGTCGAATAAACACCGGCATAATACTCCCCTGTTGAGGGAACAGTATAGGGAGTGGAGAGTGTGGCGTCTTGCCAACCTCCGCCAGGGTGTGCAAACACCTGCGAAACAACGGTGGTGTAGTTGCCTGCGTAGTTGCGCTTGGCGATTTTTACGGTGACACTTGCTGCTGCCGCCGAGTACACGCCAATTTTAGAAACAACAGACCCGTTTTTAACACGGAAGGTGCGGTCAAATAAAGTATAACCAGCGGTGCTGAGACTACTGTGTGGTGACGGACTAGCGACCACAGAAGCATTCGCCCATTTGTAGATGTAGGATTTCAGCCCAGCGCCAAGCCCCAACATAACGTACGTACCTTCAGACGCCGGGGTAAAGGCTTCTCCAGCAACAAACGTACCGCCCACTGTTTGATACGCGTTTTCCCCGACATCAACTGTCGCACACACTATGCCGTTGCCAAGGCACGGGATCGGGGCTGTGTAGGTGACACGCACCAGGAGTGTGTTGTTAACATCTTCGCTAAAAGCTTGCGTGCCGGCGCTGTCGCCTACAAAGTATGCACGGTTGATATTACTCGTGGTGATATTAATATTGCTTGCCGAATAAACACCGGCATAATACTCCCCTGTTGAGGGAACAGTATAGGGAGTGGAGAGTGTGGCGTCTTGCCAGCCACCTCCGGGGTGCGCAAACGCTTGCGAAACAACGGTTGTGTAGTTGCCTACGTAGTTGCGCTTGGCGATCTTTACCGTCAAACTTGCCGCTGCTACCGAGTACACGCCGACTTTTGAAACAGTCGAGCCATTTTTAACCCGGAAGGTACGGTCAAAAAAAGTGTAACCCGCGCCGCCCACACTACTATGAGGAGTAGGGCTGGAAACTACGGGAGTGTTTGCCCATTTGTAGACATGGGATTGTGTACCAACAGAGTCGACCAGGGCAAAAAATTTGTCCGAGCCGGAGCTAAAAGACAATAGGCGGCTTGAGTTCTGCGAACCCATGTCTTGCAGTTTTTCTCCGCACACTACGCCGTTGCCAAGGCAAGAAATTGGAGTTGCGTAGGTAACACGCGCCGCTGTTATGTCACCGCTGTTATATGTCAGGCTTTGGCTGTTGCCCACAATATCTCCCACCTGGTAGGAACGCGCGACAGCTACAGAGGTGCGCAAGCTGCTAATTGCGTAAGCACCAGCATAAAATGTGCCTGTTGCGGGGACGGCGTAGGGGGTAGAGAGAGTAAAATCTTCCCAACCACTGCCGGTGTGGGTAAAGGATTCTGATTTTACAATGTCAAATTTCCCGCCCGCATTAATCAGTTTGCCGATCTTAACCGTTACTGTGTGCGAGACATTTGAGTACACGCCTATTTTAGTAACCGTGCTGCCGTTGTTGACCTGCCAGGAGCGGTCGAACATTGTGTAGTTGCCAGATAGGGTGACATCAGGCATTGAGCTGCTCTCGAGGCTGGTAGTCGTCCATTTATACAGGCTGCCTCCAGAAAGCGCGAAGGTTGCACCGCCATCAAGTGCAGATGTAAAAACAAGCTCTCCGGCACTGTTTGATATTATATCTTGGAATTTGTTTTCCCCGGGAGAGATGTTTGCGCACTCGCCACCGTTGCCGAAACAACCGATGGGGGTGCTGTAGGTAACACGCACCGCATCAGCTTGGCCGATGTCGTCGGTGAAATTTTGATTTAGGCTGACAGCGCGATCACCAGCCACATAGGAGCGAGGCACGTTGGCGCTTGTCCTACTCAGCCCGCCGAGAGAATATACTCCAGCATAGTAGACACCGCTAGCGGGGATTGGGAAATCGGTAATGTCTAAATCTTCCCAACCAGTGCCGGTGTGCGACAACACCTGAGAAAAAACAACGTCAAAATTACTTAACCCGAGATATTTGCCAACCTTCAAAGTTACACTCTTAGCGGCGGTAGAATAAACACCGATTTTGGTAACCGTATTCCCGTTTTTAAGCTGGAAGGAGCGGTCGAACATGGTGTGGCCACCAGAGACATTAGCGCCGAGCATTGGGCTACCCTCTACAGTGGTTGTCATCCACTTATATACATCGCCGGAAGAAAACGCATAGGTGTTTGCTCCTACAGAAAATATGCTGCCTGGCCTTAAGCCGCCACCGATAGTTTGGAGAAAGTAATAACCTGCAACATCTGCACAAGCAACACCATTACCAAAACATTTAGACGCTGGTATCCATTTAAAAATACGAGTCACGTCGTTGCTCGTTGTAGTGCTAATAGCCGCCGCATATGTGTCAGACCCGACAGTAAAAGTCTCGATACCAGCAGCGTTATCAAGCCCAAACGTTTGGAGCGCGAACGTTCCCACTGTTGAGTTGGCGCAAGAGGTTCCGTCACCAAAACAGGTAATCTGGTTTTTGGTGTCTAAAACAGTAACCCCAGACGAACTCCAGGTGAGCGTTGTTGTTGCGCCATAAGCGACACGGCCAGAGGAAGCAGTGATACTAATCCCGTTGCCTGGTGCATCGGTACAAGCTGCTGTGCTGCTGCACACCACCGCTGCGGTTTGTTTAAAGAAGGAGAAATCTCCCGCGCCGCTTATAAAAAGCGCCATCACCACAAGCACCGCCGCACCGCCAGTGAGTTTAGCTAAAGTGACAAGC
Source organism: uncultured Candidatus Saccharibacteria bacterium (assembly GCA_964482995.1). Lineage (GTDB taxonomy): Bacteria > Patescibacteriota > Minisyncoccia > Phycocordibacterales > SBAW01 > GWA1-54-10. The sequence goes on from CAYZZC010000009.1 coordinate 5,941, forward strand.
TTGTGTTGCGGCAGCTCAGGGATAGAAAGCATAGGGAGTGCCCTTAGTATAGAACCAAAAGTGGCAACCTGTGTGGTTTGGGTGTTAACAAGTAACGGCAGACTAAAGAGATACCCCCGTAACAAGATTAAAAACACTTCGCATAGCTGCAGTAAAAAACGGCGAAAGGAAGTAGAAGATAACCAAAAGAAGTAACGTCCCTTGGAGCACCCCGAGGCGCTCAAAAGCGGTACGAAACGAGTCGTATCCACCTGCCAAGCTCTGCGGGAGCAGGCTTGAAAGGATCTTTGAGCCATCTAAGGGCGGAATCGGTATTAGGTTAAAGAGCGCAAGCAGCATATTTATATAAGTGATAATCGCAAAGGCTTGCATGGTGGTTTGGCTCATATCACCTCCGAACAATCTAATAGATAAGCCAAATAATAACGCTAGGAGGATATTTGTTGCAGGGCCGGCACCGGCCACCAAAGCCTCGTCATACTTCCCCGGCAGGTTGTAGGGGTTATAGGGCACTGGCTTTGCAAAACCGATCAAAACAGGCGATTTTGTCATCACTAGTATGGCGGGCAATAGTATCGAGCCTATTGGGTCGATATGCTTAAGGGGGTTGAGGGTAAGCCTGCCCTGGAGGCGGGCGGTTGGGTCGCCAAGCCAATTAGCCATATACCCATGCGCCACCTCGTGGAGTATGGCTGAAAATGCCAGCACTAGAACCGTAAAGATAATATCTTGCATTGAGTCAAAATTATGCTATCATGTTTTTACTTCAATATATATGGCAAGAATCTGTCCTGTAACTAAAAAAGGGTCAAAAGTCGCTGGCGGCTACTCTAACCGCATCCGCGCGACTAAGTTTAACCCTACCGGCAAGGTCCGCAAACAATCCAACTTCCAAAAGAAGCGCTTTTTCGTGCCGGAGCTTAACCGCACAGTCACGGTTACCCTCTCCACCAAAGGTATCCGCACGGTTACTAAAAACGGCGTCTACAAAACACTCAAGGCGGCAGGCGTGATCTAAAAAAATAAAAGTGCTGAAAAAGAGAGTTGGACTTGGCCTAGCGGCCCGGAGCGCGCTCTTTTTTGGCACTTTTATTTTTTTAGAACAAAAGTTTCTCCGTTTGAAATAAAAACTACTGTCCCCTCCTCGTCTGTCCGGAGGGTTTTTATATCTTGGCCAGCCAAGAGATCTAGCACTTGCTTTGTGGGGTGGCCATAGCGATTATCTCCGCCGACAGAGATAATCGCAGCTGCAGGAGAAACAGCGTTTACAAATGCGAGCTCGCTCGAGCCACGCGAGCCGTGATGCGCCACTTTCAATATATCGCTATCAAGCGCTTTACCATAAAGCGCGAGCAGCCGCCCCTCGACTTTTGTCGGTATGTCAGCGGTGAGGAGCATTGAAGTATCTCCGTACACAAGCCGCGCAACCACTCCACCCTCATTTACTTTATTGTTCGGCAGGTTTGAGACGTCAAAGTCGGGGAATAAAATGTCGAGCCGTGCTCCCCCACCAAGATCGAGCCGCATACCGCGCCGCGCGAGATGGCGGGGAATTTTCTTCTCTGTAACTTCTTCTTCAAAACGTTTTGCAGTGAGCGTGTCTTTAGGGATCCCGGGTTCAATAACATTTTTAACTTCGTAGCGATTAAGAAGGTCGATAAAGCCCGCAATATGGTCGGCGTCTGGGTGCGTAGCAACAATTGCGTCAAGCGTACGGTCTGAAAGTTGCATGCGCTTGGGTAGCTCGGTAAGCAACGAGTTGTCCGGCCCGCCGTCAATAACAACCTGCACACCTGTTGGAGACTCTATAAAAATCGAGTCGCCTTGCCCGACATTCATCACTGCAACAGTTAAGACCCCGCTTGGAGTGCTGGCTAAAACTGCACCCCATATGCCGAGTGTGACAAAGAAGAGAGCAATGACTATGAGATAAGAAAAGTATCGCCGCAGGAGAAGCATGGCATGAATATACATAAAAAAGAGAAACGGCGCGATTTTACTCGCGCCGCTTAATCCTCTGTACTATTTGTCATTTTGCAGCTGTCTCTCTTACAAGCTGCAATGCTGTCCACGCCAGCTTGGTCTCGCCATCTGTCGAGCCCATAAAATCTATGGCGGCCTCCCACTGTGGAGTACCTTCGACGCAGAGGACCACCCCTGCTTCTTGGTACTCTTGAGCGAGCTTTTGCGCCTCCGACCACGAAACAGGCAGGAAGCAGGTCTCATCTTCTTCTACGCAGACGATCACTGACGGCGCGTCAGATCTTTCTGCTGCTGTTGAGACCGGATACTGCTTCTCTTCTTGGAGCGCGCTGGCAACGACCACTTCCTGGTCGACCTTACCTACCGAGTACTGCTGCTCGGCAATGGCCTTCCCACCGGACAGCAGTGCCGCAAAGGCCAACCCAACTGTCAGAGACAGCGCTGCGAGAATAAAGGGTCTCGCCACCCCGTACAACTTATCAAACACAGGACCCTCCGTTTAAAACATTACATGGCAAGGACCACTCCCTAACCTGTTCCTATTATACCATATATCAGCAAAGCAAGCAACCCCTTGGGGACAGCTAAAACAGCCTTAAAACAAAGCCTTATTTTGCTATACTGGGGGTATGAATTACCAAGAAAAAAAGTTTAACGTACCCGCGCTTGAAGGCATTTCAAAAGAGTCCCTCGAGCAGCATCTCGCCCTTTATGCAGGATATGTAAAAAATTTTAACGCCATAAGCGCGGCGATTGAGGATCTACTGAGCGACCCAGAGAAGCACGCGCTCGCTATTGGCGAGTTGCGCCGCCGGCACTCGTTTGAGTTTGACGGGATGAAACTCCATGAGTTGTACTTCCCACAGTTTGAAGGCGTACCAACCCCGCTTACTGCGGGCAGCATGCTGGCACAGGCGCTTGAGAAGCATTGGGGCTCCACCGATGCGGCGATGCAGCGCATCCGCCAAACCGGCATGATGCGCGGGCCGGGGTGGTCGATCCTGTATTACAACCCTGAGGTTAAGGCGTTTCATATGAGTTTTGTTGGCGAGCAACATAATGGGCACTTCTCTACCCTGCCTGTTGTGGTTGCTCTAGACGTGTGGGAGCATGCGTTTTTGCTCGACTACGGCGCTTTGGGCAAAGCAAAATATATCGATGCCTTTTTTAAAAACATTAACTGGAGCGTTGTTGAGAAGCGGTTTTTAGATATAAACGGATAGCAAGCCAGGTGAGCGGTACATACGCGAGTATTACAACCCACGCCGGAAACGCAGGCAAAACAGTTGATGAAAATGGGAGCAGATGCGCTGTCTGCGCCACGAACAGTATCCAACGCAAGAGCGTGTCGGACAGTATCATAAATGGGAGTGCAAACAGCGGGTACACCAAACCAAGCAGCCCAGCAAGAAAACCAAACAACATCGCGAGCGGGATCACCGGAAGCGCAAGAAAGTTTGCCGGTACTGACAAAAAAGAAAGTACGCCCGTAAAGTAAAGCAACGCGGGCAGGACATACATCTGCACGGCAATAGTTGAGGCAGTGATAGAGCGCAACCCCAAATACTCTGGGATACGTGTGAGATATTTTTCTACCGTCGGGGATATGGTGATAAGCCCAAAGGTCGCTAACACGCTTAAGATAAAAGAGGGGTCATAAAGTGCAACGAGCGGATTCCATAAGACCATACCGAGTGCGGCAAACACGAGCGCACGCAAGGCTGCCGTTGGGCGGCGCAAATAAAGCGCGAGAACAGCGATAAGCCCCATGATGCAAGCACGCACTGCTGTAGCCCCGGCTCCTGTCATAACCACAAACAAAACCATGAGTACGCCGCTTGCGCCCACCCCAAGCGTGCGTGGCAAGAAGGAGGTCATATACAAAACTGCGTTCGCAACCACTGCAATGTTATAGCCCGAGAGCACCACTACGTGTATAAGGCCTGAGGTAATAAACGCGTCGTTGATATCTTTAGGGAGCCCGCGCCGCTCGCCAAGAAGCACTCCCTCGAGAAGCGCGCTGCGCGGCTCGTGGAATATCCGCTCAAGCGAAGACACGAACAGATGTTTAAAATCAAAAAGAGACTTCTGGAGCGACCAAGGCCCGGGCTCTCTTTGGGTAAGAGTGGCGTAACGAGCAATTGCAGACACTCCACGTACGCGCAAATAGTTTTGATAATCAAAAACACGCCCGGTATCTGTTTCAAAAGATTGCGGTAAAATGATTTGCCCCTCTAGCTCAATCTTGTCCCCATAGGACACCCCTGTGTCGCGAGCAAGTATTGCAAGCAATGTCCCGTTTGTTTTTACCCCATCAATGTCTGATACGGCTACGTATACATGGAGCGAGTTGGCGCGCTGCTCAGGGTCATCCACTACTACCCCTGAAACTACCGCGCGCTTGTCATATATATGTCTCGAAAGAGTTTCTGCTACCTCTGCTTGGAGAAGAAAAGTGATACGCACACAAAGAACCAGCGCATAAAAAATACCCAAAAGTATAGCTGTGCGCCACGCCAACATGCGGAGCACACTACTCTTATTTTTGACGTGCGTCTATTGCCTTGTTTACCAGCTCATCTGCATGGGCGTTCTGCTCTCTAAACACATGCGCAAACGTTATGTTGGGCACATCCTCAAGACGCATCATTGCAACTTGTGCAAATTTTTCTTTCAGTGTTGGTTCTTTTACTCTGTAGCGGCCTTCGAGTTGGCGCACCACTAATTCAGAATCCATCTTGACCTCAACTACCATGGAGCGCAGTTTTTCTCCAAACATTTTTTTGGCTTCTTTAAGCGCGTAGATAAGTGCCTCGTATTCTGCAAAATTATTGGTCTGTTCGCCGATGTATGCAGAAATCTCTTTTAAAGTATTTCCATTTTCATCTTTAATAACCGCGCCGATGCCGGCCGGCCCCGGGTTCCCCCGTGCCCCGCCGTCCGTAAAAATAATTATCTTTTCCATACTCTAAATCTTATCAGCTTAAATAATATCCACGACGCGGATGCGGGGGCGACCGCGCCAATCCATTTCTACATGGCCCACAATGTCGCCGTGGCCACCAGCCTCTGCGCGTTTGGTGAATGAATCTTGGTTTGAAAAGAAAGCGATACCGCTGGTACTCGACACACCCGATTGGGCCTTCAGCTCAAGGTCGAGGTGGTCGCTGTTTTTGCCAAACATTTTGGTGCGCGAGATGTAAACGTTGGGGAACATAAATAGCGGCTTTTCGTTTCCTACGCCAAAAGGTGCGAGCCGCATAAGCTCGCGCTGCGCAAAAGAAATCTCTGCAATGTCGAGCCGGCGGTCTATAGTGGTTTCTTTTTCTTCCACGCCCTTTCCGCGCAATGTTTCATATACTTCTATAAGCCGCGGGCCGAGCTCATGCACCTTTTCTTGCGGGAGAGAAAAACCGCCCGAGGCATGATGCCCGCCAAAATGGCCGAACAGATCTTTTGCGCCATGCATCATGTCAACCACGCTCACCACCCCGTCGCCGCGCACTGAGCCGCGTATTATTTCTCCGCCCTCCCGGCCCCACAAAAACACCGGCTTCCCGTGTGCCACAGCCAGAGTGTTTGCAACAAGCCCCAAGATCCCAGGCCGCCAGTTGGGGTTGCCCATCACGATCACCGAGCTCTCGGCATGTTCGTGCATCCGTTTATGCACCTCCTTTACTGTCGCTGCTACCAAACCCTTGCGCTCGTCGTTTATATGGTTGAGCGTGCGCGCTAACTCTCCTGCTTCTTCAACATCGCTCGTTGCGAGCAGCCGCGCAGCAGTCTCCGGCTTGTCCATGCGCGAGGCGGCGTTGATGCGCGGCCCGATCATGAAACCAATATCATCTTCAGTCAGTGTCCCCGGTTTTATTTTGAGCAATTGCAAAAGCGATGCGAGCCCTGGGCGGCGGGCTTTGCGCATCACCAAGAGCCCATAGCGCGCGAGCATCCTGTTTTCTCCAACCAGCGGGACCATGTCCGAGAGCGTTGCCATACCGATTAAATCCAACAACCATTTTTCTTTGCCCTCCGCATAAAGTGCCGTGTTGCCGCTCGCCCGTAACTTGAGTAACACTCCTTGTATCAGCTTCCACGCTACGCCCGCGCCGCACAAATGGCCGAAGGGGTACGCGCTGTCGGGGCGCTTAGGGTTGATTAACGCGAATGCCTCGGGGAAGATTTCTTGCACAAGGTGGTGGTCGGTTACGATCACGTCAATGTTTTTCTCCTTCGCAAAAGAAATATTTTCCCGCTCGGTCGTGCCTAAGTCGACAGTGATCACGAGCGTGATACCTTGCTCGGCAAGCTCAGCGAGCCCTTCTTTGTTAAGGCCATACCCTTCTTTGTGGCGATGCGGGATATAGTGCCGCACCGGAAGTCCGACTTCCCGCAAGAACTCGGTGAGCGCCACACCGCCGGGGATGCCGTCGCAATCGTAGTCGCTCCACACGGCGATTTTTTCTCCCGTTTTTAATGCATGCATAATACGGTCAACCGCTTTCTCCATATCAGGTAAGAGCATCGGGTTATGCGAGTCGCGCTCGAAGTCGGGGGCAAGAAACCGCTGCTGCTCGCCCGCCTCCACAACACCGCGAGCGATCATGAGGTCATAGAGGAGTTCAGAGTGTGCGCGCTCGCGAAGGTGGTACTTTTTAGCCATGAGCATCAGTATATATCAGGTATAGTAATAGATATGAAAGACTGCATTTTTTGCAAAATTGTCGCCGGAGAGATCCCCGCACACAAGGTATACGAGGACGACACCTACCTCGCATTCTTAGATATACATCCACAGTCGCCTGGCCATGTGCAAGTGATCCCCAAAAAACATTATCGCTGGGTGTGGGACCTGCCAGACATTGGCAGCTACTTTGAGCTCGCACAAAAAATCGCCAACGCACAGCGAAAAGTATTTAACACCGACTGGATACTTTCAAAAATAATCGGAGACGAAGTACACCACGCGCATGTATGGGTCTTCCCCAACAATGAAGTGAGTGGAGACAAAACAGACTTCGCAGGCAATGCAGAAAAAATCCGCGCAGCGCTCTAACCTTTTAAAACATCCAGCCCCGGCAAAGTACCGCCCACCAAAAACGCGAGCATCGCACCGCCACCAGTTGATATAAAAACTTTTTCTTGGTCAAAAGGGAATTTTTTAATTGCAGCCTCAGTGTCGCCGCCGCCGATCACGGCAGGGACACCATTCTCTACCAAGACCTGTGCGAGCGTATCAGTCCCCGCAGTGTAGCCCTCTTCGTACATGCCCATCGGGCCGTTCCATAACACAAAGGGAGCCGCAGCAACGACCTCGCCCCATGCGCGTGCAGTTGCGGGGCCGATGTCGACAATTTTTTCTTCTGCACGGATATCATAAATAGGCGCGTCTCTTTTAGCGCCGTCTTGCTGCACCATCACTCCGTCTAAAATCATGTTTATTTTTTCATCGCCGGCAATTATGAGCGGCACCGGGATGTCTGAGATAAGCGACCTGCCAAACGGGAGCCCGCGCGCTTTTACAATATTGTTGCCAAGCGCACCACCTAAAAGAATTTTTGAATATGTTGAAAGTAGTTTAGTGAGCAAAGGTATCTTTGTTTCAAATTTTACTCCGCCGATAATAGCCACAGAACCCTCAGGCGGATTGAGCGTCTTCGTAAGCCGCGCCACCTCAACCTCGACTAAAAACCCGGCGAAGCTTGGTAAAAACTTTGTAACCCCCACCACTGAAGCATGCGCTCGGTGCATAACTGCAAAAGCGTCGTTTACAAAAATATCGTAGCCCTCTGCAAGTTTTTTTGCGTAGGCCTCGTCGTTGGCTTCATCGCCCGGGTCAAACCGGACATTCTCGAGCATCGCTACATTGGCGCCAGGTAGTAGCTCGTGTACACGCTGCATAAGCGGAGCAGTGCGCAGGCTCTCAACCGCCTTCCCTTCTGGCCGGCCAAGGTGGGTGAGCAGAGAAACAGCCGCGCCGCGCTCAAGCAGCCAGGAGATCGTGGGGAGCGCCGCTTTGATCCGCGTATCGTCAACGATTTCTCCATTTTTAAGTGGGACATTAAAATCAACGCGCAACAAAACACGTTTGCCGCCCACCTCTGCCTCTCGCACGGATTTTATTTGTTGCATGTTTATCGTGAGCTTAACCGAGCGGCTTCTATTATCGCAAGAAACGAGTCTGCCTGTGCGCTTGCGTGGCCGACCAGAAACCCCGCGACACCTCCCTCTTGGATGAGGGAAGAAGCATTTTCTGGCTCGACAGAACCGCCGTATAAAATAGGGATCTTGAGCGCAGCCTCGCGGTCGACAAGCTCCGCAAGCATCCTGCGGATAAAAATCACCATTTCTTGAAGCTCGCCCGGCTTCATTGCGTCTGTGGCCGACTTCCCTATCGCCCACACTGGCTCATAGGCAATAATTAATTTTTTAAGTACGTTTTTAGGCACGCTCTTTAGTGCAGAGCTTAACTGCTCTTCAACAAAAGAAAAATGGTCGCGCGCGCCGTCGTCAGGAACCCCCTCCTTGCGGCGAGCCTCCTCACCAACACAGAGTATTGGTGTCAGCCCCGCCTCGATAGCAAGCTCGAGTTGTTGGCGGACCATCTCTTCGGTGTCTCCTCCAGAACGGCGCTCAGAGTGCCCCACAATAACAAAAGAGGCCCCAGCGCTTTTAAGCATTGGGCCTGAGACCTCGCCGGTGTGAGCGCCGCTTGCGTGTGCAGAGATCGTTTGTGCGCCAACATGTATTGGAGCACTTTCAAATATCTCGCTTATTTTGGTAAGCATTGTGAGTGGTGGCGCAACAAATACCTCAACCCCTGTGAGCCCGCGCAACTTGCGGCGCAAAATAAGAGAGAGGGTTTTGGCATCTTCTGGCTTCTCTATATACATCTTCCAGTTACCCACCACTAACCGCTTTTTAGCCATGCAGCCAATATAGCATTAAAAAAGCGACTTTCCATTTCTGGAAAAGTCGCTTTGCAGCTTGCAGCAGCAGCCCCACACAGTACGCAGAACCTGTGATCTGTGGGGGCTGCCGCGCCTTGCCAGGGCCGGAGGCCCGAGCCCTGGAAGAACAGAGGAGTTACTTATGTAACCCCTTTCAAACGCTCAATCTATATTAAGAGCTTGAGAGGGGCGGTGACAGTCAACTAACTGTCGCCGCTGGTGATGTTACTGGTAGGTACGGTTGGCTTCCAGCGCCTTGGCGCGGGCGGCGGCGATGGTTGCTGCAAAATGAGCGAGACCTTCTTTATCAATGGCTACCGACATCTTTTTTCTCCTTAGATTGTGGCTCACGACCTCGTGAGCCTTCTTAAAGCCGCATCTCTACGACTTTCCATCCATTATACACCCAACAGGGCGTTTTGTCAAGCTCCCCTTTCTGCTAACCGAAACACCTCCTCAATACTGGTTTGGCCTTGTGCGGCTTTAAATAAGGCGTCTTCTACTATAGTGAGCATACCCCCCTCTCTCGCCTGCTCCTCTATAGCGGCACCCGGTGCGCCGCCAAGGAGCATTGCTTTAATCTGGGCATCTATAGGGAGCACCTCTTGCACGCCCAAAACGCCTATATACCCTTCTTTACACTGCGAGCACGAGACCGCACGTGCAAACAAGAGCTCCTTCCACGGCTTGTCGCTCTCAACAATTCTCTCTTCTTTAAGCGCCGCGAGTATGCGGCCAAAATTAGCATACGGCTCAAACGGCTCCCCTTCAGCACGAGACAAAAGATACATTTCTTTATCATGCGGACATATTTTTTTAACTGTGCTGACGCCAATAATGCCGCGCACGGCCGAAGCAAGCAGGAGTGGCGAAACACCCATCTCGCGCAGCGCTTCGAGAGTAGCAACTGTAGCGCTTGCGCTTATATCTACAAAAGAAGGAGTCTCAACCCCAGCAAACACCAGCACACCTTTGTTTGCAGCTTGTGCGGCAAGCAAAAAAGTGTCGGCATCTTTTATATCGCCCACCATGACCACGTCTGGGTCTTGTTTTAAAATGGCGCGTAAACCAGTAAGCGTAGTGAGGCCGACTTCAGGTTTGGTAAGCGTCTGCGCTATGTGAGGGAAATGATGCTCTATTTTTTCTTCAATAGTCGCGATAGAAAGGTTGGTGTGGCTCAGCTGGTCGAGCAGCGTGTAGAGCGTTGTTGTCTTGCCGCTGCCGTGCGGGCCGGAAACTACCACCAACCCAGAGCGCAGGTGCAACAGTTTGTGCACCTCCTCAAGCGCTACGCCATGTAGCCCGAGCGAGGTAAGTGCAAAACCTGAGGTGCCCGCCGACTCGCGCGCAAACCGGAGCACCATACGCTCACCGCCCACGGTTGGAAGCACACTGACATGCACCGCATGGCCCTCTCCATCCTTTTCAAATTTAAATCTCCCCTCTTGGAGAGTGGTAGAGGTAGGCAGGAGTTTTGCAAGAGTTTTTAATTTCCCCGAGAGTTGCGCGCCAATATGCGCCGGGAGCTGCATCGCCTCGCGCAGGCTCTCGCCGATGCGGTAGCGCACTAGTGCAGTGGTGTTGAGGTCGATATGCACCCCATGTGCACTGCTTAAGAGAGCGTGGTGGATAAGCGCATCAACAATATGCTCTCCGCGCTGTAGCAGCGCGCCAAATTGTTCGCGCAAGATTTTTTGGTAGTGCAAGAGGCCGGTCTTGATAGACCCACGCGAGGTAAGCCTTGGTCGGATTTTGTACGGCAAGTTGAGCGCCGTGAGATGTGCAAGGTCGTCGAGGTCGAGCAGCGCAACCTCAACCTGCCTGCCCTCCAGCCGGTATGCAAGAAGATTGTGCATGCGCGCGATAGGCTCGGGGATCAGTAAAAGCGCAGTCGGCGAGATATCCTCTTTGGTTAAAACAATAAACGTAGTGCCTGTTGCATGTGCTGCCGCACGCCTTAGCTCATCCTCGGCAATAATATTTTGTGCAGCGAGCAAATTATAGAGCGAGGCCTTATGCCCTTCCTCAAGATGAGCTTCTTCAACAATACGAGAAAGTTGGCTGCGGGTTATGAGCCCGCTGTCAATCAAAAAATCCCTGAGTTGCCCCTCATCAACCTGCATTGCATATATTTTACCACGCGCTTACGAACCTCTTGGTGCATTTGACAATTATTCTTACCTTCTATATACTTCTTATATCTGAAACCGCCCTGAGAGGGGCGGTTCGGTTTTTAAAAGAATACGAAAAAACATTATGTTTGATCTTAAAGTAATGAACTCGGTGCTTGGCGAGCTTGAAGAAGAGCGCGGCATTCCGCGTGCAAAAGTGCTTGAGGCTATCGAGGCTGCACTTGCTACCGCATATAAAAAAGAATACGCAAAGAAAGGCCAGATTATCCGGGCCGTTTTAGACATGGATGCGGGCACGACACAGTTTATGCAGGTGAAAGAAGTTGTCGACAACACCACCGTGCGTTTTGAAGAGGAGGATGAGACTCCTACTGGAAACAAAGGAGCGATGGTTGGCGATGATGGAGCAATAATCGGCCTGCTTCCTCTATTTAACCCAGAGCAACATATTCTCCTTGCTGATGCAAAGTTTATTAAACGCGATACACAGGTCGGCGATGAGCTCGTCTTCCCTCTTGAGAACAAGGACGACTACGGCCGCATTGCAGCGCAAACCGCAAAGCAGGTGATTATCCAAAAAATCCGCGAGGCAGAAAAGGTTTCTGTGGTTGCTGAGTTTGGCAAGCGCCAAGGAGAGATAGTTTCCGGCACTGTGCAGCGTATGGAGCGCGGCAATATATACATCGACCTCGGCCGCGCTACCGGCATCCTCCCGTATGAAGAGCAGATCCCTGGCGAGCGATATCGCCAAGGTGAGCGCATCCGCGCACTCCTCTACCAAGTAGAAGAGTCTCCTCGCGGTATTTATCTGCGCCTTTCGCGTGCAACACCACATTTCCTTGCAAAACTTTTTGAAATGGAAGCTCCGGAAGCAGCGCACGGCACCGTGGTGTTTAAGGCAGTTGCCCGCGAGGCAGGCAGCCGCTCTAAAGTCGCGGTCGCCTCTACCGACCCGCATGTCGACCCGGTTGGCTCGCTTGTGGGCCAGCGTGGCGTGCGCGTCTCTACGGTTACCTCTGAGCTTGGTGGAGAGAAAATCGATATCATCGAGTGGTCTGAAGACCCTAAGTCGTTTATCGAGGAGGCCCTCTCCCCTGCACGCATTATTTCTGTAGATCTCGATGAGGCTGAGCATAAAGCAACTATTAAAGTCGCTGAAGACCAGCAGAGCTTGGCGATCGGCCGTGGCGGACAAAACGTGCGTCTCGCAGCAAAGCTCACTGGCTGGAGGATCGATATACAATCGGTCGGCGGACAAAAAGTTGCCGAGGCCGAAGCTACTGTAGAAATTGTTGCAGAGGAAAAACCGGAAACAGAAAAGTCTGAATAAAAATAATATATACTATATCTATATGAACTTGTGGCACGATATTTCACTAGGCGACAACGCTCCTGAAGAAATAAACGTCATTATTGAGATCCCTAAGGGCTCGAACAATAAATACGAGATAGACAAAGAAACGGGTTTAATAAAACTCGACCGTGCCAACTACACCTCTGCCGCCTTCCCTTACGACTATGGCTTTGTCCCACAAACACTCTGGGATGACAACGACCCGCTCGACGTGATAGTGCTTACCACTTACCCACTCTTCCCTGGTATCTTGGTGTCGGTGCGCCCGGTTGCGGTGATTGATATGGTAGACGCAGGAGAGTCAGACTATAAAATAATTGCAGTCCCTACGGAGGATAAGCGCTGGGACGATGTGCAAGACCTTGCCGATGTAAACAAACACTCCATCAAGGAGTTTCAACATTTCCTTGAAACGTATAAAGCCCTTAAGGGCAAACCCTCTCCAGTTGAGATCAAAGGGATAATGGGTAAAAAAGAAGCAGTGGAAGCGATAAAAAAATCGGTAGAGCTCTACAAAGAAAAGTTTTCTAAATAGCCCAAAAGGAACCACGCCTAGGTTGTGGATAATTACCTAGTGTTATACTGGGGCGTATGGAAATCCCTTCTCCAGATGACATACAAAAGAAGAATGATGCGGGGGTAGGGCCTCTTATTGGTATTGTTGTTATTGTTGCACTTTTTGTAGTGGGTGGTATCTACTTTTTGGTTACGCAAAAACTGCAAAAGCAGTCGGCCCCTCCGGCCACGCAAGAGCAGGCCTAGGGCCTTGTGCAACACTTTTTTTGTTGCCAGTATTGACATAACCTGTTACTATCGCCGTCATGCAAACAGAAGATTTGAACACATTAGCCGCCTCTTTTACCGTTAAAAAAATGCCCGACTCACAAGCTGAGATCGTTGGCGACATACCTGCCGATACTATTACTCCCTACAGAGAGGAGGCGCTAAAACACTTGGCAGAGCACATAGAGATGCCTGGCTTTCGCCCTGGCCATGTACCGCCAGACATGATACTCAAAAAAGTCGGCGAGGTTGCCGTGCTTGAGGAGGCGGTAGAGCTTTTTATGCAGGACTTTTATGTAACGCTCCTGCAAGCGCACAAAATAGATGCGGTAGGCCGCCCTGATATAAAAATCACCAAGCTAGCGCCCCTCGGCCGTAGTCCGGCAACGGGCGAGGCCGGAAACCCAGTTGGTTTAGTTATCAGCACTGCAGTATACCCGCACATTGAGCTCCCCAGAAATTGGAAAACGATTGGCGAGCGTGTCCCCGCCGAGCCGGCTGCTCTCGCAACAGACGATGAAGTTGACCAAACTATAGAGTCTTTGCGTAAGAGCCGCGCACAAAAACCAACACCAACTACGGTTAACCAAGGACCGTCCTCCGTATCTGATACGGAGGACGGTCCTTTGCCTGAGCTCACCGACGAGTTTGCTAAATCACTTGGCGCTTTTGAAACAGTTGAGGCACTCAAAACACAAATCAAAAAAGGTATCGGCGAGGAGAAGGAGCGCGCGGCAAAAGACGCGCGCCGTGGCAAAATCATTGACGCACTGCTTGAGAAAGTGTCTGTAGAGATCCCCGCTATTTTTGTCGAGAGCGAGCAGGACAAAATCATCGGCCAGCTGAAGGAGGATATAGCGCGGTTTAATATCCCCTACGAGGATTATCTTAAACGCATTGAGAAAACTGAGGAGGTACTTAGGGGCGAGTTCCGCGAGCAGGCTCGCAAGCGCGCGCTGCTCCAGCTCACTTTAAATAAAATCGCTGAGGACGAAAAAATCGAGGCTGACAAAGAGGCAGTTGAGAAAGAAATCAAACATGCTTTAGAGCACTTCCCCGAAGCAAAACCCGAGCTACTCCGTATACATGTCGAAACCGTTTTAAGGAACGAAAAAGTTTTGCAGATGCTTGAACAAGGTGAGAAAAAAGAGTAGAGTGAGCTCCTATGCAACACAACAATCAAAATAAAAACAACGAGTATACACAGCTCGTACCCATGGTGATTGAAAAATCGCCTTATGGTGAGCGCGCTTTTGACATCTACTCGCGCTTGCTTAAAGAGCGGATTATTTTTCTTGGTGGCCCTATCGAGGACAACACTGCCAACCTCGTTATCGCGCAGCTGCTCTTTTTGGCATCTGAGGATCCTAAAAAGGACATTCAACTCTACATCAACTCCCCTGGTGGCTCAGTCACCGCAACTCTCGCTATGCTCGACACGATGAACTTTATTAAACCCGATGTTGCCACTGCGTGTGTTGGTATCGCAGCCTCGGGTGCTGCAATACTCTTGGCAGGCGGCGCCAAGGGCAAACGGTATGCTCTCCCCAACGCCGAGGTGATGATCCACCAGCCATGGGGCGGCGCGCAGGGCCAAGCAACGGATATTGAGATCACTGCGCGACATATCGTGGCAACCCGCGACCGCCTCAACAAGATCCTTGCAAAGGCAACCGGCCAAGAGCTCAAAAAAATTGAGGCCGATGTCGAGCGCGACTACTTTATGTCTGCTGAGGAGGCAAAGAAATACGGCATTGTTGACGATATCTTTGCCAAAGGAGGTAAGAAGTAGTATTGTACAAATACCTGCACGCTAGCAGGTGCAGACTAGGTTCAACCTTCTTATTTTGTTATTTAAATTTTAGTTACGTTCCCGAAGCCCCGTACTCTTATCTCAATGATTAACTCTGTGGAAAAAGCACTCCTATTGTTTAGAAAAGGCTAATCACAGCAACGTTTTTTCCTATTTTGGGTAAAAACTTCATGAGTAAAGTGTTTGGCTTCAGAACCCAAACCGTTTATGTCGATTACATATGCATTAGTGCTCATGGGGTTAGCGGGCTTGGCCGGTATCGCTATCGGATATATCTTCCGCTACCTGTACGGGCTCTCGCAGAAAGGCTCTATAGAAGTCGAGGTGAAGCAGCTGCTGCTTAACGCTCGCGAGGAGGCAAAAAAGATCACCACCGAGGCCGAGGAAAAAGCGCGCGCAGCGCAGAGTGCGATTGAGACAGAAGTAAAAGAAAAAGAAGACAAAATAACCCGGGCTGAGGAGCGGGTTTTTAAACGTGAAGAGGGGCTCGACAAAAAACAAGCCGAGCTTGACCGTGAGATAGAAGGGCTTAAGGTCCGGATTGAGGAGATAAAAGTGATAAAAGAGCGCGCAGAGGCGCTTGTCGAGCAGCGTGCAAACGAGCTCGCGCGGGTTGCCGGCCTTACCCGCGAGCAGGCAAAAACACAGCTCATACAAGAGATGGAGCGCGAAAACGGCGAGGATATGATGATGCGCATTGCCAAGCTTGAGCGCGACGGTATGGAAAAGCTCGAGCGCAAGGCAAAAGATATCCTTACTACCGCGATCCACCGCCTGGGCAACTCTGTTGCCTCCGACACGATGGCAACCGCAGTAACTATCCCCAACGATGAGCTAAAGGGAAAGATTATTGGCAAAGAGGGCCGCAATATAAAAGCCTTTGAGCGCGCTACGGGTGTTGAGGTTATTATTGACGACACTCCAGGCTCGATCGTTATGTCCTCCTACGATCCGCTGCGCCGCGCTGTTGCGCGTGTCGCACTTGAGAACTTGATTATCGACGGCCGCATACAGCCTGCAAAAATCGAGGAAATTGTAGAAAAAGCAAAGGGAGAAGTTAATAAAATCATAAAAGAAAAGGGCGAAGCAGCGGCATTTGAGGTTGGGGTGCTTAACCTCGACCCTAAACTGATCCAGATCCTCGGCCGGCTCCACTTTAGGACCTCTTACGGGCAGTCGGTGCTCCAACACTCGGTTGAAATGGCGCATATCGCAGGCATGATCGCCGAAGAACTTGGCGCCAACCCCGCAGTGGCCCGTGCCGGAGCTCTACTCCACGACATAGGCAAGGCTCTCGACCACGAGGTGCAAGGCACCCATGTTGAGATCGGCCGCAGGATACTGCAGAAGTTTGGTGTTTCTGAAGAGGTGGTTAAGGCTATGCAAGCCCACCATGAGGAATACCCTTATGAAACAACTGAGTCGATCATCGTGCAGGTGGCAGATGCTATCTCAGGAGGCCGCCCCGGGGCGCGCCGCGACAGTGTCGAGAACTACCTAAAGCGCCTTGCAGACATTGAGGGTATTGCCAACTCCTTCCCCGGGGTGGAGAAGTCTTATGCTATATCAGCAGGCCGCGAGGTGCGCGTATTTGTAAAACCTGAGGAAATGAGCGACCTTGCCGCTCGAGAACTGGCAAGAAATATCGCTCTGAGGATCGAAAGCGACCTTAAATATCCAGGCGAAATCAAGATTGCCGTTATCCGTGAGACCCGCGCTATAGAATTTGCTCGATAAAAGGAAACTTTTTGCAAGTTTGTCAAATTTCTTCGCCAAAAAACCGCGCAAGGCTATCCCAGTGGCTCTATTGCGCGGTTTTTTGATAAGCATATACTAAGGGCAGGTTTTTCCGCCCTTTATAAGCTTCATGCAGGGCTCAAGCTTGCAAGGCGAAAACGAAAAACTTCAATATATTATTTATAATTATCAGTAGTATTCTATGAACAAACAGGATATTGCAGAAAAAGTGCAGGGCGTGCTCGGTGGCACCAAGGCGGATGCTGAACGAGCCGTAGAGTGCATGATCGACACTATTGTCGGCTCTCTTAAGAAGGCCGAGGATGTTTCGATCGCTGGCCTTGGTATCTTTAAGACCAAGATGCGCGCCGCTCGCACCGCACGCAACCCTCGCACCGGCGAGTCGGTACATGTGCCCTCGATGCGCGTACCCAAGTTCCAAGCAGCAAAAGCACTTAAAGAAGCGGTTCGTTAATAGCAATCCTCTCGAAACAAAAAAGCCCCGCATGGAGCGGGGCTTTTTCGTACTTAACCATGCGGGATGGGAGAATCGAACTCCCAACTACAGTTTGGAAAACTGTCGTTTTACCACTAAACTAATCCCGCGCTTTCGCTCTATTACTCCTAGAGCTGTATTATATCTACTATGGATCTCTTGCACACGCTACTCTCTTTTTTTACCTCGCTTACTACCGCTGCGCTGATAGCATTCTACACAATAGTCGGCGGGCTTTTTGCCAGCCAACAAAAAATAACCATACTTCCCCCGGTGCCACAAGAAATAACACGCCCAACACAAGCAACCACATCCTCCGAGAGCATTATTAATATTAAATCTCCGGCTCCAAAACCAAAACCTGCTCAGCCTAGCGCGCCAGTTGCAACACTAATCTCCTCAACCACAGTTGTTGCCTCGACAACTCTACCCCCTCCCTCCCCCGCTATCAGCGCTGAGAAACTTAATACACAGACACGCGGTGCGCTCGTAAATATTTTATGCGCGGTGGGGAGTGGAAGTTTGCGTCCGATTTCAGGGAGTGGCGTGTTTGTCGACACGCGCGGAGTCATTTTAACCAACGCGCATATCGGACAATATTTTTTGCTCAAGGATTACCCGAGTAAAGACAATGTTGAGTGCACTATCCGCACCGGCAGCCCGGCTTCGCCACGCTATACAGCAACACTCCTCTTCCTGCCGCCGCTGTGGGTCTCTGGCAACTCAACGCAACTTATTGCTGAGCAAGGTAAGGGTACGGGAGAAAATGATTACGCCTTTCTGTTGGTAACCAGCGCCATAGGGTCAGAGCCACTCCCCGCAGCCTTCCCCGCCCTACCAATGGCATCCGCAGAGCCAGACCTTGGTGCAGCTATGTTTCTTGCCGCGTATCCTGCCGGCTTTCTTGGTGGAAGCAGTATTCAAAAAAATCTTTTTACTTCCTCTGCGTACGCCACGATAAAAGAGCTGTTTACCTTTAGCGACGATCGCACTATCGACCTCGTATCAGTTGGCGGCACGGTTGTCTCGCAAGGAGGCTCCTCAGGAGGCGCTATGGTGCGCGCATATGATGGAAAGCTCCAAGGTATCATCGCAACCGCTACCGCAGCGGACAGCACCGCACAGCGCGATCTACGCGCTATTACACTCGCCCATATCAATCGCAGCCTTGCTGCACAGGGTCAAGGAAGCTTAAGTGCTTTTTTGTCACAAGATATGCTTGCTGCTGCAGCACATTTTGCTTCATCAACTGCTCTAGTAGAAAAAGAGTTGTTAGTAAAAGCAATCGAGCATCGTTAAACTATATTGTTACTCCATCTAGCGAAGATACCGCAAGGAAGCAAGCGTTCGCTTTTTGCCTCGCCCGTTTGGCTACGGCCAAGGGATTCTTTTATCGTAAGGTCGCCACACTCAACTCCCCCGCCAAATTTTTTAGCAAATGGCTCAAGGCTATACCCAAATGCGAGAGACGAATATCCCGCCGCATAGCCGCTCATGAGTACAAAAAGTGGCTTCTCTGTGAGGAGCTCTAAACAAAGCTGCATTAGTTCAAGAAAATTTTCTTCTATCTTCCACAGTTCGTCTTTGGGGCCGTGGC
This sequence comes from uncultured Candidatus Saccharibacteria bacterium, assembly GCA_964482995.1. GTDB lineage: Bacteria > Patescibacteriota > Minisyncoccia > Phycocordibacterales > SBAW01 > GWA1-54-10. Next base: position 24,783 of record CAYZZC010000009.1, read on the forward strand.
CAAATGCAGGTGGATCCATAATAATCGCATCATAGCGATTACCACGCTTAATCTCTCTTCGTACAAACACAAGCACATCTTCGACCATCCATCGAACCGGCTTATCCGCCAAGTTAGAGAGTGTTGCATTTTCTCGCGCCCATGCGACCGCTGTCTTTGAGGCATCCACATGAGTAACCTCTGCTCCCGCCTGTGCACACGCAAGCGTTGCGCCGCCAGTGTAGGCAAAAAGGTTTAAGACACTAACAGGCTTGCCCCCTTCGACTCCGCTCAGGGCAAGCCGCCTTTCAATCTGCTCCCCTACCCACTCCCAGTTTGGTTGTTGCTCTGGAAAAAGGCCCGTGTGTTTAAAAGAGGTTGGACGGATCAAAAATTTCAGCCCGCCGTACTCTATAGGCCATTCTTTAGGCAACTCCCCTACCCAGCCGTTGCTGTTGCGGGCATATTTCCCCTTAGCTGCTGCCCAAACCTCTTTAGATAGATTCTTTTCCCATAAAGCCTGCGGGTCGGGCCTTGCGAGCACAATATCTCCATATCTTTCAAGCTTTTCCTCACTACCAGAGTCTAAAAGCTCGTAACCTTGGGTTGGATATGCAGTGAGAGTTATACGTTCCATACTCTATTTTCTTGCTCTATTGGTCGGGGCGCCCAGAATCGAACTGGGCCATCTTGCTCCCAAAGCAAGCGTACTACCGATATACGACGCCCCGCTGCCATGCCCTCAATAGTGTTAATAACGAAGGGTTACCTGCAGAATAGCACTACAACACAATATTCTCCAGTAATTCGACCCTTGCCTTATGTGTTTTGAAGTCGAGAAAGGCACAAGCGAGGTCAAGTTGCCATTGTGTTTGCTCAGGGACCTTGTGGTCGATCAGGTAGGTCTGGATAGCCCGATGTAGGCGCTTAATCTTGGCTGGGTGCATGTTCTCCTCAGGCCGGTAGGTTTCTTGTGAAACTGCGATTTTGTCCGATAGATCCCTAGAAACAGACTTTACCTCGATAAAGCTAACAACAGAGCCCTTTTTGGCTATTATATCGATCTCTCCCCAGGGTTTAAGGTAGTTTCGCCCTATGATCTCATAGCCCTTCCCCTCCAAATACTTACAGACAACCCCCTCTCCTTTGTCCCCTAGCTCTCTTTTTGCGGTTTTAGCCATATATTTAGCCTAAAATAGGCAAGTTTCATGTGAAAACGTTTCATAAGAAACACTTTTAAGGACGTCCTTTAATGCACATGTCCCCAATCTTATCCACAGAATGTCTCTTAACCTTGTGTTTTTTGGTGCACCGTCTCGTTTCTAGAAGAAACTCCCGGTACACACCAAAAATATAGTCGCAGGGCCTCCTTATTTTTGGGTGCGGTCAGGGAGAATCGAACTCCCACCTGCTCCTTGGCAAGGAGCCGTCCTAC
>CAYZZC010000010.1:0-25409 GCA_964482995.1 uncultured Candidatus Saccharibacteria bacterium
ACTTCTTTAAAGTGGGCGACAAAGTAAAAGTAAAAATAATTGATATCAAAGACGGCAAGGTGAGCCTCTCGGCTAAGCAGCTCAAGGACAACCCTTGGCAGGTTGCCACAGCTAAGTACAATAAAGGCGACAAGGTTGAAGGCGTTATCATCAAGTTTAACAAACACGGCGCGCTTGCCTCGATCGAGGAGGGTATCGCAGGCCTCGTGCATGTGAGCGAGTTTGGTACTGAAGAGAAGCTCCGCACAAGCCTTGAGCTTGGGCACCGCTACCCCTTCACTATCTCTCTCTTTGAGCCTAAAGAGATGCGCATGGCACTCGCCTTCGCCGGAGAGAAGAAATAGGCAAAAACAAAAATACTATTAAAGAGGGTTAGACTTGGCCTAGCGGCCCGGAGCGCGCTCTTTAATAGTATTTTTGTTTTTGCTGTTATTACTTCGAGTTGATCTCTCCCATCGCTTTGTCTTTTCCCTCCTCAAGGATCAGCTCGAGTGCCTCCTGCACTATCTTTTTTACTTTTTTGAGTTTTTCTTGCTCGGCGGGTTTAAACTTTCCTAACACAAAGTCGGTGATTTTCTCCGGTGCAGGGCGTTTAAGCTTGCCGCTAGGGGTAGAAGGGCTGACGCCAATGCGCACTCGTATAAAATCTTTCGTTTTAAGAGCCGCCTGCACCGACTTAACGCCGTTGTGCCCGCCCGCACTCGCACCATAGGAGACCTTTACCCTGCCAAGCGGCAAGTCGAGCTCGTCGTGGAGCACCACCAGCTTTTGTGCAGCTGCTTTAGAGGCCACCAGCTTACGCAGAGGGCCTCCAGAGTTGTTCATATAGACATCTGGGGTCACTATCTTTGCCTTTTTTGGTAGTTTGCCCTCAAGTGCTTGCAAAAAGTCGCGCCCGATGTTGTGCCGCGTGCCTTTGTAGTGCTCGTCTGGGTTGCCGAGCCCTGCGATAATCCATTGCATGGCAAATACTATAGCATAAACTTGCGTAGAAATTTGCAAGCAGTACAATGTCTCCATGCCACAGGAGAAACGTGATAACTTTTTCACTGAACTCCTAAAATTTGCTCTTATTGCGATCGTTATTGTTATACCGATACGGCTTTTTATCGCAAAACCATTCATCGTCTCAGGTGCATCGATGGTGCCCACGTTTGAAAACGGCCAATACCTGATAATCGACGAAATCTCTTACCGGTTTGAAGAGCCTAAACGCGGTGATGTAGTCGTGTTTCGTTATCCAAACGACCCTTCACAATATTTTATCAAACGCGTTATCGGGTTGCCGCGCGAAACGGTTAAGATCAAAAGCGGAGTAGTATCAGTCATCACCCCCTCTGGCGAAACTATTGTTTTAGATGAGTCTTATGTTTCTCGCCACGGCAACGGCAACGACAGGTCAGTCTCTCTTGCAAACGGCCAGTACTTTGTCATGGGAGATAACCGGCCCGAGAGCTCCGACTCGCGTGTGTGGGGTGTCCTCCCGCGAGAAAACATTGTGGGCCGGACATTCTTACGGCTCCTTCCTATCCAAGAAATAAGCATATTCCCCGGTACTATCGCAACTCAATAATATATGAGCCCCCGCGGCATAGCTCCAAGCACCTTTCTAAAACATGCGAGTGATGTTGCGTCGTTTTATGGGTTCCGCCCCGTGCGCGATATCGAGCGCGAGCAAGCAGCACTAGCTACCCAAAGGGCTCCGAGCTTTCGCGGTGGTGGAAAGTTTTACTCCTTCCCAACAGCGGCGATGGTGTGCGCTATGCGTGCCACGGGCCGGCCGCAAGAGCCTGTGCTTGGGTTTTATGCGACCCCTTCGCCGCTCCACGCTCCTGTTGGCCTTATCCCGCGCGAGGTGGGAGAGTTTGGCTTGCAGGTGGTAGGCACATCTGAGAGTGTTGGGGAAATTGTCCTCCTTAAAACACTTGCCGCGATCGCCACCGAGTGGGGCGCGCCACTTGCTCGCGTACGCGTCAACGCACTTGGAGACCGCGACAGCCAGCAGCGTTTCTCGCGCGAGCTCTCGGGGCATATCCGCAAACATGCGAGCCGCTTCACCGAGGAGGAGCGCGCACTCGTCTCCCAAAATCCATTTTCCATTTACCGCATGCAGCCAGAAACTGCGCGCGAAGTGTTGGCAGAGGGCCCGCGCCCGATGCACTTTCTTTCAGAAAAGAGCCGCGTGCACTTCCGCTCGGTTTTGGAGCATCTTGAGCACCTCAACCTCCCCTACGAGCTAGACGACTTGCTCGGGGGTGATGAGCGCGGGCCCCACATAGCCTTTGCGCTCGACTTTGTAGAGAGCGATGCAACCATGCTCGCTATGGTAGGCGGCCGCTTTGACGAGTATATGAAGCGCGAGACACACCGCAAAGACACTGTTGGAGTTGGGGCTTCGATATATTTCCGCAAAAAGGGCGCAAACAGCTCCACCTTTGGCACACTACCACAGGCCCCAAAACCGAGGATTTATTTTGCACAGCTCGGCCTCAAAGCAAAGCTCCAGGGGCTCACCGTTGTCGACATGCTGCGCACCGCGGGCGTGCCGGTGCTGCAATCCTTTGATGCAAACCGGCTTTCCCTACAGCTTGCCCAAGCGGCGCAGCTGGGTGTCTCGCACCTGCTTATTATGGGCCAGCGCGAGGCGCTCGACGGCACTATTATCGTGCGCTCCACCAAAAACAGCTCCCAAAATATTATTTCTGTAGCAGAGGTCCCCAAGTTCCTCCGTACCTTGCGCTAGGGTGTAGCGTGTGCTACTCTTGAGCCTACATCCTATGGCAATAAACGCAGAGGTAACCAAAAACGAAGGCGAAACCGCGGTCAATATGATCCGCCGTTTCAGCAAGCGCGTCCAAGGCGTTGGCCTGATACAAAAGATGCGCAAACGCCGCTACTACGAGCGCGCTAAATCCAGCAAGGTCCAGCGCAAACACGCTCTTAAAGTGATACGCCGCCGCGAGGAGGTCATGGAGCTTATCAAGATGGGCAAGCTCGTTGAGCGCCTGCCGGGAGAGCGCCGCCCTAGCAAACGCTAGCCTTATGCGAGGAAACCTCTCGCTCACCAACAAAACCCGCGCCTCTGTGCGCGGGATTCCGTTTTTAAAAATCAAAGAAGAAGTGCTCGGTGAGCAGTATGAGCTTTCGGTGGCGCTGCTCTCGCCCGCGCAAGCAACACGCATCACTAAAAAAACGAAAGGTAAGGACAAAGCGTCCAACGTACTCGCCTTTCCTCTCTCGCCAAACTCCGGCGAGATCCTCCTGTGCCCCGCAACGGCAAGCAAACAAGCGAGCGAGTATGATATGACTCCTAAAAAATTTCTTACCTACCTGTTTATCCACGGGTGTTTACATTTGAAGGGCTTGCCACATGGGAGTACAATGGATCGTACAGAGCAACGCCTTTTGGCGAAGGTCTCTCCCTCTACTCATGCAAAAAATAGTAACCGGAATAGACGTCGGCTCGTATCACGTTAAGGTGGTTATTGCTGCAGCGCCGGAGAACCCGCGCGATGCACCAAAGATCCTCGGCACCGGCTACGCCGAGAGCCGCGGTATGAAGCAGGGGTATATTATCTCCATCCCCGAAGTATCGCGCTCGATAGCTGCTGCAGTTGCACAAGCGAGCAAGGCAGCCCAGGTAAAAGTAAAACGCGCCTATGTGGGTGTGGGAGGCGTGGGGCTAGATGAAGCATTTTCCCGCGGAGAAACAGTGGTAGAGCGCGGCGACTCCGAGCTCACCGCGCGCGATATCCCGCGCGTGCTTGCTGCAGCAGAGCAAGCGCTCGCGCCTGCGGCGCTCCTCAACCGCCGCATACTCCACACGATCCCGCTGCGCTACGCGGTAGACGGCGTACGCGTGATGGGCCGAAGCCCAGTGGGCCTCAAAGGCGTGCGCCTTTCATCTGAGACTCTTTTTATCACCTGCCTTGAGCGGCATGTGAGCGATATCGTTACCGCCGTTGAGGAAGCTGGTATCGAGGTAGAGGATATCGCCGCTGCGCCGCTTGCGGCAAGCTTTGTCGCACTTTCAAAAACACAAAAACGTGTCGGCTGCGTGCTTGCCAACATCGGCTCAGAAACTCTTTCTATAATTGTATTCGAGGACGGTATCCCGGTTTCGGTGCGGGTGTTCCCTGTCGGCGCATCCGACATCACCAACGACATTGCGCTGGGCTTACGTATCCCTCCTGAAGAAGCAGAGCAACTAAAACAAGGTGCTGTCCTCGGCTCTCCATACCCGCAGCGCAAAGTTGGCGACATAATCTCGCGCCGCGTTTCTGACATGTTTAAACTCGTTGAGGCGCAGCTCAAAAAAATCGGCAAGAACGAGCTCCTCCCTGCTGGGATTATTTTAACGGGCGGCGGTGGAGCAGTGCAAAATATTTCTGACCTTGCAAAGGCGGTGCTCAAGCTCCCCTCGCGCGTTGCCTCACTTTCAGAAGGGGTTGGCTCAAAAGTGCATCTCAAAGACGGCTCATGGGCGGTTGCCTACGGCCTCACGATCTGGGGCTTCACCCAGGGCGAGGACCCAGACAACAACCAAGCGCACGCTGGTGTCAAAGACGCGCTGAAGCTCCTCTCCCGCTGGTTTAAGAAGTTTTTACCCTAATTTTAGCCCCCTAAGTCAAGGGGTTTGCAATGTATGCCAGAGTGGTATACTGTGCCCACATTATGCCGCATATACAACCAGAAATTGAGGCGTTTGCACGGATCCGGGTAGTTGGCGTTGGGGGCTCAGGATGCAATGCTATAAACCACATGGTGGAGAGCAAGATGCGCGGTGTTGATTTTATTGCAGTTAATACAGACGCCCAAGACCTGCACAACGCACTAGCAAAAAAGAAAATACACATAGGCAAGAACCTCACTCGCGGGCTCGGCGCCGGCATGAACCCGGAGATAGGCAAACGCGCCGCTGAAGAAACAAAAGAAGAAATACAGCAGACCCTCAAAGGCTCCGACATGGTGTTTGTCGCCTGCGGTATGGGCGGCGGCACCGGCACTGGTGCAGCACCTATCGTTGCTAAAACTGCTAAAGAGCTTGGTGCGCTCACAGTTGGTGTGGTTACCAAACCGTTCTCTTTCGAGGGCGCACAACGCATGCGCTTGGCTGAGCAAGGCCTCGAGGAGCTCCGCAAAGAGGTAGATGCGCTTATTGTGGTCCCTAACGACCGCTTGCTTGCCACGGTCTCCAAAGACACGACCCTTAAAGCAGCGTTTGCGATGTCCGACGATATTTTGAAGCAGGCAGTTGAGGGCATCTCTGACTTGATCACGCAATCCGGCATAATCAACGTCGACTTTGCCGACGTACGCGCTGTGATGGAGAACTCTGGCTCGGCCCTTATGGGGGTTGGTATCGCCTCTGGCGAGAACCGCGCGCAGATCGCCGCACAAGCTGCTGTCTCCTCGCCTCTCCTCGAGATCTCGATCAACGGCGCAAAGGGCGTACTCTTTGCTATCGCCGGCGGCGAGGACCTCGGCATGATCGAGGTACACGAAGCGGCAAAAGTTATCACCGAGTCTGTGGATCCGAACGCCAAGATCATCTTCGGTGCAATCAAAGACGACAAACTCAAGAAGAACGAGATCCGTGTCACCGTTATCGCAACTGGTTTCCCTGCAGCGGGCATCAACCCGCGCGGAACGCCTTTGTTTAACCTAGCGCGCGAGAAGGACGAGGCCCCTATCGGCAAGATTTACAACGCTCCAATTATCCCGATCAAAGAGCAGGAGCTCCCCACAAAACCTAAGGCTGAAGAGGCCACAAAAGAGGACGACGATTGGGGCGCAGTACCATCGTTTCTCCGAAGGCCAAAAATAAAGTAGAATAGTGTGCATGTATGATCTTGCGATTATAGGCGGCGGGCCTGCTGGGGTTTCTGCGGGTGTGTATGCTGCGCGTAAAAAACTCAAAACTATTTTCATTGCAGAGATGATCGGCGGCCAGAGCACCGACTCGGTCGATATACAAAACTGGATCGGCACGCAACATATAAGCGGCGCGGGGCTTGCCAAGCAGCTTGAGATGCATCTCCACGCGTACGCCGCAGATGTGGTTGATGTCCATATCGGCGAGCGCGCACAAAAGATAGAAAAAACACAAAGCGGCTTTTCAGTAACCAGCACCAAAGGCTCCTACGAGGCTAAGGCGGTGCTTATCGCCAGCGGCGGCTCGCGCAGAAAACTCGACATCCCAGGTGCCGCAGAGTTTGAGAACAAGGGCGTCACCTATTGCGCCTCCTGCGACGGGCCACTCTTCTCAGACCAGGACGTTGCGGTGATCGGCGGCGGCAACGCGGCCTTTGAGACTGCTGCGCAGCTTTTAGCATACTGCAAGACAGTAACGCTTATACACCGCGGAGAGGAGTTTGTTAAAGCAGACGCCGCAACAGTAGAGGCGGTCCTCGCCCACCCTAATGTAAAGGTGTTTAAAAATGCTGAGCTGATGGAGATCAAGGGAGACAACTTCGTGAGCGGGCTCGTTTTTAAAAATAAAGGTGCAGGAGAGAGTGTTGAGCTCCCGGTTATGGGTGTTTTTGTTGAGATAGGCATGCTGCCCTCGACCGACTTTGTGAAGGGTGTTGTGGCTCTCGATGAGTATAACCGCGTCAAAGTAGACTCTAAAAACCAGCGCACCAATGTTGAGGGCATCTGGGCTGCGGGCGACTGCACCGACGAGCTATATCACCAAAACAATATTGCCGCCGGCGATGGTGTCAAAGCGCTCGAAGATATTTACTACTGGGTAAAAGCGCAAAAATAAAAAATAAAGAGTCTTACCAAACACCGCGTTCGCCCCGTACTCCTTTTTTATAACCTTCAATACGGCGGCGGTTGGCCGGAGAAAGCGTGTCGGGTAGATTGTTGAGGTCAAAGAGGCCACGCTCCATGATCTCTAGGTTTGGGATAAACCGCATGCTGCCGTCAAAGCCTTCTGTGTAGAGCACTACAACAGAGTCTCGGCGGCCCATCCGGCCTTGGTACTCGCCCACCTCCCCACCAAACGAGTTTATTTTATATCCCAGCTCCTCGTGTATCTCGCGCATACCCGCTTGCTCTGGTGTCTCGCCTTTTTTGACACCGCCACCGGGGAGTGTCCACACACCAGGCGTGAGCCAGTGCCGCACCAGCACCACGTGGTTATCGCGTATCAAAATAACGCGCACCCCGGCAATATCTTTCCCATCCCCGAGTACGCGCAAAACCCAGTAGCGCGCTATGTACAGAGCCCACTCTAGAGCGAGCGAGACATAAAAGAACATCCACTTCAGATATTTCATACTGGGTTAACCGCCACTCTTACAAGCGCAGAAGCGGGCTTAGCTCTACCCCTAAGTAATAGGGCCACAATAGCAGCGCCAAAACTCCTTGCCAAAAGCTCAACTGCAGATACCCAATAGTAAAGAGCCACGCAGCGATCCAAAAACCTCCTGACAGTGTGTGATGCTCTATTTTTATCTTTTCCATATTTTTATTTGTTATTATCTCCACTCTTGCATAATCTCCCACTTAATAGCCACAAGCACACCAACAGAGAGAAGCATGAGGATCAGCTGCACAACCCCTCCAACAACCGGTACCATGCCAACAACAGTGCATATAAGCGCGCCGAGAAGGATTGTCCTCCATGATATTTCTAGATCACGCTTAGAGAAATATCGGTACACCACGCTACCAACAATAATAGGTGTCACTATCCACGCAAACAAGAGTACTGCTACAAAGCTTATAACCCCGAGGACCCCAAGAGGGATACCTATGATCGTTACAAACAACAAGAGAGAGACCGCCGGGAGTGCCACTATAACGACCAAGCCTCTGCCGAGCTCAAGCAAGGGAGACTTGACCGCTTTTGCAACAATTTCTTTGCTGTACCGCCGAAACACAAGGCCTAAAATCAGAGCGCAGGCGAGCAGTGCCAAGAACTTCCCCATAATCCAGATCGAGAATAGTGCCGCAAGTGCCGCCGCAGAGATCCCCTGCTTCTCTCGCAGAGTAAAATCTACCTTACCGCGTACAACAGCTCCCTCTTCTTTGGTAAGCTCCTTGCTGGCTTTGTAGGTGAGGGTGCCAGAGATCACTGTCGCGCTCCCCAGCGTTACACTCTCAGCCTCGATTTGTACATCCCCGGTGATTGGTGCATTGATATATACGTTTCCGCCACCGATTTTTACACTCCCTGCTACAGGCGCGTCGATGCGGACACTGCCTGCCCCTATAACCACATCTCCCATAATGCCCGGGCCGCCCAGTGTGATTTGGCCGCCGCCCACAATCACATCACCACCCACCTTGCCTTGGATAAGAATAGTGCCGCCGCCAACCCGCACATCGTCTCCCACGGTTGAAAGTATGGTGACGTTGCCGCCGCCTGCGATAATGTCTGCGCCGACATCGCCACTAATGACAATATTGCCGCCACCCGCAACCACATCTCCAGTTACTACCCCGGCACTAGTGACATTGCCACCGGCTATGTATATATCGTTCGCTATACGCTCGCTTGCCTGAATGGACGGTTGATCCCCGGCTCGAAACTCTGCAGCAAGAGAGACAGCGGGCAGCATGAGTGCCGCAAAAACCATTATGTACCCAATATATTTTTTCATAAAAATGGGGCAAACTCTACTAGTAATACCCTTAGTATACACCTGGTGGCCCAAGTGGGTCAGAATTGGAACCAACTCTATATAGAGCTATGGGCTTGGTACTCCTTTGGGCGGGCTCTAGAGGCAGAGCGGGCCTAGTACTGCCATTAGGGATTAGAAAATGGGTAAATTTATTTAAATCTTAATAATTAAGAGCCAAGTCTTAATGACAATAGAGCCACATCTTTTCCGGTATCCACTTTTTCAAAACCACCTAGTATCTTTTTTTCCGCTTCGGGTGTCCAATATATTTTCAACTTTTCTTTCGCTCTAGTTATTGCTGTATAAAAAATATTGTGTGTAATCATTTCTTCGGTTTCGTTCGTGATAACGACTTTTACGGAGCTGTATTCTAGACCTTGAGCTTTATGGATTGATACGGCATAGGCAACCTGGAAAGGTACTACTGAGTCTAGAAGTTCCTCGTCTTCGTCAGTATCTCTCTGTCTATCAACAAAAAATCGAATTATTGAGTTACCGTTTGCGGCGCTTCCAATAAGTTCGAAACTCTGGTCCGAAGCTTGTAATTCGTTTATTGCTTTGTCTATCTCTATATCGAATCGAATTTGATCTTCAGTTTTTTCAATATCAACAATTTTTCCTTTTAGATTGTTATAGATTACTGCGGTAAATCTTTCTGTTTCATTGAATAAGATGGGGTCATTAATCTTGTACGTTTGTATCCCCCAATCTACTGGGGTGCTTTTATTATTACTCTGTAAAAACTTATTTAAGTTATTTATTCCGTAAAGGCCATCATAATTTAAGCAGAGGATTATTTCATCTTCTGCGAGATTCTCAAAAATTGATTCATCCAGGCTGGTTGAGTAACCATTCTTAATTATGTGTTCTAGAATATTGTCCTCAAGATTTCTAACTCTATCCCACAACTCAATAAGCTTCTTATTGCTAGTGCGCCAAGGGGTAGTCAATTCGAATACGGCTGTTTTTGGAATAAATGATCGTGCAACGTTAAACCAATTTCCAAAAATTATTGACTCTATTTGAAATACATCACCAACTAAAATTAAAGACTTGAATTTTGCCTTTCTCAATACTTCAATCATGTCAGCATTGCTGACCGTACTGCATTCGTCAATAATCAACAAATCAAACTCCACATCATCATTTCTTTTAGATAGAAAGCTGGTTATTGTTTGAAATTTACAATTAGCCGCGGTAACTTTTCTTCTTAGATTATCAACTGCAGGATTAGTATTGGCTAGATAAAGTTTCCTATTTTCATTGAAGAAGTGAGACACGTGGTTGATTAATGTCGATTTTCCCGTTCCTGCAGCGCCATATATTAAGGCAACTTCTGAATTTGCAAACAGTTGCCTTAGAATTTCTCCCTTATCTTCAGAATCAATTTCGTAAGAAGATAATTTTAACCACGAATCCACCGAATTCGTATAGTTGCCTATACCGCTCGTAGAAAGCTTTTTGAGTCTTTTAATAATTTCTAGCGTATCTTTTTCGTAGCCATCTATATAAATATGCTCTTTAAAAGTTTCCAATCGACGATGCCCGTGTTTGAAATATAGTTCCTGGTTATAAGCAGCAATGAGAGCTTCGATTTCTTCTTTAGGACGAGATATATCTTTTATGGGAGTATACAGCCGTGCTTTATTTTCTGTGTTATTCCTTATTAATCTGGCAAAGAGTTCATGCTCTCGTTCCGTAGGGTCGACACAGTCAAATACGTCAGATACTTTAGGGTTGTGTCCTTTCAACGAAGAATTGAAAGGCATCCTATCGAATGGGAGACATCCGAAACTAAGATATAGATTGGATAAAAGACTACATTTCTCATACCAACGTTGGAGTTTGATAATCTTGTTATTTAATCCAAGAAGTAGATAGCTAATTACGTTAGCTCCAGAGGCATTACTTTTTATTAAAACCCTGCTTCTATCTAGAACGTCAGAAAAGTGAGTTGCTTTTGCACCGGAAGTAACCTGCTTTTTTACATCTTGATAATACTCATCAGAAAATTTCACAACTTCGACCAAATTCAAGCTAGTTTCGGTCAGAAACTTCATTAAATTTTTGTATTCAATACCATCTGACTGTATCTTTGTTTTTTCGCCAAAAATACTAGTAAAGTTGTTGAGCTCACATGGTCGAACTGAGACCTCCCACTTATCTATAATCTGAATAGGCATTTGTTTGCCTAACACCTCTATACTGTCATGTATTACAGAAAGTTTAACAGCGTAATTGTCGGAAATATCTAGCGTGGTAAAAGCAATGACTCTATCGAATTTACTTACTTTTGCGTTAGCTATTGTAAAAGTAACTTCATAATAGATTTCTTGCTCAACAAAAAATGGTTTTATCTTTTGTATATAATACCGATCCTTGTAAGGACTTACTTTTCTTGCTTTAGTTGGATGATTAATTTTCTCGACTATTTTTTCGTAATATTCTTGGAGGGCGTGGTCTGTGTTTATTGGAAATTTGTCAATAGTTTTGAGAATCTCTAAGCCGTAAGTTTTCTTTAGGTAAGATTTGATTCTGAGCAAATACTCATAGTATTTCAATATCAATCTCTCCGAGTTTTCCTCGCCCAGCGTATAGTGAGACGCCACGCCTTCTAGAAAACGATGGAGTCTGGTTAAGAATCTTAACTGGCCTTTTGTTTTTATGTATTCAACTGCTAGCTTTATGTTGTCATATGTATTCTCAATATCTCCTCCTTTAGCGTATTCTTTTAAGGCAACATGCTCAACCAGATTTCTTAGCTGGGACAAGATATTCTGCGACAATAGACCTCTTTCTGAGGCATCAAATTTCTCAATATTTTTACAGATAGCTGTGTCAATATTGAAGATTTCGCTATCTATCTTGCTCATGATTGGGATTATACAGAAAAGCAGCTCTAAATGCTCTAGACGCTGAATCCACCTCTTCTAAGGACAGTTTTTTACTATGAGAGAAATTGGGTCAGCCACTATTCTTTGCTTTTTTAAAAGCCCCTCGGTTTGGCGGTTATTTCGACACGGTGTGAAAATGTACCACTTTGCCCTACTCATGGCACACAACTCAAAACTTTGCCGTCGCAAAGTTTTGGTCGCCGGCCCCGCCTCGGCTGTTTTGCGTGCTCGCAAAACATGCCTGTGGCCGTCATGAGCATACGAAAAAAGCGCAGCAGTGCGCTTTTTTCGACCTCATGAGCCCAGAGAGTATAGGATGGAACACCTTGGAAACGATGGTTCTTAACTGGAAAGAGGTGTTTCGAACGATCGATCCTAGCTTCTTGGTACCCCAATTAAACCATGTTTTATAGCCATTTTGCAAAAGTATCCTTACCGGAATACCTTACCTCAGTGGTAATAGAACGGAGTATGCACGAGAGGCAACTAATAAACCCAAAAGCCAATTTTTCTTAATGTCAGCCATGTTAACGGGAAAGCTAAAGCGTGGATCATGTACGGCCAGACCTGCTCTAGATAGAGATTATCTCCGAAAACAAAGTGGATGAACGCGTAGAAGATCGCCGAATAAAGCGCGAAGACGCCACTGCCCACCAAACGGTTAAACCCGGGCGAAAACCCATTGCGTGAATTGTAGTGCCAGCCACCATTCCATGTCAGCAGTTCGTACACAACAATCACAACGAGAATGAGGACAATCCACGACCAGTAGCCGGACCAGAGCATTGTTACAGTTTGCCAAAACATCCCTGCGACGGACTTTCCGGTCATTGCCACCAGCTGTATGAGAAATTCGTTCGGTTGTGTTGAAAATATAGTAGAAGTTCCCATGCTATTTTTTGCGCCGGCCTGCCCGCTTCTTAGTTTTCTTCACCACGGCCTTTTTCTTAGGGTCGGACTTTTTATTACAATCGAATGATTGCACAGATACTCTAGGTATTTTCTGGTACGATTCCTTTATTTTCTGAATGTTTTTTGCATTCGTGTTGTCAATGACAAGAAGGATGCCGTGGGTAGCCGAGAAACCCTCCACATAGCGCTTCATGCTCGAGTATGACTCTGCCTTTGTAAGATCCGTTCGCTTTAGATCAGTATTCGAGGTCAATTTTATTTCAACAACGATCGGACCAACAAAGCCATATTTAACCCAAAAATCTACCTTCTTCCCATCAAGAAGCTCGGTCTCACGCAAGAGGTCAACTTCAAAGCCACGCTTTCGCATAATGTTATCAACCTCTACTTTCAGAGTCCTCTGAATGAACCTCTCGTACTGTTTCCTTTTTCCACTAAGAACATTTTCGCCAATTATCAAACTGTATCCACCTTCGCCCTCAATCCACCGTCGCAGATCAGTATCCAGAGCACTTTGAAGTTGTTGGAAAAAGTCGTCCGAAGTAATGATCTTCTTATCATCTAAATCACGAGCATTGTTGTAACGCCTCACGGCTTCTGAGACATTGCGTGGCTTGCCTAGATATGCCAAGTAGGAACGTCGGAGATTCATCATCCGGGCGGCAAGCCAATTGGCACCGTCGCGGTTCTTCATTTCAGCGATCTTCTTTTCAAGTAAACGCAGAGGTGCGTATGATCGCTTTTCTTTCAGGTTATCAAAATAGGAATAAACAATGCCCCACATATAGCTGGCATAGTCCTGGTATTGAATACCCTTAGACCAGACATCCATCGCTTGGTCCAAGAGCTTGAGATAGTCATCCTCATATCCGGCATGCTTCAAATCCATAAGGGGTTTAGCAAAATTTTTCCCCCAATGAATCTCTTCCTCGACATCGTTTATACCGTGTACCCCAAGACCTGGTGTTCTTCGAAAAGCTGTCGCTCTTCGCACGATCTCACCCAATCGCCAACGAATAGCGTCGCCATCACCGTGATTAGTTATGAGGAGAGCGTTCGCTATATCTGAGAGCTTTCTTTCTTTTTCATTCGCGCTTGCTTTATAGAGCATATCTATCTCTTTTAAAAACGTCGAATTCGGAGCAAGCGTGTCTGCTACTTTCAAAGCGTGTTCTCTCACGTATGCATCCCACTCAGGTTCTTTTACAAATTCCTTAAGCAAGGACGCCGCTTCCGAGACGTGAAATTGCTCTACGGCCTCCACAAAACTAGAAGGCATATGTCGCCACAAGTCTGATTGTTTGAGCTTGTACACATTCATCACGCCTACCATTTCTGCAGGGGTAATGTTTTTGACCAACTCGAACAATACACGAAGCGCCTCCGTGTATGCGAAAGGAATGAAGTCGATGATGTGTTGTCGGAAAGGTGCGATATCTATGCCAAGATGTTTTGCTGTGGTCAGTGCTTCGCCGAAGGCGTGTATACCGCTACTGGTGGTATACGTCTTGGAACTGTCGTGCATCGCCGTGATTTTCAATTCATGTTTGGCTGGATCTATAAACTTGAATATCGTACCGGTAATAAGTTCGGCAAGGCGGTTGCGCTCATCTTTAGAGATGACTGGATCAAGCGTATCTTTGTGGTCATTGTAAAAATCGAAGACACCGTAACTGAATTGACCGGGAGACGGCTCAAGAAGTTTTTGGAACTCCTTGAGCATCTCCTCATTCCTTTCTTTTGTGTGATTGTCGGGCTGCTTTAGCCGTTCCTCCCATGCTTTGTAATCATCTGGTAGTTTAGATCTGCCTGCTTCGTAGATCTTTTCTGCGTCGGATCTTTTGGACAACAGCTTCACGTTCTGCATTGTAGAAAAGGCTGACCATTTTTCGTCGATCGCAAGCATTTCATCAATGTACTTCGACACATCGCCTTCCTGCAGCATTGCCGCAAAGAAAGGAAGTGCCCAATATAGTCCGTTCTTCGCATCCGGGGTCTCTTTTATTCGGCGAACCATCTCCAACACGAAATCAGAATTGTCTGTACGCATTAACTTCCAAAGACCCATCAAAAAGGATGAGTTTCCTGCACTGTGCGCTACGTGATGATCCACGCCCGCGACAAGGGCTTGCTTGATTAGCTCCCGTATTTCGTCATCGAGCACTGCGGCTATATGATCGACAATCTCCTGATCTTTGTCGTTGAAAATGGTGGAGTCGTCGAGAAACTCTCGCCTGAAATCAGGATCTTTTACAAATGCTTCGAGAAACGTCTTCAGCGAATCCCTCTTTGTCAGTGCTAGAATTCCATACCGGCCGTGAATGTCATTGTGCTTTTGTGCACGAATGAAGGCATCAACTGACTTCGGATGATCAGGGTTGACTTCTTTGTAGACAGACAAGAACCCCTGAGAGACAAGCTCGTCTTGAGTAGCCGGACCAGGAAGCTCGTCGATGATTGTCGGATCATTAAAGTACTCAAGTGCCAACAGCGCATGGCGTTGCAATACTCCGTTCTCATTTGTGTCTGCTACGTATGTGAGCAGTTTTTCTCTCCAAAATGGTTTATCTAGTTGAGCACCGTCCTTAAGAAGATATGCAACTACGTACGCGATGTTGCCGAGAGGAACGAAACGCGCGGATCCAGTTTTCTGTTCGGCTTCGATAGCTGCAGATTTAAGATACGCTTCCAGTGATGGATCAAAGAAGCCCGGGAGTGCCGAAGTTAGTTCTCCTGGCAACCATTGTCCTGCACGTGCGTGATAGCCGATTGTGGTTGTAAATAATTCCTGACGCAGATCAGGCAAAACAGAATGCGGGTTTACTCTGCTCAAAAAGATGAGGAACCCATCATCCATGATCTTGAAAGTATCTGTGATACGAATCCCTGAGAAATCGACAAGCTGGCCTAGCAGGTCTGGCTGCATGTCTACCAAAAAAGTAAGGGTGTTGAACCATGTCGAATATATTTCTGCTACATCGGGATCAACCGCAAAACCGAAGGCCGCACGGTTCGGGTCCGGCATTCTAGATATTTCCTTTGCCGCTAAGTACTCCTGAAATTCGGAGTTATCGAACTCGATAGTATCGATATTATTTCTGAGAATGGAGTGGTCGTATAAGGACTCAAGATCAATCTGTGCGAGCGCAACGAGCTTAAGATCAGATTTTATCTCATCGAAGAAGGTCATAAGCTCGTCTTTGGTCAGCACGTTGGTCTGGTAGATCTCCATCGTGAGAGCGAGCTTCTCAAGGATACGTTTTACGATCGCTTTCTTGTCCGCCTGCAGTGTCTTGTCCTCGTGATCGAGTTTCCTGTAAATAAAGTGTTCAAACAGCTCATTTCTGGAGGCCTTAGCGGCAACATCGATGTTGTTTTTCTTCAGATAGTCCTCAAAGTAAGAAAGATATCGCGGTATTTGGATGACCATCGTCCGATGACTGAATGACATCGTATGGCGTAATTTATCGATGTCTTGTTGGGAGTGGCCGGTTGCCAATAAGTATTCACTGACCTGTCCTTGCGTAAAGGGACACACCACGATGAAGCGGAAATCGGTGAACGACTTTGCGTAACGGCTTACAAAAATCCAGCGAGAGGAGATGTACAGTGAGAGCTTTGGATTTTCTTTCGAGAGCTTTTCGAGTTTATGAAGAACTAACGGAAAGCGACTCGACTGGACTTCATCGAGAGCATCTAAAAACAACGCCTTGGACTGAGCACTTTTCTTTCGAATAAACGCATCTATCTTCTTTTCAAGTTCAGGATCACGCAAATTGATCAGCTCTGTGAGGTGACTCGTTGCCACGTGATCCCTGATTTTACCCATGAGCAAGGATTTGCCTACACCAGGTTCGCCAACGATTAAGTTTCGTGTACCTTGGGCGAGGTCGCCAGGAGTAAGACGGGGGTCTTTGTCATCGAAGATCTCGATACCACCATACTTATCGTAAAAATCCTTCGCCTCTGGGAAGGAGCTATAAACTTTAGTTATTGGATCAATGTACGGTTCTTCAGTCATAAAAATTTGAGTGTTCCTCAACAACATCTTACGCTTCCAGGTATTGTAATGTCAATCAAAGTAAAGTATGATTTAGAGACACAAAAGCCATGAAAAAAGAACCGCAAGCATATTACACGCCTACGGAATTGGCCGAGCTCCTGTCGGTCAATGTCATGACCATTTACCGATATATCAAGGCCGGCCGGCTTGTCGCTCATAAGATCGGCAAGGAATACCGGATTGATCGTACTGAGTTTGAGAGGTTTATGTCCAAGACCAAAACAAAATAATTTTATGAACGAAGCATATTCACGCATCATTATCGATAAGAAGCTCCGGGAAGCCGGATGGGACATTGAGAACTCCTCTCAAATTATCTTCGAAGACCACGGAGACGCCGGCCGTGCTGACTATGTACTCAAGGATACTTCGGGTCACGCTATTGCTCTCATTGAAGCAAAACGACCTGACATAGATCCGTATAGCGCAAAGAAACAAGCATTTGATTACATACAAGCGCAATATCCAAAGGTCCGGTTCATTTACCTCGCCAACGATAAGCTGGTTTACCTATGGGATCTAGACGGCGGAGGCGATGCCACTGTTGTACCGGCATTTTTTTCGCAAGAAGACCTAATGCGTCGCCAGAGCTCGCGCGCAATGAATCTCGCAAAGAAGTTTAGCGAAGATCCGGTCACAGAGAATTATTTTAGCGACGTCACAGACAACGTTACGCTTCGCCCATATCAAATCGATGCTTGGAACGCTATCGCTGAAAACTATGACATGGGTAAGCACGCTTTTCTCTTGGAGATGGCTACTGGGACCGGAAAAACTGTACTGGCTTCACTGATAATCTCGCGTTTTTTGCGTTCCAATAACGCACAGAACGTTCTTTTTTTGGTGGATCGTAAATCGCTCGCAATTCAAACAAAGAACACGTTTGAGAGATTGCTTCGTGGCGTTTCGTCTGTGGGTACTTACTGGGGATCAAACAGAAAAAATCTCACCGGCTCAAATGTCGTTGTCGCAACCATTCAATCACTCACACTTCACGGCACACGTGATTTCTCTCCAGGATACTTCGACCTCATCATTCACGATGAGGCGCATCGCAGTATTTACTCTCCTGAAGCACGTGCGGCAGTTGATCATTTTGTTGGTGCTACTAAGATAGGTCTTACCGCCACTCCTCGTGATTTCTTGAAAAATATCGACATAGATAAGCTCGCAGAAAAGGATCCGCGCAAACTTGAGCGTCGAGTCCAACGAGATACCTATCGTTACTTCGGTTGTGATGATGGCGTGGCAACGTATCGCTACACAATTCAAGATGGTGTTGCCGCAAAGTTTTTGATACCTCCGAAGTATCACAAGATGAACACATCGATCACACAGCAAGCACTCTCCGAGGAGGGCATCACTGAAATCAACGACGTAGAACTTGAGGAGGGTGAAAGCATTAAGATCCGAGACCTCGAGAAAAAAGTGCACTTTCCGGTTCGCAACCGTCGCATGATGGAGGAGTTTCTCGAACATGCACTGCGCACGCCGGACGGAGAAATTGGTAAGACACTTGTTTTCGCTGTCTCACAGGATCACGCGCTCGCTCTTGAGAAGATCCTTAATGAGCTCAAACCTGAATACGGCGGTCGTTTTGCAATGACCATCACATCTCGTATCCCAACTGCTCACGACATTGCAAAGGACTTCGCAAAAGACACTAACAAACTTCCACGTATCGGTGTGACAGTGGATATGCTCGCTACAGGTTTTGACTGTCCTGAACTCCTAAACATCCTGCTTGCGCGTCCGATTTTTGACCCGATCACATATCAGCAGATCAAAGGACGAGGTACACGCCTTTGTCCGGAAATCGGCAAAAAGGAGTTCGTGGTTTTCGACTTTTGCGGTGTCGTTGCCTACTTTGACGAAAAGTACGACTGGGAAGCTCCCGCAAAATTGGCCCGTGAAGGAGGTTTGACCACCAGTTCGACACTTACCACGGGTTCAGAAAGTGTGGACCACGTTGAGGAAGATAAGGGGCTTTCCGGGCCTCGTGTATCCCAAACTCCGGACGTAGTTCTGACTCGGGACGTTATAACCCTCCCTGAGGGCGATACTGTGGACCGAAATATGTACCGAGATGAGTGGACTAAGGCAGTCCAAACTTTCATGAGTAAAAAAACCGACATGGTATCCGGAGCACTTGAGGATCCGGACAAAGTCGAAGATCTTATCGAAGAAATCAACTCAACACTCCTCAACAAGCCAAAACTTTACTTCAACGAAGAAAATCTCCAGGTGTCGCATCGCATTGTCGCCGGTGTTCGTGAGTTCTTCCTATCTGCCATTGGCAAAGAACCACTCCCAACTCGAGATGAGCAACTCACTTCATTCAAGGAGGCATTGGTAAATAAATTTGCTCAATCCGACAAACCAGAAAGTTCGTTCAAGCGAGCGGTCATGGTGGAGTTTATTGCTGATCAAGCGATCACAAACGACAAGTTTCGCACTACGGTCCAGGCAAATCCGACACTCGACTTCCTGCGCTGGGATGAATTCGCACAGGCCTACTCTGTGACTGAGTGGCTGGATATTTTCTCAAAAGAAGAGCTTACTGAGCTTGTATCGGATATTTCAAACGCGAAGATCTTAGCATTATAAAACCATGGACATTATTTCACTTTACAAACACCGAATCGATGCACTGATGGATATTCTCTTTGGTGCTGGAGTGTCGAATCCACAAACGATCATTGAGCAGTTGAACTACCTGCTCTTTTTACGCGCACTTTCAATCAAAGACGACGAAGCAGAATTACTCGGGATCACCGACGAGAGCGAGAAGATCTTCACTGGAGATCTTGCGAAGTACCGATGGCAGAATCTGCTCGCACTCAACGCAGAAGACCTTTTCAAAACACTCGAAACTTCCTTTGACCTTCTACAAAAGAAATCAAAAAATCCTACTGTTAAACTTCTTTTTCGCAACGCTCATATCAAGATCTTCGACAAACCAACTCTACGCCGTGTCTTACATGAGATCGAAACGTTTTCAAAAGAACTAGACGCGATTGCTCACGAAGGAAACAAAGACGTGTTCGGTGATATGTACGAGTATTTGCTTTCGAAGCTATCCTCGGCTGGTACAAACGGACAGTTTCGTACGCCACGTCACATCATCGACTTCATGGTCAAAGTTGTTGGTCCAAAGAAGAACGAAACAATTCTCGACCCTGCTTGTGGTACTGCCGGCTTTCTTGTCGCCGCGTACCGATACATTGCCGGCGAATACACCAGTGACAAATTAAAGAAAGCTGGCAGTCCGCGCGCGATGGACAAGTTATCTGCAGATGAGAAAAACTTCCTGTTCAACCACATGTTTACCGGTTTCGATAGCGATGAGGACATGATCAAGTTCGGGATGATGAACCTACACCTTCACGGTCTGACCAAGTCACGACTAGCACGTCAAAACTCCCTCACAGATACCACGGGAATGAAAGATAAGTTTGATGTGATACTAGCCAACCCGCCTTTTGCCGGAAAAATTGACGAGGAGAGTGTATCAGAGGATTTGCGCATGGGGACCAAAGCAACCGAACTACTTTTTCTACGCTTCATGCTAGACCATCTATCACTCAAAGGAAAACTTGCGGTAATTGTGCCGGAGGGCGTTATTTTCAACTCATCGAAAGCGCACGCAAAAATTAGACAGATGCTGATTGAAAAAGGCCTATGGGCGGTCGTGTCATTGCCGTCCGGCGTTTTCAATCCATACGCAGGGGTTAAGACCAGCTTACTTTTCATCGATAAGGAAGTTGCTAAAGCAACGGATGAGTTGTTATTTATAAAAGTTGAAAACGATGGCTTTGATCTCGGTGCACAGCGTCGACAAGTTGTGAGCAATGACCTTCCAGCTGCTCTTGAAGCATTACATCAGTGGAAAGTTGGTAAAAAAATAGAATGTAATCTAGCGGCTTGGACGAAAAAAGAAGACATTTTGAATAACGCAGAACTTAGTTTGTCAGGTGATCGCTATCGCACCACAACTGATTATAGTAAGACAAATTGGCCACTGATAGAGTTAGGTGAAGTTTGCGAGATTAATCCCAAAAAAAGTGAGCTCTCTGATTTGCCAAAGGATACGCCCGTCTCTTTTGTTCCAATGGCCGATCTATCAGCGAATAAAACCACTTTTGACGCTATACAAATAAAAAAAATTAGCGAGGTGACAACGGGCTACACATACTTTAAAAACGGTGATGTTCTACTCGCAAAAGTGACACCATGTTTTGAAAATGGTAAAGCTGGCATAGCTAAAAACTTAAATAACGGTATCGGTTTTGGTTCTAGCGAATTTATTGTCTTGAGATCTTCTGAAAAAATTTTGCCGGAACTTCTTTACTACTTTATTACATTCGATACTTTTAGAGATCAGGGTAAAAACCGCATGACAGGTACTGGTGGGTTAAAGCGTATTCCTATGGACTTTGTTAAGTCCTTTAAGATCCCGCTTCCTCCGCTGGAAGTTCAGAAACAAATCGTTCTTGAACTAGGTGGTTATCAACAAATTATTGATGGTGCAAAGCAGATGGTCGAGAACTGGAAACCAAGGGTTGAGATTGATTTAATGTGGGAGAAAAAGACGATCAGCGATTTGCTTGAAAGGGTTAGTGATCAAATCGATCCAAAGGACAAAACTGGAGAAGTATATTATGTTGGACTAGAAAACATCCAGTCTGATATTGGCATGTTGGCTGGCAATCCCATCACAAATTTCAAAAGCATTAAAAGCACAAAAAATGTTTTCAAGAAAGGTGATATTTTATATGGAAAACTTCGACCTAATTTGAATAAAGTGTGGCTAGCAGATCGCGACGGGATCTGTTCAACAGACATACTTGTTTTTCGAGGAACGAATAAGACGATTACTAACTTCTACTGGTATCTTATGTTGAATGAGGGTTTTGTAGAAGAAGTTATGTCAGGAATTAAAGGAGCACAATTGCCCAGAGTTGGTTTTGAGTATTTGAAGAACTTGATCCTTCCGCTACCACCACTTGAAGTTCAAAAACAGATTGTGGAGAGGGTTGAAGCTGAACGTACTTCCATAGAAGTAACGGCAAAACTTATTCCAGTTTTCGAACAGAAAATTAAAGACCGATTGGCGAAGCTCTGGAGTTAATCTCTCTCAAGCGAGTACGGTCGAAAAACCGTAAAACTCGGAACCCTCTTTATAAAAAAGGGTTATTTATCAACGTATTTTCGAAGAGCACTTCCGAGTTTTACGGGATAAAAACGGGTTTTCTGGCATGGAGATCGCCCGCCCAGATCCAATATCACAAAAAACAGGGATGGTACAAAAGTCATAAAAGTAAAAGTATAAAGTTTGGTGTCCGGTTTTCTAAAAAGCGCTTTATTATCAACGTATTTTTGAAACGACTTCCGAACTTTATGTGATAAAGCGCACCTACTTTTGTACCATTAAAACACGTGATATGAACATCTCCTGCTTTACCAGATAGGGCTATTTTCGACACAGATCGGCCCAGCGCCCAAAAACGTAGATGGGGGTAAAAGTCCCAAAGGTAAAAAGGGTAAAGTTTACAGCTCCACTACTAAAATAACGTTTATTATCAACGTATTTTGAAAACAGCTTCCGAACTTTACACCATAAAACACGCCGACTTTTACACCATAAAAACAGGGTTTTCTAGTTTGGAATTTGCTGAATTGCCGGCTTCGGTGTATCAGTAGCTACCGCCCAAACCAAGGCAACGACCCATCCGACCAATGTCCATCCAAGAAACAGATTGAGCACGAAAATCGCCATTGTGTTTGTGCGTCTTCGAATAATCGCGATCGTTGTAGGAAGTAAATAACCTACAGTACATATGCTGAGTAGCACAGCCAAAGCTACGCGTATAAATTTCATAATTTTCTAGCGGGTTTTAATCGACGGAGTAAGCCCAAATAATCAAAGGGCTCCTGGCCATCGCGATCCGACCTTTCGGCCGAACCCATACCCGTTTCCAGGTATGACCCGCTAGAGTGACTCTGACCAGGAGTCCTTTGATCTCTAGCGGGTATTTAGTGCCATGCCTGCCGGAGTGAACCGACAAGTTTAGGCATTGTGACTAACGATTACAATTATTGCATTTTTTATCCGAATTTGGAAGTCATTTTAGCTCAGAGAGAATTGGTAATTTATACGAAAAAACATAATAATATAAATATGAAGGATGCTGATTCAATGGAAAACCATGTCGAGCGGAAACTGCTCATTGCGCAACTTGTGCGGCAGATTTTTAACGAGCGCCCGGGTAGCAGATCTGAAATCATTTGGGGATCGGAGATCGTAGCTTTTAACCCACTGCTGGAGAATGTGGAAACTTTTTTGATCGCAATGGAACGGGTGGTAGATGAACTTGTCCCTGGATTTGAGATCATAACTACGGAGTATCATGGTGGTCGTTCAGAAGATATCTTGGGCATCAAGATGGACGAGCCAAAGAGATTAGATCGATACATAGCAGAAAAAGAAATGGAGCTTGCTGAAATCAGGAGAGAAACCAACCGCCACACTTTTACCTTAGATGAAGAAGCAAACTTGCGCTTGGTGGGTAGCGAGTTACCGCCGTATTCGATCGAACGCGGATCCTTGAGGCATAAATTGATTTATTACCTTGCGAAGCATGGAGGATACATGTCGGCCAAACAGCTTGCTGAAAAAGTCGACTCAAGTCCAAAAAGGATACGCACCACTGTTGGGCAACTCCGTGACAAAGTTAACGAGCGATTTGACGTATCTGGCATCGATTTGGTTCAAAGCGGTGACACGGGTTCCTACCGCGCTAGTTCGATTTTCTTGAGGGTACCGAAGGGGTACACCCCTTAGAGTCGGGACGTGCTGTACCTGTTAACAACTTCAAAATGGTTCTAAAAAATGGGTCCAGATAAGGGATCTTTTTTTATGCGTGACCCCGCGGGTAGGTGCAGAGTATACGGGCTCTACGATTTGATTAATGGGTGGAGCCACAAACAGAAACTGAAAAAACTCAAAACGGCGAAATGTCTTTTGATGCTTTCAAAAAAGCACTTGGACCAGCCGCATTGAAGTACACCGACGCACAGATCGAGGCGATGCGGCGTATTTGTGATGGCATTGCAGATGCCTGTTTTAATAGTTGGCTTCAAGACAGAAAAGCGCATAATGATGTTATCCAACATGAACCATCAAACGCTTAGAGCAACAAAAAACTGTGTTGGCCAATGTCGTGTAAGCTCCCAGAAACAACTGCAAGAGGGTGATAGTTTAGACGTCCAAGAAGCCAGTATTCGCAGATACGCCGAAGTGAAAGGCTGGAACATTGTTCCCAATAACAATGTTTGGAAGACAGCTATCTCTGGGCGAAAAACGGAGCGCGACGACTTCGAGGAAATACTGGCCTATATAAAAGCTCACCCGGGCACGGTTGACTTCTACGTCTTCCGTTCCATCGATCGCGCAACCCGAGCAGGTAGCGGCGAGTTACAACGCATGAAAATGGAGCTCGCTAAGTGCGGCGTACAGATGGTAGACACTTACGGCATCATTCAGCCATCAGTAAATACACTTTCTGATCTTGACTTCGAATACGCGTGGAGCAGGTTTTCACCAAGCGAGGTAACAGAGGGTGTCTTTGCTACCACCGCCAATCAAGAAGTCACGACGATCCTCACTCGAATGATTGGCCAGTCAATCCGTAATACCCAAAAAGGATACCGTACCCGTCGCCCAACTGACGGGTATCTTAATCACAAAGTGTTTGATGAGTTCGGTAAAAAGAAGTACATCCAAGTACCCGACCCAAAGCGTGCTAAGTTCCGCAGCGATATGTTTGAGTTGCGAGCTCAGGGGCTAAGTGATGAGGAGTGTGTGAGGCGGATCAATGCAAGCGGCTATCGATCGCCAATCTACAACAAATGGAACGATGCTCACGACAAGATAATCGGGAGACGTGGCGGTAAACCGATGACTATCAAGCAGTTTCAACGTGATATTCAAAACACCATTTACGCAGGAGTATTGTGCGAGAAGTGGACATATTACAAGCCGGTTCGAGCACAGTACCCGGGACTGGTGAGTGTCGAGATGTGGAACCGCGCTAACCGAGGCAAGATCGCAATTATGGAAGTTGCCGATGGTTCTATCGAGATAGTTAAAGGCAATCGAACTGGGCAAAGCGGAATAAGACTGAAAAACAATCCTCTCTTTTCGTATAAGTTCATTTCTTGCCCACACTGCGGCAAACCAATGCTCGGAAGCTCACCACGAGGCAAGCTCGGCAAACCACACCCAACGTATCACTGTGCACGCAAGCACAAGTACTTCGGCGTGCCCAAACAAGTTTTTGAGGATGCAGTAAAAAAGTATATTCGTAGCTTGAAGTTCAACCCCGACTTGCTAGTTGGGCTTGAAGCTACGTTTATGGACAAGTTTCGTAAGCGCGAGAAAGAGATCGTCAGAGCGTCCGGACACATCCACCAGAGTATTGCAGACCTTGAGAGCGAACAGGCCATGAAGCTAGAAGCGTACACATCAAGCAAAAGCGCTGTGATCAGAGATATGCTCGAAAAAGAGATCGAGGACTTAGAAAAGCGCATCAAGTCCGCCGGTAAAGAGCGTCTAAAAATACAAATAACCCGAGATGACATCAAGTCATTCATGCGAGAGGCAAAAATGATTATGGAACACCCAGCTCAAATACTCCTAAACCAAAGGGATATACGGGTTCAAAGGGACTTGTTCGGGCTGGTATTCGAAAAAACGCCGACCTATGTCGAAATACTTAGTGGAACACCTAAATTATCCCTAGCTTTCAGGCTTTCTTCGGACTTTATGCCCGATGAAAACCAACTGGTGACCCTACCGGGAATCGAACCCGGATTAACGGCTTGAAAAGCCGGCGTCCTAAC
>CAYZZC010000011.1:0-23402 GCA_964482995.1 uncultured Candidatus Saccharibacteria bacterium
GCGATGCGGGCAAAATTGCCGGCCTTGATGTAAAGCGCATCATCAACGAGCCAACCGCAGCCGCGCTCGCCTACGGGTTTAATAAAAAGAAAGATGAAAAAGTGGTGGTCTTCGATTTCGGCGGCGGCACCTTCGACATCTCGGTCTTGGAGGTGGTGATGGCAGAGGGGACTGAGGGCTCAATTGAGGTTCGCTCAACCGACGGAGACGCGCACTTAGGCGGCAAAGACATCGACCAAAAGATAATCGACTGGCTCGCCACCGAGTTTCAAAAAGAAAGCGGTGTCGATGTCCGCAACGACCCGCTCGCGAGACAGCGCCTCGACGAAGGGGCCGAGAAGGCAAAGATCGAGCTCTCAACAGCGATGGAGACCGAGGTAAACATCCCGTTTATCACCTCAGACGCCTCAGGCCCGCGCCACCTCCTTGTCAAAATGTCGCGCGCAAAGCTCGAGGAGCTTACGGCTGAGTTTATCGAGCGCGCAATATCGATCACCAAGCGTGCGATGGAGGCCTCGCCATTTAAGGTAGGCGACATAAACGAGGTGATACTCGTCGGTGGCCAGACCCGCATGCCAGCGATGCAGGCAGCGGTAGAAAAATTCTTCGGCAAAAAGCCAAATATGAGCGTAAACCCAGACGAGGTGGTTGCGGTGGGCGCAGCTATCCAAGGCGGCATCCTCGGCGGCGAGGTACGCGACGTGCTTTTGCTTGATGTGATCCCGCTTAGTCTCGGTATCGAAACTATGGGTGGCGTTGCAACAAAAATAATCGAGCGCAACACCACGATCCCCACTAGCCGCTCACAAATATTCTCGACAGCTGCCGACAACCAGACTTCGGTCGAGATCCATATCACCCAGGGCGAGCGTGCTATGGCTGCCGACAACAAGTCGCTCGGCCGATTTGTGCTCGACGGCATTCCTCCGGCGCCGCGCGGGCTGCCGCAAGTAGAAGTAAGCTTTGATGTTGATGCTAACGGCATCCTCTCGGTTAAGGCTAAAGACAAAGCGACCAATAAAGAACAATCAATCCGTATTGAGGCATCTTCAGGCCTCTCTGATGCCGACATTGAGCGCATGCGCAAAGACGCAGAGAGCAACGCCTCATCAGACAAACAAAAGGTAGAGCTTGCCGAGGCGCGCAATATAGCCGAGCAGACGATCTACAGTGCAAAAAAAGCGATTAGCGACAACAAAGATAAAATCCCCGCAGAGCTTGGCACTGCTATCACTGAAAAAATTTCTGCAGTAGAGGCCAAGAAGGGCTCCGATGATGCAGCCAGTATCAAAGCCGCCACCGAAGAGCTCTCTAAAGAGCTGTCCAAGGTCTACGAAGCCGTGCAAAAGGCGAGCGGCACTTCAGGAGAACAAACACCGCCACCAGCAGGAGGCAACGCAGAGCAAACACCTCCACCTGGCGGCGAAACGGGGGCTTAACTCCAAAGATAAATTGTGTTATGATGATCTTTATCTATGGCCACTAAAAAGGATTATTACGAGATTTTGGGGGTTGAGAAAAAGGCCTCAAAAGACGACATAAAAAAGGCCTTCCACAAACTCGCGCACAAGTTCCACCCAGACAAAAGTTCTGGCGATGCCGATAAGTTTAAAGAGCTTTCTGAGGCATACAGCACTCTCTCCGACGACAAAAAGCGCGCGGAGTACGATTCTTACGGCCGCACGTTTGGCGGTGGTGGAGGCGGACAGGGAGGTATGGGCGGCTTCCAAAGCGCCGACTTCGACTTCTCCCAATTTCAGGATGCTTTTACCCAAGGCGGGTTTGGCGGTTTTGATTTTGGCGATATCTTTGGCGACGCCTTCGGTGGGGGCGCACGTGCTCGCCGCGGCCGCGATATCTCTATTGACCTTGAAATCTCTTTTAAGGAGTCGGTCTTTGGTACCAAGCGCACCGTGCTCTTAGCCAAGACTGCGCAGTGCGAGACATGTAAGGGCAATGGCGCTAAACCAGGCACCAGCCTCGAGACCTGCCAGAAATGCAACGGCGCAGGCAAAGTACACGAGACTACCAACTCAATCTTTGGCTCGATCTCGATGACCCGCGCATGCGAAAAGTGCCACGGGCAAGGAAAAGTGCCTAAAGAAAAGTGCCACACTTGCCGCGGAGAAGGAGTCTATAAAAAACAAGAGGAGATCGACATCATGGTGCCGCCGGGGATCTCGGGCGGGGAGATGATCCGCCTCACCGGCGGCGGTGAGGCAGTGTCGGGAGGCTCCTCAGGCGACCTCTATGTTAAAATCCATGTCACCCCAGACCCACGTTTTAAAAAAGAGGGGGTCAACCTTATAACCGACATCGGGGTTAAACTCTCTGACGCGCTGCTTGGCGCTGAGTACAAGCTTCAGACGCTCGAAGGTGAGGAAACTGTGACGATCCCCGAAGGAGTGATGCATGGCGAAACCATTTCAATAAAAGGCAGGGGCGTCCCCACCGGCCGTGGCAAGCGTGGCGACCTTATCGTGAAGGTTAAGATAAACCTGCCCCAAAAACTCTCCCGCTCCGCCAAAGCACTTGTCGAGAAGCTCAAAGAAGAAGGTATATAGCGGCTTCGTCTATTGCTAGGTTATAATGGTCACATGACAAAAAAGCGGCTTTTGACGGGCTTACAGCCGAGCGGGCAGTTGCATATCGGCAACTATTTTGGTGCGCTTAAGCCTTTTGTCGACTCATACCAAGACTTTGAAAGTTTTTTGATGGTGGTGGATTATCATGCGCTCACCACCCTGCGCAACCCTGGGGAGCTGCGGCAAAATATCATAGACGCGGTTAAGAGCTATCTCGCGGCAGGTGTCGACCCAAGCAAAGCAATTATCTTTCAACAGTCACAAGTGCAGGAGCACACAGAGCTCGCGTGGATCTTCGAGTGCCTAGTAACGGTGCCGTTTTTAGAGCTTTCTCATGCTTACAAAGACAAGCTTGCAAAAGGCCACGAGGCAAATGCGGGCCTCTTTAACTACCCGATGCTTATGGCGGCGGACATTTTACTCTACGACACCGACATCGTGCCTGTCGGCGAGGATCAGCGGCAGCATATAGAGTATGCACGCGAGGCGGCAGCTAAATTTAATAACGCATTTGGGCAAACATTTACTGAGCCGAAAGAAATGATTCTAAAAGACGTAGGCATAGTCCACGGAACAGATGGCAAAAAAATGAGCAAGAGCTACAAGAACACAATACCGCTATTTGGCTCGCGTGATGATATTGCAAAAGCAGTAATGGCGATTGTCACCGACTCAAGCGGCGAGCGGCCAGAAAATGTCTATGCGATCCATGCAAAGTTTAAAGACACAGCTAGCCTGGACGCGCTCTATGAAGAAAAGAAGGGGAAGTATAAAGACATTAAAGAAGCTTTGATTGAGGATATTGAGGCAGTAGTTGCCCCTATGCGAGAAAAATATAATGCTCTTACTGAGGACGACGTGAAGCGCGTGCTTAAAGATGGTAGCGACCGCGCGCGCGCAATCGCACAAGCGAAGATGAAAATAGTGAGAGAAAAAATAGGAGTATCACTATAATTTTATGGAGAGAACACTCATTGGTAATTTAAAAGACAGCATAGGGGAGCGGGTTTCTATATCCGGCTCTGTTTCGGTGAGGCGCGACCAGGGCAAGATGGTGTTCTTCGACTTCCGCGACCGGTCGGGGAGTGTACAAGGCGTTGTATTGCCAAAGTCAGAGGCGATAGAAACTGCTAAAGAGGTCCGCACGGAATATGTAGTGTCTGTTGAAGGCACAGTCAACAAACGCCCAGACAAAAATGTAAACCCTGAGGTACAAAATGGCGACATCGAGCTTGAGGTGCACATCCTCTTAATCCTCTCTAAGGCAGAGATCCCATTTGAGTTGGGCTCAGAAGTTAACCTCGATACCCACCTCGACCACTTGCCGTTTACGCTCCGCACGGCGCGCAGCAAAGATATCTTTACTATGCAGGCAGCTATCCTAGACGCTTATCGCAACTCGCTACACACCCAAGGGTTTACCGAATTTATTTCTCCTGCACTTGTGGGTGGTGATGCCGAGGGAGGTGCTGCGGCCTTTAAGGTCGAGTATTTCTACGACCAGCCTGCATTCCTTGCGACCAGCCCGCAATTTTATAAACAAATCATGGTCGGAGCGTTTGAGCGCGCCTTTACCGTGGCTAAGATATTTCGTGCAGAAAAGAGCGCAACAACAAGGCACTTAAGTGAGGCAACGTGTCTCGACTTTGAAATGGGCTTTATCAAAGATGAGCGCGACCCTATGTGGGTACTCGAAGTGGCGATCAAAGACACGGTGCGCGCAGTATCTGAAAAGCATGCAGATATATTTACTCGTTTTGGCACTACTCTGCCCTTAGTGCCGGACACTATACCTGTCTTTACTCTTGAAGAAGCGCAGAATTTGATAGAAAAAGAGTTTGGCCGCACAGTTGAGGACCGGAATGATATGGCCCCCGAAGATGAGCGGCAAATATGCGAGTATGCAAAAAATAATCTCCAGTCTGATTTTGTGTTTATCACCCGGTTCCCCACAAAAAAACGCGCCTTTTACACCTACGAAGACCCTGCTGAGGCGCCATTCTCGCGCGGGTTCGACCTTTTGTTCCGCGGGCTTGAGATAAACAGCGGTGCGCAGCGCATACACAACTATGATGATCTGGTAGCGCGTATGAAGGATCGTGGATTAGACCCAAATAAATTCTCTTTTTACCTTGAAGCGTTTAAAGTTGGCATGCCGCCGCACGGCGGCTCCTCAACTGGCTTAGAGCGTTTTACTGCGCGCATGCTCGAGATCGCCAACGTAAAAGAGGCGACCTCGTTCCCAAGAGACATCAACCGCATCGACACCCTACTCTCAACCGACGAAAAGAAGTAGCTATGCAGATATTTGTAATCAACGGAGGGACCTCTGCTTTTTCTCGATATGAGGATTTTCTTGAGCAGTTACGGACCAAGCCGCTCATCATAGAGAGATATAAAAGCAGTAGAGATTGGAAGAGCCGGCTATCTGAGGCGCTGGGAGCTGGATACGAAGTCTTTTCCCCCGGCATGCCCAACAAAGACAATGCCCAATATAAAGAGTGGAGGATCTGGTTTGAAAGGTTTTTCCCTTTTATGGAAGATGAGATTATCCTTATCGGCCACTCGCTTGGGGGCATCTTTTTGGCAAAGTATTTATCCGAAGAGGATTTTCCTAAAAAAATTAGGGCAACGTTTTTAGTTGCGCCGCCATTTGAGTCTGGCGGCAATAGCAGGTGGGAAAAAAAGTCGAACGAGTTTGCGCTGCCCAACTCGCTTAAAAAGTTTGAGAAGCAGGGAGGCAAGATATATATCTACCATAGCAAAGACGACCCCAGTGTGCCGTTTGCCGACCTTGCAAGATATCAACAAGCGCTGCCGCATGCACACGCCACTATATTTGAGGATAAAAAACATATAAACCAGGAGGAGTTTCCAGAACTAGTGAACGACATAAAAAGCCTTTAACATACTAGGCTTTTAAGCTACTATAAGGCCGTGAAGAGCCTTAAAACCGCCAAATCCTACACCCCGCCAGATCTGATCCTAGCGCGATACGCGCAGGTGTTGGTGCGGTTTGCTTTGGGTGGCGGGAATGGGATCAAAAAAGGCGATACGGTGTGTATCAACGGGCCTGAGAGCTCCAAGCCGCTTTTTCTCGCGGTGCGTAACGAGGTGCTTAAGGCGGGAGGCCATGTGATACAGCACTACTTGCCAGACGAGGACGACCGCTATAACTTTAGCGCCTCGTTTTTTGAACATGCGCAGACACACCAACTCGACTTCTTCCCGCAACACTATTACCGCGGATTAGTAGACCAAATGGACCATGTGCTGTTTATCCTCGGCAACACCGACCCGCACGCACTCAAAAACATCGACCCCAAAAAGATCATGCGCCGCGGCCGTGCCCTGAAGCAATATATGGATTGGCGGCGAGAAAAGGAGCATGCAGGCAAACTGTCGTGGACCATAGCTCTCTATGGCACTGCGGCTATGGCGCGCGAAGCCAACCTTTCTCCGAAAGCATATTGGGATGAAATAATACAAGCCTGTTTTTTAAACGAGCACGACCCAGTTAAAAAGTGGAAGGAGGTATATAAAGAAATTGACGTCTATAAAAAACGCCTCAACGTGCTGTCTCCTAAAATAGAGAAACTACATGTCGAGGGGTCAGACGCCGACCTTTGGGTAACTCTGGGAGAAAAACGCTCCTGGCTCTCCGGCCGCGGCGCCAATATCCCGAGCTTTGAGATATTTACCAGCCCCGATTGGCGTGGGACAAACGGGTGGATCCGTTTTAACCAGCCGCTGTACCGCTACGGCAACTTAATCACCGGCATCGAGCTATGGTTTAAAAACGGCCGTGTTGTCAAAGCCAAAGCAAAAACAGGTGAGGCACTGCTTAAAGCAATGATCAAAACCAAAAATGCCGATAAAATAGGCGAGTTTTCGCTCACCGACCGCCGCCACTCGCGTATTACCAAGTTTATGGCCGAAACACTGTTCGATGAGAACATGGGTGGCCCGCAAGGCAACACGCACTTGGCGCTCGGCTCGGCTTATGCAGACACGTACACCGGCGATGTTTCTAAACTCACCACAAAGCAGAAAGAAGCGCTCGGCTTTAACGACTCTTCGGTACATACCGACATTATCTCAACTAAGGAGCGCCGTGTAACCGCGCATCTGAAGAACGGCTCCACCAAAGTGATCTACGACAAGGGAGAATTTGTGTTGTAATATAGGGTATATTCGTATGCCTATCACCGTTAAAACGAGTGTTTATGAAGGCCCGCTGGACCTCCTGCTTGAGCTGATAGAAAAACGCAAGCTGCTTATAAACGATATTTCTTTAGCTGCGGTTGCTGAAGAGTATATTACAAAAATAAACAGCCTAAGCGAGCTCCCTGTGGGGGAGACCGCCGACTTTGTCGCACTTGCGGCAACGCTTTTGTTGATCAAGTCGCGCTCGCTCTTGCCAACACTTGAGCTTTCTTCAGATGAAGAGCGCGACATCAAAGAACTACAGTACCGCCTTGCTGTCTACCAAATTATTAAAGAGTCGGGGAAAAATCTTTCGCGAGCTTTTACAAACCCGCCGCTGTATGAAGGCGGTTGGCGCGAGCCAGAGAGCCTGTTTTTGCCAGACGAGAGCGCCACGCTCGACTCACTGCGCAAGGCGGCACAGACGCTTATCGACGGTTTCCCTCAAACACTCGCGCTCCCAAAGGTGGCGGTGCAGAAAACTATTTCGCTTGAGGATATGATCGCTAACCTCTCAACCAGAGTCTCTTCTGCTATGCGCCTTTCGTTTAAAGAATTTGCTGGCAAGAAGGAGCGCGTGGAGGTGATCGTGGGGTTTCTAGCCTTATTAGAGCTTGTAAAACAAGGTATAATCAGGGCAAGCCAACAAAACGAGTTTGGCGATATTATGCTTGAGTCTGACGCTGTTTCCACCCCCTCTTATGAATAGTAAAGAACTCCCGCAACACGTTGAGTCGCTCTTGTTTGTACTCGGGCGGCCACTCACTCGCAAAGAATTGGTCGAGAAACTGGAGTGCTCTTTAGAAGAGCTTGAGCTCGCCCTCCACCAACTTTCCTCGCAAGCGGGCGAGCGTGGTGTGGTGTGTGTCGACGACGGTCGCACGGTTGAACTACGCGTTGGCTCCGTAAGTTCTCCATTGGTCGAGCGTGTACGAAAGGAGGAGCTCTCACGGGAGATCGGGCGGGCGGGTTTAGAAACGCTGTCGGCGATCCTGTATCGCGGGCCGCTCACACGCTCGGAGATCGACTTTATCCGCGGTGTAAACTCCTCGCAAATACTCCGTACCCTTTTGGTGCGGGGATTAGTACGCCGTATCACTAACCCTAAAGACGAGCGCTCTTTTTTGTATGAGCCAACCACTGAGCTGCTTTCACAACTTGGTATTAGACAACGCGACGAGCTACCTGAGTTTGCGCAGGTGCGCTCGCGTCTGTCTGAACTAGAAGAGGCATACCGCATGGCCCAAAAGGGGGCAGAGGAGCCTGCATAAGATTTATGATCCTCACTAGCAAAACAATTACCCATACGCTCGCCGGCGCCAGTATCTCCTGTGCGCTTTTGCTAGTAACACTCTTTGGCTCTCAAATGCCGCTGCACAACCCTACTGCCGCGGCCGCAACCGAGCCGCTACACCTTACCCTTGCGCCATCGGCGGTCACTGCAAAAGCAGCGATTGTATATAACCCAATCACAAAAGAAGTATTGTTTGAAAAAAATGCCGACAGTAGGTTGCCGCTCGCCTCACTCACCAAACTTATGTCTGCCGATGCAGTGCTTGCAACCCATGCAGCGGAAGAAATAGTAACGATCTCTGTAGAAAATATCCGGCCATCAGGAGACTCTGGTTTTAAGGTGGGAGAAAAGTGGAACCTTGGCGACCTGGTGCGGTTTGCGCTTGTAGCATCTTCAAATGATGCGATGGCTGCCGCCGCTGCCTCGCTTGGTGGAAACGCGGTTGACCATATGAATGCCAGGGTAAAAGAGTTGGGGCTTACCCAAACCTACTTCTTTAACCCTACCGGGCTTGACCTCGACATCGAGACAGCAGGGGCTTACGGCTCTGCGCGAGATGTTGCAATATTTACGGCGGCTTTCCTTAAACATTTTTCGGCGGCGTTTGAGGCCACAGCAAAACCGTCCGTTAGTATTACCTCTGCAAACCGTACAATCGAGGCATCATCAACCGCTGCGCCTCTCCTTAGCATACCCGGCCTTATCGGAGCAAAAACTGGGTATACTGACCTAGCGGGTGGCAACCTGGTCGTCGCGTTTGATGTCGAAGTGGGGCAGCCGCTCATTGTCGCTGTCCTTGGCTCCACGCACGAAGGGCGGTTTGAGGATGTAAAGCTACTTATAGCCGAAACGAGAAAATTATTTGCCGAGCAACGCTAATATTATGACAGAAAACTTTGACGCCATGCGCATATTTTTACCAGCCGTTATAGCTTTTCTTTTTGGGATTGGATTTACGCCATTTCTTACATATTTTTTATATAAGTATCGTTTTTGGAAGCCAAAGGGAGGTAAAATATCCCTAGACGGCACTCCTGCCGAGACCTTTAACCGCCTCCACGAACATAAAGAGGTCGGTACACCACGCGCTGGCGGCATCTTAGTGTGGGGCTCGACACTCTTTACCGCAGGCCTTTTGGGGCTCCTTGCCTCGCTTTATAGTGATGCTTTTGACACACTCGGGTTTATCAGCCGCGAACAAACCTGGCTCCCGCTCGCTGCACTTATGGTCGGTTCTGTTGTCGGTTTTATGGACGATTACTTTGAGGTACGAGGTAAGGGTGGGCTCCGGCTTCGGGTGCGGATTTCGGTAGTTGCGGCAGTGGCATTATTTTGCGCCTGGTGGTTTTACAGCAAGCTCGGTGTCACGGCAATCTCGTTCCCGTTTATCACGGGGCCGCTCGACCTCGGGTTTCTTTTTATCCCGTTTTTTGTGCTTGTCGCGCTTTCTCTCTACGCGGGCGGTGTGATCGACGGCATAGACGGGCTCTCCGGAGGCGTCTACGCGAGCATTTTTGCCGCCTATGCGGGTATCGCCTTTTTTCAAACACAGCTTAACATTGCTGCGCTGTGTGCCGCGATCTTGGGCGGGCTTTTGGCGTTTTTATGGTTTAATATCCCACCAGCTCGTTTCTACCTTTCAGAAACCGGGAGCATGGGGCTGACTCTTGCGCTCGTTGTGGTTGTCTTCCTCACTGACCTCCACGGAGAGGGGAAGGGGGTTATGGTACTCCCCATTATTGCACTCCCGCTCGTGGCTACGGTGGTTTCAAACTTGCTCCAAATAGGCAGTAAAAAAATATTTCACAAAAAATTATTCCGCGTTGCACCTCTGCATCATCATTTTGAGGCTTTGGGCTGGCCTGCCTACAAAGTGACCATGCGTTACTGGATCATCAGTGTGGTCTCGGCCATTATCGGCATGGCGTTCGCGCTTTTGTAGTTGTAAAAAAATGAAGCATAGACCCGTTGACACACCTTTCTTACTGGTCCTCTGCGCTATTGTTGCGTTTGGGCTTCTTATCTTTACCTCCGCAGCGCTCGGCCTGCTCGCGCGGGGAAGCGGTGCGTCTTTTTCCTCCGTTGCAGTAAGCCAGCTGCTGCTAGGCCTTGTGTGCGGCAGCATTGCTTGTTTTACTCTTGCAAAAATAGATTACCGACTATGGCAACCATACACTCCTTACTTGTTTGTGTTTACATTGGTTCTTACTTTGCTCGTGTTTGTGCCGCATGTCGGCCTTTCACTTAAGGGTGCTGCACGCTGGGTACAAATTGGGTCAATCTCTTTTCAACCGGAGGAGATTTTAAAATTTGGAACTATTGCTTTTCTTGCCAGCATATATGCCGCTCGGCTTAAGGCTGTGCAAACGCTCCGTGGAGGGCTCCTGCCGCTTGTGGCGGTAGCTGGGCCTGCGGCGCTCATACTTATTCTACAACCCAACACTGCAGGAGTGCTCATGATCGGCATAGCGGCAACCGGAGTGCTATTTGCAGCAGGAGGACGGCTAACGCACATAGGTATGTTGTGTGTTGCTGGCGTAGCCGCGGTTGCCTTGGCCGCTGTGGCCTACCCTCACGTTGCCGAGCGCATACAAACATTTTTAAACCACTCTGAGGATCCGCAGGGTGCCGGCTATCAGATACAACAATCACTTATTGCAGTCGGCTCAGGTGGGCTCACTGGCAGGGGGTTTGGCCAGAGTATCCAAAAGTTTTCCTATCTTCCTGAGCCTATTGGAGATTCCATATTTGCGGTTGCCGCAGAGGAGTTTGGTTTTGTTGGGAGTGCCACTTTGGTGCTCATGTTTGCTACACTCGGGCTCTTGGGGCTTCGTATAGCAGCGCGTGCGGGGGACCCTTTTGGGGGGCTTATGGTGACCGGCCTTGTTATCTTGATAGTAGGACAATCATTTTTTAACATTGCATCAACTATAGGCATTGTTCCTTTGGTCGGAGTCCCTCTTATTTTTGTTTCCCATGGCGGGAGCGCGCTTGCCATGGCACTCGCCGAAGTAGGTGTTATATTGAGTGTGTCCCGCAGAATGAGGCAAAAATAAAGCATATGAAAATCCTTTTTACCGGGCACGGATCAGGCGGTCATTTTTACCCCATTATTGCAGTTGCAGAGGCAATAAATGACGCTACTCGCGAGCGCAAACTGCTTGAGCCGCAGCTATTCTACGCCGCCCCCGACCCCTATAGCCGTGAGCTCCTGATCGCCAACAATATTACGTTTATACCCACCGCCGCGGGGAAGATGCGCAACTATTTCTCGATCCTCAATTTTTTCGACCTGTTTAAGACTGCATGGGGGGTGCTCACCTCAGTGTTGCGTGTATTTTTTCTCTACCCGGATGTTGTGTTTGCTACCGGCGGGTATGCCTCGTTCCCAACCCTCCTTGCGGCACGGCTGTTCCGGATCCCGGTAGTGATCTACGCCACCGATGTGGTCCCAAGCCGGGTCAACCTCTGGGCAAAAAAATTTGCTGTAAAAATCGCCATATCATTTCCTGAAGCGGCCGAGTACTTCCCCAAAGAAAAGGTGGCGTACACCGGCAACCCCATCCGCAAGGCAGCGCTCACACCTGCACGAGAAGGAGCACATGAGTTTTTAAAATTAAAACCAGAGCTACCGATAGTCCTTGTGTTGGGCGGCTCGCAGGGTGCTACAGCTGTAAACGAGGCGATACTTGCCGCGCTCCCGCAACTCTTAGAGAAATATCAGGTGGTGCACCAAACCGGGGAGGCCAACATAAAAGAGGTTACCGGCCGGGCAAAAATCGTGCTTGGCCTCTCGCCGCTTGCAGAGCGATATAAAGCATTTGGTTACTTAAACGACCTCGCTATACGCATGGCTGCTGGCGCTGCGGCGATCGTTATTTCTCGCGCAGGAGCGGGCGGCATATTTGAAATTGCTTCGTGGGGGTTACCCTCGATTATTATCCCGATACCAGAGCCTACTTCGCGCGACCAAACAAAAAATGCTTTTTCTTACGCGCGCACGGGGGCAGCAATGGTGGTCGAGCAAAATAATCTCACCCCGCGCCTCCTGGTGTCTGAGATTGACCGTATTTTGGGCAACGAGCCGCTCAAACACAAGATGATAGAAGCCGCGCGTGGCTTTGGCCGTGCCGATGCAAGCAAGCTGATAGCGAACACCCTCCTCGACATAGCCCTCTCCCACGAGGCATAGATACTCTGCCATGACTGAAAAAATAGTTACCCGATTTGCCCCAAGCCCGACTGGTCTGCTCCATGGCGGCAATTATCGTACTGCCGTTTTTGCATACCTTTTTGCCAAAAAGAACGGTGGTAAGTTTATTGTGCGTATCGAGGACACCGACCGCGAGCGCTCAAAAAAAGAAT
This sequence comes from uncultured Candidatus Saccharibacteria bacterium, assembly GCA_964482995.1. GTDB lineage: Bacteria > Patescibacteriota > Minisyncoccia > Phycocordibacterales > SBAW01 > GWA1-54-10. The sequence goes on from CAYZZC010000011.1 coordinate 12,451, forward strand.
ATGAAGAAAATATTTTAGAAACGCTTTCATGGCTCGGCCTTATCCATGACGAATTTTACAGACAAAGCGAGCACGTGGAGCGCCACACCAAGGCACTCACCGAGCTTATAGAAAAAGGCACGGCATATATCTCTAAAGAAACCCCCACCGAAGCGGGGCAGCGCAGCGAGGTTATCCGCTTTCGTAACCCTAAAGTGCCTGTTACGTTTATCGATGCGATCCGGGGCCCTATCACAACCGACACGACCGACCTTGGCGACTTTATTTTGGCGCGGAGCCTCTCTGAGCCTGTGTTTCATTTTGCAGTCGTTATCGATGACGCAGACGAAGGTGTCACACATGTGGTAAGAGGGGAGGACCATATCTCAAACACGCCACGCCAGATACTCATACAACAGGCGCTAGGCCTGCCCACCCCTACCTATGCGCACTTGCCGCTGGTGCTTAGCCCCGAGCGCACCAAGCTTTCCAAACGCCGTGGCGCAAAGGCGCTAACCGAGTATCGAGACGAGGGATATCTTCCTGAAGCGATAATTAATTATCTTGCACTCCTCGGCTGGCATCCTGAAGATAACCAAGAAATTTTTACGGTAAGCGAGCTTATGGAGCACTTTGACCTTTCTCGCATACAAAAAGGCGCCGGCATTTTTGACGAGACAAAACTTAGGTGGTTTAACCATGAGCACATTAAGAGGCTTACTGTTGAAGAATTTATTAATCGCCTCAGTACTTTTATAAGGAGCAGTGGGGGAGAGGCACCGGCATTTCTCCCGCAAGTAGCAACCATTATTAAAGAACGTTCTCAAACACTTTTGGAAGCAGCTACTGTGCTTGAGCATGAGTTTGGTTTTATTGAAAGCCTCGCACCATATAACACAGAGCTTTTACTTAAAGGCGCAAAAGTGGAGGTAGCGGCGGTAATAAAACATCTGCACAAAATAATCGAAATCGTTACAGAGATAAACCACAGCTCCTTTAACGCAGAAACAGTGAGGGAAGCCTTGTTTCCCTATGCCACCGAGGTGGGGAGGGGAGCGGTGCTTTGGCCTATGCGGGTGGCGCTCTCAGGCCTTGATAAATCTCCAGACCCTTTTATTTTAGCTGGGCTCCTGGGTAAAGAAAAAACACTAAAACGCCTAAACGAAGCTCTGATTGTGTTAAAATAGTCTGATGCGACAGGCCCGCTATATTGCTCTTGCCTTTTTTGTTGTGCTTTTTATGGCGGCAGGCGGCACTATAACCCATGCCTATACTGAAGAAGAAATAAAAGCACAATTGGAAGAAGGTAGTAAACAGATTGAGACACTAAAAAATGAGATAGCTCAACTCCAGATACAGCTCAACGCCACCACCAAAGAAAAGCAGACACTCCAAGGGGCCATAAAAGAACTCACCCTAAGTATCCAGCGGCTCCAAAAATCGATCACCCTTACTCAAACGCAGATTAAACAAAAAGACCTCGAAATAAGGACGCTCTCAACCACGATCAAAGACACTTCTGGCAGGATAACTGCTTCACAAGCGCAGATCGCGGACTCTCTGCGCCAACTAGAGGCTCATGACGACAAGCCTATGCTGGTTACCCTACTGGGGGGCGGGACACTCTCCTCATTTTTTGATGCGGCGTCCACACTTGAGTCGGTGCGCACCGAGCTCCAAGACCATGTCCACACACTCGGCAATCTTAAAACTGACCTGGTAAGCGACAAAAATGTTGCTGAAAAAAAACGCAAGGAGCTCTCCGCGCTCCATACCTCGCTCAGCCAACAAAATAAAGGCCTTACTATTGCGCGCGACTCACAAACAAAGTTATTGCAAGATACAAAAAACAAAGAGTCTGCCTACCAAGCACAGCTAGCACAAAAACAGGCTGAAGAGGCTGCTTTCGAAGCTGCCTTGATAAGGCTCGCTGCGGGGCTCGGCTCTGCCGATACAGCCAGCGCACCGCTGCCAGCACACGGCATTTTAAGTTGGCCTCTGGACAGTGTCGCTATTACTCAACATTTTGGCAACACAGCCTTTGCACAGTCAGGAGCATACAGCGGGCAGGGTCATAACGGGATAGATTTCCGGGCATCGGTTGGCACTCCGGTACGCTCAGCGCTCTCAGGGACCGTGCAGGAAGTAAACCAAGGTGCTGTAAAAAATTGCCAGTATGGGAAGTGGGTGTTGGTGCGACACAACAACGGGCTCTCGACCCTGTACTCGCACCTCTCCAACATTGCAGTTACCAAAGGGCAGCCGGTAGAAACCGGCGATCTAGTTGGCTACGCTGGCAACACCGGCTACGCCACCGGGCCGCACTTACACTTTACCGTTTATGTAGCAAGCGCGGTTACCTTCAGGCAGTACACCTGTAGCAGCGGATCAAGCGCTTATATCCCTATTGTGCCGCTTAACGCTTATCTCAACCCTCTTTCCTATTTGCCTTCTATCTAAAGTAGATATGCACAGCCACCCCTTTTAAAGACTGTATAAAGCTTCATACTATAAGCAGGCGGTCGGTCGAACGCTCTATACCCACTTTCTCTACACAATATATACATTCTCTATGAAAATACTTCACATGGTTGCGTTCATTTTGCTCGTTGTCGGCGGTGTTAACTGGGGCCTCGTTGGCCTGAGCTGGCTCGTTGGCGGCGGTGCAAATTGGAACCTTGTAAACCTTATAGTCGGCTCTTCAGCGCAGCTCGAGGGGCTTGTCTATGTGCTCGTTGGTGCTTCGGCAGTTTGGCTTGCGTTAAACCACAAGAAGGAGTGCAAGCACTGCGTGGCATAAGTTACTAAGAGTTAGTTATACAAAAATCCCGTGCCAAAAAGGCGCGGGTTTTTTGTATATATAAAAGTAACGTTGTTAATTTTTCTTCCAGCGCTCTAGGTCCAAAATTTTTCTCTCAAGTACGCTTGCACGCCTCAATTGCGGTATTAATTTTTTAGGGACCACAGCCAGGTGAGGGGAGGCGTCTAGCTCCTCTGCGAGCCAGTCTAGGCTCTCCTCCGCCACAACCCACTGCTCTGGCTTATAGCGAGCGAGGTTAAAAGGCTTGGAGTATGCCCGGAGCGACTTCCGGCCGTCTCTATACAAAAAATATTCATGAAAGTAAGACATCGCGAGCTCGCGTACGGTTTTATAAACTGGGTCGCGCCACCTCAACACCGGGTTGTTGGTCTTGCTGATCGCTCCCCACAAGCCATCCATCTTAAACAAGGCGACCACATGGTCTTGGTCGTCATCAATTGTCTGTAGGTCCATTAAAAGCGGCTCCGCCCCGTGGTAGGCGAGGGCAGCGGCTGCAAATACCGCCCCCTCAAAACAGTAGGCGCTCTTTTTTTGTAAAATCCGGCGCGGAGAGCGGCAGGTCTCCCCCGATCTTTTTGAAAAGTTCTGGGGGAGTGCCTCAAGATAGTCCTGTATGTGTTTGGGTGTTGTCAGTTTTTTAAAGACCGCTCGCTCGCGAGGGGAGAGGAGGGCGCGTAGATCATTTTTGTACATGTACCAATCATTGTACCTGAGCGCCCGGTTCTTAAGTATAAGGGTCGCACAATATACCTTTTGCGACCTATATCACTATAGAGAGCCATAAAGATCCGAGAAAACAAAAACCGCTCCCCTTTTATGGAGAGCGGTTTTTGTTTAGGTATTATTTAGTTTTGTTCAATGCTATTTCTTTATACTGCGTGGTCTTCCCCCAGCAAGGTTTGGACGAGCTCCAAGGGGTCGAACCTTCTTTGTCATACAAGTAGCGCGCATATGCGACGTTTCCTTGTATTGTGTAGATGTCGAGCCCGAGCTTCTCGGCAACCTCGCCGTGGTAGTACTCGTTGACCTGCATGATACCAAGGTCGCTTTTGTTGACACGACCGCGGTGGACAGAACCGTCTTTGCCAAACTGCCTGAAGTGCGACTCACAGCGGGCGATCTCAGCAAGGAGTGGCTCATCTATAAAGTACTCACGTACATACTCTTCAACAGTCTGCACTTCAGGCATCGGAGCCGGAAGTCGCACCTGCACCTGCTCTTGGTTGATACCAAAGGCGGCAGAGAGTGCGATTGCAAGGCTAGTGGTGAATTGCATAATTTGTTACAGGGTCTTCTCGAGCGGCGGTTATGGCCCTTAAAAAGAAGCTCTCCGGTTCGACGCCGGAGATAAGATAATGGTAGCACACTTTTGTCAAGAGGGTCAATAGGGTGGTCTTGACAAATAAAAAGGCCTCAGGAGGCCTTTAGGTTTGACTATATAGCCTTGTATTGTAAGGTAAAATGAAGATTTAAAAGGGTATTTCAAACGAATCAAACTCAGGGAGCATCTTTTTGCCATAGAGCAGGCGCGAGACCACCTCCGCGTGGCTCTTAGCCCCCGTGAGCGCGTTGTGTGGCTGCGGCTCCTCGGGGATGCCGCAATATATAAGGATAGCGTCTAGGTTGAGGCCGGAGTGCTTTTTCCCCTCTTTAAGCGGGGGAGTGACTCCCCTTTTAACCATGTGCATATAGCACAGCGTGTGCGAGTCTATGGTGCGGTGGGCAAACGGCCACTGCGTATGCCCAGCCCTCTGCGCCGCCTCTCTGAGGAAGTCGCGGTCAAAAGAGGGGTTTTGCCCGGCAAAAGTCTGCTCCGATGTCTCCAGAGCCCAGGCAATAAACTTATGGACAAGCTCCGCCTCGCTTTGTTTCTTTACGTCTGTCGCCTCTTCCCTGCTAAAACCATTAACCGCAAGGGCCTCGTCCTCTATTTTTGCCCCATCCCAAGCACGGCACTCTTCATAAAAAAACCTGCCGGGGTTGGCCATATCCACCGCACCCACGCTTAAGATCGAGTGTTTGTGGGCCTCTGTCCCTGTGGCCTCTACATCAACCGCTATCATAAAGATGAGTATAGCAGCTTTTGGCCTTCTGTCAGACTATAGCTCGCCTATTGTATTGCGCACCAACGCGTCTAGCTTAACGATCACTGCATGGAGCTTGGGGTACTTGGTTGTGTGTCGGTCGGCCCGCTCGCGGATACTAGGGAAAAAGATAGAAAAAATGATCAAAGCGAGTGCAATAAAAACCACCCCCGGGATAACCGGCAGTACAAACCCCGCCATACCGACAAACACAAAAACGACGGCAAGTAAGAAAAAGAAGGCTCTTTTAGTGTTTTTAATCATGAGTTCCATTTTGAGGCGCCGCTTGGTCTACGGCTGGGTATATGACGAGGCTGCCTGCCGATTCTTTCAATACCGATAGCCTGCCAAGGCCAAAGGCGGCTACCCCCACCAGCACCACTATAGCAGGGATCAGGAGCAGGTCGAGGAGGCCTTTACCTGCCGTCCAGGCAGTCTTGCTTGGGTTCTCCATATCTGGTATGATGTTCTCACTCAATAGAGTATCACATAAACCTATATGGCACATAAAAAAGCGGGCGGCTCAGCCAAAAACCTTAACGACTCTAATGCTAAATACCTTGGCGTAAAACTCTACGCGGGGGAAACCGCCAAAAGCGGCGCTATTATCGTGCGCCAGCGCGGCACTCGCTATATGGCAGGTAAAAACATCGGTATTGGCAAAGACCACACCCTTTTTGCACTTATAGAAGGTATTGTCTCCTTCCGCTCCGCTCGCAAAGTAAGCTTTGCCGGCAAAACAAAGGTTCGCCCTGTGGTTGACGTTATAGCAAAATAAGACAAGGCAAAAGGTTTTGCATGAAGGAGTGCCGTTTATCTCTCCGGAATGCGAAGCCTTTTGTCTTGTTTTTTATACTGCAGGAACAATCGAGACTATGAGCTCGATTTTTTGCTTTTTACTGGAAAGAAGCGCCACATGATCTCCCACTGTTTTTATATGTTCAGGGATGTGGACCGCGCTTTCGGGGAGGCTGATATCATGCTCAGCTTTGATAGCCACAATAACATCTTTGACAGCAATTGCTTTAAAAAGCCCGCCCTTCTCGGTGGCGCGCGCAGAGAGCGCCACCCGCTTGCCTCTCAATTGTAAAATCTTGTCGGCGAGCTCTTGCTCTTGTTTAGCGAGCTCGGCCTCGTGCGCCTGCTTCCCTGCCTCGATTTGTTTTATCTTTTCCTCAGTGGCAGGCTCAGCAAACTTCTGTGGGAACAGGAAGTTGATAGCGTAGCCGTCTGCAACGTTCTTAACCTCGCCATGCTGCCCGATAGCCCGCACATCCTTAAGTAGTATTACTTTCATACGGTAACTATAATCGAACGAGTGAGGAAGTAAAGTTTACTTTAATTTCCGAGCGAGAGAAGATTATATAATGCGTAGCATTCTATACCCGATTTTTTACTGCGTGATAAGCCAGAGGACGGCGGCGTCTTTTTGTGGGTCTTTGCCTGCTTTGACGTCCTCTATTGTTCTCTCTTTTTGTATATCGGGGGTAAGGCCGCCGTCTGAGATCGATTTGCCATTGGGGGTGAGCCAGCGCGCGATAGTGACCTTGAGTTGCGCACCATCTCCCACATCTATCAACTGCTGCACCGAGCCTTTGCCGAACGTGCGCGTGCCTATGAGCTTTGCTACATTATGTTGCTGGAGCGCACCCGCCAAAATCTCTGAGGCGGAAGCCGAGCCTTGGTCGACCAAGATAGCCATCGACAATTTTTTGTTTTGGAAGACATTGTAACCCAGGCTTCGGTGTACTACTGCCTCCCTTTTCCCCTTAAAGTCTTCACTCACTATAGTCTCCCCCACCGGCAAGTAGAAACTTGCCATCTCAACTGCTGCCTCAAGATAGCCGCCCGGGTTGCCGCGCAGGTCGAGGATCAGCTTAGTGTCGCCCGAGATAAAGAAGTCGCGCAGCGCCTGGCGGAAGAGGTCTACTGAGTTTGCCGAGAAGCTGTATAGCTCGATCACAAAGATGCCGTCTTGTGTGTGATAACTTTTAATAATAGGGATCGAGATAGTGTCGCGCACAATAGAGACCTCGATTGGTTTTGTTTCCCCCGCGCGGCCTATAGTAAGCTTAACTGTGGTGCCTTTTTTGCCGCGGATTATTTTAACCGCACCATCAACTGCCATGCCTTCTGTTGACTTGCCGTCAACGGCGAGCACCCGGTCGCCGCTGCGCATACCGGCCTTCTCTGCTGGCGAGTCTTTAAGCGGCGACACCACCACTACCTTGCCCTCCTTGGTGCCAAGCTCCATGCCCACACCCCCAAATTCGCCCTTAATGTCGTCTTGAAATATTTGCGCGTCAGCCGGCGGCATAAAAACCGTGTACGGGTCGCCATAACTCGCGGCCAAACCTTCTATTGCCCCGTACAGCCTCTCTTTTGCGGTTGGTATGGTGCTTGAGGAATGGGAGGGAACATATTGTTGGTCGAGGAGAGACCACACCCGCCACAGCTGGCTCTCATCAATACCAGAGGGCGCCTTGCCGGAAGTGATGTAGGTAGTCGATTGCGCCGAGACCGTGTTTGATATTCTCTCTGCAACACCGGTGTAAAGCCCGAGGCCAAACACAGCAACTAAAACAACAACCGCACCAAAACCCTGTACATATTTTTGCATTTACACAGTATAACACGGCCGCTCATAGCGGATAGAAATGAGATGATACAATAAGTGAGTATGCTCACTCGTTACGGACAGAAGAATGCTGTCTGGGTTGACCTTGTCGCTCCGACCCCGCTGGAGGTCCGCAACCTCATGCATGAGTTTAATATCGACCCTTTAATTGCCGAGGAGCTGCTTGTCCCCTCGTTTAAACCAAAAGTGGAGCGGCGCGGCGACATTATATATGTGATCCTACACTTCCCCGTGCTCAGGGGTTTGGGCCGCCGCGCAGAACAGGAAATAGATTTTGTGATCGGAAAAAATTTTCTTATCACCGCGCGCTACGACAATGTCGACCCGCTCCACGCTTTTGCGCAAGCCTTTGAGGTAAGCACCGTTTTAAACCGCCCAGCAGCTCACCTAAACGGCGGACACCTATTTACCTCGATGGCACACGCTTTGTATGAGGCGTTAGTGAGTGAGTGCCATATGGTGACTCGCCAGCTCCAAGATATCGAAGAAAGGATTTTTAACGGTGGTGAGCGTCAGATGGTGATCGAGCTTTCGCAAACTGGGCGCGTCATACACGACTTCCGCGACGCACTTGCACCTCACCGCGAGATGCTCGTCTCGATTGAGCCTTCTGCCACAAGGCTCTTTGGCCCAGAGTTTGCCTATTACTTGCGCGACCTTGAGGGGGCGCAGGGGCGTGTGTTGCGCACGGTTGATAACCTCCACAACTCGCTCACCGAACTCAGAGAAACAAACAACTCGCTTCTCTCTACCAAACAAAACGAGGTGATGAAGACGCTCACCGTGTTGGCGTTTGTCTTCTTCCCTCTCCAATTTATCGCTGGTGTCTTTGGGATGAACACGCTCCACAACCCAATAATCGGAAGCCAGTTTGATTTTTGGATATTGGTAGGAGGGATGGTTGCTGTAGCTGCCGGGTTCTTCATATACTTCAAGCGCAAGGGGTGGTTGTAGAGAGCCCCTCGTAGTGCTACCTTCAGACTTATGAGATTATTTTCTTTTTTCAAAAAAGAGCCGGCAAAGGCGCCTTTGCGTCTTTACAACACGCTCTCGGGGAAGCTCGAGCTGTTTGAGCCGCTCTCGCCCCGCGAGGTAAAGATGTATAACTGCGGGCCCACCCCCTACGGGGAGCAGCATATCGGCAACATGGTCCCCCCTGTGTTGGCGGACATACTGCGCCGCACACTCGAGGCGTGGGGATATAAAGTAAAACAGGTGATGAACATTACCGACTTCGGCCACCTTACCGGAGACAACGAGGGCGACCCTGACCTCGGCGAGGATAAGATGACCCGCGGCCTTGCCAGGGAGGGCCTGAAACCAACAATGGAAAACATGCGTGTTTTAGCAGAGAAGTATGCAGGGATTTTTTTTGAAGATATTACACAGCTTGGTGTTAACACCAAGCGCGTTACCTACCCGCGTGCAAGCGACTATATCCAAGAGCAAATCGCTCTTATAGAGACGCTCGAGCAAAAGGGGTATGCATACACCATACAAGACGGCGTCTATTACAACACGGCAAAGTTTAAAGGCTACGGCAAATTAGGAAACATCCAGCTCGAAGGCCAGCAAGAGGGCGCGCGCGTTACAGAAAAGAAAGATAAAAAAAATCCGCGCGACTTCGTGCTCTGGAAGCTCAGCGACAAAATGGGATGGCCCTCGCCGTGGGGCAAGGGCTTCCCGGGCTGGCATATCGAGTGTACGGCAATGATTTTTACTTTGCTGGGCAAACAGATCGACATCCACACGGGAGGCATCGAGCATATCCCCATACATCACAACAATGAGATCGCCCAAGCAGAGGCCGCAACCGGAAAACCGTTTGTAAAATACTGGCTCCACAACGCGCACATCGCCGTTGAGGGTAAAAAAATATCGAAGTCGCTCGGCAACACGGTGTACCTGCATAACATTGTCGACCGGGGGTACTCTCCGCGGGCACTCCGCTACTGGTTTTTGACAGGCCACTATCGCACGCCAACCAACTTTACCTGGGAGGCGATCGAGGGAGCCAACACCGCACTTTCGCGCCTCACGAGGAGCTACTTAGGGCTGCCGCTCGGCGGCTCAGTAGACAAAACTTTTGCAAATGATTTTTATGCCGCGCTTGCAAACGACCTTGATACCCCGAGAGCTCTTGCGCGTGTGTGGGAGCTGGTAAAAGACGATACGGTCTCCCCCGCCGCAAAAAAAAGCTCGCTTGAGTTGGCAGATGCAATATTAGGACTTGGTTTTTCAGAGTCTAGAGAGACAGCGACTGTAAAAGTTATGCAGCAATCAGAGGCTCCGCCCGAGGTGCAAAAATTGCTTGAGGCGCGCGAGGCTGCTCGCAAAAATAAAGACTTTGCGCAGGCAGATATTTTACGCAAACAAATAGAGAAACACGGGTACGAGCTAAGAGACACGTCCCAGGGGCCTCAGATATCTAACTCTCTATAAAAATACGAGTATGGATAATTGAATTAGGCAATCCCCAGCTTGTCCCCACAATAGCCACACAAAATACTCCCCCGCTAGCTTTTTAAGTATAGAGAAAGGCGCTATCCTGAAGCTCATGGCGCTCGCAAAAATAAAACCAAGAGATCTCCGGATCCCGCCACAAACAATCGAGTCGGAAAAAGCGCTGCTTGGCGCGCTTATGATCAGGCCCGAGGGCATGATCGAGGCGATCGACGTACTTTCTGACAACGCGTTTTATAGCGAAAAGCATCGCATCATCTACCGCGCGATGCTTAGCTTGTGGCAAAAAAACGAGCCGATCGATGCCGAGAGCGTCCGAGCGCGCCTTGCCGACCAAAAACATCTCGAAAGTATCGGTGGTGTTTCTTACTTGGCCGAGCTGGTGGGCGAGGTCCCCTCAGCCTCCAATGCCAAACACTACGCCTCCCAAGTGCAAAAAAAGTACATGCTCCGCAACCTAATTGATGCGGGCGAGTTTATAGCAGAGCTCGGCCACGACGAAGGCAGCGAGCTTGAGGAGACGCTCGATAAAGCAGAGAAAAAAGTATATGAAGTTACCTCTACCCCCACCCTCTCCAAATTCACCAGCCTCAGAGAGTCGCTCAAGGACGCATGGGCGCGGCTCGAGCACCTGCATGAGCATAAAGACGAGCTCAGGGGCGTACGCACCGGCTTTAAAGAGCTCGATAACATGCTCGCCGGCTTTCAGAAGTCTGACCTTATTATCCTCGCGGCGCGGCCCTCGATGGGCAAGACAACGCTCGCGCTCGATATTGCGCGCCAAACCGCAATCCAGCACAAAACCGTAGTGGGTATCTTTTCGCTTGAGATGTCGACACAGCAGCTGGTCGACCGCATGGTCGCTGCAGAAGCTAAAGTAAATTCGTGGAACCTCCGCACGGGCCACATCAACGACCAAGAAGACTTTACCCGCATCCACGATGCCTACGACCGCCTCTCGCAAGCG
>CAYZZC010000012.1:0-21339 GCA_964482995.1 uncultured Candidatus Saccharibacteria bacterium
CAGGCACCCTGCTACCGAGCGACAACTACCGCTTGATCAAATGGAAGTGGGGTGGAAAGCCAGTTTCGGAGTATGAGCCGGTGATTATTATCCCAGATATGCTCAACTCTTGGGTAACTGATACCGGCCCCGTACTAGACCCTATATTTAAGACCTACCAAAACAGTATTGATACCTTTGTAAGCAATGGTTATGTGCTCAACCAAACCATATACCCCTTCCCCTACAACTGGGAGGACAGCCTTATCTCTACCACAGAACTTCTTGCTATAAAAATCGCCAACATAAAAGCAGTGTGTGGGTGCAGCAGGGTGGACATTGTTGCACACGGCACCGGCGGCTACGCTGCTATCAAATATATAGAAAGTGCCGGATACACAGATGATGTCGACCAACTGATCCTGCTTGGCACGCCGTTTTTTGGCATCCCCGCTGCCTACCGCGCGCTTGAGGGCGGCCAGATATCGTTTGGTAACCCGCTTTCAGACGGCCTTGCACAAGCGTTCCTTAACCAAGAAGCAAAAGACGCCGGGTACGCAAACCTGTTTAGCTATATCCAGCAAAAACCAAACACTGCGTTTAAAGAAGTTATCCCAGCCTTTTCGGACTATCTCTTTGACTCTGGGTTTAATGCGCTCTCCTACCCGGTGGGCTACCCGCAAAATACGTTCCTTGAGAGCCTGCTTACCGGCATTAGCGCGATCTTCACTAAAATAGTTACACAGACAGTGCTCTCTGACGATGGGCTTGGCCTTACCCCAAGCCAGTTTGTCGTTGGCGCTTCCTCGCAGCCGCCGCTATGGCCACACGGGCAACCCACGCTCACCTTAACCGAAAGCGGCGACGGGCTGGTTACGCGCGCTAGTATCGAAAACCTAGTAGGCATCGCAAGCCTTGATGTTGCTGGCTCGCACCGTGCGATCCCGAACAACGCACAAAATTTTGTCTTTAACTCGCTCAACAACAAGCTCCCGAGCCCGTTGATAAACAATGTCTACCCAGTGAGCTGCGTGCTCTTTATCACCACCTCAGCGGGGACCGACATGCAGATCACCGACCCTAACGGCCTGCGCCTTGGCAAAAACTTTAGCGACAGCAGCATCCTGAGCGAAGTCCCGAACGCGCTTTACTCTGGCTTTGCCGCCTCAACCGAGTATGGCATGGTAGCAAACCCTACCAATGGCACCTACACCATACAAACGCAGGGCAGCAGCAGCGGCTCCTTCACTATTAACACTTCTGACGTATGCAGCTCTGGCACTATATCGACAAGCACCACCGCGTTTACTACCGCGGGGCAGATTATCGGGTATGGGCTGTCCGTTTCGACCAGTACACAAACGCTTTCTCTCACACCACTCGACTCTACTCCGCCAGTGATCACTATCACCAACCCTATTGCAGGAAATACCTACTATGACAACGAGACGGTCTTCCTTAATGCGACCATTAACGATGCCTCAGCTATCGCGGCGACATCCTACACATTTAACGGCAATCCTGTAGACCAGGGCCAGCAGTTGCCGCTCCTCACTGCACCGCTTGGTGCCAACACCGTTTCTGTAGCAGCTACAGATGTGTTTGGCAACGCCGCCTCGACCTCGGTTACCTTCTTTGTTAGATCGTCTGACACCCAGCCCCCGATTATAGTGATCACCAACCCGGTTGCCGGCCAGTCGTATCTAAACACCGCAACAGTGATACCTGCCGCAACGATCGCCGATATCTCCGGGATTGCAGCCTCTGCCTTCTACCTCAATGGCATCGAGGTCAACCGCACACTGCCTCTCCCACTAAGCACAACGGCTGCAGGGCCAGCTACACTTAGGGTCTCTGCTACAGACACCTTTGGAAACTCCACCTCAACGAGCGTCATATTTACAGTTGTGGCGCCGCCCTCTCTAGACACACAAGGGCCAGTTATAACTATCATCTCACCTGAGCGAGGTAGGCTTTATGTCCGTTCAGAAAAGATATATGCAGTGGCAACCTTTACCGACCAGTCTCCAGTTGTAAGCAAAAATTATTATCTCAATGGTAAAAGGATAGACCCGGCGAAACCGCTCACCTTTATGACGGCACCCTTGGGCACCTCAACCCTAAACATTAGAGCCAAAGACACCTTTGGCAATGTGGGGTATGCGACATCCACCTTCCATGTTGTCCCGGCCCCTGCCTCTTGTATCGAGGACATCACTGAGGCGTACGACCGCAAATGGGTACAGGACAAAAAGACCTTTACTATGCTGTTTGGTAAGTGCAAACAGCTCGAAGACCTGTGGAGGAAGCACGACAAAGGCGAGGACAATGATGCTGATATCGACCGTGTAAACCACGAGCTAGGCCAGGGCATCAAACGCAACGAGGAAGATGACAAGAAAAACGAGTGGGGCAAATGGAGCGACAACGATGACGACTAATTAATGTAGAAGCCAGCATATAAAAAGATCGGGCGGTGGGTAAAACCCACCGCCCTTTTTTGCTTCACAACTGTCTCCTGTTCAGTGGGAGATAGCCTTGCTTACCTCGACATTGCGTATTTGGTCGATGTCGAGACGCATGCCGCTTTGCTGTCCTTCGTCTGTGAGCTCAGAAAAAATAGCAAATTCCATATCGTCTGGGGTGATGTTTTCCCTGCCATCGCGGAGGATAAACTCACACTCGGTGATTTTGCCATTGCTGTCGACTACGTAGGCCTCAAATATCGTCCCTGAAAAGGCGCCAAGCGCCCCCTCCTTCTTATACTTGATGAGGCCTTCGCAAGGCGGGTTTGGGTGCCTAAATTGCACCCGATCCGCACCACGGTAGACGCGCAGATATTTAGCTGCGGCTTGCTCCAGCAAAAACAACAGCGGGCCAGAGATAGGAGGACCCTTTGAGTTAAGGATCACACTCGAAAAGAAACTTGAACGCATGGTGGCCTCCCTTTCTGGCGGTTATTCGCCAATGTGCCAGAGCACACTATACAATTTCTCTACAAAATAACAACATTCCCCCGAGGTTCGACCTCGTGGGAATGACCTCGGGATTTTTATTTGAGGGCTTCGGGGTGTTTGGCGCTCCAGGCATAGAGCGCTACCGCTGCGGCGGCGGCTACGTTTAAGGATTCGCACTTAGGGTTGATCGGGATCGAGAGCACACTGTCGCACAGGGCTCTTAGGTGGCCGGGGATGCCATCCCCTTCGTTACCCATGATAAACACGCTTGGGGATGCAAACGGCTCTTCGGTAATCTTCTTTGAGCCTTCTCCTGCTAGCCCGTAGATTGTAAACCCACGTTTTTTGAGCTCGCTGATATTTTGCTGCAGCTTGGTAGCTGAGACAAGCGGGATACGAAACGCCATACCAGCCGAAACTTTAATAACTGCGCCGCTCACCGGTGCTTGGTTAACTTCCGGCATGAGCACGCCTGCCGCCCCAAACCCCGCCGCCGTGCGGATAATCGCCCCCACGTTGTGCGGGTCGACCACGCCGCTCATAAACACCAGCGAGGTGTGCGGGGTAACCTCTAGTGTTTCTATAAACTTTTCAAAGGGCACGACCAGCTCACTGAGGAGAACTTGCGCCACCACTCCTTGGTGTGCCGCGCCGCTCTTCATATCTGCTTTTGCCTGGCCCTCGCCGAGCTCGCCCAGCGGGATCCCCGACTGCTCTATGAGCTTGCGCAAGCCTTTGTCGGCCAAGCGGCGGTCGAAAAAGATTTTGTTGATTGCCTTGGGCGCATAGCGGAGTGCCTCTTCAAGCGCATGTTTGCCATGTATGTAGATTTTATTTGACTTCATCTAGATACCGTACCAGAAAGCGCTGTTTTTAGCGAAGCGGCGGCTCGGTCGCATGGCTTTTAAGCACGCTGATGATGCTTGCCGACTCAAAGGCAGCGTTGAGCTTAGACTGCCAGTTTGGTTTTGAGGTGTCGATGTCTGGCTCAACTCCGCGCGTCTCAATCGGCTGGTTGTCCTCGCGCAGCGTAATGCTGTGCACCAACAGTATCGAGTATTTGTTTGCAGGGTCGATTGCTGCAGCTATGGGGAAGGTATTCTCAACTGTCCCCCACCCGCGCGTGGTTACACCAACCACTTTTGCGAGATGGAATTTTTTAAACACAGCGGCCGTCACCTCTGCTGTCGACTGCGTCATGTGGTCTGTCAATATCGCGACATCTTTAAAACGGCTTAGCTGGCCAAACTGGGGCGCGGTTGTGCGCTGCACCTGGTACTCACCCTGGTGGAAGAGGTCAAACGCATATTGGTTTTGCCCGACAAACAGGCCCACAAACGCCTGCACAAAGTCGAGTGCACCACCGATATTGCCCCGCATGTCGATTATCAGGCTGTCGAGGCCGGATGTCTTGCTCTCGCGCTCGACCGCCTGTCCAAACTCTTGGAGCGACGTCGGCGAGACTTGCGTCATATTAAAGTAGAGCGTCTTCCCCAGCACGCGGCCAAAAACTGTTGGCTCTATTTTTGCCGTGTCGTAGCGTGCTTTGTTGCCCTCGTCTGTTAACACTTTTTGTGCATACTCGGCTTTTGCTAACTCGGCCTTTGCCTCGGCGGAGGTGTCGTTTTTAAGCGCCACCTTTTTTTCCTCATACGCTTTTTGCACCTCCGCTACTGGCACACCAGCCGCGACCCCGAGGTCTTTATATAAATCGTTTGCTGGTTTGATGTTGCTCACCTCTTGGCGCAATTGTGTTTCTTGCGCAGCCGAGAGCAGGCCGCTGCGGCCGACCGGCTGCAGGTTGTAGAGCGCAACTAGTGCGATATTAAGCGCCATTTGTTTTTTTGCCTCTGGGCTTGAGGTGGCGTTAAAAGCGGCAGCAAACATGCGCGCGGTCCCTGCGCGGTCTTTGCTTTCGAGTGCAGGGAGCTCTGCACTGTTTAATACTTTTTGGAGCGAGAGCTGGAAGAGGGCCGCTAGGTCGGCATCTGGGGCCTTTTGCCAATAATTTTTAGCAATGATGTCGTATGCCTCCATGCCAAAGCGCACATATACATCGGCCTCTTCTGGTGTTTGAAACTGGGTGGTTGCAACTGCCGCTGGCTGAGCACTCAGATGATAGATACTCCCTCCGGCGGCGAGTGCAGCAAAAACAAAAATCCCTGCACCAACAAAAAACCATTTCCTACTTACTCTCATTTACACTAGTATACCCTGCTCAAAAGAAAAAGGAGTTGCGGTGCCTGCCGCAACTCCGTCTACGGGATCTTTCACCCTTCCGTGCTTCTACTGGGTTTAGTGTTTAGTTCGTCCGCAGCGTCAGGCACTACTGCGGCATCTCCACCCTTTAAGGCGAATTCGTGTGTGCCAAGTTTTAGGCATACAACCACGTCCTACGGAGGAAGCCCGCTTGCCAAAGCTAGACCTGTCCCATCCCCCATTAACCGGCTCAGCGTGGGGCCTCTAGCAAACGGGTCCCCTGCTCCACTTTGATTGAAGTGCGTGTCTTCGCTCAAAGTGACTATTCCAGAGCTCGATGACTAAAGTATAGTTTACAGGGCCACTTTTTCTATATTGTCTACAGCTACCTTTAGTTGTATATTGTTCAGCAACAATACTGCAATGTGGTGGTAGTGGAGCACCACATTGCAGTTAGAGATTAATTTTGACAGATGTTGCGTGTACGCTATCCTTGGGTCAGCCTGTACAACATTAAGGGAGATGCGGTTATGAAACAGAGAGTAGTCGAGACAGCGAGCGATGGGCTAATCACCATGCTCGGTGCAATCAGTCGCGAAAAAGGAGACATGTCTTACGAGCTCCACGGGCTGCTGCGGGCAACCCCGCTCATGGTCAAACATCTCGGCCGCCGCACTGAGCTGGCCGACATGATCAAGAAAGCGTGTGGCCGTTTCAATATCGCCGAAGGGACCGGCCTGACAGCCACTTTGGCGGCTCGCGCTATCGAGGCCCTCATCCATGCGGATGAAGATGCCAAACAAAAAAACGGCAACTACCAAAGGTAGGTGCTGTGTACAAACAGAGCGCGCCGAGGTCAGACCTCGGCGCGCCTTTTGTTTGTAAAATAGGCTGATTTATGCTATAATGTAGGTAACACTGCTTTGGACCACACCCGTATAAACCATCAGATCCGCGCTGCGGAAGTCCGCGTTATAGGCCCCGAAGCCGAGAACTTTGGCGTGCTCCCCTTAGCTGAGGCTATTAAACGCGCCGAGGAGGTCGGGCTCGACCTTATAGAGATCTCCCCCAACGCGGTCCCCCCGGTTGCAAAAATCATGGAATATGGTAAATTCCAATACGAACAGCAGAAGAAACGCCGAGAAATGAAGGCTAAATCCCACGTTACCGAGACCAAAGGGGTCCAGGTAAAGATTGGCACCGGCGAGCACGATCTCAACCTAAAAGCCAAAAGAGCAGCCGAGTGGCTCGCCGAGGGCCATCGGGTGCGAGTTGACCTGTTTTTGTGGGGCCGGTACAAGTATATGGAATTCAATTTCCTCAAGGACAGGCTCGAGCAGTTTCTTAAGTTGATCCCGCAGGAGTACAAACTAGCCGAGCCTATAGGCAAAAGCCCTAAAGGGCTCTCAACTACACTTGAGCGAGCAGGTAAAAAATAGACACCGTATGAAAACAAACAAAGCATTTACAAAGAGGCTTAAAATAACCCGTACGGGCAAGATTGTTGCACGCAAGCCGGGCAAGAACCATTTTAACGCCAAGGAGAAACGCCACAGCCAGATGGACAACAACCGTTCTCAGGCGCTTACGCTCACCCCTAAGGTTTCGCAGCGCTACATCGGTACGGCGGCTAAATCACGCAACTAATTTATTTAAAAAAAGTATATGGCACGCGTAAAAGGAGGCAAAACATCAAATAAGCGCCGCAAGAATATCTTGGCAATGACCAAGGGGTATCGTTTTGGCCGCTCTACTAAAAAGAAGCAGGCACGCGAAGCGATCTTCCACGCAGGTAAGTATGCCTTTGCGCACCGTCGCGACAAAAAGAACGACTTTAAACGCCTGTGGAATGTCCGCATAAACGGCGGGCTCGATACTATGGGCACTACCCTCTCTTACAGCAAGCTTATGGGCGCCCTAAAGAAGAAGGGCATCCTTCTCAACCGTAAAATGCTTTCTGAGCTTGCAGAAAAAACTCCTGAGGTGTTTGAGCGGATCATCAAACAAGTATCATAAACAAAAAAGCCCCTCAGATGAGGGGCTTTTTTTATGCCTGGTCGGTAGTAGAGCCAAAATGAAATGAGGCGCGGTTCACTTTGTCTTTGTTAACGAGCTCGATAACCTTCTCAACTAGCGCCTTTGGGTCGGTGTCAAATACAATGCGGTCGTTCGGGCGATGTGCGTTGGCTACAATGCTTTTTATTATTTCGTCTGTCTCCCAATCTGCCTCCAAGATACCGATTGGTTTATTGTCTTCAAATGCGATAGTAAACTCATGGATAGTCCCGATCCGCCCACAGCCAAAAAAAACTGCATCCGAGGCGCGGGTGAGGATAAGGTCGCGGCCGGGGTAGCCAAAGCCGGTATAAACTATCACGTCCATATACTCGATCGGCAGATTGTAGCTCTCTACATGTTCTTTCTCAGTCTCCGCAGGAGAAAAGCCGAGCGAAAAGCCTCCAACCTCTTTTGCGCCCATCGCCGACCAGAGTGGGAAGCCGGTAGTAGCCCCTGTCACAATGATCGCGCCTTGTTTCGCGATTTGTCGCCCAAGCTCCACCCCTTTGTCATATGCATCGATACCGCAGTGGCCTGTTTCAGCTGCGCCAGAGACGCACAGTTTTACCTGCAGATGCGCGTGTTTTGGATCCATCTGTTTGATTATATCAGAAATCTATCTCAGCTTTTTCTCCTCCCTCAGGCGCAATTGCTTTGACGCCAAGATAGTCGCGGATGCGCTGTACTAAAAACCCAGCAGAGGCCGGCTCCCCCATCACCACAAACACTTTCTTGAGTGAGGAAGCGGTTTTGTTTACAAATTCTAAAAGCTGCTCGCCGTCCATGTGTGCCGAGTAACCATAAATCGCCTCAACCTTACATTTGACAGGTACTTTCTCTCCCATGAGCCAGACCTCCTTGTCACCTTCGATAAGGCGGCGTCCGAGGCTGCCGGCAGACTGGTATCCTACGATAAGCAGCGTTGATTTTGCATCAGGAAGAACATATTTTTGATATCCATGCACGCGACCGCCGTTGCTCATGCCGCTCCCAGCAACCACTATTTTGGGCCCGGGCAAACCGGCCACCCTTTTTGACTCCTCGACATCTTCCACAAACTTCAATTCAGGAAACAGAAAAATATTTTCTCCTCCTTCAAGGCGAGTACGCATCTCTTCGACAAAGTACTTTGGGTGTGCAACAAAGGCGGCAGTGATTTTGCTAGCAAGCGGCGAGTCTATATACACCGGCATTGAGGGCACCTTTTTTTCTGTCATAAGAGAGCGGATCTCAAACAACAAATCTTGCGTTCTCTCGGTTGAAAAGGCGGGGATAAGCAATGTACCGCCACGTGTTGCCGCGCCCTCGATTACATCCTCGAGCATCTCGCGGCGGTTTTCGTCCTTGCCGCGTACGCGGTCGCCATAAACGCTCTCCATCACTAGATACTGCACGTCTAAAGGCGAGTCTGTGGGCGGTAGTAAGGGCGAGTTCCCTCCCCCCAGGTCGCCAGTAAATAGAAGGTTTTTACCCTCGCCTGCCTGCGCAGGCAGGCGTTCAAAACGCACTAAGGCAGAGCCGAGGATGTGTCCTGAGTTTAAAAACTCGGCAGTACATGCGCCAGGCAACTCTATCTTGTGATGATACTCAACGCCCTCCCACAAACTCATAGCTTTTGCTATATTGTGCTCGTCGTAGAGAGTCGCGCGGTTGTGCTTGCGGGCATCGTGCGCGAGCAACTCTTGGCTGTCTAGGAGCAGTGGCTCTGCAAGAGCACGAGTAGCCTCGGTTGAGATAATCCTGCCCGTAAAGCCGTCTTTAACGAGCTTGGGGATCTTGCCGATATGGTCGATGTGCGCGTGGGTGACAAAAAGAAATTGGATTTCAGACGGGTTATAAGGAAATGGACTCCAATTTACCTCCTCGGCATTGTGTTTGCCTTGTGAGAGGCCACAGTCGATAAGAAATTTCGCGTCCCCTGTGTCTAATAAAAAATTTGAGCCTGTTACTGTGCCAGCCCCTCCGTAAAAATAAATAGTAGATGTATGCGCCATGGGTATATTATATTTTATGCATTGACCCGAGAGCTCTGATATACAAAATCCCGCCTATGGCTTCAATACCGGTGCGGGATACTGTAGCGGACTTCGAAAGCAAGTGTCTACTTTAACCCAAGTGGGTGCTCTATGGTCCCGCCAAGGCGGGACACACCTCGAGCTCCCTGTAGATTCACTTAAGGACATTTGCTTTCGCCGTCCTCCTTAAATATACCATGCAGGAAACCTAGAGGTCGACACCAAAGCGGTCGTATTTAAAAACGCCTTTAGTACCAAACCAGTGTTTGATCTCGTGCTTAGCCTCTTCTGGCGTTTCGGAGGCATGTACCAGGTTAAACACCGCTCTCCTTTCCATGTTGGCGCTAATGGCTGAGTCGGCAGAGTAGTCGCCACGGATAGTGCCCATCTCGGCGAGGTACGGCATGGTAGGCCCAACGATCTTGCGCACCATGTCTACTGCATGCACGCCTTGCAACACCATTTTTATCATAGGGGCCGAGATCATAAACTCGATCAACCAGCGGCGCACCTCTTTGCCGATAGTAAGCTTGTTTGTAGTGCCAAAATCCTTTTTGATATCGTAACCATACTTTTGGTACGTGCCGGTTGTCTTCTCCCCGATGCGAGAAAGCCATTTTTCGTCCTTTGGATAGTGCTTGTCCATCTCGGCGCGGGTGGGGCGTATCATCTCAAGGGCCACGACCTTTAGGTCGCGTTGCTCCATACGCTTAATAATCTCGCCGATAAGGCCTTTTTGGACGCCGTCTGGCTTGATAAGCACAAAAGTCTTCTCCTCCTTTGGGTGCATCATAGTGGCCAAACTGTACCGTATTTAAAGGCTTTTTACAAGTTAGAGGGGTAGTAATCTTTTTTATTTTGTAAGAATTTCAGGCCCGTCTTTGGTGACCAAAATAGTATGCTCAAAGTGGGCGGCTCTACCGCCGTCGTGCATTTTGTAGGTCCACTCGTCTTCTGACAGGATAATTGCTCCCTTCCCCTCGGCAAACATTGGCTCAAGTGCTAGCACCATCCCCTCGACAATCTTTTCTCCCGTGCCAGCTTTTCCAAAATTAGCGATAAAAGGTTTTTCGTGTACCGCCTTCCCCACTGCGTGGCCTCCTAAGTCCTCAACAATGGCAAATTTTGTTCGAGTAGCGACTTCTTCTACGGCTGCGCCAATGTCTCCTAAGCGGCCACCCACTTTCGCCGCCTTGATAGCGGCTCCAAGAGCCTCACGTGTTGCTTCAAGCAATTTTTTTGCTGCGGCGTCACACTCCCCAACACACACCGTAACCGCAGAATCAACAAAATATCCTTGGTACGAGAGCCCGAGGTCAAGCGAGATAGTGTCGCCCTCCTCAAGCACCCTGTTTTGTGAGGGGATGCCGTGCACCACCTCGTCGTTTATCGAAACACATAGCACCGCAGGAAACGGCCGCGAGGCGCCGTCTGGCTTGTAGCCTAAAAACGCGGGGGTACAACCGCGGTTGCGGACTCCTTCTTCTGCGACGATATCGAGTGCGGCGGTAGTTACCCCAGGGGCTACTAAAGCAGAGAGGTCACGGAGTACCTCTGCAAGTGCCCTACCGGCGACACGCAGAGCATCTATTTGTTCTTGGGTTTTTGCTATCACAGGAGGTTGTATCCGAGCGCTGAAATAATGTCTACGTGCACTTGTTCTGGTGGTGGTGTTGAGCTTACCTCGCGCACAACAACATCGGACATGCTGCGCCACATACCAATCGCCGGTGTGACATTGTCTTGATACCAAGCAAGCCGTTTGTTTATCTCGGCATCTGTGTCGTCTGCTCGTGAGCGAGCCTTTAGGCGAGCAGCTGCCTCTGTATCGTCGAGTGTGAGCACTACCACCCGCGGCGCGGCACGTTTATAAAACTTAATAGCGCGATACAATATCGGTGCTTCGTCTCGTTGGCGCGCAAGACCGTCTAAAATAATATGCTCGTTGCCGGTGACGTTGTCTATCAAAAACTGCGTCCACACCCACACTGGCAAAAACTCTGGCAAAAGCCCGCCATTCTCAAGCGTCTCTTTTACCATGCGCGCGGTGTAATTGTCTTTTTGTGCAAAGGTTCTAAACGCCGCCCCTGTCTCGATATAGAGCACAGGATGTGCCGGGTCTTTTTGCTCTAAATATTCTTTAAGCAATTTTGCCTGAGTGCCTTTGCCAGCACCCGACTTGCCATATAAAAGGATCGTTTGGAGTTCCACTGCTTAATACTCTCGTATAGAGATCTGCGCGTCAACACGGCGAGCAAGGTCGAGGATCACTGAAACTACGATGAGAAGCGCGGTACCGCCAAGCGCGAGCGTGGTGATACCGGTGACTGATTGCATGATAATCGGCAAAACCGCGATAACCGCCAAGAAGAGCGCGCCCACAAACGTGATGCGGGTGATGATTTTAGCAAGGTGCTCGGCAGTTGGGGCTCCTGGGCGCACACCGGGGATAAACGCGCCATTTTTTTGTAGGTTCTCTGAAATTTGTTTTGGGTCAAACGTAACCGCGGTGTAGAAGTAGGTAAAGAAAAATACAAAGATAAAGTACAGCCCACCATAGAGCGCGAGATTTTGAAATGCCCCAAGGATCGAGTTAGCCATAGACGCAAGAAGAGGCACGCTCGAGGTCGAAAAGAAGCTTGCGAACATTTGTGGGATAAGCAGGAGCGAGAGCGCGAAGATAATCGGGATCACGCCAGCTTGGTTAAGCCGAAGCGGCAGATAAGTTGAAGTACCGCCAAAAAATTTCATCCCGCGCACGCGCTTGGCGTAAGTCACCGGTACGGGACGCTCCGCTTCGCTAACCACAACCACTGCTGCGATAACAGCGATAGTTGCCGCAAGGAAGGCCATGTAGAGCGGTACCTGCGTAGTATCGAAAGAAAACGCGAGTTGGCTGACCTGCTGCGGAAGCCCTGCAACAATGCCCGCAAAAATAATGAGCGAAACGCCGTTACCGATACCAAACTCCGAGATAAGCTCGCCGATCCACATCAGGAGCACCGAGCCCGCCACTATCACCAAGAGGTTAACCCCAAACTGGAACGGAGTGACATTGGTGAGCACCCCCTGGCGCTCAAGGATAAGAAGGAAGCTAATACCCTGCGTAACCGCGATCGGGAGAGAGAGCATGCGGGTGTATTGGCTAAATTTTTGGCGGCCGATCTCACCCTCTTCTTGATAGAGGTTTTTGAGCGCTGGGATCATCATAGTGAGCAACTGCATAATGATCGAGGCGGTGATGTATGGCGCAACACCAAGCATCATGATAGAGAGGCTTGAGAGCCCGCCACCTGAAAACAGGTTAAGGAGGCCAAAGAATTGGTTATTTGAAAAGAAGAGCGCGAGCTGGGAGGCGTTGACGCCTGGGATCGGGATCGCCGCAAATACGCGGAAGATTGCGAGCGCGCCAAAGACAAAGAGTATCCTATTGCGGAGTGTTTTGTCCGTGACAAGCAGTGTGAGTCGTTGGAGAAGAGAGTTCATGGCGGTAATTACGCCGCGGCTTGCTTTTTCTCAGCCTTGGCTGTTTTTGCAACTTTTGCCGCAAGGCTAACTGAGCCGCCGGCTTTTTCAATTTTAGCCTGGGCGCTTGCAGACACCAAACAACCAGATATCATCAGTTTTTTGGTGAGCTCGCCATCGCCGAGGATTTTTACCTTATACCCCTCTCGCACCGCACCGCGGTCGCCGAGGATCTTTGGGGTAACAGTGTCGCCTGAGGAGAAAAACTTTTCGAGCTGCGCAACATTTATAACCGCAGCCTTGTCCTGGATGCTTTTAAAATTGTAACCGCGGCGTTTAGGGAGTTTCTTGAGCTGCTCGCGGATCGCCGGCATGATGCTGTGCCCTGCGCGCGCCTTTTGGCCCTTGGTACCACGGCCAGAGGTTTTGCCGCGCCCGCCGCCACGGCCAACACGCTTACCTTTTTTGTTTGGAGTTTTTCTTGTGAGATCGTGGAGTTGCATATAATTTTATGATTACGCCTTGAGCTCTTTGAGAGCTTCGATAGTTGCGCGTGCGTTGTTGAGGCCGTTTTTGCTGCCCGAATGCATTTTGGCGATGATGTTCGTAACACCAGCAAGCTCAAGCACCAAGCGCGCTGAGGAACCGGCGACCAACCCACGGCCTGCGGCAGGGATAAGCGCCACACGAGAAGCACAGTACTTGGCCGAAACCTCGTGTGCGACAGAAGAGTCTTTGGTGAGCTTAACCGTGATCATGTGCTTTTTAGCATCGCGGGTTGCTTTGTCGATAGCAAGTGTTGTGTCTCCAGCTTTTCCTAGCCCCACGCCTACCTTGCCTTTTTTATTGCCAAGGATAAGCGCCACGCTAAAAGAGAAGCGGCGACCGCCGGCAACCACGCGCGACACGCGGCGGATATTGATCATGCGCGTATCAAACTCGCTCTTGCGCTCGGTGCGGCCGCTGCGGTTGCCGCCTCCGCGGCCACCGCGCTTGTCTCCACCGCTGCGGCCACCACGGCGCTCTTTGCGAGGGCCGCGAGTGTCTGCCGCTGCAGCTGGCGCGGCAACCGCAACAGCATCGGCAATAACCGCCTCAGCAGCAGGCTCCTCGATTATTTCTTTTTCAGTAGTGTCAGTCATAAAATTACATGGTGATACCTGCCTTGCGCACAGCGTCTGCGACAGTGGCAACCCGGCCAGTATAGCGGAAACCGCCACGATCGAACACCAGCGCCTTGATCCCCGCAGCAAGCGCCTGCTTTGCAAGTGCTACTCCTAGCTCCTGTGCAGCCTCAGTCTTTTTTGCCTTCATGCCTTTAGTGGTGCCCGCGAGCAAGGTCTTCCCTGCTGCGTCATCGATAATCTGTAGATGCATGTAGCGGTTCGACTTATATACTGCAAGGCGTGGGCGCACGGAGGAGCCTATCACGCGTGAGCGGATGCGTGCGTGGCGGCGAGTGCGGTTTTGGTTTTTAGCAATTTTTTTATTCATACCTCATTTATGCAGCCTTCTTGCCTTGCTTGCGGCGGATCACCTCCTTGTCATAGCGGATGCCCTTGCCCTTGTACGGCTCTGGCTTCTTTAGCTCGCGGACATTTGCCGCAAACTGGCCGACCATCTCTTTATCAAAACCGCTGATTGAGAGCGCGCCCTTTTCAACCGTAACAGTGAGCCCTTCAGGGATCGCTACTTTAACTGGGTGAGAAAAACCGAGAGATAGGTTGAGGGTTTTACCCGCAACATCCCACTTGTAGCCGACACCGTCGATCAAAAGTTTTTTAGCAAAGCCCTGGTTAACGCCTTCGATCATATTGCGCACATGCGAAGCGTAGGTCCCAAGCGCCGCGCGCGCCTCGATCGTCTCCGACTTTGTTGCAACCTGCACGCTCCCCTCGCCCACTACCACAGAGATAAGGCGGTGGCCGGTGCGCTTGAGCGTACCCTTAGGGCCTTTGACCTGTATCTCACCGTTTGCGACGGAGATTTCGGTCTTAGCCGGGATTGCGATTGGTTGTTTAGCAAGTCGTGACATATAGTTTATTTATAGTGAGCATAGTCGAATCTACCAAATTTCGAACAGCGCCTCGCCTCCGACACGCTTCTCACGCGCATCTTTGCCGGTGAGCACGCCTGCAGGGGTCGAGAGGACAAGGAGGCCGTGGCCGCGCTTGACCGGCTTGATGTCATGGATGCTGAGGTACATGCGGCGCGATGGTTTTGAGATGCGGCGAGCGCCACCGATAACTGGGCTGCCGTTTTTGTAGAGCAATGCGACAGAGAGAGAAACCCCCTTCTTTTGGTCGACAGTACCTACGTATCCTTCTTTGTTGAGAATCTGCGCGATCGAGTGCTTCATGCGCGAGTAGGGCAAGGTAATACTCTCCTTGTTTACCTTGGAGGCGTTCTGCAAACGTATAAGAAAATCTGCGATAGGGTCGGTTACCATGATGATTTTTTAACACCGGGGATAAGCCCTTCGCTTGCGGCTTCTCTAAAGCAAGCGCGACACATGCCGAAGTCGCGCATAAAGGCACGCTTACGGCCGCAACGGAAGCAACGGCGAACAACCCTCGAAGCAAACTTCGGAGGGCGGTTTGAGCGCGCGACTGTGGACTTTTTTGCCATATGGATGGTTTACCCCTCTTGTGTCCTTTAGGGTTACGATTCTGTGGGTATCCCTCGCCTTTCGACTCAACGAGACCTTACAGAAAAAAGGAGCCCCTGCTGGGCTAGAGAGATACTATCACAGCCCTCCCCCAAGCGCAAACGTAAGAACTTTAGGGCTTGTCAAATGTATTTTGCGAGTAAGGGTCTCCTGTAAAGAGTTCCCTCACATTTCTGTCTAATCGAAAAATAGTTAGAACCCAGAGCAGAATAGATATAAGTCCTAAAACAAGAATGGCCTGACTTAAAATTTTTCCTTTCTCCCCACTAATTTTTATTTTACGTAGTGCAATAACTGCAAGTATGACCACTATGATGTGGGGTAAAATGACTCCCAGCATTTGAAACAAACCGCTTATGCCAGCTTCTATAGGAGTCAAATATATAGGCTTCGAGGTGGCTAACCATACTAGGTGGTTAATAAAGTTAGCCCCCACCCACGCCATCACAAAGAGTAAGGTTGCTGCTAGGGCAAATTTATTCCACTTTCGCTTTGTAGGCATACAAAAATACTACCATGCATTTCGCCCCATTTGGACAGTTTTTGTAACTCTTATTTCTTGAACGGAAAGCCGAGGTGGCTCAAATAGGCTTCTTGCTTTGGAATTAAAGAATGGTATAATCTTTTTGTTAACTCCGAAGGAGATCGAATGGCCAAACACTACTGCGAGTGCGGTCGTGAAATCCGGGTTTGCATCGGCGGTCACTGGGGTCCTCCCCCAGACGAAGATCACGATTTGTGCCAACAATGCTGGCACTCTATCCTGGACTCAACGCATTGAGTAACCACCCCCGGTCCTGAAGCTTCGGCTTCAGGACCTATTTTTACTCATAAATATCATGTGTCCCTATTTCGTAAAAAATAACCGTGTCAGAGTTAACAAACTCAAAGATAATCCTGTACGAGAAATCCACTGAAAAACTCATAAATCCTTCCTGTGACCCATGAAGCTTGTGGGTTTTAAGCCGCAAGTTGAAGGGATCCTTGCGGAACATGACTTCCCTCTTTTCGGCACGGTCCTTTACTTCTGAAGGTAATTTTTTGTATTGCCTTCTAAATTTCGGCGAGTGGCGTATTTCCATACGCTACAAGCTACCGCAGATCCTTAAGCGAGCGCAAGACCTTAAAAGACCTGGGATTCTTGTGGTATTGTTCCTGCTGTTTGCGGAGGCTCCCAAAGAGCTTTTCGTTCTTATAACTACGAAGGACGTGGCGCATAAACTCGCTTGTTGAAGCGAACCCTTGTTCTTTTGCCTCTTTTTTAACTTCCCTAGCCACGGCGGCCGGAAGCGAGATGGTGGTTATAGTACGCATAGTAGTATTGTATTACTTTGTAATACACATATTATATACTCATCGCAAGCGGAGTCAAATGCTCCCGCCATTAAATAAACTACTTCTTAAACGGAAAGCCGAGGTGGCTCAAATAAGCTTTTGCTTCTTTTTTGTTATGCGCGGTGGTGACTATCGTTACTGCCATGCCGAAGACGTCTTTGATGTCCTCGTCTGCAGTCTCGGGGAACACGACATGCTCTTTGATCCCGATAGTGAAGTTGCCCATCTCGTCTATTGCAGAGTCGGTAAGGCCTTTAAAGTCTTTAGTGCGAGGGAGCGCCACGTGGATCAGGCGGTTGAGGAAATCTTGCGCCCTTTTACCGCGCAGCGTCACCTGGTAGCCCACCGTGTCGCCGACACGGGTCTTGTAGGTAGCGATAGCCTTCTTAGCACCACGCGCCACTGCTTTTTGGCCGGTGATCTTTGAGAGGCGGTCCACAACGAGCTCAAACTTGCCCTTCTCTTTTGCCATTTTGCCTACTCCAACCGAGATCACCACCTTTTCTATCTTAGGAGTTTGCATGCTGTTTACCCACCCAAAAGTATCTTTGAGCTCTTTGAAAGTGGTTTTCTGTTTGTCTTGTAGTAGGTAGGCCATATAAGTAGTTTATTTTTTCTTTGCTGTTTTAACTTTCGCTTTTTTGGTCTGGAGGGCGACGTTGCTTGCGTGTATAGGAAACTGCTTGTCGATTATCTGCCCTTTCTGGCCCTCGCGGCGTGGCTTTGCGTGCTTCTTGCGCATACCAACGCCCTCGACAAGCACTTGGTTGGTCTGAGGAAACACGCGCGTTACCTTGCCTGTCTTGCCGGAGTCTACTCCTGCAAGCACCACCACGGTATCTCCTTTTTTAATGTGTAGGGTATTCATACAATTTATACAACCTCAGGCGCGCGCGATATGATCGTCTGGTAGCCGAGCTCTTGGAGCTCGCGTGGGATAGGCCCGAAGATGCGGCCCGCCTTTGGCTCCTTAGCATTTTTACCCGTGCCTTCGATTATCACTACCGCATTTTCGTCAAAGCGGATATACGAGCCATCTTTACGGCGAAATGCCTTGCGCTGGCGCACTACTACGCCGCGGAGTACCTCCTTCTTTTTGATCGCCTTGCGAGGCTCTGCAACCTGGACTGAGAGCGTAACGAGCTCGCCAATCTCGGCATAGCGCTTATGCGAGCCGCCAAGCACTTTGAAAACGCGCCCGATCTTGGCACCAGAGTTGTCTGCAATAACGACGAGTGAGCGGTCTTGGATCATAAAATGTTATTTCTCTTTTGAGAGGATTACTTCAAACGACTTGGTCTTGGAAAGCGGTCGACATGAGCGGATAGTTACGCTCTCCCCCATCTTGGCAGTGTTGCCTGGGTTGTGGGCGTGGTACTTCTTAGTGCTCTTCATGTACTTCTTGTACTTAGGGTGCTTGATGTAGCGAGACACAGCAACCACGACAGTGTCTTGCATCTTGTCAGATACTACAACACCGCGGAGAGTCTTCTTATGTACTATTTTAGTTTCCATATAATTTATTTGTTGCTTGTTCCGAGTTTTATCGAGGAAAGCTCTGCCTGCCTGCCGGCAAGGCAGGTAAGTGCGCGAGCAACCTCTTTGCGGAGTGTGCGGCCGAGCTTTACGTTGCGGTTTTTACTCCCCGCGACCGCAAAGCGCAACGAGCGCAGCTCCTCACGTTTGTCGGAGACAAGCTTTGTGAGGTCTTCAGGGCTCAGGGTTTTTAGTGATGTTTTCTTTGCCATATATCTAGTGTCTAGCGACTACTTTAGTCTTAAGCGGGAGCTTTTTGCCTGCCTTAACAAGTGCCGCTACGGCAACAGTCTCTGCGACACCGTCTACCTCAAAGAGGACGCGGCCTGGCCACACCTCGATCTCGTAGCCAACTGGGTCGCCCTTGCCCTTACCGAGCTTCACTTCCGGCGGCTTCTGGGTAAAAGGCTTGTCAGGGAACACGCGCAGCCACATTTTACCTGTTTTACCGAGGCTGCGTACTATAACCTTGCGTGAGCTCTCCAGCTGGTTGGAGCGGACACGGGCATGGCTGGTGGCCTTAAGCCCATGGCTGCCAAAGGCAACCGTGATGCCGCGGGTCTCTACCTTACCCTTTTTTGCGTTGCGGCGCATCGTGTGCCACTTTCTAAATTTTACTTTTTTCGGGAATAACATAAAAATTTATTTTCGGCTTTCTTTGGTATCTGTCTCAAAGACCTCGCCGCGGTAGATCCACACCTTGATGCCGATAACGCCAAGCGGCAGGTTTGCGCGCTCCTTAGCGTAGTCGATATCCGAGCGGAAGGTCTGCAACGGGACACGGCCCTTCTTAAGCTCCTCAACGCGGGACATAGAGCCGCCGCCGAGCATACCAGCGACACCAATACGCACACCCTTAACATCGCGGTTGGCCATCACCTTCTCGACTGTCTGTTTGAGCACACGGCGAAACGGCATGCGCTTTTCTAGGCCTTCGGCCACCATGTAGGCAACAATAGCTGCGCTGCTTTCTGGAGAGCGGATCTCTTCAATATCGAGCTTAATCTCCGGCACAGAAAGTTTTTTGCGTGTAAGAAATGCACTGATCTTGTTGCGCAACTTAGTTGAGCCTTCGCCCGAGCGGCCGATAATAAGGCCAGGGCGCGAGGTCTTGATTATGATACGCAGCGTCTTGTCGTTGCGCTCGATCTCAAGCGCACCAATGTACATGCCGCGGAGGTCTTTAAGGAGATACTCGCGCAAGAGGATGTCCGCCTTAAGGTTTTCTTGGTATTTAGGGCCAGTAGCAAACCAGCGGTGACGCCAGTCGCGAAGGATGCCGAGGCGGTGTGAAAATGGGTTTACAACTTTTGACATAAAATTATTTTGAAGTCGTCTTTTTTGCACGCACCTTCTTAGGTGCCGCAGTAGCAAGCGCAAGCGTGATAACGCTCGTCTTCTTGCGGATCAATGCTGCACGGCCGCGCGCGCGGGGCATCTGGCGCTTAAACACAATACCGCCATTTACCTCGATTTTTGAGATGTAGAGCTCTTGTGCGCTTGCACCCTTGGCGTTAGCAACTGCCGAGCGGAGCAACTTTGCCATAGGCTCGGAGCCGCGCTTAGGGAGCGTCATGAGGAGCGAGAGTGCGTGCTCCGCGTTTTTGCCGCGGATAAGGTCAGCAATAAGACGCACCTTGCGTGGCGATTGTCGGTAGTTAGCGAGTTGTGCAGTAGAGGCGTTCATAATTTATTTCTTTGGTGCAGCCTTCTTGCCAGCGACATCAGCTGCTGCTTTTGCGGCAGAAGCTGCGGCGATCTCAGACTCCTTGGCCTTTGTCTCGAGCTCCTTCTGCATCTTGCCGCCGTGGCGAGTAAACTTCTTGGTGGGAGAGAATTCGCCCAGGCGATGCCCGACCATATCCTCGCTCACCAACACCTCTATGTGCTTCATGCCATTGTAGACCCCAAACTTAAAACCAACCATCTCAGGTGCAATCTGCGAGCGGCGCGCCCACGTCTTAATAAGCTCAGCTGTCTGAGGTTTCTTCCCTTCAATTTTCTTGAGGAGTTTGGCGTCCACGTAAGGACCTTTTTTGAGTGATCGTGCCATAAATTGAATCCTTTTCTAAACAAAAACCCGCCGTGCGGGGTTAGGGAGATACTACAGGACAAGGGCAAAAGAGTCAAATATACTTGCTATTTGGCCATTAGTATTTTCTTGTATAAAACAAAATCCCCGGCCAAGTGGCCGGGGATTTTTTTATTAACCTTGTTCTGCTCCGCGCTTGCCAACCTTTCTGCGGCTGACAATGAGGTAGTTGGAGTACTTCTTTGGGCTGCGAGACTTCTGCCCTTTGCCGGTTGGCTTGCCCCACATGCTCTTTGCACGGCGCAAACCTCTGCCTTGGCGCCCTTCGCCGCCGCCGTAAGGGTGGTCTACCGCGTTCATCGCTGAGCCACGCACCGTTGGGCGGATACCGAGCCAGCGGCTGCGGCCTGCTTTGCCGATATTCATCAGCTTATTTTCAGGGTTCGAAACTTCGCCGAGTGTTGCCCAGCAGGTCTCAAGCACTTTGCGTACCTCGCTTGATGGCATCTTAAGGTCGACATAGCCTTGGTCGCGAGCAATAACCTCAATGTGGGTGCCTGCAGCGCGGCCGAGCTTGCCGCCGTTGCCTGGCTTGATCTCTACATTGTAGACAAAAGCGCCGATAGGCATGGCTTTAAGCGGCATACGGTTGCCTGGGGTTGCAGGAGCATCTTCTGCAGAGATAATTTTGTCTCCCACTTTTGAGGTCTGTGGCAAGAGTGCGTAACGGCGCTCACCGTCTTTGTAGAGGAGGACTCCGATAAACCCAGAGCGGTTAGGGTCATACTCAACGGTTTCTACCACGGCCGGCACCTGCTTTTTGTAGGTAAAATCGACATCGCGGAAGAGGCGTTTGTGCCCGCCGCCCTTGTGGCGCACGGTAATGCGGCCGTCTTTATTGCGGCCCATGTCGCGCTTACCGCCCGAGACAAGCGCCTTGTGCGGCTCGTTTGTCGTGAGTTTGCCGCGGTAGGTAACCGTGGTCATGTGGCGGCGTGATTTTGTATAAGGGTTATAGTGTTTCATAATCTAGCGAAGTGAGCGAAATAAAATTTATTTTAATTTCCGAGCGAGCGACGATTATATAAATTATTC
>CAYZZC010000013.1:0-7437 GCA_964482995.1 uncultured Candidatus Saccharibacteria bacterium
AAAAAAAGCACGCCGCGGTGTGCAAGTGTTGCTTCGCCTGGCCTCGGGTTGGCACCACCGCCAACAATCGAGACATAAGAGGAGGTGTGGTGGGGGCTGCGCATCGTTGGCACGGTCATAAGTTTGCCCTGGAGTGTGCCAGCAACCGAGTGGATGCCGTTGACCTCGAGCATCTCCTCAAACGAGAGTGGCGGGAGTATCGAGGCAAGTGCTCGAGCAAGCATGGTCTTGCCGGTGCCGGGCGGGCCAGAGAGGCCGAGGTTGTGCCCGCCTGCGGCAGCAATAATCGCGGCGCGCTTAGCGCTCTCCTGCCCGCGGATGTCCTCAAAAGCAAAGACCGAGTCGCCAAAGTCCGGGTTAACTTTTGTTTGCGGTGCGGGTGCAAGTTTAGATTTTCCCGACGCTTTGGTCGGGACCCCGACCTCAGAGCGTCGGGGCTTTGTATTAAGATGCTCGATCACGTCTTTAAGCGACTCGACTCCGTAGATATCGATCCCCGGTACGAGAGCCGCCTCCTCAACGTTTTCTTTTGGCACAAACACAGCGCGTTTTCCGCTCTTTTTTGCGTGGGCTATAAGCGGCAACACACCTTTTACTCCGCGGAGCTTCCCGTCGAGCGAGAGCTCTCCGATAAAAAGGTACGGCTCCGGGTCAAACTTAATGTCTTCTGAAGCAAGTAAATAGGAGAGTGCAATCGGCAGGTCAAACAGCGGGCCCTCTTTTTTTAAATCTGCTGGCGCAAGTGAGATAACTATTTTTTGGTTGCGGCTTTTAGGCGAGTCGAAGCCGGCATGCTTTATTGCTGCAGCAACGCGGTCGCGCGACTCCTCGACCGCTTTGTCAGGGAGCCCTACCAACGTAAACGCGTGGAGCCCGCGCGAAAGGTCGGTTTCTACCGAGACTATACATGGGACAAGTAAAGAGGTTTGCGCGCCGTACACTCGAGCGTAGTGCATAAGGGGTAGTGAGTAGATAAAACTACTGCCCCCCTGTAGCTAGATACGCTCGTCTTTGTGAGCGATGCAGGTGCGGGCCGCAGGGTCTGCTTCTAAGCGTTTTTCCTCAATAGGCTCCGCACCTATTTCGCAGATACCATACCCGCCCACACGGATTTTATCAAGCGCACGCTTTATATCGTTGTATCTAAGCTCAAGAGTGTCGTTAATAGCACGGTTTTCTCCATACTCCTCCATTTTGTCCGCCAACTCATCAGACTCGTTGTTAGTAACGTCTATTTCTGTTTCTTTAGCCTCCCAGTCGCTAGAGTTCTTTGGGTTTTGTACGCCCACCGTCCCCAACTCCTCCTCAACTAGTTCAAGCTCTGCCTCCAACTTCTTTTTATATTGTTCGGTGTTTGTCATAGATATATTTCTATAGTAGTAGGTGCACAATGTCCAGGCCCAGCCTGCTGCACAAGCTAAAGGTTTGGTACGATAGGCGCATTTTTAAGGCGGCTGACAATCTCGCGCAAGGTTACCTCATTGGTAGTAATGACAATGACGTTGCGGTTTATAAACGTCCAGAGGAGCAAGATATCTTTAGCCTCATTTTCGATCACGCGCGCGTCATGGTTCTCTACAATCCGGTCGACAAAGCCGGTCTGCACAAAAGTGGGGGTTGAGGTTGCACTGCTGGTAGCAACTGTCCTGTCGATAAGGCGCAGCGGCGGCGTGCGCAAAAAGAGCGGAGAGATATCCTGCTTCATTTTATATTCCCACTCCAGCATGCCCGAAAAAGCCTGCTCGTAGGATGCTGTTTTAAGGATCAAAAACGGCTGGTTGCTGTCAAACGAGTGGATGCCAAACAGATATTCTTGTGGGTCGATAGCGCGCGCGAGCGTGTCGGGCACATTGGGCCCAAGCATAGTAAGCATCTGTTGTGCGCTTATCGGTAAACCTTTTTCCCCAGGAGTTTCTGCGGGGAGTAACAGATGTATCCTTGCAATAAGCCCGAGCGAGAGAGCAACTTTCTCTCGCTGCCCCTCAAATGCGTTTATAGCAGAGGCATGGTCAAGTAACTTAGCAGGCACGGTAAACGAGCGTGTTTCATCGACATTGATAAAAGGCGCCGGAGGATCTTTTTTAATAATAACTGAAGCCGTAGGTTTAAACACAAATACAAGTGCAGCAACAGCCCCAAAAAGCAGCAGCACCCCCGCAGCAACCATAAGTATTTTTTTAAAAAGTATTGATCGTGCTTCTGGGTCCACCTCCTGCTCAGTAGACAAGGCTTCATTTCCTCGGCGCGCGGCCTCTGCCGAGGCGATCGAAAGCACCGAAACATTGTTTTTTTGTACCAGGCTCTCAATGTCGCCTTGGTAGGTCTCTATCGAGCGTACAGTCGCCTTCTCTTTAGGCGGAGCTGGCGGTGTTGGTGTTTGTGGCGCAGCTGGTTTTGCGGGCACGGGCAAGGTCGCGCCTTGCACCGTTAACACGGCACTCTGTTCTTGTTCTAGTAGAACACCAGCATTTACACGCACTGTGCTTGCAGGAACAACTTCTTTTTTAGGTAAAAGGATTTTACCCAGATCAATATCTGTTTTTTTAGTCTCTGTGCTGGGGTCTTGAGGAGTGATTTGGTTGGGATCCATTACCATGAGGTTGTGTTGAAGGAGTCAGGCCTTTGCGCGTCGCAAACTCTGGGTCAACTGCCTTTATCGACAGGTTGATGCGGCCCTTCTCGTCTATCTCCTTTATCATAACCCGTACTTTTTCTCCCACGGCCACCGCGGCGCCTATCTTGTCGATTCTAAATGGGGCCACCTCTGAAACATGCACCAACCCTTCGGCATCTTTGCCGGGGCCGATCCGCACAAAAGCGCCGAAGTCCATTAAACGGGTCACTTCTCCCTCATATGTCTCCCCCGCTTTATACTCCTTAACCAAAGCCTCGATCATTGCTTTTGCCATCTGTGCCGCGCCGTTTTTGCCGGTGATAAACACCGAGCCATCATCTTCAATCGTGATGTCATCAACTTCAGAAATATCTTTAATACCATTGATCGTTTTGCCGCCGCCGCCGATCACGAGCCCTATCTGCTCGGGCTTCACCTTCATTGTGATAATCTCAGGCGCGCGCGGGCTTATTGTCGCACGCGGCGCGCTGATCTCTTTTTCTAACACGGTGAGTATTTGGAGGCGCGCCTGTTTTGCACCTTCGAGCGCCTCAACCAATATCGGGAGTGCGATACCGTCTAGCTTAATGTCGAGTTGGATCGCGGTAACGCCATTTTTTGTGCCAGCGACTTTAAAGTCCATCCCGCCAAACTCATCCTCTGGGCCTTGGATATCGGTAAGTACGCGATGCTCGCCATTGTGGGTCATAAGGCCCATCGCAATGCCAGCCGCCGGAGAGGAGATCGGCACGCCGCCGTCCATGAGCGCTAGCGTTGATGCGCACACTGCACCCATAGAGGTCGAGCCGTTGGATGCAAAACATTCTGAAACGAGGCGGATTGTATAGGGGAACTTTTCTGCTGAAGGGAGTATTGCCTCAAGCGCTTTTTGTGCGAGCGCGCCGTGGCCGACCGCGCGGCGGTTTATACCACCCATGCGCCCTGTCTCGCCACCTGAAAACGGGGGGAAGTTGTAGTGATGCATAAAGCGCTGCTTTTTATCCTGCTCCTCCATCGTGTCGACAAGCTGCGAGTCGCCCGGGCCGCCCAAGGTAAGTGCGGTAAACACGTGTGTGCCGCCGCGATAAAAGATACCCGAGCCGTGGAGTATAGGAGAGATGCCGCCCGCTTTGGCATACAGAGGCCGCACTTCGTCGAAGCGGCGGTTGTCTGGGCGTTTGTTGTCCTCGACTGCCCCGCGGTGGATCTCTTCGTCTACCTTGTCTTCAAGAAATCTTTTTATAAGACCAGGTTTAAGGTTCGACCTTGGAGAGTCCTGAGTTAAGGTCGAACCTTGGAGAGCTTCAACAGCCTCCTTCCACTCTTTTTGCACTGCGTAGATAGCATCTTTGCCAGCAACACCACAAAAGACTGCCGCTTGTACCTTGGTTGCAAATCGCGAGTCGTACAGTGTAATAAGCTCTGCAGGAGTTTCCGGTTTGGTGGCGTCAGATTTTTCTTTACCAATTTCTGCGATGATTTGTTTTTGCCACGCGAGGATCTTGTCGTGCTGCGCAATGGAGAGTGCGAACCCTTTTGCGACATCATCTTCAGAAGCCTCAGAAGCACCCACCTCGATCATATTAATAGTAGAGTCTTTGCCGCAGGATAAAATATCGAGCGTAGTCTCAGCTGCTTCGCGCTGCGCGTAAGTGGGGTTGATGATAAACTCTCCACTTCCCTGCTTTCCGATACGCACTGCAGCTACCGGCCCTGCCCATGGGATGTTTGATGTAGCGAGCGCAAGAGAGGCTGCATTAACAGCGACAACATCAGGGTCGTCTGCATCAAGAGCGAGCACGGTGATAATCACCTGCACCTCGTTGCGGATATGTGAGGGAAAGAGCGGGCGGATCGTGCGGTCGACCACACGGCCGGAGAGTATCGCCTGCTCAGAGGGGCGGCCCTCTCTTTTTATAAAACGGCTGCCGAGGATCTTGCCTGCGGCATAAAACCTTTCTTCGTAATCAACCGTGAGTGGGAAATAATCGATATCATCGCGCGTTTTGGCGCTCATCACCGCAGTGGCTAAAACAGCCGTGTCGCCGTAGCGCAGTATCACCGAGCCGCTTGCCTGCTCGGCAAGGTCGGTAAACTCTGCGATCATTTTTTTACCACCAATTTCTAGTTCGAACGATTTTGTTTGCATGTGGCTTTGAAGCGAAGTTCGCGAATTTTAGGTCTCGACTACATTCGAGAGCTACCTATCCGCGCGCTTCGCAAGTTAATTGATACCATCCTACTGTAACAAAAAAAACATTTTTATTCTATCAGCAGGTAAAAGGGCCCGGAGTTTCTTTCGAAATCCGAGCCCTTGATTTTGTTGCGAATAGTCATTCTGCCCATTCGCACTCCTTCCCTGTCTCCTTCTTGTACTCCACGCACTCGGAGTACATCCGTTCCTCGGCTGCTTCGATTTCCTTGATCTTGTCCGCCGTAAACAGCGGTTTCTCCGGATTTAGCTGTGGGAATACTCCCACAACACAATCCGCCGTTAAGAAATATTTCGGTACCGCCGGCAACAGGATGTTGCACGGTGTCTGGTCCGCGCCGCACTTTGCGGCGAGGTAGTGTGGTGCAGGCGGCGGCAATAAGATGTCGCATTTACCGCCAGCTTGGGCCACTGACGAAGTCAGAAGTACGGCCAACGTCAAAAGAGCAATGCTTGTTATGAGTTTCATGATGAAACCCTCCTTCCTATTTCTAGTATAGCATATTCGATACTCCCTGTCAAGTTCTTTGGGATCAACCTCTTTTAAGGCATTGTCCAAGGTTCGTTTCCTAGATTACTTTTTCTGGGATGGTAGTTGTACCGTTTTGTCCTGTGCCCTGCTGGTTGCCGCCAGCTCCCTCAGGCCTCTCCGGAGGAGGGCCGAAAAGCGAGCGGATAATATATCTAGTTACTGGGGCTACCACATATGTTTTAACTGGCGCTACAACATAGTCGCTAAAGAGAGAAGAGAGCATGTTTGAAGATGCCGGTGTAGAAGCAATTGTGGGAGGCTGTGTGGTGTCAGCTTCCTCGCCCCAGGTATCAGTTGTTACGTTAGAGTCGAGGGCTGTTGGTTGATTTGGACTGACTATCGGGGTATCTCTGTCAGAATAAACTACTGTCGTATTCTCTTCAGAGTATCCGCTGTTTATATCGGCCGCAGTAATCGGTGTGCGTGTGTCTGCGGGGTTGATCAGCGGATTATCTTTTTGTGCAAAGTAGTCTGATGAATTTAACTGTATATGCGGTGTGTCAAAACTTGGGTCATTTGGTTTTGCTGTCGTCAGTTTTGTTATGCCTGCAATAACATCTGCCCTAATTTGTGCTTGCACGGGGCCAGCGTTAAGGTCAAACGCCGCGCCGTATTGATGACGAGATAGGCCCGGTTTCGCTGCCGCTTGCCCTTTCAACTTCGGATCGGTGACATGATATACGTTTCCTTGTGCGTCGATATAATCTTTTCCTATCTTATTTGCCCAAATTTGCGCCTGTTCCTCTGGAGACCGATAGGCTGACCTTATGAGGTCTGCTTGGAATTTACCAGTGATCGCCTCTGCTCTATGGATCTCTGTTGCAAGCGCATGTACTGCCTGTGCATTGAGCGGCATGCTGTATACATCAGCCCCAAGCCCGCGTGTTGCAAGAGTTTCAAGATCCATATTGTATTGGTCTGTAGGTTTGAGCCCTCGATTTAACCAAGCGGCTGGTAGTTTGCTCAGTGTGTCTATAAAAGAAGGAGTGGTTGCTGTAGTTTGTTGTTTTGGGGTTACTGTATTGTTTACAACCCCCGCGCCAGCATCACCTGAAAGAGATTGAGTGCCGCTATCGCAACCGCCACCACCGCTGCATCGAGCAACCTCCTCGTTCGGGCTCACTGGGTTACTTTTTGTAATAGTAGTTATATTGCTACTTACTTTTACAGGAGCCCCCTCGGTCCCAGGCCCATATTGGATATATTTTTGGCTGTTCCCAACCATTGAGTTGGGAGATATTGAGTTAGTTGGCGCTTGCTCTACACTCAGGTCATCATTGAGGCCAAGTATATTACCTACAGCCTCAACAACTTTATAAAGAGCTCCTTCTTTTGCTGGTGTAGGTGGAAGGTTGCCTGTCGGGTTAATCTTGCCGATGGTAATATAGTTGGTCTCGTACTCGGTCCCAGGCCCATACTGAATCCTAGGGTCTGAGTTACCAAGCGTGGGGTTTCTGACGTTTAGTGCCGGGACAGGGTTGCCTGGCGTCCCCTCCCCATATTGAATATCTCGGTTGCTGTTTCCAGGCATAGAGTTTTGGTAGTTGGTAGCCACACTCGGTGTTTTGCTAAGGTCAGCGCCCGCATCGCCTGAAAGAGACTCTGCACCGCTGTCGCATCCGCCGCCTGTGCATGTAGTATCGTAAGACCCCATCCGGTCTTGTATCTTTGTAGGTTGTGCTGTGGCAGGTGCAGAGCCGAATATAGAATTGATAAGAGACTCAGTCCCCTGAGCAAGAGTCCCAAATACTTTTCCTGCAGGAGCAGTGATATAGTCGTCGAAGAAAGTAGTTGTCTTTTCGGCTATGGTTGTATCAACTTTTTTTGCGACTTCTATGGTGGGGCTGACTGGCCCACCCTCAAAAGCGGTCATCCCCCAACCGCCAGGAACTCCCTCTCCCTGATACTCCACGCGACCTCGTATAGAAGGGTCCAGTGCAATTTCTCTGCTTGGTGTGGGCTGTTGTGGTGTTCCCCAGCTTGGGCTAACAGGCCCACCCTCAAAGGCTACTATGCCGAAGCCTCCAGGAACTCCCTCTCCCTGATACTCCACGCGACCTCGTATAGAAGGGTCCAGTG
>CAYZZC010000013.1:7537-14956 GCA_964482995.1 uncultured Candidatus Saccharibacteria bacterium
CCACGCGACCTCGTATAGAAGGGTCCAGTGCAATTTCTCTGCTTGGTGTGGGCTGCGTGGGCGCGGGAGTTGGAGCAGTTATCCGCATTTCAGTGGCTTTACCAGCAACGTAATTTACATTTAGGACCTTGCCGTCGTACGCATACTTAAAGAGGCCCTCTCTTGTAGTTTGCGGCTGTATGGGGCTGAGGCTCACTGTGCCGGTCTGTTTATTTTCAGTAACGTTTACCACGTTTTGCCCATCAACTGATAGAGGAGATACTGTCCTCATGTCAGAAAGTGCCTGGCCATATGCTGCCAAATCTTTTTTATACTGCGCGGCTTGTTCTGCCTGGGTTGGTGGCGCGGTTGGTATGCGCTCTTGTGTTTTTACTTGGGCTTGGTCTTTTGTTGGTGGCGCCAATGTGTCGGCGACTATTGACCCAGTCCTATAGCCGATAGTAGGGTCGATGTTCTGGTCCTCTGTCTGCATTTGGCCTATCTCGTCTGGCGGGTTTAAGTTTGCAGTCGGGCCAAAAGTCCTTTGAGTAGTAGGTATATCGAAGTCGGCGAGCCCTTCTGGTGTGTAGTCAGAGTCGCCGATGCCGGGCTGTGCCGGGCCTTTAAAAAGATTGCCATATTCGTCCAAGTGGTAGACCTCTTGTGGCGGTGCGTTAAGACCTAAAGCGTCTTTTATTGTATTAACAGCCCCATTTAAAATTTCATTTAGCCTGTCTACTGCAGTAGCAACAGCCCCTGTGTCGCACCCGCCACCGCCGGTGCAGCCGCCAACAGTGTTGCCACCACTTCCACTACCAAGTGCGGGGTCTTTGCCAATCGGTGCGGCACCTCCACGACCTTGTATTTGGCTTTGGTTGCCACCGCCGCCAAGTGCTGGGTCTTTGCCAATCGGTGCGGCACCACCGCGACCTTGTATTTGGCTTTGGTTTCCACCGCCGCCAAGTGCTGGGTCTCTGCCCTGTGGTGCGGCACCACCGCGACCTTGTATTTGGCTTTGGTTGCCACCCCCACCACCGCCGCTGCTGGTAGTCTTGCCGCCACTTGTTTGTGACGCCTTACTTGCTGCGCTCTGCCCGGCATTGGTCGCACCAGATTTGGCGTTTTTGGTAGCGGTTTGTGCCGAAGAGGGCGGGGCCACTGCTAGTAAATCTGTCTGCTCGATTTTTATATTCGAAAGTGTTGCCGGAAAATCATTTTTTTCATGTAAAAAAAGGACCGGTACTCCAAACAATAGTAGTAATGAAAAGAAGCCGAGTACTGTAACACTGATTTCTCCGCGAGTAGAGTTTTTATATTTATCCATTACCTGTTATTTTACAACACATAACCCAGGTCTTTTGGAGACCTGGGGATAGAAAAAAGTATGTGAGAGCAGAGAGATTACTCCCCAGACATTTTTATAGCCGGGTCTTCGCCGTCGGTGTCTTCGATCACCTGGGCTTCCTCGGCGCTTCCAATCTCGATCTCGCGGGGTTCTGGTTTTTCAGTCGAGGCGAAGCTCGGTATCCACCGGCCGCCACCGCGGTAGCCTATGAGATAGTTTTTAGGGTCGTCGCTCATGTCTATAAAGTCGTCTACTGTTTCTCGCAGCTGTCCGCTTGAGGACTTGCCAAACGCTATCACCTCTACCTGGCATCCTTCGGTATATTTTAAATATTCAACCAGTGGGACAAAGTCACCATCGCCAGTTGCCAAGACAACAGTGTCGAGTTTGTTGGCCATTGCGATAGCGTCTATAGCCATACCGATGTCCCAGTCTGCTTTTTTGGCGCCGCCTGCAAAAACGCGGATGTCTTTTATCTTTGTTTCGATGCCGATCTTGTTGAGCGCCTCAAAGAAGCTCTTCTCCTCCTCGCTTTCGGTGCGGATCACGTAGGCGACTGCGCGGATAAGCTGGCGGCCCGCCAACGCCTCTTTGACAATGTTGCCGAAGTTTACTTTTGCTTTATAAAGATTTTTTGCGCTGTGGTAGAGGTTTTGTGTGTCTATAAAAATGCCGACACGCTGGCTTTTATGCTTGATGATAGCCATATAAAATGGAAAACTAAAAAATAAAAATGAACAACTGCCGACAAAAGATATGAGCCTACTTAGAGAAACAAAATCGACTCCTCTGTAACTATACTACAAAAATTGAGACGAAAAGGCTTCCTGCCTGCGCAGGCAGGCGCGTCTATTACTTCTTTAAATTGAGTTTCTTAATAATAGCGTTGTAACGCTTTTTATTAGAGCCCTCTAGATATTTTAAATGCGTACGGCGGTCTGCAACCATCTGGAGGAGGCCGCGGCGGCTATGCTTGTCTTTAAGGTGTTTTTTGAGATGCGAGGCAAGCTCCTCAATTTGCTTTGAGAGGAGTGCGATTTGCACCTCGGCGGAGCCGGTATCACTCTCGTGGATACCTGCCTCCTTCATGACACGTGCTTTTTTCTGCTTTGTCAGCATGGAGTGATGATATCACAGTGTCTCAACTTCCGCAAGGGGTGCGCCGAGATTTTCTCAGCATTCTTAATGCTGTTGAAAATCCAAGTGCACTTGCCTCAAGATGCCTCTCTATAAAAAAGAGGCCGGCCCTAGGGGGCCGGCGCGCGCATCGCTCTAAAAGCGATGAGTTTTTTAGAGCCATCTCTGGCTGGCTTTTGTCGGGGGTATATCACCCCTCGGCTGTTTGCGTGTACGCGCTCCTCGCGGAACACGTGGTTCCCGATCTGGAAGTCAGACGCCGCTGCAATGTCGAGCGGGTAGGTGTTTTGTAGTATCCACTGCTTCCCGCCATCGGACGACTCCGAAGGCACGTAGTAAGTGGTCGCGTACTTGAGTGTGGGGTGAGGTGGCAGTGGTTTGCGGATCATCTCTGCCGCGATCTTTTTCGCGTGTTTCCACGGCTCCCCCACTGTCTTGGCCACGGTGAGGCGGTTGAGCTTGGAGAGCGTCCAACTATATCTTCCGCTGTCATAGACCTCTGCGCAGACACTGCGGCGGCTCATCTTTTTAGCGTACATCACTGCTACATACGCCACGGCCTTTTGGCCCTTGAGCGGTTCTGCTCCTGCCTCACCAAGGATTAGCCTAGCAAGACACACCTCTGCAGTAGGCGCATTTGGTTTTGCAGCTTTTGTTGCTGCCACAGGTTTTACAACCTTCGTGTGCTTCTTTGCTGCCTCCGCATTGTTAACCAAGAAAACTAGGGTCAACAATGCAGTAGAGATTAGTCTCCAAAACATGTTCATCCTGTTTTCCCTCCAATATGCAATGTACCCTTCCGCAATCTAACACTTGCAAAATACATGAGTCAAATAAAGCACTTTATGAGTGTCGCACAATATCTTGATATAATGCAGAGATGGCAAGCGACCTTAAGGGCCTAAAAGTAGAGTTTTTGGAGTATTTAGAGATCGAGAAGGGTCGGAGCATCAAAACGGTCGAAAATTATGACCGCTATATCACCCGCTTTTTTATTTTTACTAAAGCAACCCTACCCTCGCACATAGAGGAGACTAAAGTGCGCGAGTTTCGGCTGCACCTAAACCGCCAAGCAGGGACCTCCGGCACAATGAAGCATAAGACGCAGAACTATTATCTGATCGCGCTTAGGGCATTTCTCAAATTCCTCCGCAAGCGCAATATAGAGTCGCTAAACCCGGAGCGCATCGAGCTCGCTAAGGTGGGTGCACGCGACCTCGACCTTATAACCGCTCAAGAGCTAGACCGCTTGATGCAGGGGCCCAAGGGTAGCTCGCTCCAGGCGCTGCGCGACAGAGCTATCATGGAGCTTTTGTTCTCAACGGGCCTGCGTGTCTCGGAGCTCTGCTCGCTCGACCGCGACCTCGACCTCTCGCGCGACGAGTTCTCGGTGCGTGGCAAGGGCGAGAAGGTCCGCGTAGTGTTTCTCTCCACCACTGCCAAGCGAGCGATTAAAGAATATTTAGAGAAACGCGGCGACATAGACGGCGCCCTCTTTATACAAATGGGCAAAGCAGCAAAAAGTGCTAAAGACCTACGCCTCACTCCTCGCTCAGTCGAGAGGATAATAAAACAACACGCAATAAAGGTTGGTATCACCCGCAAGGTGACTCCGCACGTGATCCGCCACTCCTTTGCGACTGACTTGCTCGAAAACGGCGCCGACCTACGCTCGGTGCAGGCACTCCTTGGACATGCAAACATCACTACAACCCAGGTCTACACCCACGTGACCGACAAACACCTGCGCGAGATCCACAAAAACTTCCACGGCAAACGCAGGAAGTAATGCAATCATTTTTTTCGAGCCGCTCTATAAACACTTCTATAAATAAGATATATGCCCACGAGGAGTAACATTGATGCCCCAGTCCTCAAATTTACATCGTTTGATATTAATAAAAATGTTGTCCAAGTCTGCCACCATAAAAACAAAGTACTAAGTATTATAAATACAAGACCGAGACTAAATTCTTGCCAAAAAGTCTTTTTTGAGAAGTTGGTTGGAGCGGTCAAGGCTAGTACTGGAGCTACCCCCAAAAGTTTACTCTCCTTATTCTTTAGATCTGGTAAGACTTTAGATACAGTCCAAATAACAAGACCGACCATTAAGATAAAAGCTATTGAAAAAATCATACCGTCTGTTGACATGGCTAGATTATACCTTGTTCTAACGCGATAATTTGTTTGATTTAGAGTGCTACAATGGCTTCAATGAAAATCGTCTCTTGGAACGTCAATGGGATACGGGCGGTGCATAAAAAAGGGCTTTTTGTACCTTTTATAGAGAAATATAAGCCAGATATCTTGGGGCTTCAGGAGACAAAGGCGCAGCGAGGCCAGGCAGAGATCGACTTACCCCAGTATGAGGAGTATTGGAACAGTGCGGAGAAAAAAGGCTACAGCGGCACCGCAGTGTTTACTAAGGAGAAGCCGCTCACGGTTGTTCTAGGCCTCCCCGAGGATATTGTAAAACACTATAAGCTTGCCAACGACAGCTATGGCGACCCAGCGGCCGAGGGCCGAGTCGTCACGCTTGAGCTCCCCGACTTCTATTTTGTTACGGTCTACACCCCTAACGCCAAGGACGACCTCTCAAGGCTCACATTGCGCCACAAGCACTGGGACCCAGCCTTTTTGGAGTACCTAAAGCGTCTAGACAAAGAAAAACCAGTTATTTTCTGCGGAGACCTCAACGTTGCGCACACGTCAGACGACCTTGCCAACCCAAAACAGAATAAAGGCAAAAAAGGCTTTACTGAGGAGGAGCGCGATGGCATCGACAATATAAT
Source organism: uncultured Candidatus Saccharibacteria bacterium (assembly GCA_964482995.1). Taxonomy (GTDB): domain Bacteria; phylum Patescibacteriota; class Minisyncoccia; order Phycocordibacterales; family SBAW01; genus GWA1-54-10. The sequence goes on from CAYZZC010000013.1 coordinate 12,791, forward strand.
AAAGGCTGGTTTTGTAGACACCTTCCGGCTTTTTACGGCAGGCTCGGGCTACTACACCTGGTGGAGCCACTTTGCCAACTCTAGGGCGCGCAATGTCGGCTGGCGCATAGACTACTTTTTTGTATCAAAACGACTCGCCTCTAAGGTTAAAAATGCGGAGATACTCCCCCACGTGCTTGGCTCCGACCATTGCCCAGTGTTAATAGAGCTCTAGGATTTTGGATTTCCTGTCTCGAGGACTCCCAGGATACACCAAAAATATAGTCGCTCCGCTCCTTATTTTTGGATATAACAAACCCGCTTATCGCGGAGATGGATAAGCGGGCTGCGCCTTGGTTTTCTCGATCAGCTTCGAAAGAACTAATGAACCAATTGGGAGTTCGAAAATACCTTTTAGAACAAAAATTATCTAAGTGTGATGGTTTTTCGTACTCGAACCAATGTTTGAAGTTGATTCGGAAAACTAAACGCTACTGTTTTTGGGTGGCCTACCCGTACAAAGAACATTTTTATCTGCTGATACAGGGCAGTTCAACAGACGACTGCATTGAGTATGTATTTTATAAAAGACATTGTAAAGGACAAAGTAGTGGATAACTTTATTATCAAGGACAAAAACTATAAAGTCCCTAATCTACAAAGTGTTTTTTCCTTATGCTTTTTATCTCTTCTTCCTCGGCTGCTTCTTTTTTTTCCTTACCCTCCTTCCCTATCACTGCTAACTCTGAGTCAGACAGCTTTGAAAATTCGACAACTTTTTCTTCTAAATAACTAGATGTATTAAGCGCGGGGTTTTCTAAAACCTCTTCTAAAAGCGCATGGAGTAACCACCCTATCCTAGGCCCAGGCTTTTCATGTGTAACGGCCATTACCTTTGCGCCATCTATAGCAAGCATCCCTACCGAGATAGGGTCTCTGAGTGCCTGGTCGATCATAGAGTGGTACTTGCGCAGCCTAAACGGTTGCTCTTTTGGCCTGCCAGTGCCGATCCGGTCGCATATACGGAGGTTTACAAGGTCTTCTATGTTTTCACGGGAAACGTTGTTTATCATCCTGCGCACTGCAGAGAGGGTTACTTTGTCTGGGTCGGAGAAGAACATGTGCCACCGCACCAGTTTTACCACCTTATCAGCCGTTTCACGTGAAATACGGAGATCCTCCAGGATCTTTTTGGTCATTTTTGCACCTATTACATCGTGGCCGTGGAAGGTCCAATCCCCTTTTTCGTCCGACCAGCGGCGAGCTTTTGGCTTGCCTATATCATGAAACAGGGCTGCAAGGCGCAAGTCGAGTGGCCAGCCCTTGTCGGCTGCATGTTGGAGCGAGCGCATATTATGCTCAAATACATCAAAAGAGTGGGCTTGGTTTTGGGCGACCCCAATCCCCTTTTCTATCTCTGGGGCTATGTACCCTAGCAGCCCCAGGCTTTGGGCTAGGATAAGCGCCTTCATTGGCTTGTCAGTGCTCAATATCCGTAGGAACTCGTCCCGGATACGCTCTTTGGAGATTTTGCCAAGCTGGGGTGCTTGCTGGGCAATAGCGGCTCGAGTTTTCTCCTCGATAGAGAAGTTTAGCTCGGCGCTAATGCGTACTGCGCGCAATATCCTGAGGGCGTCCTCAGCAAACCGCTCTTGAGGCTCCCCCACCGCACGCACGATATTGTCCTTTATGTCCTTTATACCCTCATAAAGGTCAACCAGCTTTTCTTTAGAGGGGTTAAAAGCAAGAGCGTTTATGGTAAAGTCGCGCCTTTTCAAATCCTCCTCTAGTGTTTGGCTAAAAATAACACTATCGGGGCGGCGGGCATCGCTATACTTCCCCTCTACCCGGTATGGGGTAACCTCTACCACCTTAAGGGTTTCGTCCTCGGTCTCTGAAACCACGCCTACCGTACCAAAATCGTTGGTATAAAAAGTATTTTCAAACAGGCCTTGGATCTGCTCCGGGCTGGCGTTGGTGGTTATGTCCCAATCCTTAGGGTTTTTGCCTATAAGCAGGTCTCGTACGCACCCACCTACTACCCACGCCTCAAAGCCAGCGGCCTCAAGCTTTTCGGTGGTTTCAAGCACTATGCTGGGTATTAGGCTTCTTTTGACTTGCATGGCACAATCTTAACATGCTGAGAGGACATTTTTGGCCTTTGGCACAAGCGCCTGTGGTGAAATG
>CAYZZC010000014.1:0-11572 GCA_964482995.1 uncultured Candidatus Saccharibacteria bacterium
ATAGCTCAGTTGGTAGAGCTGCTCCCTCTTAAGGAGAAGGTCCCAGGTTCGAATCCTGGTGGGCGCACCCAAAAATAAGGAAGTTATGTGACTATATTTTTGGCACGCGCTGGGGTGGCGGAATTGGTATACGCACCTGCCTTAGGAGCAGACGGGGCAACCCATGGAGGTTCAAGTCCTCTCCCCAGCACCACAAGGGTACTTCCATTTTCTAAAGCGTAAAACGCTAAGAAAATTAGGTCGCACAAAATAACGAACGAATTTTAGCCTTGCTGTACAAGCCTTATTTGACTTGACAAAACGCCCGTTTGGGTGTATAATAGTATGGAAGCTCGGTATTTTGCCGCGCACTCATCTTTGACAACTTAACAGCAGAAAAAAGGAGTTCACGCCATGCGTGACGCATTCTTCTACACAACTCTCGCGCACCAACCGCGTGCGGGAGGAATCACACTGACCGAGAAAGTAATTATTTGCTTTCTTGTGTTGGCCATGGCTGGCATCATTTTCTTTTCTTGGTGGGTTGGCGCGCTTTTCCTTGGTGCTGCGGCATTACTTGCAGGAACTTCGCAAACAACAATACCGAGCAACCCTCCGGTTATGGGCGTGATGACGCCTTTTGGACAACCATCATCAACAGGGTTGATAAAAAAACCACGGGTGGTGTTTGTGTATGGCGGATTCCCGCTATACGATGGCATCGTCCAGGTGCCGCTTGGGTTGCTTAATATCGACCTCAGCTTGAAGGGGGTCGCTTGTGGTATGGCAGACCACATCGACGACACTGCTCCTCGCTCTTACAAGAGCGGCGGCAAGGTGACCTTTGAGGTTAGTTGGACTGGGAAGGTGGCTGCAAACGCAGAAGCAGCCTTCTCCTTCGTCAAAGCTGGAGGAAAAGATGGTGTAAAGAGCATCCTCGACGACGAGGTTGCAAAGGAGGTGAGACCCTACTCAGCTCGCCGGACATGGGAAACCTTGGTCGGCGAGATGAAGGAGATTGAAGCCCGCCTTCAGGCAAGAATAATTGACCGCCTAACTCAACTTGGTCTCGATCCTGGAGAGTTAGATGTCAAAAATATCGAGCCCGAGGGTGAATTGGCCAAAGATTCTGAGAAAGCTGCACGCGAATTGCAGCAACGCAGAGCCGAAAAGGCCGACACCGAAACAAACCTGGCACTTGCCGAAGAATACATCCAAAGGGCAAAAAAGTCAGGGGAAACCATAACCCTGCGCGATGCCTTGGAGATGGTGCGCATCGACAAAGGAAGAACGCAGGAAGTCGTAACCAGCAGCAAAGGCAAGGGTAGCAGCCCCGTGGTCTTTGCAAACACACAAGAAGGAGGAAACCAATGACTGCAACGAGTACTGGAAGCCCTTTCCTGAAATGGACTGGGGCATTGTTGCTCGTCCTGGCCCTCACCGGATTTGTTTGGTCCGTGTATGTGTCTCCACGCATCTACGGCGGGACAGGCAACTCGATAGCGGCAAATAACAACATGGTCTCAGAAGGACCACGTTGTGATGGAATACCCCGTACCATACAGGTCGGGAAACAATTCTATCCAGGACGTGTTGGGTGCATTGCGTACTGGGGAATACGTGACGATAGTCCAACACCTTGTGTTTGGGTTGTCGATACAAACCAAAAAGTTGTTCCCCGTGCCGCATGCAGGGGGAACGAAGCCACTTTCACCGAGCTTGCCTCGGGATGGAAAGCAACAGACGACGGAGATGTGCTGGTTGATGTGATCTATCGCGATAAGTAACGCGAGCATGTCGACCAGACAGAAAGCGCGACCGATTTATTTCGGCCGCGCTTTTTTTTCGCCGAGATTTTTAAAGAGCACAGCGAATATAAAAATCCAAGTGCACTTGTTCTACAAGGTGCCGCCGAGATTTAGAAATTATTGAGGGAGCGAGACGTTGAGAGTAGCTGCAATGACTTTAATGATCGAGTAGGCGGCAACCATAACAAACATGCCTACCAAGCCCCAGAGCATGTGCTGCTTGCCTTCATCTTTTTTACTTGCCTCGGTGGAGAGGCCCCACATAAACTCAACAATACCCCAGATAAACACCAATAAGCCCAGTGCAAAAATGAGCGCGAGTAGGGGGTTGATGATGACATCCGAGATACACCCCGCCAGATTAGCCGCGCTCGCGGTGCAAGCAGCGGCCAACTGAGTTGCCATATCCATAACTTAAAAGAGAGTGTAACTAACGTGGAACAGTGGGTGCGTTGATACCGCCAGAACCGCTTGATACCCCAAGCGCACCTTGTGCAAGACGGATAATGCCCCAGACTGAAACCATGACAAACAGCGCGACAATACCCGCGATCATTACTTTTTTCCCCTCTTCATGGTTCTCGCCGCCGCCGCTCCACACATATTTAACCAACCCCCAAAAGAACGCGATAAGCGCCGCCGCAATAAGAAGGGGGATAAGCAAATCAAGAATGTTTTGTACTTGATTAATGATACCGACTATGTAACTGCTATTTGTCATAAAGTATATTAATTTCTATAAGCTTACTGTAACAGCCCTGCCATAACCCACAAGGTCCGCGTGTGGATAGTCTTCTATACCTACAACCGGGTGGCTCCCCACCTTGCAAGAGGAGTTGTTAAAGAGAGTGACACACATGATCCTGAGGATCCCCCACACTGAGACAAGCACAAACAGCGCCACTAAGCCCCACAGTATCGCCTCTTTCTCTGCGCCCTTGCCGTGGCTCTCTTGCGCCTTAACCACATAGCGGAAGACCGAGTACAAAAACAGCACCAACACCAAGAGGGTAAGCACTGGGATAATCAGGTTGATAATCCCGATTATATAGCTCACCACCCCGCCAAGACCCGAGTTACCTGAGAGCATTTAGCAAGAGTTTATGCCCGTGACCCCGAGAGCCCGGACTGTGTTTATAATCACGCTGCCTATGAGCGAGGCACCGACAAAAATGGCGATGCCGATGACAACATTGAGAAAATTTTTACGTGCCTCTTCAAGCTTAGTGCTGTTGCCTTGCGCAAGGACAAACTTAAAGCCCGCCCAGACAATAAAGAGTATCGCGATCGGGATGCCGATGATCATGGCAGCCTCTAGAAGCCCGGTAACCAGGCCACAGACACTTTTGCCGCCGAGCGGGTCGCTGAGGATTTTGTAGCCTTGAGAGGCGGTCTGATTTCCAATAGGAAGAGTGCCTGGTGGACCTATTGGTGTACGGCCTGGTGGGTCAATAGGTGTTTGTGCCCCAGCAAAAACCGGCGTCAGCATAATTGCAAACACCGCGAGAGTGAGCAGCACCTCTTTGTAATTTGATAAAAACTTTTTCATACTTTTTATTGTCTGTGTAGCAAGAGCTGCAGTGCTTGCGCGCCCTCAGAAACAGCGCCAGCGGTGGTTGCCTTGCCGCTTACCACCGATTCTATCATGGTCTGAAATAAGACATTGGTGTCTGCTGGGCTTAGGTCGAGCCAGCCGCGCGCGATAAGCGCCGACTCTACAAACACCCCTGCGGCCGCGTTTGCATTTGTATCCACCGGCACATCGCGGCGTACCGGCGGCAAGGAAAGAGCGCCTGCGATAAGCGCCGCGCCTTTTTGGCCTGAAAGTTTTTGCGCTATCGCGAGCGCGCCTTGCACGTTGCGCGCAGTACGTGTGACCGCGAAACCGCTCATATCGCCATAGGTCACGCGGGTAGCGTTGCCCTCGATCTGCGGGAGCAGCCCAACCCCAAAGCGCAGGTTAGGGTTGCGCGCCCTTAGGGTATTGTACTCGCTTGCAAAACCAAAATAGACCGCAAGGTCGCCCGCAACAAACACGTTGTCTGCCCGGGGGAGCGAGCGGTTCCATGAGTAGCTGGTCTTGGTAGGGTTGGCAAACTCGGTATAAAAGCGCAGTGCAGACTCTGCGGGGTTTGCAGAAGAGCCTTCGGGAGTGCTCCCAAACACGACCGCCGTATTACCCGATTGGTCTGTGCCTACAATAGTGTCTCCTGCCTGCATAAAGAGCGCAGCGAGTACAGCCTTAGCGTTGGGGATGTTGCGCCACTCGCCAAGCGCGACCGCGCTCTTTTTAACCGTGGAGCGTGCATCGAGCGAGGTGATCTTAGGTGCGAGCGTGAAAAAGTCGTTCCAAAACCGGGGAGGAGTAGCCACGCCCGAGGAGGCGAGGAGGTCGCGGTTCCAATACATTACTATCGGGTCGATAGTAAACGGGAGCGCGAGCGCGCCTTCGCTGTTTAAAAAGAGATGCCCTTCATCTACATAAGAGGCTAAGAAGCTCCCTTGCGGTATAACGCTGTAAGGGATCGTTATTATTTTATCTGAAAAGGAGTGGAGGTCCTTGCCGGCGACCAAAAATAGGTCGGGGCCGGTGCCGTTTGCCATCGCGTTTACGAGCTCGGCGCTGTAGGTTGCTTGGTCTTTGTGCACATAGGTCACCTTTTCAAACGAGTTGTCTCCGGTGCGGAGCTCCCCGATCACTCCCTCCATGGTTTGCGAGTCGACCGTGCCCCAGATAACCACCGCACCAATGTTGCCGCCGCTAAAGACGCCGCCAAATGCAGCAAAGACGCCGACCCCGATTAAAATAAGGGAGGAAAATATGCCAAGGACCACGATCTGAAAAGTAGACATGCTAAAGTTTATTTAATGATGCACCCTACGCGGCTTTTTTGCGAACGACCAATCCCCAATGGTAGGCGCCTGCAGGGATTTTGCCCAATAGAGTAAACCCGTGCTGCTCAAGGAGTTTTTGCCCTGCCTCCATGGTGAGTACGTGGTCTGGGTGTGGCCCCAAACCACCAAACGAGTCTTGCCAGTCGATAATAAGCGCACGGCCAGATTTTTTAAGGATGCGCCTGATCTCACCCAAGCACTCGCCCTTGTGCTCGACACTAAAAAGGAGGTTGGTTGCAAGCACAAAGTCGAAGCTCTCTGAGGGGAGGTTGGTCCCCCCGTTTACCTCCACATCACCGTGGAGTACCTCGACATTGTGGAGCCCTTCGGCTACGGCAAAGTTTTTGATGCGCGAGAGAAGGTCGCGGTTGACATCAACCGCCCACACCACCCCGCCTTCGCCAACCGCTCGCCCTGCAGCGCGTGCAAAAAAGCCCGCGCCCGAGCCTAAGTCGGCCACACGCATGCCTTCATGTACGCCAGCCCGCTCAAGAGCTTTTGCTGGATTTAAAAAACCTGTCTCCACGTCACTTAGTGTAACATCCAAAAAAACCGCCGGCTAAAAGCCGGCGGTAAAAATATGCAAAATATTTATGTGCTAGGGCCTGTTGTGCTCCATCAGCTCGCCGAGCGTGTACCAACCGGCAAAACTGAGGCACATCTGCACTGCTGCCAGATGGCTCCCTGTTTTGCGCAGCATATTTGGGTCTTGAGCAAACTTCTTTACTCCGTCACATAAGTAGTGTGCATGAGCGAGGATCTCCGCCTTGCTCAAACAAGCAAAAGTGCACGCAGGGCTCACCCGAACCTTGGGTATATCTGCCGCAAACAGACGAGCTTCGTACATCTCGATAACCGAGACAATCTTTTCTGGCGTCATGGCCGACCTCCCTTGTTTGTCTGTGGTGTGCCAGCCACGACAATACTACACTTTTGAAAATCGCTCCACTTGGTTGCCTTGCCACTCCACTACCTCTCTCCACTCACGCAGCGGCCGAGTAAAAAACGGTGCGGCAGGATTCTCATACATCGGCTCATACACCACCATCCACTCCTCGTCATTGGAGTGTAGAGCGAGCGAAACAATTTTATACTGATCGCCCTTGTAATGCCGATAAACCTCCCCCGCTTTTGGGGCATCAGCAGGAACTGGAGGCACGGGGTCCCCTTTACTCATATATTTGTATTGTATATCAAAAAAAGAAATAGCCCGCGGTTTAAAAAACCGCGGGCTTAAATATGGTGTGTTGAGACTATTCGCCTCCGCCACCTCCGCCGCCGGAATCGCCCCCGCCTGACGAATCGCTGCCGGAGTCGCTTGAGCTATAAGAGTCGGACGAGGATGGGCTTGTGTCATGCTGCTGCGAAGAACTCGTGTCATCGCCGGATCCGAAAGCTGAGCCGTCGCTCTTGTACGGTGCGTAACCAACATGTGACTCTCCGCTGAGGATCGTATTCAGAACGACAGCGGCGAGAAGAACGCCGGTAGGGCTGTAGTAGTTCCCGTCATCGCGAGGACGATACTCAGTACCCCACCTGCTGCGAATGATGGCAGGGCGACGCCTCCTCTTTCCTTTTCCTTTTGCAGGCTTCTTCTTGCGGCCGGTAGGCTTCTTTGCTTTGCGTGCCATGTTGTACCTCCTTGGCTGACATGCCGCCTCTACGATATCACATTGTTACCTTTAGGTCAATATCTTTTCCGCGAGGTTCGACCTCGGGGGAATTTATAAACAAACAAACGATGCGATGGCGTCGCCGTCTCTTAGCTTCATTACTCTGACACCTTGTGTACTGCGCGAGAGGGACGGGATTTCTGCCAAACCGGTGCGGATCACTTGGCCTTTTTTGGAGATCACCACTATCTCATCTTCATCCACACCTTCTTCTTTAGAGACAATATGCGCAGCAATTAGCGGGCCGGTTTTTGGCGTCACCTTTACTGTCTTGATACCCGAGCCGCCGCGGTTTTGTGTTTTATATTCTTTAATTGGTGTCGTCTTGCCGTAGCCACCCCGCGAAACCACGAGCACCTCCAAATCTTTTTTGCCTTTGGGGATGACGTCCGCGCCCACAAGCGTGTCGCCGCTCCCCAGCTTCATCCCGCGCACGCCGCCGGCAGCCCTGCCCATCGTGCGGATATCGCTCTCTTTAAACCGTATCGACTGCCCCTTACTTGAAGAGAGGAAAATTTCATCGCCCTTCTCTACCAAGAGCGCCGCAATAAGTTCATCTCCCTTCTGGAGCTTGATCGCGATCAACCCGCTTCTGCGTACATCGTGGAAGGCGGTCGCATCAACCTTTTTAGCAACACCCTGTTTGGTTATCATGTACAAAAACTTTTCTCCCTCTTTTTGATTTTTGCGCATCGGAAGCACGGAGGAAATCTTTTCTTGGTCGGTGACTGAGAGATAGTTCACGATCGCCTTGCCTTTAGTCGAGCGCTTCGCCTCAGGGAACTCGTAGAACTTTATTTGGTATGCCTTGCCGAGGTCGGAGAAGAAGAGGAGGTCTGAGTGTGTTGAGGTCGTGAGGAAGGTCGTGACAAAATCCTCCTCTTTAGTGTCGAGGTCGATCACACCTACCCCGCCGCGCTTTTGTTTGCGAAACTCGTCTGGGTTGGTGCGCTTAACATAGCCGCCCTGGGTGAGCACCAGCACCTGCTCCTCGTCTGGCACTAAGTCCTCGATGTTGATCACGCCTGCGGCGCCCTTCATCACTTTGGTTGCGCGCTCGTCGCCGTGCTTTTTAACTACCTCTTCGATCTCGCCTTTGATCACGCTGAGCATCTTCTTCTCCGATTTTAAGAGTGTGGTGAGCTCCTCGATAAGCGCTTGGATCTCCTTTAGCTCCTCCTCGATCTTTTTGCGCTCGAGGTTGGCGAGCTTCTGCAGGCGCATCTCAAGGATCGCCGTTGCCTGGAGCTCAGAGAACTTGAACTTCTGCATCAAATTTTTATGCGCGGTAGGTACATCGGCCGAAGCGCGGATAGTCTTGATTATCTCGTCGATATGGTCGAGCGCTTTTTTGAGCCCGAGCAAGATATGCTCGCGCGCCTGCGCGCCACGGAGGTCAAACTCGGTGCGGCGGCGCACCACCTCTTGGCGATGTTTAATAAACTCCTCGAGTATTCCTTTAAGCGAGAGTGTTTGCGGCACGCCGTCTACCAGCACCACCATATTGAAGTGGAAGGAGTCCTCAAGCGCCGTGTGTTTGTAGAGATAGTTCAAAACTTTTTGCGGATGCGCACCGCTCTTAAGCTCGACCACCACGCGGATGTCGTTGGTCGACTCGTCGCGCAGCCCTTTGATACCCTCGAGTTTTTTGTCGCGCACAAGGTCGGCGATGCGCACGATCATGTCTGCTTTGTTAACGCGGTACGGGATCGAGGTTATCACGATCTGGAAGTTCCCTTTTTTGTCCTCGACAATCTCTGCCACTCCGCGCACCACCACGCCGCCGCGGCCGGTGGTGTAGGCGTGGAGCAAGTCTTTTTTATTAAACGCAACTGCGCCGAGCGGGAAGTCGGGCCCGGTAACAAACTGCATCAGGTCCTCAACCGTTGCGTCCCGGTTGTCGATCAAGTGCGTAAGCGCTGCGCATACCTCACCTAAGTTGTGTGGCGGGATATTTGTCGCCATACCAACGGCGATACCGAGCGTGCCGTTGAGCAAAATGTTTGGCACCACCGCTGGCAGCACCTCGGGCTCTTTTAGCGAGCCGTCGTAGTTGGGGCGCCAGTTGATCGTCTCTTTTTCGATATCCTGCAAAAGCTGCTCAGCCATGCGCGACATCTTGGCCTCGGTGTAGCGCATAGCGGCGGCAGAGTCGCCGTCGATCGAGCCAAAGTTGCCCTGGCCAAGCACAAGCGGGTAGCGCATGCTAAACTCCTGCGCCATTTTTACCATCGCGTCATACACGCTCGCGTCGCCGTGCGGGTGATACTTGCCAAGCACATCGCCCACTACCAATGCCGACTTACGAAAACGCGCCGAGGGGGTAAGCCCCAAGCGATGCATCGTGTAAAGGATGCGGCGGTGCACAGGCTTGAGTCCGTCGCGCACATCGGGGAGCGCACGGTCGGTGATAACCGACATCGCGTAGTCGATAAAACTCTCGCGCATCTCGGTGGAGATATTGCGCGCAACAATACCGCTACCGCCGTCTGGCCGCACGGTCTGGTTTGTCCCGTCTTCGTTTTGAGGATTTTTTTCTCGGTAGTCAGCCATAGTTGCTCGTTAGTAGTTGGCGGGCGGCGCGTCTTGCACGGCGTTTAGCGTGGCGGCGGTGTTTTGTGCCGGCGCTTGGTTAGCAACAGCCGCATCGTGCGAGGCAAGCCGCACACCAAGCGTTGTAACCCACCCAACAAAAATAATTGCCGTGAGCACCCCCGCTACCCGCGCAGCAAGAGCGCGGCGCTCATGCGGAGTCCTTTCTGCCTTAATGCGCTCTATAAATTTTTTCATATAGCTATATTGAAAGTACGATTATCTCGCCCTCTTTGCCATCGAGATCCTTTTTCTTAACCGTGAGCTTCTCGATCGGCTTTACGTCCTCGCTCCCCGCCTCTTTAAGAAAAGCTTTGAGCGCATCTTTGTTGCCGATGCCCGCTTGTCCCGAGCCTGTCGAGGGATAGTGCATCGGGATAATAGCCTTCGGCCCCAATTGTACCGCAAGCTTGTATGCTTGTGCATGGTCGAGCACGCCCTCCCCACCGATCGGCAAAAAAAGTATGTCGATGTCGTCTAGCTCTTGCTTGGCAGCCTGTGGGAGCTCGATGCTCCCCAGCGCTCCTAAGAAGCAGAGGTTCATACCCTCGAGCACAATACTATATATAGTGTTGGGGCCCTTCTTATCATCATAGTTAGACTCGCTCGCAAACCCGCGCACCGCAACACCTTTGACCTCATACTCGCCGGGGCCAACAATCGCAAACGGCTCGCGCTCGCCAAAAGAGGCGTTTTCAACCCCGTTAAAGTCTTCGTGGTTGAGTGTTGAGAGCACAATATCGGAGCCAAACTTAGATGTTTTGAGCTCGGAGTCTTTGGAGGGCGGGTTGAGGGCGATAGTGAGCTCGCCTTGAGACACCTTAAAACACTCCCCTCCCATGTAGGTGATAACCATATGTTTATTGTAGCATTTTCAAGCTAATTTGAGAAGCTTATTTGGAGTAGGTATTTGACATAAACCAAATATCGTGTAAACTACATAAGTACCCTCGCTTTGTGCAATGGGACGCCCAAAAGGCGCCTTTTTGTTTAAAAGAGGAGAGGGTGAGTACAAAAGATGAGGAAATAATGGGTAAAGACAGGCGTACCAAGCTTGAAGACTTTGAAGACGTGGAGCGTGGCCTAGACGATCACACGCCCATGTCGAAAGCAGGCCGGTTCACGAGCAGAAAAAGGTCCTCTCCAACAAGGGGTGAAGACCGCAAGACCATCCGGCAGCAAAGCGAGCCCACCCGCGGCGCCGGCCCAATCTTGCCAATGGGCCCTGGCGCCCGCCAGCACATGCGCACAGAGCACTGCTGAGCAGAGCAGAAACGCCCCCGGTACTTACGTATCGGGGGCACTTTTTTTACGGTCTCGAAGACTCCCCGTATAAACCCAAATGGTACTTGACAGTAAAAAGTAGGTGGTATAAAATGGTCGTGTGCCCAGCAATCCTGCTGGATGACGCACAGACAAAGGGAGATTTCTGATGAAGAAATTGCAAAATTTCTCACCCAACTGGGCCTCTTTGATGAAGAGTCTTATTGCAAATCCGAAGAAGCATGCCGGCGCCGGCGAACTCGGCCACCTGGAAGAAGATTACGGCTACTAGCTCGACACGGCCGACTTGGGGCCAAGAGCTCTAGCCTAGCCTTAATCGGCAAATAGGAGCTCACTTTCTAAAGACCCCACCTAGCTTAGCTAGCGTGGGGTCACTTTTTTAAAATAAATGTCCGCATTTGCAGATAAGAAAGATTTGATATATAGTATCAGGTAATAAAGAGCTAGGGCTTTTTATTAGCGCGAGTAGAAGTAAATCCTGGTTTAGGACCTCTACCGTACAAACAAATATATGACCGCAAAAAAACAACCTGTTTTAGATGTTGCCTCTATTGAGGACACCGCGCCTCTCACTATGATGGCGGGTTTTGCTGCGCGCACGCAGGAGCCGCCCAAAGAAGGCGACATTGTTGAGGGCCCGGTTATTGCACTCGACCGTGCGCGCCTATATATCGACCTCCCTCCGTTTGGCACCGGCATTATCTTTGGCCGCGAGTATCTCAACGCCCGCGAGGTGATCAAGCGCACCAATGTCGGCGACCGCATCGCTGCAAAGGTTATCTCAGTCGACAGCAAAGAGGGCTACATCGAACTCTCACTTAAAGAAGCTCGCCAGGCGCTCGTCTGGGCCGAGGCAGAAGAGGCAGTAAAACAAAAGAAGCAGGTAGAAATTTTGGTAAAAGAAGCAAACAAGGGCGGCCTTATCATGGAGTGGCAAGGGATCATGGGCTTCCTCCCCGCTTCCCAGCTTAAAGCCGAGCACTACCCACGCGTAGTAGACGGCGACAAGGACAAAATTTTGGATGAGCTCCGCAAGCTCGTTGGCACCCGCATCATGGTGACTATAATCTCGGCTACTCCTAAGGAGGGCAAGCTGATCTTTAGCGAGAAGGGCCTCGACGACAAAGAAAAGCGCCAGCTTATCGCAAGCTATGTGGTGGGCGACATTGTCGATGGCGAGATCACCGGCATGGTCGACTTTGGCGCGTTTGTAAAACTGGAGGAAGGCCTTGAGGGCTTGATCCACATTTCAGAAATCGATTGGGGCCTTGTAGACGACCCACGCCACTTCTTTAAAGTGGGCGACAAAGTAAAAGTAAAAATAATTGATATCAAAGACGG
>CAYZZC010000015.1:0-11293 GCA_964482995.1 uncultured Candidatus Saccharibacteria bacterium
TCGGTGCGTACCTGCGTATTACTACCTCGTCTGCCGGTTGCCTTGCGGCCCCCTTGACTTGCATGCCTTATCCACGCCGCCAGCATTCATCCTGAGCTAGGATCAAACTCTGAAAATAAATTCATTGCTGAATCTAGACTCGATGAACGGAACAAGAGAAAAATAATTTCTTCTCTCATTGCCTCCCTTTTGGATAAAAAGAAAGGACTTTCTTTCCTGCTTGCGCAGGCAAGTGCTTGCTACTGTCTTGGTACGCGCTCAAAGCGCACCAAAACTGATGTGATCAATTTGTTACAATTTCTCGATTACGTATTCAGTTGTCAAAAAACAGACCCACCAGAGGGCGGGTCTCTAAACAAAAGAGTAATCCACACCTAATAGGTCATAGGAGCCATTATAGCCATATATAGAGGCGAGTCAAGGGCATCTACATCACCCGAAAGTTCTTAAACTGCCACGGGTCTTCGGTGGAGATATCCTCAGGAAAAAGCGGGTTTTTACGCTCCCTCAGCGGCGTCCAGTTTGTATATTTGCCGTGCACAATACCCAAGTAGGGCGAAGCTATTTCAAGCACTCGTTTAAAGTCGAGATCCTCTGGCTCGACAATCCCCCTCCTCGGGTTTTCCAGTGCCCAGATAAGCCCCGCGAGCGCACTTGCGGCAACCTGCATCGCTGTGGCGTTTTGGTGTGGGACAAGCTCTCTTGATTGCGCTATGGAGAGGTCAGAGCCATACCAATACGCGCGCTTACGGTGGCCCATGAGTAGCACACCGAGCTCGTCTGAGCCGTGCTCTATTTCGTCAAACATGACGCGTTTTTTACGCGGCTGCTTCCAATTGTTGCCCGCATACTCGCGCAGTGAGAGTACCGCATCGTCACAAGGATGATAGGCATACATCACCGTGGGGCGAAATACGGTTGCGCCATCTTCTATAACGGTAAAATAATCCGCGAGCGTTATCGACTCGTCGTGTGTGATAAGAAAACCGTGATACGACCCTTCGCGCGGTGTCCAAGAGCGCACGGGGGTAAGCGCCCCCGGGCGGTCCAGGTAGATTGCAGATTTATTTCCAAAAGTATGTTCGTGCCCATCTGCTGGCATGTCCTTTTCGTGCGTTCCCCAACCTAGCTCAACTGGTTGCACCGCTTCGCTTAAAAAACCGTCGACCGACCACGTGTTTACAAACTCATCGGGCTGCTTAAACATGCCGCTGTATTGCGTGTCGCGCTCTGCAACCTGTATCGTGCGGACCTTGAGTGCTTGCATCAACTTAGCCCAACCCTCACGGCTGGTTGGTGTGCCCATAGCGAGCGCGCCATTTCCGACATCACGCGCAATATCGAGCAACGCCATTTTTACAAAGTGCGAGACAAGCCCTGGGTTGGCGCCGTGGTCTATAACCGCAGTTGGGCCATCGGTATACTTGGAGCGTATTTTAGAAATCTTTTCTCGGAGTGCATAGTTAGTGCGCTCCTCCATCGGTACTGATGGGTCGACAGAGAACCCTGGCCACTGCTCGGTTGAGGTATCAAGGTACAGCACTCCATTTTTTTGACACCATTCAAACAAGTCGCTCGATTGCACATCAACCGAAAGGTTGAGAAAAAAGTCCCCCTCTTTTACATTCTTTTTAAGAACTGCCGCGTAGTTTTCAGGAGTGAGTGTCTCAACTACAAACTCAATACCGTACTGTTGCGCATAGGCTTTGCCAGCATCGTTGTGCGCGACAATTTTCATACGCTCCGGAATGATGTCAGTGTGGCGCAAAAGCATCGGGACAACGCATTGTCCGATAGTGCCACAACCGAGCATCACTAAACGCCCTGGAAATGCTGCTTTAGTATAGAGATCTTTTACAATTGTCTCAACCGATATGGGTGCATTAGATGCTTGCTGTTCCATCAGAAAGTTCTTATCCTTCACTAATGCATAATACTACTTTCTGTCATGTAAAGCTGCCTCAACTTGTGCAAAAAGCTCCTCCTGTGTGCCGTTGTTGGTCAAAATAACATCGGCCGTGTCTATAACCGCCTTAAGGTTTTGTTTTGTGGGGTCATCATTGGACCACTCGCGTTGCTCATCTGCAACAAATTTTTCAAATGAGATTTTGTCAGTCTCTGACCCGCGTAATATTGCATGATCATACCGAGTATGTATGTCGGCATCTACTGCCCACAAGAGCGCTCCTTTAGCCTTCAAGTATTCTGCTTCGCCAGGAGTCCTGATAGACTCGATTACCGCATCACTGCTGCCACTACCCAAACGAGCCAGAGCTTGTTCGGTGAAATACCCCGTACCAAATTTCACTCGAAGGTCGTTAGCTACTTCAGTAATAGTGTCTCGGTTGATTGGTAGCCCGCGCCGCTTTATTTCTTCAATAAAAAAGGTTCTTGCTGAAAAATGTATAAACCATTTTGTCTTTAGATACTCAACTACTGTCCCCTTACCTGCACCATTAGTCCCAGTAATCCCGATAATCATTTACCTTATAGAATCTAGGAACGAAATAATTTGTTTTTCTGAAGCCAACCCCCAGTAAGGAGAAAGGGGTATTATTTGAGCTTTTCCATTTATAAAAAATTCTGTTCGCATCCATCCTGTCATAAAATTTAAATTATTTCCCCATTGGTAAAATGATCCAACATAGTCTCCCACCGAAACATCTTTTCCATTTAATTTACCCTCCATAATCCTCGCAGCGCGGGGAGGACTACTGAACCATGTTTTGTACCCGGGTATATCCTGCTTGGTAAATTGAAGATTATACTGACTTGCGAGTTTTTTGAAAAACTTTTCACGTCTTCCTTGATAAAAAAGTGCCAGAAATGGAGAAATAATCGCAAAAAAGATGACGCCTGCCCCAACCAACATGAACAGAAGCACAAGTAATTCTCGCATGGGGTTATTATATCAAGCCTTTTTCTTTGTGGAGAGACGCTCCCAGACCACCAAAAGTGGGCTGGCGAGGAAGACCGAGGAGTAGGTGCCGGCGACCATACCCACAATCAGCGTGAGAGCGAAATTTTGTGTAGCAACAGGCCCAAGGAAGTACAGCGAGACAAGCACGATAATCACCGTGAGCGAGGTATTGATCGAGCGGGCGAGTGTCTGCATGATTGAGCGGCCAACCACCTCCTCAAAATCTTCTCGTTTGTGGTGCTCTTCGTTTAAGTATAAGTTCTCTCGGATACGGTCAAACACCACAATTGTGTCATTGATCGAAATACCGAGGATTGTGAGGAGAGCGACAATAAACAGCGCATCTACCTCAGCACCAAAGAAGTGCCCAAGCGCCGCAAAGAGGCCCAACGGGAGAAGGATGTCGTGCAGCAGTGTAATAATCGCCACAATGCCATACTTCCAAGACTGCACCGGCTTGGAGACACCGCGAAAAGCAAAGGCAATAAATAAGATAATACAGATAACCACGAGAGTAATAGCGATCCACGCCTTTTGAACCAGCTCAGCGCCGAGCGTAGGGCCTACAGATGTAAACTGAACCTCCTCCATCTCGCCAAGGTTACGCAATGGCTTGAGCAGAGCCTGACGCTCGGTGTCTGTTAGGTCGCGCTGTCGCAAAATGTACCCAGTGTCCCCTGTTGGCTGGACACGCACCTCTCCCAACCCTAGTGAGCCGACCGCAGTGTGCAGCATCTCTACCGACGGGCGCTCTGATGGGTATTTTATTTCAAGCAACGAGCCGCCGGAGAGGTCGATACCAGGTTTAAAACCCCACATAAGGATTGCGACAAGAGCCACGGCAGAAAGTATCCCTGGTAGGATAAAGAAATATCTTGAGTATTTAGAGATGTTCATAGTGATATGTTACTTGCGTAGCCCCGAGCGCATAAGGAAGTGGCCGATCGGTTTAGCTGCATTGATGCCAAGCGCCAAAAGGAAGGTGCGCGAGATCGTGATCGCCGAGAACATTGAGATAATAACGCCTAAACTAAACACGAGTGCGAAACCTTTGATAAGAGCCGTACCAAACCAGAAGAGGATTACGCCAGCAATGATGTGCGCGATGTTGGAGTCGCGGATAGCGAGCCACGCTCTGGCAAACCCTTCGCGGATCGCAGCATCGAGCTTTTTGCCTGCGGCCAATTCTTCTTTAATGCGCTCAGCGATAAGCACATTGGCGTCCACCGCTAGCCCCACCGAGAGTATAAACCCGGCGATACCTGCGGCAGTAAGGACCACTGGTATGAGCTTAAAGAGCACCAGCATGATAACCACGTAGATAGTAAGAGAGACAACCGCCACCAAACCAGGGATGCGATACCAAAAGAGCATAAAGAGTGCGAGTGCTATAAAACCAACAATACCCGCCACCACACCTGCGCGTAGTGCCTCCTCGCCTAAAGTTGCACCGATCGATTGTGTTGAGACAAGGACAATAGGCACTGGGAGTGCACCAAGGTTGAGGCTGCGCACCAACTCTTTTGCTGCATCTGCACTGAAGTTACCAGAGATAATAGCTGTGCCGTCTCCAATCTTTTCGTTTACTACCGGTGCTGAAACGATAGTGCCATCAAGGAAGATAGCAATGAGGCGGCCGACATTATTGCCAGTGAGGTCTCCAAATATTTTTGCACCCTCTGCATTAAAATCGACACGCACAGTTGGTTGCGAAAGCCCTACACCACCGCCTCCGCTACCAAACTGGAGTGATGCGCGAGAGAGATATTTACCCGTAAGCCCAGTATCCTCAAATGCTTCTGGGTTAGGGATATTTATAGTCCCTGCCGGTGTTGTCGCAGTAGTGGTGAGTTTATCCTCAAAACCTTTTTTTACTAATTTAAACTCCAAAAGCGGTGTTTGGCCGATCAGCTTTACTGCCTCATCCACATCGGTTATGCCGGGGAGCTCTACCACCAAGCGATGTTCTCCGCTTCCCAAAGCGCCGCCTTGCAAGGTCTGTACTACCGGCTCTGAAACGCCAAATGAGTTGACGCGGCGCTCGATCACCTCGCGGAGCGTTTGGAGCGAGCCACCAATATCAGCGGCCTCTATTTTGCTTACATCGGCACTGTACACAAGATGCGTGCCGCCCGAGAGGTCGAGCCCGAGCTTAAAGTCAAAGCGCCCTCCACTGCCAGTAGTTTTGTATATAAAAAACCCCAAAAGGCCCGCCAACAAGAGCACCATCACTGCCGCATATCGAAGCTTAAACATGGCTCACAGAGTAGCAGATTTACTGCTTTATCGCAAAACCCTCGAACTACCTAGGACGGGTACTTGAAGTAAGTTCGTAAAGGTTTTTAAATATCATTGCAACCGCTATAGGCCCGATACCGCCGGGGACTGGGGTAAAAATGCTCGCCACTCCAGCGCACGCAGGGTCGGCGTCGCCACTCAATTTCCCAGCCATTTCAGATGTACCGGCGTCAATAAGCACCACGCCCGCTTTAAGCATCTCTGGTTTAATAAGGCCAGGACTACCCGCCCCCAATATGACAATATCTGCATTTTTTAATTCTAAAAGCAAACCATGTTCTAGAGTAACTACAGAGACCTCTGCTCCCATTTCTCGCAAGAGTTTTGCACACGGAGCTCCAACGAGTTTACCTGCGCCAACTACAACCGCTTTTTTGTTTTTTACCTCCACGCCTGTACGAGTTAAAATTTCTCTTACTGCCTCAGCAACAGGAGCAAGCACCAGAGGAGAGGGGCCAAGCGCATCAACATCTTTTTCTGGATGAATTTTGGCAAGCAGCTCTTCGGCATTGGCGATCGGCAGCTGCACGATAATGCCATCACAAAGGATTGCCTGGTCAAAAGCTTCGAGGCTAAAGCGCTTCAAAGTAACCCCCACACGAGCAGCCACCTTTTCTTTGATTCTTACAAAAGAGCTTGAGGCTGCATCTCCCTCATTTAAAACAACGCCCAAGGTATACGAACCGTGGAGTTCGTCCAAAATTTCGTCTGCTATTTTTTTGCCGTCTATAATCATTGTAATCTTGATTGTTGTTTGAGTTCTGTTAACCCAGCATCAAAAGTGATTTTTGGCACCCACCCTAAAAGATTTTTTGCCAGTGAGATCTCTGCACATGTATCGTGCGGCTCAATCCGCGCAGCCAAATACTCCACCTCTCCTCCGATATGTTTTGCGATTTCGTTCATAGAGATATTCTCCCCGGAACCAATATTAATCACCTCACCATTGCCAACATCAGAACTTGTTGCTGCGAATATATTAGCGCGCGCAACGTCATCTACGTGAACAAAGTCGCGCGTTTGTGTGCCGTCGCCAGTGACAGTCATAGCCTCACCAGCTAAATGCTGCTTCATAAATATGGCAATTGCTGGAGCATACGCTCCCTCTATTTTCATGCCGGAGCCATACACATTAAAATATCGCAGAGACACTGTTTGCAAACCAAAGATTTTCGAAAAAAGAGCGCAATACTGCTCACCAACTAGCTTGTGGAGTGCATAAGGGCTTTTTGGGTTGAAAGGTTGCGACTCGGAGATCGGCATGTGTGTGACATCTCCATATACTGCACTTGATGATGAAAAGATTACACGCTTGATTCCAGCTTCTTTTGCCATACAAAGCACTGTGAGAGTACCGTTGACATTTACTGCGTGCGTTTCTTCAGGATGTTCAATGGAATATTGTACACTTGGGAGTGCTGCCAGATGGAACACGAATTTCGCTCCCGAAAAAATCTCTCTCAGTTTGTTTGTGTCTCGCACATCACTCCCCCTTTTTATATCGACAACATGAACCTCATACCCCTCCTTCTCGAGAGTTTTTACAAGATGTGATCCTATAAACCCCGCACCACCAGTGACAACTACTTTTTCTTTTGCCATGTTATTTTAAACCCCACTGCGGGTGATAAGTTTCTTTAGCGTTTTGAGTACGATAACCACGTCAAGAGTAAGGGAGCGATGTTTGAGATAATATAAATCGTGGGAAAGTTTTTCACGTGTCGCTTCGACCTCCACTGCGTGGTGCGGGTCATTGTGGTGATAAATCTGCGCCCAGCCGGAAAGGCCAGGTTTAATAAGATGGCGCACGCCATAGAAAGGGATATTCTTCTCATATAAAGAGACGAGTGTTGGAGCCTCGGGGCGAGGGCCGATTAGCGAGAGGTCTCCACGAAGTATGTTCCAAAACTGAGGTATCTCGTCGAGGCTGGTTTTACGCAAGAAAGCTCCTACCGCGGTGACAGAAAGCTGTGTCGTGCCGTTTGCTCCATAATTGCCCCTGTCGTTGCCGGTCATGCTTCTAAATTTTAGAATATGGATGATCTTTCCGTCTTGTCCTACCCGGTCGAGTGCAACAAAGATATCTCCCCCATCATTGAGCTTAATAGCAAGAATTATAAATGGGTAAAATATAAGCGAAATACTACCGAGCGTAACAGCCGCCACTATATCCATTACACGCTTGAGGCTGTCGTAAAGTGTGCGAGAGTAGAGAGAAACATTTTGAGCTAGCCAGCGTTCGTTGAGAAGCGAGAGCGGGATCCGACCGAACACGGTTTCATACAACGAAAGCGCATCAAAAAAGCGGATGCCCGAAGCCAAAAAATCGTATATTTCTGGGAACGCACGCCCCACACGCGGGTCGGTAAAATCAGCGATAATGAAACGAGCGCGATGCTCCACAACCGCACGAGCAATATCTTTTGAAAGCGAGCCGCTCTCTGGCGAGATAGTCTCGGCAACGCTGGCGGGGGCTCGATGGGCATTGCCTAGCGCGTCTACAAGCTCTTTAACCTCTGGAGTGTTTCCTATCGCTACTGCTTGCTCTGGTTTTTGAAGCCCGAACCAGGGGAAGATTCCTACGCGCCATATCAGAATAAAAATGAAGGATACTATAAGATAAATACCGAGCAATACCTTAGGTGCGATGCCAAAAGCAGGAACAAGGAAAAAGAGCCCGGCCGCGAGCCCCACATTAAACGTTTGGGCGACTAGAAGAGTTGTAGAAAATGCGCGGCGAGCAAGGATAACGGAGCGGGTCTCATACAAACCCGCAACAACAAAAGTAACGATCGAAACTGCAAAAATGATGAAAAAAGGCAACAAATGAGCCAAAAAAACAGATTGCGCAGGCAGAGCAAAAGCGCGCAGAAATAGGGAAAACCATAGGGAGAAGGCCAAAAAAGCGATATCGCCCATAAAAAGAATGATGGTCCGGGGGCCAAATGCAGTTGCCATAGAGTGATTAATATAATACAACAAATACGTGGATTCTCAAGTTTCATCTAAAACAAAGGTTTTGTTTGTTATCACCAAGTCTAATTGGGGCGGCGCACAGCGCTATGTCTATGACCTGGCCACAAACCTCCCAAAGGAGACATTTGATGCGGTAGTGGACTTTGGCCTGCCTGCGCAGGCAGGACAAAAAGGAAAACTGGCCGAAGAGCTACATAAGGCTGGGGTCGAGACGCGCGAGATTAAATCGCTTCAGCGCGATGTTTCTTTTATATCGGATATGAAAAGTTTTTTTGAATTGTGGAGACTTTTTAAGAAAGAGAAGCCAGATGTCGTGCACCTCAATTCTTCAAAGGTTGGCGGGCTGGGAAGCCTGGCAGCACGATTTGCTCGCGTGCCCAAAATAATTTTTACTGCACATGGCTGGCCCTTCCGCGAACAGCGGACAATTTTAATAGTGGGAGTACTTTGGTTTATGAGCTGGTTTACCGCTCTCCTATCATCAAAAGTAATTTGTGTCTCAGATTACGATTTACGCCAAGCTAAAAAGATGCCTTTTGTGGGCAAAAAAGCAGTTCGTATCTATAATGGCATAGACCAACATCTTGTCTTCGGCTCAGGAGAGCAGATCCGAAACGCCTTCCCTCCTGGTGCGTACATCACTGGCACTATTGGTGAGCTTAATAAAAACAAGAACCAGCAAGCACTCATCGAACAAGCAAAAAATGACCCTAAAATGTTTGTCGCTATTATAGGTGAGGGGGAGGAGCGAGCAGCTCTTGAAGCAAAAATTAAAAAATATCACTTAGAAGACCGAGTAAAATTGTTCGGGTTTATGCCCGCGCAAGAGGTCCTCCGTGGGTTTGACTGTTTTGCTCTCCCTTCGCTTAAAGAAGGCTTGCCTTATGTACTCCTTGAGGCAAAAGCGGCAGGGCTTCCTATTGTTGCCAACCGTGTTGGAGGAGTTGGGGAGATATTGGATGCCACAGATATGAACGAGTTTATACTCGAAGCGATGATAAGCAAAACGGCGGCACTCTACCGCAGCGCATCATAGCCGCCACTTAACTCTTTGCTTAGAGCATCGCGCGGCGCGGCGCGGGAGTATCTGTGCATACCTGAGAGCATCCCAAGCGCACAAAACTCAACAAGCAAATGCGAGCCGCCATAACTCATAAACGGTATGGTGGTGCCGGTTACTGGAAGCAGCCCCAGATTGATCCCCGTATGCAACGTAAAGTGGGCAAGAAAATAAAACAAAACACCGAACCCAAATAGGGTTTCAAAGTTGCTGGCCCCACGGGCTGCCATAGAGATAATCCTCACAAACAGGAGCCCATAGAGGCTAAAAACAATACCTATGCCTACAAACCCCCACTCCTCGGCAAACGCGGCAAATATAAAATCGGTCTGATACTCTGGTAAAAATCGGAGTTTCGACTGCGAGCCATACCCTATGCCCTTGCCAAAAAGCTCTCCGGAGCCAACGGCGACAGTCGATTGATATGCATTGTAACCAGCGCCATGAATGTCCGCCAAAGGGTGTATAAAAGTGAGGATGCGCTCTTTTTGATACTCTCTAAAACCAAAAAGCCACAACCCACCAAAGGCGACCAACGCGACTAAAAACAGCGCGCCTAAATGCCAACGAGAAATGCCCGAGATAAGCACCATACACAGCCAAATAGCCCCGATAATGAGTGCAGAGCCAAAGTCGGGCTGGAGTGCCACCAGCACAAACATAATGGCCGCATAAGCTCCAGAGATAAACAGGTGTCTGATGTTGTGTATCTCTGTATGGCGGCGCGAGAAATATTTAGCAAGAGCGATAATAAGGGCGAGTTTTACAAACTCAACTGGCTGGAGAGCAAAGGGGCCTATGTCGAACCACGATTTTGCCCCCTGAGTAGCGGACCCAAAAAAAATGAGTACTAAGAGAGGTAGGAGTGTCGCTGCATACAACCATGCGGCTACCCCTGTGCGGCGTAAAACACGCCAGTCTATTATGCTTGCTATAAAAAATACCAAAACCCCGAGTATTATCCAGGCTGTTTGTCTTAAAAAAAATGGGTCGCCTTCGGTAAACGAGCTCATAGTAAGCAACCCCAAAAAGGCTAAGGCACATGCTGCGCCAAACGAGAGCCAATCTATATTGCTTCTCCAATTTTTTTCAGACATGACGCGCAGTGGCTAGAACGCGGGCAACACAGTCATCTCGGCCCGCACGATGCCCTCCGTGCCCATGGGCCAGGTAAAGACAATGGGTTGTGAAGATTTTTTTGCCAAGTTGCTTATTGTGCTTTTAGAAGCGCCGCGTGCAACACCTTGTGCGTCAAACAACACAGCAACCACGGTTATTTGGGCAACAGGCTCGAGTGAGTTGTTGGTAAGCACTGCCGACAATCGCGAGCTGTCAGGCTCGAGTGCTTGGCCGCTGAGACGCACCTCGGGCGCAGGAGTAGAGGACCTGCTCCACACCGGCTCATCTGAAAAAGAGAAGAGCGTGCGGGCAACTGTCCTGCCGCCCACATTAATATTGTGTTCAACGATTGGGACCAGTGCGATAGGTGGGATATTTATCACTCCGTCACGCTTACTGATCAAGATGTTTTTATCATCAAATAGCCGGAAGGAGTAACGCACCGACCGAGCTCCTGCACCAAGCGCAGTGTTTGGGTTTTCTATATATGCTGCGGCTGTGTAGAGGTTTGTATCTGTTTTAAATGCCCGCGACCAAAGCACCACTGGCGAGCGCGCCTGAGGCTGGCAAATGAGAGCACAACTGCCACCACAGTCGACACCGAGCTCAGTGCCGTTTTTTACTCTGTCGCTACAGTTAGGCGCTGCGGTAAAAAAAACTTGCCATACAGCAACCAATACAAAAAGGCTCGCAATGCCTGCCACGCCATAATAAAGTAGTTTCCGCCGGTCGCTCCAAGAAAGTGCCATATAGGAGTATTGTAACGCATGCAAAAAACCACGCTACGTAGGCGTGTTTTATAATGCTTTTTAAATTTTAGACTCTCTGTTCTGGCGGCTAGCTACTCTCGCCTCCTGTAACAGAGACTACCATCGCCACTAGCGAGCTTAACTTCCGTGTTCGGGATGAGAACGGGTGTG
>CAYZZC010000016.1:0-9545 GCA_964482995.1 uncultured Candidatus Saccharibacteria bacterium
GGCGAGTTTTATAAGGCGATCTTGAGACATGAAGGAGACTATACCCCAGAAAGCCCTATTGTGCAATCTATAGCGGCGTCGCCCCGGAGCAAAAGCTGAATCCTAAGTTTTTACCTGAGTAAAATGAGTTTATCCTGTACGGCACCAACACCTGGTATCGCAAACCACATGCCGTATTCTGAGGTATACCCAATTGCTTCAATAAATCCTGCTCTGCTTGTTTGCGGACCTCCCCAATAGGTTCAGCAAAGAGTGAAATGGTAAAACTCTGATCAGATTCGAGATAAAAAATGCTGTAGGGTGCGCCTGTTTTGGTTGGGTCAGTCCCGCCCGCAAGTATATACATACCAGGTATATCAGGAGTGGTCGCCACCTGCGGAGTGGCCTTAAAATCTTGCACAGAAACAGTCCCCCCTTCAATAGTCGCAACAGGCACAACTGCATTCTGTACTCCCCCTGTGGTGGGTACATCCACATTATTGATTCCTCCAGTTGTAACTTGCGATGTCCCGCCCGAAGAAGTGTTAGGCAAACTAGTAGTGCCGCCGGTGGTCGGTCTGTTTGTGGTTGGCGATGGAGTAATGCTCCACAGTACGGCAAAGGAAATACCCCCCACAAAAATAAGGCCAAACATAGTAATAAGTATAGTTTTTTTCATATATTTATAGTCCGCATTTAGTACGAGTGGTCCATGGACCAAAACCCGACTGGTTGTACAAGGTCTGAGCAGTTTGGAGGTTACACGTAGTGTTTTGAAGGGCCGCCCTACACTGTGCCTCAAGAGCAGGATTAATAATTTTTACGGTTGTACAAACGCCGTTCTTACAAGTATATCTTGCTGAAAAAGCTTTAGGGCAATTGTATGTCTGCCCGTTACACACAACATTATTGGCAGTCATATTTATCTGTGCAAGCCCGATAGAAAAACCATTATCCCCGGCTGCCAGCGGGTTACAACTACTTTCATTCTGTAAAATGCAGGACATTCCTGCTGCAGCGCTTCCGAACATATTTAAACTATTTGGGGAACAAAAGCCGACACCAACAGGACTTATGCCCGCAGCCCCCTGGGCAGCGTTGCCTTGTGTGTAGTTGATCTGTGCCTGGCCGAGTAGTTGCCCTATTGTGGCGTCCATGGGGCGGTTCCCCGGGCCAACACATTTAATCTTGTTCCACCCGTCTGCATATTCGTCAGTGACTATCGCGTGAAGAATGGTGTTGACTATCAAGTACCCTGAAAGCGCTATCACAAAACCTATCAGTACGTGACTAAAAATACTTCTTGCCTTTGTGATATTTCCCGGTTTTTCTGCGGAGGTAAAATACAATACCCCTGCCCAAGCAAACAGAGCTATTGCGATCGGGATCGACAGCCCGAGCAGGAAGTTGATAACGTTTTGCAGGAGGCTGACAATATGACATGCCTCGCATTCGATGCCATTGCATGGGACCAAACCACCTGCGGTATATCCGCCAGTGACTGTCCCCTCTAAAGGCTGGGCTGACACGCTTGCGGTGTTTACAAAAAATACCGCCCCAACAATAAGCAACACCGCAAAGCTAATACTAAAAAAGAGCGGAGGCGTAAAACGCTTCATACTAGATATTGTACCACCACTTTTTTGGGTGCGCAGAGATTTTCTTAGTGGGTTACCACTGTTGAAAATCCAAGTATCCTTGGGGTGCACTGTCTCGAAGACTCCCAGTACAACCCATTGGTCTACAGCAAAAAGACCGACAAAATTTTGTCGGTCTTTTTGCTAACCAAATGGGTGCGCCGGGGAGGATTCGAACCTCCGTAGGCCGAAGCCGACAGGTTTACAGCCTGTTGTAATTGACCACTCTACCACCGACGCTCAGACCATACTTTACACTGTTTATTTTTAATTGTCAGGGCCTGGGCGAGGCCTCTTGCGAGACTACCACACTTCGACTATAGTCGAATCTGGCACAAACAGGAGGTTATTGTCATGAAAAACCTTGCAGTTAGAAAGGGCCTTACTCCGGAAGAAAAACAGAAACGGACAGAATTTGACACTCGTGCGTTGCTCGAAGCCCCGATCAAAAACCTGGGCGAGGAAACGTCTGGCGAGTTCTATGCCAAAGGCAGCGGGGTCTACTACCGCTCGGCATATTTCCTCTCTGGAAAAGAGCCTGTTAATGACGCGCCGGAGGAGTTGCTGCTGAGAGCATACGATGTGCGCGGCAATTATGGCGAGATATTGTCAGCCACCCGCGTAGCCGAGCTCATCGCCGACATGCTCAACGAGAAGCGCTCCGAACTGTTGAAGAGCCTCGGCATCAAAAGAACAGCAGCATAAGCACCACTCTCACATCATAACAACGGCCGTCACATCACTGTGGCGGCCGTATTTTTAGGGGTTATGCTACCACCAAGAAAATCTAGGCGCCGATTTTTTCTTCTGTCACGGCTGCGGGGATCTTTACAACGCGGCTCTTCCCCACTTTTTTTACTTCAAAGGTAAATTCACCGTTTTTAACCCCTACCAGCACCGTGCCACCAGAGAGCACCCCGCGAGACACCATAAGCGAGGCCACTTTAGTGAGGATTTTGTCTTGGATCAGTCGGCGCAATGGGCGCGCACCATAATGCGGGTTGTAGCCCTCTTTCGCGAGATATTCAAACACCTCAGGAGAGAGGTTGAGTGTGATTTCTTTGCTCCGCAGGCGTTCCACCACTTCCTTTATTTGGATCTCAACAATATCCTTTACTGCCTCAGGCGAAAGAATATTAAAGATAATAGTCTCGTCGATACGGTTGAGGAACTCAGGGCGGAAGTAGTCTTTAAGTGCTGCCTGCACTTTTTCTTTAGCGAGGCGGTAGTTGGTGGCATCGGAGCCGTCGCCCATCGCAAAGCCGATCTGCTCCATTTTGTCGATATACTGCGCACCAATGTTTGAGGTCATGATGATTATCGCGTTGCGGAAGTTGACCTTGCGCCCCTTGGCATCGGTGAGATATCCATTGTCGAGTACTTGGAGCAAGATGTTAAACACCTCGGGGTGTGCCTTCTCAATCTCGTCGAAGAGCACTACCGCGTAAGGGCGATGTCGCACCAACTCAGTAAGCCCACCGCCCTCGTCGTAGCCAACATAGCCTGGCGGGCTGCCGATGAGTTTAGAGACCGCATGCTTTTCCATATACTCGGACATGTCGACACGGATCAGCGCCTTCTCGTCGTCAAACATAAACTCGGCCAAAGCGCGGGTGAGCTCGGTCTTGCCAACGCCGGTAGGCCCCAAGAACATAAATGAGGCTATTGGGCGGTTAGGGTCTGCGATGCCAGCGCGCGATCGTTTTACTGCATCAGCAACTTTTTGTACCGCCTCGCCTTGGCCAACGACGCGCTTCTTGAGGTCTCCCTCGATACGTGAGAGGCGCTCGGCTTCCTCCTCAAGCATTCTTGAGACCGGGATACCTGTCCACTTGGCGACAATCGCGGCGATATCACTCTCGGCGATCTCTTCTTTAAGCAGGCGGCGGGAGCTCTGGAGCTTTTTAAGGCGTTTTTGCTTTTGCTCCAGCTCGCGCTCGAGCGAAGGGATCTCACCGTAGCGGATCTCTGCGGCGCGCGAGAGGTCGACGCTCGCCTCAGCGCCCTCGGCCTCCATGCGCAAGCTCTCGAGCTCTTTTTTTATCGATTTTATATCAGAGAGGATTTGTTTCTCGTTCTTCCAGCGCATCTCAAGCTCAGAGGTTTCTTCTTTAAGCTCGGCGATCTCACGCTCGATTGTTTTGACGCGCATTTTAGCGGGGCGCTCGCCGTCTTCGGCTTCGGCGTCTTTGCGCAGCGCCTCTTTCTCTACCTCCAGGCGCATGATCTTGCGGTGAGCGACCTCAAGCACCGGCGGTTTGTTCTCAAGGCTGATACGCAGAGAAGACGCTGCTTCATCGATAAGATCGATCGCTTTGTCAGGCAAAAAGCGGTCGGAGATATAGCGTGCAGAGAGCGAGACCGCAGCAACCAAGGCTTCGTCGGTGATATGCACGCCATGGAACACCTCGTACTTTTCTTTAAGGCCGCGCAAAATCGCCGTTGCATCTTCTATCGAAGGTTCAAGCACATACACCGGCTGGAAGCGGCGCTGGAAGGCCGGGTCGCGCTCAATATGTTTTTGATATTCGCGCAGAGTCGTAGCGCCAATAAGGTGGAGGTCGCCGCGGGCGAGAGCAGGCTTAAGCATGTTGGAGGCATCCATTGCGCCCTCGGCTGCACCAGCACCGATCATGGTGTGGATCTCATCGACAAACAAAATAATCTTGCCTTCTGAGCGCTCGATCTCTTTAATAATCGCTTTGAGGCGCTCCTCAAACTCACCGCGATATTTGGTGCCGGCGATAAGCGCGCCCAGGTCGAGCGACACAAGGTCTTTGTCGCGCAAAGACTCTGGGCAATCTCCCATCGCAATACGCGAAGCAAGGCCCTCGGCGATAGCAGTCTTGCCAACGCCCGCTTCCCCGATAAGGATTGGGTTGTTTTTTGTGCGGCGAGAAAGGATCTGGATCACGCGGTTGATCTCCTCATCGCGGCCGATCACCGGGTCGAGCTTGTTTTCGAGCGCGGCTTTGGTGAGCGAGCGGGTGTACTTAGTGAGCGCGCGAAACTTTTTCTGCTCACCTCCTGCGGCTGGTTTTGCAGAGCGGAGCTCAGAGAGCGTTCGGAGGATTGCCTCACGCGTAATTTTAAAACGGCTGAGCACGTCACGCGCGCCGCCGGGGACGTCGAGGATCGATATAAAAAGGTGTTCGGTGGATACAAACTCGTCGTGGAGCTCGGTCGCGATTTTTGCTGAGCGCTCAAGCGCCTGTACCAGGTCGGGCGTTAAATAGAGCTGATACGAGGGAGAAAGGGTCGCACCGCCACTCGTGCCCTCGAGCCCCTCAAGCACCGTGTCGGTGAGCAAGATAACGTCTACCTCAAGCCGTTCCAAAACCGTGCTCACGAGTGAGTCCTCTTGCAAGAGCAAAGCACCCAACAGGTGTATGGGGCTTACTTGGTTTTGGGCGCGCTCAACCGCGAGCTCGTGCGCTCGCCGCACGGCCTCTTTTGCTTTTGTAGTGAAGTGATTAAAGGGAGGCATATATTTTGTATAACTCTACGAACTCGGTGTTGGTTTGGCGGGGGCTGGTGTTGGCGCTGGTGCTGGTATCACGGGGATCGTGTAAAAATCGGAGCCCTCAACCGATGATGCTCCTGTCGAGAGGCCGATGATCTCGCCAAAGATAGTGATAAGGATCGAACCGGGAGTTACTGAGGATACGCTGGCGGCGATAAGATCTGGCGTGTCTTTGTTGGGGAGCATTGCTACTACGCCACCACCTACCGTGTCTGCTCCCTTGCCACCAATACGTATGACGGATTGGCCGAGGACTAATTTCTTTGGGTCTGCCAACTTCGCGGGTGCAAAACCGGTCGAGGTGCCTACCGCAAGGTCTAGTATCGCTGCCGCGCTGCTGGTGGCAGACCCGGGGCGCAACACTGCAGGGACACGCTCGCCTGAAGCAAGTATTGCCTCAAACGAATCTGCCCCCGAGAGATAGAGCGCGGAGCGGTCAGTAAGAGCGGTGCCCTTTGCATCGATAATAACTCCGCGTGCGATCAACAGGTCGCCTCCCACGGTCGTGATGCGTATCATGCTTTTTTGCACCTGGGCGATCGATTGTGCGGCCAAGTCATCGTCTTTTACTACTACCGTCTTTTCGGTAGTAACCACGGCTGCGCCTTGTGTTGAAGGAACCACTCTTTCTATCGTATGCTCGACAATCTGGTTTACCACCCTAGTAACCCCGGCTGGCGCTTGGTCCATCAGGGCAACGGTTACAATCCCTGTCGCAATTGAGGTCACAAAGGAAACCAGAAGTGTTAGAAGGACTATTTGGTGTTTGGTAAGTTGTTCGAGGTTCATACAATGCCTAAATTATAGCACTTAAAAGCAAAATGGCCAGGCCTTTTCTTTATTTTTGAGTATACCGTTTTGCGATATCTACCAGCGCTGCGACAATATGGTTTGCTTCGCTTTTAGTTGCCGTTGGCAGGAGCGTGAGGCGTATAGAATTTTTTGCTTGCTCGGGAGAAACGCCTATCGCTGCAAGAACGTGCGAGGGGGTGTCTTCGTCGGTGTCGCAGGCAGAGCGGGTAGAGGCTGCGATACCTTCAGATGAGAGTGCAACCACAGCCATGTCGCCGTTGAGGTTTGGAATATAAATATTGATATTGTTTGCAACCCGCACAGAGCGGGTTGCCCCGAGCGGAGTCGAGGGGCTCACGCCATGGAGCATCACCCCCGGAATATTTTTCTTAATCTCTTCGAGTAAATAATCTCGCACATGCGAAATGTTGCGCACGCGGTCTTCCCTGCCTTCTTGCGCCTCTTCAAGAGCGAGTGCGAGAACGCCGGCAAACGGTACGTTCTCTGTGCCGCTGCGCTTGCCCCTCTCCTGCCCGCCACCATAGATAATCGGTTCAAGCTCAATACCGCGGCGCACAAATAAAGCCCCCGCGCCCTTTGGCCCCATTATTTTTTGTGCATCGAGTGTCAGCAAATCGACACCAAGTTTCTCGACACTGAGCGGCTCCCAAAGCGGCGCCTGCGATGCGTCGGTATGAAAGTAAAGCGGGAGCTTTCTTTCGCGATCCTGCCGCCTGTGCCGTATCTCCTTTGCAATCTCGTGGATATCCTGGATCGTGCCGATCTCGCTGTTTACCGTCTGTACTGAAACAAAAACCGTTTCTTCTGATATCGCTTCTCGAAAAATTTTTGGATCAACCAATCCTTCTTCATTTACCGGCAGGTACGATATATACAAACCCTCCTCCTCAAGTGCGTGCAGCGGCTCAAGCACGGAGGCATGCTCAACAACGGTAGTGATAGCGTTAAGCTCGCCATGCTCGCGCAGGAGCGCGCGCAGCGTGCCAAAAATGGCGAGGTTGTTTGCCTCGGTGCCGCCGGAGGTAAAAGTAATTTCATCCGCATGCGCACCGATTGCACGCGCCACGCGCTCGCGCGCACCCTCTAACTCGTTTTTTGCCGCCACTGCCTCTTGGTGGAGCGCGCCCGGGTTGCCGTACACTTCAAACAAACGGAACAGCTCCCGCTTTACGGTGCTTGAGAGCGGGGTTGCCGCTGCGGCATCGGCATAGATGCGCGCCTTTTCCTTTTTGGACCACAATTTCATATCTGGTCAATATACTATATACTGCTTCTTACGATGTCAGAAAGGGCTACACACAAGGGCCAGCGGCCTGCCTCGCCAGCGGGCAGGCCCCCTATTGTCGCTATTGTAGGCCATATCGACCACGGCAAGTCGACTCTTTTAGATTATATCCGTACCAGCAATGTCGTTTCTGGCGAGGCGGGCGGTATCACCCAGCACCTCTCCGCCTACGAAGCGGTGCATAAAAACGCAACCGGCGAGCACAAGATCACCTTTCTCGACACGCCGGGGCACGAGGCATTTACCAAGATGCGCTCACGCGGGCTTGAGGTTGCCGATGTCGCGATCCTCGTTGTCTCTTCTGAAGACGGTGCAAAACCGCAAACGATCGAGGCGCTCAAGCTGATCGAGGAAACAAAGATCCCCTACATTGTTGCTTTTACAAAAATAGACAAACCGGGCGCTAATTTGGAAAAAGCAAAAATGTCGATGCTTGAGCACAATATATTTCTTGAAGGGCTCGGTGGCGAAGTGCCCTTTGTCGCTGTCTCGGGCAAAACCGGCGAAGGTATCCCTGAACTCCTAGACCTGATTTTGCTCGCTGCAGAGCTTGAGGGTGTATCCGCCGACTTAAGCGCGCCAGCCGAGGGCGTGGTGATCGAGGCACATGTCGACAACAAGCGCGGCAACACCGCAACTCTCATTATCGAAAACGGCACATTAGAGAGCGGAACATTTGTGGTCTCGGGCGAGGCATTTGCCCCCGTGCGCATTATGGAAAACTTTTTAGGCAAAGCGATCAAAACTGCTACTGCCGGAAGCCCGGTGGGTATAGTCGGCTTCTCAACGCTCCCTAAGGTGGGCGCGCGCTGGCACGTGGTAGAGAAAAAGAAAGACGCTGAAGCAGAGGCCGCCCTCAGCCGCCCGATAAAACAAACTACTCCTGTTGCACAAAAAGCTGAACTCGCCGAAGGCGAGAAAGAACCGTTGCATATTATTTTACCGCTTGTCATTAAGACCGACGTCGCTGGCACCGCAGAGGCTGTCGAGCATGAGCTCGCCAAGATCCCACAAGACCCGCGCCTTGAGATACGGGTGGTGCTGCGCGGGGTTGGGCCAGTCAGCGAGAACGATGTAAAGCTCGCCGGGAGCGGCACGCCGGGCATTATTGTCGGCTTTAATGTAAAGGTGGAGAGCGCGGCGCGCGAGCTTGCCGAACGTCAGGGGGTAACTATCGGCGTGTTTGACATTATCTACCAGCTCACCGAGTGGCTAGCTGCAGAGCTTCTTAAACGCCAGCCGAGAGAAAAAGCTGAGGAGCAAAGCGGCTTGGCAAAAGTGCTTAAAGTATTTAGCACCGCAAAAGGCAAAGTGATTTTGGGCGGCAAAGTTGAGGATGGCGAGCTTATAGACGGCGCGGAGGTTAGGATTATGCGCCGCGACTTGGAGCTTGGCCGCGGCATAATCACCTCACTACAGACGCAAAAGAAAGAAGTGAAGAAAGTTGAAGCAGGGAGCGAGTTTGGCGCACAGATAAAGACCCAAGCCGAACCTGCGCCAGGCGACACCCTGCAAGCAATAAAAATAGTTTTTAAATAAACAGCATAGTATGAATGAGAACCGACACGACAGGCTGCAAGAGGCGCTCAGAGAAGTTGCGGCGGAGTTTTTGGTGCGCGAGGCAAACCGCAACGCACTGATCACCGTAACGCGCGTAGTGCTCTCGGATGACATGCAACGCGCGATAATCTATATCACCGTACTCCCCGACTCCTACGAAGCGCCAGCGGTCGAGTTTGCCAACCGAAACCGCACTGAGCTGAGAGACTTCTTTAAAACCCGCGTGCGGCGCTCGCCCCCAAAGGATATTACGTTTGAGATAGATATGGGCGAGAAGAACCGGCTTAGGCTCGACGAGCTCAGCAACTAGGCAATAAAGTTACTCTACGTTACAGTATTGAGAACGCCCCGCCGTTTGCGGAGCGAAGGCCACGTGGCGAAGAAGCAACGCGGCGGTCTGCAAAACCGCTATGCGAGGGTGCGAATCCCTCCGTGGCCTCCAATAAGCATCGCAAAAATATTTGTGACGAGGTAGAATCGTTTTGTAGGCCGGGGTGATGGAATTGGTAGACATACAGGACTTAAAATCCTGAGAGGCATTAACTCCTCGTGTGGGTTCGATTCCCACCCCCGGCACCCAAAAATAAGGAGGCTCTGTGAATATATTTTTGGTGTGTGCGGGGAGCTTTTCTTACAAAAAGCGAGACCGTGCACATATTGTAAGAAGCATATTTTTATTGTATTTTGTGTATACGCGCCTATAGCTCAGTTGGTAGAGCTGCTCCCTCTTAAGGAGAAGGTCCCAGGT
>CAYZZC010000017.1:0-8436 GCA_964482995.1 uncultured Candidatus Saccharibacteria bacterium
ATTTTTATAAATACATTACATGAGCTCGATAGTCTCACCCTTTTTAAGGTACACGTAGGCTTTTTTGCCGCCCGCCGTTCTACCCTTGCGGTTGGTGCCGCGGGTCATCACCTCTCGAGAGACAATAGAGACTACTCTTATCTTGCGTGGCGTTACTTTAAAGATTTCGCGGATCGCCTCATTGATCTCATTTTTATTTGCGGTCTTGGCTACATTAAAAACATACACCCCTTTTTCAGAGAGATATGCGCCTTTTTCAGTAATGCGCGGGCTCAGGAGTATTTGTGAAGCGTGTTTCATATAGTTTATTTGCTCTTTGCTTTGGTGCTTGCTTTAGCGTTGGCTACGCGCTTTGCACTCAAAGTCTCGATAGCTGCCTTCGGGTCTACAATCACAAGGTACTTGCTTGAAAGGACCGAGACTGGGTTGAGGTTGCGTGTTTCAACAAGCTCAACGTTGCCGATGTTCTGGAAGCTCTTTTGCGTAGCAGCGTGTGCAGTAGGGAGCGCAAAGAGTGCGGCATTGCTCTTTTTAGTAAGGCCACCCAAGTGTTTGCTGAAAGCTGTCAAAACCACTTTTGCTTCTGCGGTTTTTGGCTGCTTCATCTCGAGAGAGTCTATAAAGAGGATTTCGCCGTCTTTGTACTTGCGAGAAAGTGCGACCAAGAGCGCTTTTTGGCGGGCCTGGCGGTTGATCTTTTGTGTATAGATTTTGTCATTGCGTGGGCCATGTGTAACGCCGCCGCCCTTCCAGATCGGTGAGCGAGAAGAGCCGTGGCGCGCGCGGCCAGTGCCCTTTTGGGCCCAAGGCTTTTTGCCGCCGCCGCGCACCTCTCCGCGGTCTTTAGTATGTGCAATAGGCCCACGTGCGTTTGCGCGCATAGCGGTTACTACTTGGTGTACCAAGTCGGCATTCCAAGGCAGGCCAAAAATATTCTCCGGGAGTGTAAACATCCCCGCCTCTTTGCCTTCTTTGTTGTAAATCTTTGTTTCCATACTTATTTTATCCTCTGATCTCTACCAGAGTCCCCTTGCGGCCTGGGATTGCGCCTGCAATCACGAGCTCGTTGGTTGCAGGGATGATCTGGAGTATAGGGAGGTTACGCACCGTAACGCGGTCTGAGCCCAAGCGGCCCGCCATGCGCATACCCTTGGCAACGCGGCCGCCTGCACGCCCGCCTGAGCCGCCGATAGAACCTGGCGAACGCTCGGAGTGCTTTTGGCCGTGCGAGCGAGGGCCGCCGTGGAAGCCGTGGCGCTTAACCACACCTGCAAAGCCTTTGCCTTTTGAAATTGCTGAGACCTCTACCTTCTCCCCTACTGTAAACACAGAGAGGTCGATAGTTGCTCCCAACTCTACCGTTGGCTGCGCGCCGTTTTTGAGGCGCAGCTCGCGGAAGTTTTTAAGCACCTTTCCCTTGGCATGGCCGATTTGTGCTTTGTTTACGTGCTTCTCTTTTCCTTCCATACTTCCGATCTGTACTGCCTGATAGCCGTCGGTCTCTTTCGTTTTTATCTGGGTAACTGTAGCAGGAGATATGTTGATGACGGTCGCGGCAAAAGCCCGACCTTCTTCGGTATATACAGTAAGCATTTTGCCCTTTGTTCCAAGGATGAATTTCATGATGTTGCCGTAGGTCCCACTGTTTGGCCAAAAGGCCTGGGACGCAGATCAACCCTATTTCGAGAGTCCCAGAGAATATACCTTAGAGTCTAAATTTATGCAAATATCTATCGTATCCGGCGGCGGAGATAGCGCCGCCAGCCAGCATAAAGCAGAACGAGAGACAAAGCTCCTGTAGCCACAAAAACAATAATTTGTGTCGAGGTGGCCACCGTATCTAGATACACATACGCAGCCCACGCACCAGCTACGGCGATAATTACGTCAAGAAATGCATTTTGCCAATCTTCGATAATGCCGAGCGCCATCTCAACCAACTCATACAAGGCTGTGAGTATTGTTGTAGCAAGGAGCACTGCCCATAAAGAGAGCCCTAGCCACAAGCCTACTATCCCAAAAAGGAGTCCAGTTAAAAGATGCACAAAAGCCCAAGGGTCGAGGTATCGGCCGTGCCCCCAAGTTATCCTAACAGCCAATTGCGCCTGCCGCTCAAAACGAAATCGCATTTCATAATCGTACCACTTTCTGACTTAATGTGGTTGTACATATACGTAAAAATCCTCCGCGCGGAGGATTTTTACGTTCAAATTTCTTTGTTTGGCTTGCACAGCCTGCCCTTTCGTTTGCGAACCAAACAAAAAACCCAACCTATAGTCTGGGCGAAACCGATTTATTGTCTTAAGACTCCTAAACGAACAAGTAACTTCTTCCTATTGTATGAAATTTTTGCAGTAAGTCAACGAAAAATCCCCCTTTTATTTAAAATCGGGGGATTTTTCTGCAATAAAATTTTTAAGAAGCCATTCTTCTTTTTTATTTGTGAAAATGTCTTAGCTTCGCTAAGCCATTTTCACGTCAATAGTGACTCCTGAAGGTAATGAGAGGTTGGTGAGCGCCTCGATGACCTTAGGAGAAGGGTCGAGGATGTCGATAACGCGCTTGTGGATCCGCATCTCAAACTGCTCGCGTGCATCTTTATAGACGAAGGTCGAGCGGTTAACCGTGTACTTTTTGATCTCGGTTGGTAGCGGGATCGGGCCGGCGATCTTAGCATCATAGCGCAGCGCCGTGTCGAGGATCTGCTTGATCGACGCATCGAGCACTTTGTGCTCGTAGGCGCGGACCTTGATGCGCAGACGTTGCACCTGGGCAGGAGCCGCAGCTTTGCGAGCGCGCGGCTTTGCCGGTGCTTTTACTTTATTTTCAGTAGTTACGTCTGACATTAAGGTGTATTAGGCAACAATCTTGGTAACAACGCCGGCGCCCACTGTCTTGCCGCCTTCGCGGACCGCAAAACGAGTTTTGTCCTCAAGTGCGATAGGTGCAACGAGCTTTACCTTAAAGGTAACGGTGTCTCCTGGCATAACCATCTCGGTTCCTGCAGGGAGAGTTACCTCGCCGGTTACGTCTGTCGTGCGGACATAGAACTGTGGTTTGTAGCCAGTGAGGAACGGGGTGTGGCGGCCGCCCTCATCCTTGGTGAGGACATATACTTCTGCCTCAAACTCGGTGTGCGGGGTAACGGAGCCGCTCTTGGCAAGCACTTGGCCGCGGTGCACGCTCTCCTTGGCTGTGCCGCGCAAGAGGATACCTGCGTTGTCGCCTGCAAGACCCTGGTCGAGCTGCTTGTTGAACATCTCGATGCCGGTGATGGTGGTCTTAGCTGTTGGGACGAGACCAACGATTTCGATTTCCTCGCCTACCTTAACAGTACCGCGCTCGATACGGCCGGTAACCACGGTGCCGCGACCTTCGATCGAGAAGATGTCCTCAACCGGCATAAGAAATGGCTTATCCATCTCGCGGACTGGGTCTGGGAAGTATGAGTCCATAGTGTTAACGAGCTCAAGCACCTTTTGTGACCACTCAGAGGAGAGGTCTGTAGACTCAAGCGCTTTGAGGCCTGAGCCGCGGATAACAGGGGCATCTGCGTAGCCCTGCTTCTTGAGGAGGTCCTTTACTTCCTCTTCAACGAGGTCAACGAGGTCTTTGTCGTCTACCATGTCTACTTTGTTGAGGAAGACGATGAGCTTCGGCACACCAACTTGCTTTGCAAGGAGAATGTGCTCGCGAGTCTGGGGCATAGCGCCGTCAGTTGCCGCAACCACGAGCACTGCGCCGTCCATTTGAGCGGCACCGGTGATCATGTTCTTAATATAGTCGGCGTGGCCTGGAGCGTCGATGTGCGCATAGTGGCGCTTCGGCGTCTCATACTCAGAGTGGTGGAGCGCGATAGTAATACCACGCGCCTTTTCCTCAGGAGCGTTGTCAATGCCGTCTACCCCCTCAACGCGGGCGCTGTAACCCTGGCCCTTTGCCATGTCGAGCGTGTGGAGGATCGATGCGGTAAGAGTCGTCTTGCCGTGGTCAACGTGTCCAATGGTGCCCACGTTCATGTGCGGCTTAGTTCGGTCAAAATTTGCCATAAATAAAATACCTAGCGATTAATAATTACTGTAACCATCGGGCAAAAGCCCTGCCTGCCGGCAGGCAGGCCGCCCTATTGCGTTCTTGCCATAGTAACAAATCATACAAAAGATGCAACCAGCCCCATATATAGAGTGGGTGGTTGCATCTGTTATTTATTTTATTAACGAGAGAGGTTAAAGAGCGAGAGGTATCCGTCCATAACCGCGGCTGCCCCAGAGCCCATGAGCGAGAAGAGGTGGCCGAGGTCGATTATGTTTGGTGCGATAACTATCTTTCGTGTCATGTTAGGAGTTGTGGTGCCTACCTCGACAGTCGCGGTGCAGTTGCCTTGGCCGGCTTCGTTGTACACGAGTTTGACATATGTGGTTGTTTCTGTGGGCGTCATGGTTACAGACCCGCTCGGCGCGCCCTTGTCGCCACTTGCCGTGCTTGCCCAAGTTGCGTTCTTACTCTCCCATTTGAGCGTAACACTCTCGCCCAACTTAATGCGGTTTCTACTTGGCTTTAATATACATACCGGTTTAGAGGGGTCGTATGTGCCTACGTTGTCTCTTGGTATTTGTGGCGGCGTTGTTGACGAGTGAGAACCTACGCCTCTATTTTCTTTGCAACGCTCCATAAGCATTTTGCGGGTTTTAGGCCCAAGTACGCCAAACCCATGAGTCTCTGCACTCCCCTTGTCGGCAACACCCATACGGGCCTGCCAATTTTTGAGCGCCTGTTCGGTTTTGTCGCCAAAGAAGCTCGTGGCTGAAGCGTTGTCTAGGTCGCCCTCTTCTCGCAAGTATTCTTGCAATCGCGAGACCTCTTCGCCTGCGTCCCCCTTCCTTAAATTTCGCATAAGCATGGCACACGCAGAAGCTCCGGAGAAATTGTTTTTACTTACACCTGCGGGCATACCCTGCCCCCCTCCTCTGCCTTCAGGCCTTTCTGGCTTCTGCGGTCTTTTGGTGTTGTCTGAAGAAGAGTCTTCAGAGCTTTTGAGCCCTTGCAGCTGCACCTCGATAGCACCTACAGTTTCGCTATCGACATTAAAAGACTTCAGCAAGGAGGTTACCGCCTGCAATTGCGTAGGCGTAAGAGAAGCGGCATGTGCAGACATCGGTATCGTTGCATACACCACCAAAATGGCGAACAGTAATGCAAACAGGCGCATGATCATAAAATTTTTTACGTTGAGCGCTCTAACTGCGGTGTTGCTTACTGACATACTGGTTACTTAAAATAATTTAATAATACAAACGAGAAGAGGACATCCAGCTTTCGCTGAATGCCCTGTTGCTCATAAATATATCATCTCCTCATTCCACCACAACCAGAGTGGTGTGGATATCTCTGCAGGCTATTTACGGCCCGCTACAATAGTAGCTGCAACGTTTGGCGGTACGACCTCGTAGTGGTCAAACTCCATAGTGAAGGAGGCGCGACCCTCAGTCATCGAGCGGAGCGCGGTGGTGTAACCAAACATCTCGGAGAGCGGCACTTTTGCCTTAACGGCACGTGCAAGACCACGCTCCTCCATACCCTCGATCTGCCCGCGCTTCGAGTTGAGAGAGCCAGTGATGTCACCCATGAACTTCTCTGGTACTACCACCTCCACTTTCATAATAGGCTCAAGGAGTACTGGTTTTGCTGCCTTAGCTGCGTCCTGGAAGCCCATTGATGCGGCAATTTTAAAGGCGATTTCTGATGAGTCGACATCGTGGTAGGAGCCGTCATAGAGTTCAACAGATATGTCTACCATCTTAAAGCCGGCAACAATACCGCGCTCCATTGCCTCGCGCACACCCTTCTCGACAGGCGCGATAAACTCCTGCGGCACAACGCCGCCCTTGATGTTGTTGATAAACTCAAAGTGGTCTTCGCGCGTCACGTTCTTGCTGATTTTTTTATCAGGGTTAACCGGCTCAAGCGGCTTGATGCGCAGACGCACGTGGCCGTACTGGCCTTTACCGCCTGTTTGCTTAATATATTTACCCTCCGCCTCTGCCTCTTGCATGATTGTCTCGCGGTAGGCTACTTGTGGTTTGCCGACATTTGCCTCCACGCCGAACTCGCGCTTCATGCGGTCTACTAAAATCTCGAGGTGGAGCTCGCCCATGCCTGCGATCAGCGTCTCCATCGTTTCTGGGTCGGTAGACACCTTAAAGGTTGGGTCTTCATCAGCAAGCTTTTTCATCGCCATACCCATTTTTTCTTGGTCGGCTTTTGTCTTAGGCTCAATGCGCAGCGAGATAACCGGCTCAGGGAACTTGATTTGCTCAAGCACGATCGGGTTAGCCTCGTCGCACAATGTGTGCGAGGTCCGTGTTTCTTTAAGACCTACTGCGGCGGCAATCTCGCCGGCAAAAACTTTCTTCACCTCTTCGCGCTGGTTTGCCTGGAGGCGCACGATGCGGCCGACACGCTCTTTAGTGCCGGTTGTCGAGTTGTACATATAAGAACCTGCCTCAATGGTGCCAGAGTATACGCGGAAGAAAGTGAGCTGCCCCACAAACGGGTCTGCCTGGAGCTTGAAGGCGAGCGCGGTAAAAGGCTCGTCGTCTGCGGCGCGGCGCGTTACCTCCTCTCCCGTGTTTGGGTTGATGCCCTTGATCGGCGGCATGTCCACAGGGCTTGGCAAGTAATCTACAACTGCATCGAGGACGAGCTGCACGCCTTTGTTTTTAAGCGCGCTTCCGGTGTAGACGGGGAAGATTTTGTTTGCGATAACGGCTCGGCGCAGTGTAGCTTTAAGCGCCTCCATCGAGGGCTCGACGCCGTCGAGGTAAGAGGTCATCATTGCGTCATCCTGCTCGACAATTTTTTCGATCAGCTCGGCGCGATATTTCAATGCCTCTGCCTTAAGATTTTCTGGCACCTCGCCTTCTGTTACTGTCTCACCCATGTTGCCAGAGAAGCTGTACGACTTCATCGCGAGGAGGTCGACAACGCCTTCAAAATTTTCTTCAGAGCCGATCGGGATCTGCATGCGCACCGCGTTTTTGTTGAGACGGTCGAGGATCGAGGCGAAAGATTTTTCAAAAGAAGCGCCCATGCGGTCCATCTTGTTTATAAAACAGACACGCGGCACTTGCGCCTCGTCGGCATAGCGCCAGTTTGTCTCAGACTGTGGCTCCACGCCAGCAACGCCGTCAAAGACAACCACCGCGCCGTCCAAGACGCGCATCGAGCGCTTTACCTCCACCGTAAAGTCGATGTGGCCGGGAGTGTCGATAATGTTAAAACGATATTTCTGTGCAGGATCTTTTTTGTCGACAACATTTGTCTTGCTCCAAAAACAGGTAATAGCCGCAGCGGTGATCGTGATGCCGCGCTCGCGCTCCTGCTCCATCCAGTCGGTGGTTGTCTCCCCTTCGTGCACCTCGCCGATCTTGTGTTGTGAGCCTGTATAAAAAAGCACGCGCTCGCTAGTGGTGGTTTTACCGGCATCGATGTGCGCGATAATGCCAAAGTTGCGGATTTTTTCTAGGGGGTAGTCTCGTGTGGGCATAAAAATAAAACGCCTAAGGCGTAGCTAAAGAATAACGGAACACAAACAAAACGCAACTACCAAGCGAAGTGGGCGAAGGCTTTGTTAGCCTCTGCCATGCGCAGCGTATCCTCTTTCTTCTTGATTGCGGAGCCTTCGTTGTTTGCAGCGTTGATCAGCTCAGCGGCAAGCTTTTCTGCCATTGGTTTGCCTTTGCCGCCGCGTGCAGCTAAAAGGATCCAACGAAATGCGAGCGCCATCTTGCGCTCAGGGCGAACCTCGCGCGGCACCTGGTAGTTGGCACCGCCAACACGGCGGGAGCGGATCTCCATCGCGGGCCCTACATTGCGGATCGCAGTTTCAAAAAGCTCTACAGGGTTCTCAGTCTTTGTTTTTTCTTTGATGATATCAAACGCGTCATAGACCACCTTGCGGGCAGTCGACTTTTTGCCGTCCTTCATCACTGAGTTGATGAACTTCTCTACGCGGACAGAATTGTACTTCATGTCCGGGCCGGCGATATTACGATTTTTTACTGGGCGACGCATATAGATATATTAAAAATGAATTTATGCCTTAGGGCGCTTGGTGCCATAGCGTGAGCGGGATACACGGCGCTTCTCCAGGCCTGCGGCATCGAGCTTGCCGCGCACGATAGTGTAACGGACGTTGATGTCCTTCACCCTTCCGGCACGCAGTACCACCACCGAGTGCTCCTGGAGGTTGTGGCCCTCGCCAGGGATGTAGGCGGTAACCTCCATACCGTTGGTGAGGCGCACACGGGCGATCTTGCGGATAGCTGAGTTTGGTTTGCGAGGGGTGGTGGTCGTTACCTTAGTGCACACGCCACGCTTAAAGGGCGATGGGTAGAAGATCGGGCGGTTTTGCAGCACGTTAAAGCCGCGGCCAAG
>CAYZZC010000018.1:0-8100 GCA_964482995.1 uncultured Candidatus Saccharibacteria bacterium
GGACAGTTCCCTCTCACGGAACAAATACGGGTTCGATTCCCGTAGGGGTCATGAGGTCGAAAAAAGCGCAACTGTGCGCTTTTTTCGTACACTCATGACGGCCGGAGCGCTGTCTCGCCGTTGGCGGGACCGCGAGCCGGGGTCGCGAGCGAATTTTCTGACGAGAAAATTCGACTTGTGACCATACATAAATAAAACGCAGCGATGGTTTTCATCGCTGCGTAAGTTTGAGAGCTTTTGCTCACCAGAGCCCGTGTTTGTTTGCGACAGTTCGAATTACCTCTTCTGTTATCGAGACCTTATTCCTGAAATCCTCGGTCTCAATATACTTGAGGTTGCTGCTGGCTTGTTCATCTTGGGGTCCAACGTACGCTGGGTTTGGTGCCGCAACAACGATAGGGAGTATCGAGTTGTTTTCCGCAGGATAGAGGTCGAAGATGACCCTGCGTTCACTTGGGAGCTTGAGCTCAACCCATGAGTGCAGGTAGGATGAGTACTCTAGCTCGAATAGTTTACTGATTCTCCAAAATTTTATTTTTGGGATAACACTCCTTGCTTTAAAGAACACATGTTCGCCATCAACAGCTTTAAGACCAAATACATTGGCAAACGCATGCGCCAATGTGTGGCACCCGGGTTCAAAGTAAAGAGATTTTCCACTTACATCGGGCGAGAGCTTGACTGGCTCGAGATACATTCTTACAAAAAGCACTCGCTTAATGTTTATTGCAATTGCCTGCTCAGGGTCCTCTTTTAGGAGGTCCCAAGCATTTTTTCGCAGTAGCATGGCAGCCTCCTTTCAGGCGGTTTTGTTATCGTGTCCGACAATGTTATACACTAGAACACGCAATATAACCACACCAGGATCAATTGAATGGGCGATGGTATACTAAAAGTATATTCTCACATGAGTAGTTCTTTAGGATCAGAGTTGCGCAAGGTTATACGCGGCGAGGCCGATGATACTCCTGCATTGTTAGACAAATATTCGCGCGACGCGAGCTTGTTTAAAATAACTCCCGAGTTGGTAGTGTCACCGACTGACGCCGACGACGTCGCCAGTGTGGTGCGTTTTGTCGCACGCAAATCTCAAGTCCCTAAAACACACATTTCTATCACCGCGCGCGCAGCAGGCACCG
Source organism: uncultured Candidatus Saccharibacteria bacterium (assembly GCA_964482995.1). Classification (GTDB taxonomy): domain Bacteria; phylum Patescibacteriota; class Minisyncoccia; order Phycocordibacterales; family SBAW01; genus GWA1-54-10. The sequence goes on from CAYZZC010000018.1 coordinate 1,140, forward strand.
ACATGTCGGGCGGGCCTTTGAACGACTCGATCATCCTCGACACCACCAAACACCTCAACCACTTTTTAGAGTTGGGGAAGGACTTTGCCGTGGTGGAGCCAGGGATGTTTTTTAGAGACTTCGACAAACAAACTAAAAAGAAAAACCTCGAGCTACCCAGCTACACAGCCAGCCGCGAGCTGTGTACGGTCGGCGGCATGGTCGCCAACAACTCTGGTGGCGAAAAAAATCTCAAATATGGCAAAACCGCGCGCTACGTCAAAGAGCTTGAGGTGGTTCTTGCCGATGGGCAAAAGCACACGCTAAGAGAGTATAAGGGTGACGCGCTTACCCACAAGCTCACCGAGGACTCATTTGAGGGCGAGATATATCGCAAGGTCGCCGCACTTGTCTCAACCCCGCGTAATGTAGCGATTATTAAAAGCCACCGCCCCAAGGTGGAGAAAAACTCCTCCGGCTATGCGCTGTGGGACATCGGCGATGGGAAGGAGAGCCTCAACCTCGCTCGGCTTATGGTAGGTGCGCAAGGCACGCTCGGCATAATCACCAAAATAAAGTTTGGCTTAACACGGCCCAAGCCCTATGCCGCGATGACAATTATGTTTCTGGATTCGCTCTCAGAGCTTGGCGAGGTGGTGCCGCAGGTGCTCAAACATAAGCCCGACAGCTTTGAGTCTTATGATGACCATACCTTTAAACTTGCGGTAAAATATTTCCCTGAGTTTGCAGTACAGATGAAAGCGGGGATTATCTCGCTCGGCATCTCGTTCTTGCCAGAGATGTGGATGCTCTTAACAGGTGGTATACCCAAGCTCGTGCTTATGGCGGAGTTTCGCGCCGAGTCGCAAGAGGCTGCGTGCGTGCAGGCACAGACGCTTGCGGAGGAGATAAAAGACAGCAAGTCTCACATTGGTGTGCGTGTTGCAAGAAACGAGGCCGCAGCGCGCAAATATTGGGTGATCCGCCGCGAGAGCTTTAGTTTGTTGCGCAAAAAAATAAGAGGCAAGCGCACCGCACCGTTTATAGACGACTTTGTAGTGCCCCCGCTCTCGCTCCCTGAGTTTTTGCCAAAACTAGAGGAGATTATGTCTAAGTACGACCTTACCTATACTATCGCGGGCCATGTAGGCGACGGCAACTTTCATATTATCCCGCTGGTCGACCCGACACGGCCCGACACGGCAAAAATAATTGACGAGCTTTCGCATAAAGTATACGACCTAGTACTCTCCTATGAGGGCTCGATCTCTGGCGAGCACAACGACGGGCTGATCCGCACGCCATATGTGGAGAAGATGTTTGGCCCAGAGATGTATACGCTCTTTTTGGAAGTAAAAAAGATTTTTGACCCGCACAACATCTTTAATCCAGGCAAAAAAGTGGGGGGCAACTTCTCCACCTCAACAGCCCACCTCGACCTCCCAGGCGTCAAGTCGTTAAACAAAAAATAAAGCGTATAGTAGTGTGCATGGAGCCACTGGCAAATAAGATACGCCCTAAAACGCTTGAGGAGTTTGTGGGGCAGGAGCACTTGGTAGGGAAGGTCGCGCCCTCAAAAAAAGCAGGCCCCTTGCGCGCGGCAATAGAGGAGGGCCACCTCTTCTCCTTTATTTTGTGGGGGCCACCCGGCTCGGGTAAGACAACGCTCGCGCGGATTTATGCCAACGCGCTTGATGCAGAGTTCTACGAGCTCTCAGCTGTAGACTCTGGCAAAGAAGATATTAAAAAAATTGTGGGGGAGCGGGGCGCACTCCAATTTTCTGTAAAGCCAAAAGTACTTTTTATAGACGAGATCCATCGCTTTAATAAAGCGCAGCAAGACTTCCTCCTGCCGTATGTCGAGCGTGGCGACCTAACACTGATCGGTGCTACGACTGAAAACCCGAGCTTTGAGGTGATCCCCGCGCTACTCTCTCGCTGCCGCGTGTTTGTGCTCAATAATTTTGGAGAGCAAGAAATGGACGCGATTATCAAGCGCACCAAACTAAAGGTGCCAAAAGATGCAAAGGATTGGCTGATTAGAATGGCAGGAGGAGACGCGCGCGTAGCTTTGACTACGCTCGACAACACACGCAAGCTCTATGGAGAGGTCACGCTCAAGACGCTAAAGGAGTCTATCCAGTCTACGCACCTGCGCTACGACAAAGCAGGCGAGGAGCACTACAACACTATCTCGGCCTTTATAAAGTCGATGCGCGCTAGCCAGCCCGATGCTGCGCTCTACTACCTGGCACGCATGGTTTCGGCAGGGGAGGACCCGCTGTTTATCGCGCGACGCATGATCATTTTTGCTAGCGAGGACGTGGGGCTAGCCCAGCCCACCGCGCTCGTAGTGGCAAATGCAGTGTTTGAGGCGTGTAACAAAATAGGCTACCCTGAGTGCACACTCAATTTGGCGCACGGCGTTGCCTACCTGAGCCAGTGTAAAAAAAGCCGCAGCGCCAACGACGCCATAGCCGGGGCGCTTGAGGATGTGAGAGCGTTTGGTAACCTACCTATCCCGCTCAAAATTAGGAACGCGCCTACCAAATTAATGAAAGATCTAAAATACGGCCAAGATTATAAAAAGTACGATAAAGAGAGTTACTTACCCGAGAAATTAAAAAATAAGAAGTATTTAAAATAGTGAAAGGGCGGATATTTCTATCCGCCCTCTATGCTGCTTGTTTGCTGCGGGTTTTTGCGCGCTGTTTCTCGGCCCACTCTTCGTGCCCCAAACGGGTAGCCAACATTGCCTCGGCCGCTCGGTGGAAAACGAACCTAAGGAGGTTGCTGCCGAGCAGTGAGTGCTCGACTCCCGACACCGTGAATTCTTTCTTTCCTGATGCCGTTGTAGCGAGGTCAAAACTCCAGACCTCGCCGTTTACCAAGAACCTTGCCGTATATCGCCCGCACGCAACCGTGCGGATGATATTGTAGGAGAGGCTCCCGGCTTCTTGCAGTTCGTCGTCGGAAAGCAGATGTTGCTGAAGCACGCTGTTGGAGTCTGATAAATCAATCATCAAACTTCTCCCCAAGCCGGCGAGCCTGCTCACGCATAATCCTCAGCCGTCTTTCTTCAGCGTCTTCATCCAGCATCGTCTTGATGTTGCCGAGGACTTGATTGAGTGAAAGTGCAGGCTTTTGCTCAGCTTCCGTGAGAGGCAAACCGCTTTTATACGGAAGCCTCTCGACTTTTAGATTCATTGTCATGTGCGCCCTCCTTTCAGGCGATAGATCGAAAAAAGGAAATACGCCAAACTACCTAGTGTGTATTATACCAAAAACTGCTTAAAAGTCAACTTTAGACAAACAACTTGTCCACACTTCGACTTCGCTCAGTATAAACAACCTTGCTATGTCTATTGAAACAGGCTTTCGACTACTTGCTTAACAAGCGTGCCGTCGGCCTTGCCCTTAAGGTCTTTCATAAGCATCCCCATGAGTTTGTTGGCGCCGGTTTTGTCAGTAACACCCATTTCAGCAGCTTTTGCTTTAACCGCACTCTCAATTTCTTCGCGGGACATCTGAGCGGGGAGCATCGCCTCGATTATGGCGAGCTCGGCCTTCTCGCCCTCGGCCAACTCGGGGCGGCCTCCGGCGATAAACTGCTCGATAGAGTCTTTACGCTGCTTGGCTGCGCGCATAATGATCGTAAGCATGTCATCCTCGGAGAGCACCTCGTCTGGTGCGCGGGTCTTGCTCACGAGCTCATTGGTAGCAGCAGCAGAGAGCATCCGCAACACCCCGAGGCGCACAGTGTCCTTTGCGCGCATTGCGTCTTTAATGGCTTCTTTAAGTTCTAAATGGGTCATGGGTAAATAGTAACAAAAATGCTAAAATAAAGAAATGGACCCGCTGGTTATCCTTCTGGTAGTGCTCGTGGTTGGCAATATCGCCACTATTTATCTGCTTTGGAAGCGCGGGTCCTTCGACTCTGCTCAGGATAAACAAGATGATTCACAAGGACTTCTGATGCTTCAAAATCAACTACAAGACCTCTCCAGAGCTCTTGAGAGCAAGCTTGGCGAGGGCACAACGCGGATGTTCGACTCGATGAAGACGCAGTTCGACCAGTCGCAGCGGCTCATGAGCGACATTACACGCCAGGTCTCCGACCAACTTGTTGAAGTTACGAAGGGTGTGACCGAGACTAAAGAGTCGACCAAACAAGTCTTTACTATTGCCGAGCAGTTAAATAATTTGGAGAAGGTCTTGAAGCATCAAAAACAGCGAGGCAATCTTGGCGAAGCGAGCCTCGAGCTTATCTTGGCAAACATTTTACCGCCGACCGCATTTAAAATGCAGTACGAGTTCCCTGGCGGGGAAACGGTTGACGCGGCTATCATGACAAAAGAGGGGATTATCCCCGTGGACGCAAAGTTTAGCCTCGACAACTATCAGCGCTTGATCAACTTGGTAGACGAGAGCCAGCGCGAAGCTCTTGAGAAGCAGTTTAAGAACGACCTCAAGATGCGGATCGATGAGACCGCCAAGTATGTGCGCCCTAAAGACGGGACACTCCCGTTTGCATTTATGTATATCCCGGCGGAGGCTATCTACTACGACCTTTTGATCAACGAGATAGGCTCGGTCAAGGTTAACACGCGCAACTTGATCGACTACGCCTACAACGAAAAGAAGGTGATTATTGTCTCGCCAACCACCTTTGCGGCGTACCTACAGTCGGTGCTCTATGGCTTTAAAGCGTTTAAGATCGAGGAGCAGGCGAAGGATATTGCAAAAAATGTGGAGGCGCTTTCCAGACACCTAAAAGCATACGAAGATTTTTATAAAAAAATTGGCAGCGCGCTCTCTACCACGGTAAACCACTACAACGCTGGCTACAAGGAGTTAGGTAAGATTGACAAGGACGTGCTCCGGATCACCGAAGAAAGTATTGGTATAGAAGCAGAAACAATCGAGCGACCCCTCGTAGAGGGGAAGGAGTAAAAGAATTTACCCGCCGCCCAATAGAGGACGGCGGGTTTTTTCATTTAGGCATTATGAGCGCCTTGCATCGCTTACGAACAATATCAGCCCTGCCAGGACAGCAATCCCTGCTGGTATCATGAAGATACCGAGCCTCAAACCCTCAGGTATTCCTAGCAACCAGCTTGCCAGGAAGATAATCAATCCGAGACAGAAGAGTGAGACCCCGATAGTGACGAATGTCATTTCAACGGGGGAAGCTTTTTCTTCTGGCCCCTTCTTCCATTCGGGATGATCGTCCCCGAGCCTGTCTTTTTCCTCAATCATTTTTTTGGTACTCCTTCCTGTTACTTGTATACCATACTTATTAGCTATAATCAAGTATTCGGGGCGTTTTTTGAAAGCACTTGTTTTGCCTTAAAATATGAGTTATATTGAGCGTATGGAAAAAGTGAGCGGAATCAAGGAGTTTGCCATTATAGAGACCGGCGGGAAGCAATATATGGCTTCAGTTGGCGACACCCTCAAAATTGAGAAGATCAAGGTTGATGCCTCTGCCGGCAAGGAGGCTCTTAAGGCAGGAGACAAGGTAACCTTTGATAAGGTCCTTATGGTAGACAACGGCTCCGACACCACGCTCGGCGAGCCGTATATCAAGGGGGCAGCGGTTGTGGCAGAGATCACCAAGGTCGCCCGCGCTAAAAAGGTGGTCGTGATCAAATACAAAGCAAAGTCCAACTATTTTAAAAAGCGCGGCCACCGCCAACCCTACTTTGAGGTCAAGATCACAAAGCTCACTTAGGCAATAAAAAATCCCGTGTGCAGGAGTGCGGTATATCTCTCCGGAGCACGGGATTTTTTATTGCCTAGACGATAGGGCGCTGGCTATGGTAGAGGGGTCAGCGTACTCGAGCTCACTGCCGGTGGAGAGGCCGCGGCCAAGCGAAGAGAGTTTAAAATTAAACCCTTCGGACAGGTGGCGCAGTTTCTCCTGCAGTATCTGGCGGGTGTGGTCGCCCTCGGTCGTGGCTGAGAGCCCCAAGATCACCTCGTTTAAAACAAGCTCCGCGCCATCGCGCTCGATACGGGAGAGCAGCTCGCGCAGGCGGATATATTTTTGCGGCTCCTCAGTGGCAAGCGGGATAGTGCCGCCGAGCACAAAGTAGAGCCCGCGGAAGCCGCTTTTCTCTACGTTCTCCAAGTCGGCGTCCTTTTCTATAATAAAAAGGACGCTCTTTTCGCGAGTTGTACTTGCACAGATTGTGCAGAGGCCGCTCGTGTAACCATTTTTAACCGACCACCTATAGCACTCTTTGCATTGGAAGGTGTTGGCGCCGAGTTTTTTTATATCGTCTGCTAAGGCATTTCTAAACGCGCCGTTTTGCACCAGCAGATATTGCACAAACCGCCGCGCCTGCCGAGGGCCGATCCCGGGGAAGCGCTCAAAAATCTCTGTGAGTTTGTCGATCGGGTTCATCTTGTTTAAAACGGTGCCGTGGTGTCAAAGACGTCCAAGCCACTACCTTTTTCAAGCGAGGTAAAGGTGGTGCGCTTTTCGTCAAAGTAGAGGTCGACCTTGCCGACCGGGCCGTTGCGGTGCTTCTCGATCAATATCTCGGCGATGCCATTGCGCTCTTGACTCTCGGACATCTTGTCCTCGCGGTGGATAAACATAACCACGTCGGCATCTTGCTCGATCGAGCCGGAGTCGCGGAGGTCGGAGAGGCGCGGGCGGCCGCGGCGCTGCTCAACAGCGCGCGAGAGCTGCGAGAGTGCGATCACCGGGACATCAAGTTCGCGGGCCAAGTGTTTGAGCGAGCGGGAGATCTCGGTTACTTGCTGCACCAGGTTGTCGTTGGCGCGCGCGTTGGTGGGGGCTAAGAGCTGGAGGTAGTCGACAATGATAAGGTCGAGGCCATTTTCGCGCTTGAGGCGGCGCGCCACCGAGCGCATTTTTAAAATATTGTTTGCTGCTTGGTCATCAATATAGATAGGCGCTTGCGAGAGGCGGTCGTAGGCATCGTGGATGCGGGTAAAGTCTTCTTGGTCG
>CAYZZC010000019.1:0-6973 GCA_964482995.1 uncultured Candidatus Saccharibacteria bacterium
CGCCAAAACTGCCGTTAATAAAGTTCTCTACGTTGCCAACAGCTTGGGTAAGTGTGCACGAAGGAGCGACACTCCGGCGCGCATAAGCTTGTGCAATAGCGATACGCACCTGGAGCTTAAACGGGCTGCAAAGGAAGGCAAAGTTGGAGCTCTGGAGAAACTCCCCTGCTGCTTGGTCGGCAACATTGGTAAAGAATGCGTTGTAATTTTGTACAAACGCAGGTTTGCCGTTAAAGCCGGAGTTGATCCAATTGACGGTGCTGTCAGTTATTTGCTGCACTGCTATCTTGCCGAGCGTACGCACCAAACACTGCATAATAGTCTCTCCTTGTGTCCCTGTGTCGACCGCGCTGTCGTATGTTTGTACCTTAACCAGCGACGTCAGCGCGTTTGTTAGCCTGCTGGGCGAGGCTTTTGCCGCTAGATGCGTAATGCCATATTGCGCAACACATCCGCCAATAACTACCCCGAGCCCGCCGACCAAGCTCACTGGCTTGCCGTCTGCCCCTATGACCGGGTTCATTATAAAAGGGCTTCCCCACACATCGTTGTCTCTAATATAGTTTACTTCTGTTGGGTTAAAAACTATCCACCCACCTCCACCCACCCCGCTACCGACAGTACCTACGTCGTTCCAGATGATCCCGTCTGGCGGAGGGATCGAGTTGTCGACAAAGATAGTCGAGGTATAGCTAGTGCCACCACCTTGCCCCACAGGAGCCTGGGCGTTTTCCCCAGCATCTACGCCTGAGCCTATAGGCGTTTGTTCGTTGCCGCCAGACTCAGTGCCCGCCCCAACACCGCTTTCTGTAGTGCTCCCAGTCCCAAAAAGATTATTATTTTGTCCAGTTGAGTAGATGCCACCAAAAAACCAAAACCACAGGAAGAGGATCAGAGCCAGCGCAGCCAGTGACCCGAGGATAATGTAGATGATCTTTTTTCTCATTTAGGGTTTTACGGAAGAAAGAAACAAACCCCAAGCTGTGCCGGGCTCGTCTTTACTAAAAAGTATACCGTTCTCAGCAAATTGTTGCGCGATACTTGTGAACACACGCGCTGTCTCGTCGCTCAGCCCTTGGTAGAGCTGAAGCCCCGCCAACCCCTTGAGCGAGTCTTTAAACACCAGCTTCATGTTGCTGTAGGTGTCGGCCATGAGGCTTATGTTGTTAACCACCTTAAGATGAAGCGGCGAGAGAGAGGCGGGTACTGGCACTAGCAGGAGGTCTGCTGCGAGGGCCCGGTACTCTTTTTGGAGTGTGTCGAGTGCTGCAAGTTTAGAAGGGTCGGCACCCTCAGCCGCAGTGCCCAAAGCAATAACCGTATCTGAGATATTTGCTGCGGGGTGCTTAGAGACGGCGTTGATAAACTCGTTGCCATACACTTTCATTGTTTTTGGAGAGCTAGCGACAACAGCTAGGTCTTCTTGCGTATAAGGCGCACTGCTGCGGTCTTGCTGTATCTGAGCCACGGCCTGCGCTATGAGCTTTTCTTGTGTGGGGATATCGCTCCCCAGCCCCTGCGACTTAGCCTCGCTTAAGGCTATAAGCAGTGTCCGCGCAACGGTGTCGGTAACATTTGAGCTTCTTGCCGCCTCAAGGAGTGTTTGTGTCGAGGAAGACTGGTCGGTAGAGGCAGTGCCCACCGCATCGCCCTCGATAGCGCGCAGCGCAGCAAGCCAATCTCCTGTTTGCGGTGCGTGGATAGGCGAAGAAGGGCTTAAGGAAGCCGGCCCAACACCTGATTGCTCTGTATATTTTTGTGCAGCGACGACCAACCCTCCTGATAGCAACACAGAACTAACGATCACTATAAACTGCGTACTGGGAAGATACTGCCCTATGCTCATTACTTTTTAGTATAACAGTTCTTTTTTGCTATATACTGCAAGGAATGGCTTCTCTTGGTAAATACCTAGCACTCTCTGCACTAGTGTTTTTATTTTTGATCCCTACTACCGCCTCCGCGCTTATCAAGCCAACTTCTTTTGGTGGCCGAGTGCTTACTGTTGTCCCCTGCTCTACAGGTGGGCTGCCAGGGCTCCACATCACCATCTTCCCTGCGGGGTTATTTCCCGTGTCTTATATATGGACTCCCTACACAGCTACAAAGCTGTATGGCCCCCCTATCCTACCCGGCCAACAAGTGCTTGGGTTAGCAGATACCCCCTTTGTTTGTTTTATCGGGTTTGGCGGCTTTTTTTCCTCCCCGATACCTCTCTATGGGTTGAGGATGACTATGGTCGGCACTAGCCTGCCAGGAAAACCAATCCCGGTTACAGGGTTTTAATAGAGTCGAGAAATCTCTAACCACTTCTCAAGATTTATATCTTCTGCTCGTGCTTTTTCTGCGATCCCAGCGTCTTGCAGAATGTTTGTGTGTTTCCCTACTAACATATTTTCTAGATTGCGCTTTAACAATTTTCTTTTGTGGGCAAAGCCGGCATGGAGCAGCTCAAAGAATGTTTTTTCATGCGCAGCGTTAGCAAAATTATTTCTAGAAATGTTTTCAATAGCGAGGATCGCAGAGTCTACTGCGGGTGGCGGAGAGAAGGCACCCGCCGGCACGGTTTTTATATAACGCGGGTTGCCGTATGCTTTAACCGAGAGCGATAAAATACTTTCTTTTCCTGCCCTGAGCGGAGTCGAAGGGTTGCCCGCGATACGCTCCGCAACTTCTTTTTGGACAAGCAACACCATCGTACTTGGTTGTAGCTCTGCAGATAAAAATTTCTCCACAATAGCTCCTGTAATATAGTACGGAATATTTGCCACTAATTTATAGGAGCACGCGGCAGGTAAAAAGTATGATATATCATACTTCAAGATATCTCCCTCGGTCAGAGTTAGTTTTTTATCGGCAATTTCTTTTGCAAATGTTTCTTTTAAGATTGGGATCAGCCGGTGGTCTTTTTCTATCGCAGTTACTATTGCCTCGCGTGCTAAAAGCTCGCGGGTGAGCGCGCCCTCGCCCGGGCCGATCTCTAGCACCTGCTCGCCTGTTTCCAGGTGGGCAGACTCTGCTATGAGCGAGAGGTAGTGTGCAGAAGTAAGAAAATGTTGCCCAAGAGATTTTTTCTTTAGCATAAGACTAATCTAGATAAATAGTGCGGCCTAGACGCTCGGGCGACTCAGACTCTACCAGCGCGTCTGATATATCTGAGAGAAATTGCGAGGGGATTGTTGCGTTTTTTGAGCCAAACACCGTTCTATAAGAAGCATAACTCAAATATACTTTTTCTTTAGCACGCGTGAGCGCAACATACATCAGCCGGCGCTCCTCCTCTTTGTCGGCGGCACTCCCCTCCTCGCGCTCATAGGGGAAGAGGCCTTCCTCTAGCCCGGTGATAAAAACATAAGGAAACTCAAGGCCTTTTGCCGCATGCACGGTCATGAGGCGCACCGCGTTCGCCTCGTCTTTAAGCTCGTCTTGGTCGCTGGCAAGCGCAGCCGACTCGAGGAACCTTTCTATACGTGCCGTGCCTGCCTCTTCTGGTGCATCAACGGTTACCACCGCTTCGTCAAAGCGCGCAGCAAGGCTGCCGAGCTCGCGGATGTTTTCCAACCTTTCGGCGCCTTCTACCTTGTCTTCTTTATGCATGCGCTCCATACCGCTTTCTTGCATGACATACTGCACCAGCTTAGAGGGCGGTAGTTTTTTTGCAGCCTCGTGTATGCGTGCAAGTAATACACGAAATGCGCGCACCTTTTCTCCTGTTGCGCCAGTGATATCGCTCTCCCCACCGCTCAGCATTTTAAGCAAGGTAACCTTGCCGATGCCGCGAGCAGGCGTGTTGGCAATGCGCGCTATGTCTGGCGCGGTCGAGTATACCGCGGCACGGATATAGGAGAGCGCATCCTTCACCTCTTTGCGCTCAAAAAACTTTGTCCCAAGCACTTGGTACGGCACGTCACCCGCCAGCAGCGCCTCCTCAATTGCACGCGACTGAAAGTTGGCGCGGTAGAGCACGCAGAAATCTCTCGGTGTCCTGCCCTCGCTTATCAGCTCACGGATTTTACGCGCGATAAACCCAGCCTCGTCTGTCTCATCAAACGCCTGGTAGGTAGAGAGGAGTGCACCGTCTTTGTTTTTGGTAAAAAGATTTTTGTCTTTCCGATATACGTTTTTTGCAATGATCTCATTTGCCGCTGCAAGGATGTTTTTTGTCGAGCGATAGTTCTCCTCGAGGAGCACCAGAGAGCCGCCCGGAAATGTTTTCTCAAACGACATGATATTGGCGATCAAGGCTCCTCGCCAGCCATAGATAGTTTGGTCGATATCGCCTACTGCGCAGATATTTTTATGCTCTCCCACCAAAAGCTCCGCCATCTGCGCCTGGATGCGGTTGGTGTCTTGATACTCGTCTATGTGCAAGTAGGGCCAGCGTTTTTGGTATTGCTCGCGCTGCTCCTTGTGCTCGCGCAAAAAGATAACCGCGCGCAGCAGCAGGTCATCAAAGTCGAGCGCGCCGTCCTCGCGAAGCGTTTTTTCATACATGAGCCATGCATTGGCGATAGCGCGCTCGCGCGGTGTCTGCGCGCTCTCTGCAAAAGCAGAGACTCCTACCCCCTCGCCTTTGTTGCGCGAGACAATGGAAAGCGCCATCCGAGGCTCTATATCTTCTGCCCCTACCGCCTTCAGGGCCGCTTTCATGGCCTTAAGCGAGTCGGCACGGTCGTATATTGCCGGCGTGCGCTTGTAGCCAAGCAACCGCGCATTTTCTTTAATGATAGTGAGCCCTAGTGAGTGGAAGGTTGAGATAAAGGGGGGCTTAAATGGCTCAAAGGCCGGGCGGTTGTGTGCAAGGTCGGCCCACAAAAGCTTGCGGGCGCGCTCGCGCATCTCGGATGCAGCCTTGTTGGTGAAGGTGATCGCCAGGATCTTCTCTGGTGCAGTGCCGCGGCGCACGATCTCGAGCATGCGGTGGATGATCACGCGGGTCTTCCCTGCCCCAGCACCAGCGAGCACTAAAAGCGGCCCCTCAGTCTTGTTTACGGCCTCTTTTTGAGCGGCGTTGAGGCCATCTAGATGAGTCATTTAAGCAACTATAATCTATTTTTGGGGAAATTTGACGTTTTTTACTTATCCACATGTGGTTTTTAGCAATGTTGACCTCAGTTTCTCGGAGGGTATAGTGGGTAAGTACAGGGCGAAAAGCAAAATAAATGGCTCAGTTAAGCCATTTATTTACCGAAACGAGCAAAATTGCGGTTAAAAAGGCTTATAGACTCTCATAAAACAAACACCTCTTCTGCAACGGGCTCACATTTTGCGAAGACGGCCAAAAAAACGTTATTTTTCAAGCTCTTTACCGGACTTGCGGCTTTCTTAATGCTGGTAAACCCCCTCTTTGCCCAGGCAAGCATGCTCTCGATCCTAAGCATGTTTTTTGAAAAGGCGTCCACCCCCCTTAAGGCACAGTCCTCAAATTTTAATTCTCAGACTATCCTCCTCCTCCAACCGGCCATTAATATCGACCCAAACCCAGCTAAGGGCGGCGGCGATATCACGGTAGTAGACGGCACCGCACTTGTTGCTGCAGACGGTCCTTCAGGTACCTTGGCCGACATTGAAGACCAGCCGCAGTCGTCTCAAATTAGCGTATATACCGTGCGCTCTGGAGATACTCTCTCGGGTATTGCGGACATGTTTGATGTAACAATAAACACTATTATCTGGGCAAACGATATAAAGGGCCGCGTTATCCGTCCAGGTGAGATGCTTGTCATACTCCCTATTACGGGCCTACGACACACTGTTGCAAAGGGCGAAACGCTGCAATCGATCGCTAAAAAATATAAAGGCGATACTGCAGAGATCGCAAGCTACAACGAAATTTCTTCTGGCGGCACGTTAGAGGTTGGCTCGGTCATTATTATCCCTGGTGGAGAAGTGGCTCCGGCACCAGCAACTAGCCCTGCACGCACAGGTGCGCGCACCACTGCGCGGCTCCACGACGCGAACGGCCCCGACTACAGCGGATATTATGTGTGGCCAGTAGATGGCGGCATTATCACTCAAGGCCTCCATGGTTTTAACGGAGTTGACATAGGCGCTCCTAAAAACACGGCGATTTATGCTGCAGCTGGGGGCATCGTCATTATTGCGAGAGGCGGTGGCGGGTGGAACGGTGGCTACGGCAACTATGCGGTTATCCAACATCCTAATGGCACCCAGACGCTCTACTCGCATGCGGCACAGCTCCTTGTTTCTCCTGGCGACCAAGTGGCAAAGGGCCAAACAATAGCGCTTGTAGGCCGCACAGGCCAATCAACTGGCTACCACCTCCATTTTGAAATCCGCGGAGCCAAAAACCCTTTTGGGAGGTAAAAAATTAATTCTTTCGCTCGCGATATTGGAGGGCTTCGAGGATGTGCGGTTCTTTTACCTCTCGTACACCATCGAGGTCGGCTATTGTTCTTGCAACTTTAATCACCCGGTGGAAGGCTCGGGGGGAGAGCGCGAGCCGCTCGCCAGCTTTTTCTAAAATTGTTCTTACTTTTGGGTCGAGCGGCACCAGCTCGTCGAGCTCGCGAGGCGAAAGCTCGCTGTTTAGCCTGAGCGAAGTCGAAGGCTTTAGTGAAGCAGAATTTGTTTTGCCACTATTTCTTTCCTGCTGCATTTTGCGCGCGTGCAGCACCTTTTCTCGCGCTGCACGCGTCTCTGTCCCCTCTTTGTTTCTCTTACCCAGCTCACTAAGCACTACTGGGCCCATAGTGATCCATAGGTCGATACGGTCAGCGATTGGCCCAGAGATTTTTCTGCGGTAACGCTCAAGGTGTCCCGGGCTACAGGTGCAAGCGATTTCAGGGTGGCCCCAGTTGCCGCAGGGGCACGGGTTCATTGCAGCAACTAAGGTAAAGCGTGCAGGAAATTGCGCCGTGCCTCGCGCACGCGCGACTGATATCACGCGGTCTTCCATCGGTTGGCGCAGGGCCTCGATCACACGCCGCTCAAATTCGGGGAACTCGTCTAA
>CAYZZC010000020.1:0-6201 GCA_964482995.1 uncultured Candidatus Saccharibacteria bacterium
GCTGCGCTGCATAGGTGGGGCTCGTAGATTTGTTAGTGGTGTTGGCGAGGGCAGGGAGGGCAAAACCAAATATTATAAGTAATCCTGACAATGCCGCACCGATGTATCGTATGTGCATATCTATATAGTATCCTATTTTTTTTCAGGCTATACTCGTAAGTGTATTACTAAGTTCTTTATTTACGTATGAGAAATAGATCATTACATGAAGTTGCTAAGTTTGCTGCGGGCGTCGTCGCGGCGGACTTTTTGTGGCTGCTCTGGTTTTCCCAGCAGCATCTGCGTTCGATAGAGTTTTTTGGCATGTCGGTCACCTCAGAGATGATCCTGCCAAACCTAGTGTTCGATATAGCCCTCTTTATTATGTTGGTGCACTACGCTTGGCATGTGGGAAAGATCCCTGCAATGCGTGAGCGCTCCTATATCTTTTTGGCAGGGTGCATCTTTACTTTGGTGGCAGCTATGCACCTTTGGAGGGTATTTACCGGAGCCGACTTGATGATCGGCAATTGGGACGCGCCAGTATGGCTTTCGTGGTTTGGGGTGGCTGTCACCTCCTACCTGGCGTACATGAGCTTCCACCTGGTCGCTCGGATGAAGGGGTAAAAACAGGCTTCTCCTTTGGATAAAAGGGCGGTCTTCTTGACCGCCCTTTTGTTGTATGTTACAAAAAAACAGGGAGGCCGTTCTTTGTTGAGTATAAAAAAGGCACACAAGCGCCACATGCGTTTAGCCTTTCTTCTACTGAACAGACGACAATATAAATAACAGAGGAGTTACGCGCATGCGTACTACTACTAAAATTTTTGACACTTTGCTTGTCTTGTTTGTGCTCGCTGGGCCAGTGATGGCAAAGACGATCGCAACAGCAAGCTGGTATGGGGTGGGCGATGGGTCGGGGGAGTATACCGCAAGTGGTATGCACTTTAACCCGATGAACCCGTACCGTGTTGCCCATAAGACACTGCCGTTTGGCACTCGGCTTATGGTCACCAATGTTGAAAACGGGAAGGCTCTGTGCGTCGAGGTGCAGGACCGTGGGCCGTTTGTCCCCGGGCGCGACTTCGACCTCACGCTTGCCGGGGCTTTAATGCTCGGGTTTGTGGAGGACGGGATCGCAAAACTCACCGTGCAAAAGGAGTGGTGCTATATCCCTCGTATTGGGTGAGCACCAAACAAAACGGAAGGGCGCGGATTTTATCCGCGCCCTTATTTTTTTTCATCCCCCGGTTAGGGGAAAAACTCGATAGAGTCATTGCGGCAAATGCGTTTGCCAACGCCTCTTTCGATAACGCACAGTAGGCCTCGCCGCCCGTAGATTTTCTTAACCAACAGGCGGTGTTTTGAGTGGAGGTTCTTGCAGGGCTGGTTTTGCTCAATCACCCGCAAGATCGCCAACTCAGTATCGAGGCTGTTTTTGATAACTAAGCGGCTTCCATCAGCGATATGGGAGAGGTCGCCTAGGCCGCGGGTGGTAATATTTTCACCCAGGGTGCCAGAGCGCATGTCGAGGCCGAGCTCTGTGTTGAGGCTGTCGATCACCTCTATCGCCAGCAGGCTAACATGCCGATCTATATTTGGTTTCAAGGTACCCGGCACGCTAAAGCTTGGGCGCATTGCGCGGTTGTGATAGTCGCCCACAAACCCCCAACTTCCCAACACTGCGCCAGTAGGCTGTGCTCCCTTCTCCACAGAGTGAGGCTCCTCAAACCCTTTGGTGTTTACTGAGACTATCCAACCTTTCATGACCCACCTTCCTTTCAAGATCTCCTAGTGCAGATGGTAATCTACAAACACAAGGGAGGGAAGGGTTATATGGAAGAGGTTAAAACCTGTTGGATTTTTCCACAAAAATAAAAGAAAAAGGCACGACCCAATTTAGGTCGTGCCCAAGTTTTTTCGACAGGCTGATGATTAATCAGCTTGCATCAATTGCATCATCCGATCGTAGTCGTTGGCAAGTGCATCTTGCCGAACGAGTCGCTGAGTGTTGTCGATTTCGATACGGTAGCCCTGCACGAGACAGGTCTCCTGACTATCTGCACCACCAGTCTTGGTCGGGTCACCAACGAGTTCGTAGGCGTTCGCTTCTTTGGGAAGCACGGCCTGCGCTTCGCGGGTATCGTAGCGGAAGATCGGAACAGGATAGTTCGACTCGGTGTAAAACCGAGCGAGTTCTCCAACCTTTTCCATCGACGTCACACGAAACTCTGGTTCGTAGCTGTCCGCGCGGGCTCCCTTCTTCGGGATCTGCGTGAACCACGTCTTGTCCGGCATCTGCATCAGTACGAAGAGCCCATCGGATGCGCGGTCGAGACCGCTCGGCTCGAAAAGCTCTTGCCAATACTTGTGCAGCAAACGACATGCATCGGGACCATCTTGAACTTCGCCGATCGGACCCGCACGTACGCCGAGAAGCCGAACACTGTTCCACCACTCATGGATTCCGACATCGCAAGCCCAGCTCGGTAGTTGCATGCCGTTCTGGTGATGCACGAGCATAATACTACCGATCGAGGTAAGGTGGGCGAACGCCAACCCAGGCTCGACTTCACGACACCAGTACGACAGGTTGTCCGGCTCGTCGACGTCGACAATATACGGGTCTGCCACTACAAGGCTCGCTTCCTTTTGGTAATACTGCCGAGCCAGAGCCGCGTGACGCGTAATGTACTCGTGCGCCTGTGGACCAAGTCGTGCAACCAGCAATGCATCGCGGCTTGCGTCGCTCGCTCGCCGGTAACCAGTTGGGGCTCGGAACTGACGATCGCCCCAGCGGTTACGGTATTCCTCGTAATCGATGATCGACACGTCGCCGTATTCGCCACGCGCCAGCTTCTCGAACTCCGCTTGGGAGATACGCCCACCGCGATGATTACGCGACTTGTCATCGAACTCGTAGCGGTAGGCGTCGAGTATCCCTTGCAGCGTGGACATCGGACCGATGCCGTGCGCTACGATGATCGAGGTGCGACCAGCCAACACGCCGAAGTACTCAGCTGTAAGGGTGGTGTAGTACCGATCCCATGGCGTCGGGTTCGAGGAGCTGGTTATTCTCAGATCCTTCTTGTATGGTGTCATCGCGAGCCGAGCTGCGATCACGTCCGGCATGGTACCGATGCGACCGTCTTTCCCAGCAAACTTGCTCGCTTGCTTGAACGCTGGGACAAAACCCTTCTCGTGATAGAAGGCCATTGACCCACCAGTAGCTTTCTTACTCATCTGCAATCTCCTTGTTTCCGTGTTTAGGATTTGAAGGAACGGACAGGATTGTCCAAAAACATAATGCCACACAGTTTAATTAAACGCAACGGTGCGAGAAATCTAAATAAAAACACCCCATTTCTAGGGCATTTTTACTCTCCCATGTTGTTTTGTGTCGGTGGAGACTATCGTAAGATTTGCTATAATTTAGTCATTATTAATAGTTAATACGATTTTTTATTATGGACGAACAATCTCGAGAGCTATGGGTCCTCGTTACTCATGGGATAGACCACGAGCTTTCTTCTGTGGCGTTTACTGTCGCGAGGGGCGGCATTACCGCCGGGCTCAAGGTCTCTATATTTCTAACTAGTGCGGGTGTCGATCTTGTCCGTAAGGGTGCAGTAGAGCTAACAGAGGTCAAGCCACTTGATCCGTTGGCGGCGCAGATAAAGGATTTCATGTCGCGCGGAGGCACCATTTATGCTTGTCCGCCGTGCGCAAAAACGCGAGGGTATGAACAAGGTGATTTACTTGAGGGCGTTACCATTGCTGGCGCAAGCGTGATGCACGAGAGTATTAAGGCAGGTGCAGCAACCTTAAGTTTTTAAATAACCCCGAAGATCTCAACGAAAAACAAAAATACCCCACGCAAGGCGGGGTATTTTTGTTTGATGTGGAAACTAATGCGCCATGTTTGTTTACTGTCTAGGTAAATACAAACAGTAGTGCCTGCGGTAAATGAAGTTAGAACTTCTTTTGATGAAGTCGAAAATAGCGCACAAATAAACGGTTTGCTGGAATGTGTAAAAACATGTGGAGAAAGGGTTGTTTAGCCTAGGTCACAGCCCCCACAGGTAGTACTTGCATAGTATAACGTATCCGTTATACTGGATTGGTTAGCAACCCGTATTTATGGAATATTGGCACATAACATTATGGCAAAACGCTGATGGTGTGTGCCTGGTCGAGCGGGACTTGCTTAAGAAGATGAGGCAGCGCGAAAAGTTCCTCTTCGCGTCTTTGCAGGAAAAAATGGCCCAGTATACGGAGAGCCCCATCGAGAACGTTCGGTACCACCAGGACCTTGTAAAGGTAAAAGCGGAGGAAAATATGTGGGAGCTTAAATTCCACCTCCCTAAAACCGAAGTAAGGTTTCTAGGGTGTCTGACCCTAGAGAGTGGCACCTCGGTCTTCTACTCCCTCTATGCCTTCCGAAAGAAAGACCAAAAGATAAAGTATAGGCACAGAGAGACAGCACGAGGTCGAGTGAGTGAATTTATTAGCCAATACAACCAACAAGATGGACTACAAGAAATACTTTAGTGGTAATAAGGTAAAGCTCTCGGATAGGGAGTTTGTCGCAATTAAGCTGGGAGGCTTGATTACCTCTGCACGCCTGCATTCGCGGATGTCGCAAGCCGAACTTGCGGAAGAAATAGGAACCAAACAGCCAAGTCTGGCTCGTGCTGAAAAAGGTGAGGTTGTACCGAGTGTGGAGTTCCTCTACAAAATTGCGAAAGCTTTAAAGACAGAGTTTGTTTTCCCAAAGTTTGGCTTTATGGAAGAGAGGGAAAAGACATCGCACTCTTTCTTCGCGGTTGTGCAATGGAAACTCATGGCATCAGGTTCTTTTGTCAACCAAGCTGTGCTAGCTGAACAGGACACACCTAGCCCTTCTTATGATACCCAAGGGTCAAAAAACGAAATTACAAAAGCAAAAGTATCTCAATAGAAATATGGTTGCAAAAAAAACATTGAACAATTCAGCAATAGATATTAAATGGGCGCTTATGTGCAAGAATGCTTCCGTGGATAGACAGTCTAATACTGTCAGCCTATTTAGCGTTATTGAGGAGTTTACTATCAACAAAACCCCCCTAGGTAATTCAATTGCTAAGCGCCCAGCCTCGTTCCATAATAAAACCCAAATAAAGGGAGAGTTCACTCTTGTTGTTCAGCTCGAACGAAACCAAGACGTGAAGGTTGCTTCATTTGAGCCTAATATGGAAGTAAGGATAGTTGACCCAACCGATGAGGTGTTGGCAACAAATGTTCTTCCACTCAACTTTGAAGAAGGAAAACATAGATTAAGAGCAATAGTATCCTTTGACTCAATTGTAGTTAAAGATCCGGGAGTCTATAACTTTGTAGTTTCTGTGCGCTCATCGAGCAAAGAAGCATTCGCTGGAGAAATAAAAGTACCTGTAGAGGTTAGGATATTTGAGTAGTTCTTAACTAATCATTGGAGTATTCCAGTAAGGCTTATTAGTCTGTATGAACGATCCTATTAGACGTAAAAATAAGTGGAATATTTTATAGCCACGCAGTTTTTAACTATACTTATGCGGACGTTTTAAAGGATTTTGACTATGGTAATGTCTTGGTTGAGGCGCGTCTCCATTTTTGTCTTCACATCCATAACTAATGTGAGTTAGAGGTGGTCTTACTTGAAGAGGTGGGGATGGGCGGTTGAGTCATAAATAAATATTTGCCGGCGCAAATATTTTATCGTTTTGTTTCTAAGCCTTTTCTGTAGAGCTGAATCAAAATCTCTTTCTTATCGCGGCGCCATTTTTTTATTTGGATCTCTCGCTTTCGAGCTTCTACAGGTGAAGAATACTTTTCCAGGAAAATAATTTTGTAAGTCGGGATACGAGAAGTATATCGAGCTCCTCTTTTCGAGTTGTGTTCGCTCAAACGTTGCTGCGGATCGTCCGTAATACCCACGTATAATTTGTCGGCTGTATTTTTTATCATGTATACGAAATACATAGCTAAAGAATATTAGACGAACGTGCTTGTAAGAACAAGCACAGCCCCTCGACATGGCTCGGGGCACTCGACTCAAACAAAAAACACCCCCTGATGAGGGTGTTTTTTGTTCTTCTGCCGTGGTGGCTTGCCACGAGCGAAGTCTGCCATAAAGGCAGGCGAGTCGAGTGGAGATGGGCGGAGTTGAACCGCCGTGCAACAGGGGCTTACGAGCACTTCTAC
>CAYZZC010000021.1:0-2813 GCA_964482995.1 uncultured Candidatus Saccharibacteria bacterium
GCTGCGCTGCATAGGTGGGGCTCGTAGATTTGTTAGTGGTGTTGGCGAGGGCAGGCGAAGCCGAAAACAGGAAGAAAGCCGCCCCCAAACCAAGTATCACCTTGCTCGATACGCGCTGCATAATGCGGGCATATAACCAGAAAGAAAAAACCCGCGCAATTGACATGTGGGGTTTTTTGGCACGTAATTCTTTCAGTAAATTTATGGCAAGGTCGAACCTTGCCATTTTTTTACAACAAATGGTACGATTGCTTTAATGTATAAAAACCTCTTTAAATATATCCTGCCCGCGCTCGCTGGCCTTGTAGTAGGTTTTGCCGTTTGTTATATGTTTAGCTACTCTCCTGGCTCCAATAAGATAGGGGCGGGTTCAGAATGTTTTCGAAAATACTTTTTGACAAACAGACACTTGGACTGCAACGAATATGAAGAAAGTTTGTCGACAGTGCAAGCACTCAGTGCAAAGTATGATGCCGCGATAAAAATATTTGTAGACTCAGGCAAAGCAGAGCGCGTCTCTGTCTGGACAAGAGACCTAGACACACGGCTGTGGGCAGCGAGCAACGAGTTCGAGCAGTACGCGCCGGCGTCGCTGTTTAAGGTGCCGGTTATGATTGCTTATTATAAGCTAGCGGAGATACAGCCGACCCTCTTGGACACTCAACTGGAGTATCAGCCCAAGGGTTTTTACAAGGATCAGAATTTTGACCCAGAGGAGAAGTTAATAGCTGGCCAAAGGTACCGGGCCGCTGAGCTTATCGACCACATGATTATCTACTCGGACAACGAGGCAGCGGCGCTTTTACTTGAGCACCTCGACAGCCGGGTATATGCAGACGTGCTCCTCGACCTGGGTATCAGGGTCCCCAGCGGCGACGGCTCCACCGACTTTGTAACTGTCAAAACATACGCTAACATCTATCGTATACTCTACAACTCCTCGTACCTGACACGCGAGTACTCTCAGCGCGCTCTTGAGAACCTGGCTAAAAGCACGTTTAAAGGCATCTCTGAGCCCTTGCCCGCCGATATTGCGGTTGCGCACAAGTTCGGCGAGCGCAAGCTCGAGAGCCAAAGCGGAGCAGCGCTAGCGTACGAGCTCCACGACTGCGGTATTGTGTATAAAAAAGAAAACCCATACAACATCTGCATCATGTCGGAAGGTAAGAACTTTGACGACCTCCTTAGCATCATTAAAAACCTCTCTGCAATAGCTTACGAAAATATGTAGGGCAGTTAGAGTGCAGTACTATTTCCGTGCGGAGTAGACAGACCACCATTGAACTCTCTACCCACAAATACATAAGTATGATATATCATACTTATGAAAAAACGATTAGAAGAGCTGTCGGAACAGGAGCGTATTAAAACTCTCGATACTCTCTATACGGCTGCCGGCACAATACGCGGGCGCGATGCGATGAAACTCTTTTTGCGAGACCTATTAACCCAAAGCGAACGTATTATGCTGGGGAGAAGGATCATTATTGCCCGGATGCTTCTCAGGGGTGCGCAAAAAGAAGAAATCGCAAAAAGATTGGGGGTTGGGTACGATACTGTCTACCGCGTAAAGCGGTGGCTTAAGGACCAGATGCCTGGGTATGAACAGGCTGTCGCTGGCCTTGAAGAAGAAACAAAGAAACGTCAGCAGAAAAAACTGTACGCAACCAGCGCCTTGTATAGATTAAAGAAAAAATATCCACTTCATTTCCTATTGTTCCCCACCCCAAAAAGAAAAGACAAAAAAGAACAATAGCGGCCTGTGGTAAAAGTATGATATATCATACTTTTACGTAAGCTGTTGTATGGGTTACCACAAGAGGTTATTTAAGATGGATTATTTGGTGGATTGGTAGAGCGTGTTGATTTCGCTCCAGGTGAGTGCGCGGTTGTACACCCGCACTTCGTCTATCAGGCCGTCGAAATAATACGCACCAGTCTGCCGCGCTCCTAACCAAGCAATCTGTGAAGCGCTGTCAGCAGGTATACCTCCTACTGGATTGTCTGTCCCCACTTGAACGCCATTAACATAAAACGTGACTAGATTTGTTGTTGCGTTGTAAGAAGCTGCAACGAATTGCCACTTCCCAAGTGTAATAACGTTTGCGGAGGAAGTGGCAGCGTCTGCGTTGGCTCCACCGTTAGTATCCACGCGCAGACCAAATGTACCTCCAAGTCCAAAAGAGTAACCATTGTTTGTGCCGGTGCGGTCAAAAATTCTTCCTCTGCTACTGTCCCCCATAGTGTTGGGCTTTATCCATGCGGTTACTGCATAATTGCTGGTGATATTAAGAGAGTTTGGTGTACCCAAACTAACTCCACCATTATTTGTATTAACAAATTTGAGAGCTTGCCCCACCTTGCCCGCGACCGGCGAGGTGGTGGTCGACATATTAACGAGCGAGCCGGTGTTCCCCTGACCCGACAGGTCGTTGGTAGTATTGGCACGCCAGTTGGTGTTGGACCCATTAAACGACCAGTAGCCGACCAACCCTTTTGAAACGACAGTTTTTTGCCCCGCCGCGGGCGAGGGTGACGCGCCGGCTTTTGTATTAGGCAACGATATTACAACAACGCGGCCGGGGTTGCCGTCCACTCCAGCGCTGTTTTGCGCTGTCGCGGCATCGCCGCCAGCGCCGGCACTGCCAGCGTAGTCTGTGTCGGTATTATTAGCAGCCGCGCCGCCAGTTGAAAGCGTGCCCTGTGAACCTTGCGTTGAGACGGTGTTGGAGCCACTGACAAAATTAGACCCGCCGCCGCCGCCTGCGCCGCCGGATGAGTTGCCTTGCTCGCCGCCGCCGCCGCCGTAATAT
>CAYZZC010000022.1:0-2089 GCA_964482995.1 uncultured Candidatus Saccharibacteria bacterium
GGTGACAGGGAGTAAGTCGTAACAAGGCACGGGTAGCGGAAGCTGCTCGTGGAATGATTCAAATGAAATGCCTTCTGTAGCTCAATTGACTACAGAAGTGAATCGGCGATGTGTCTCGTAAGAGACAGGAGTAATGATACTCAACTCTAAATGGTATCCGTCATTGGCCAAGCACTTTAGTGTGCAGACGTAGTGGCTACTCGATACTTGTTAGTACGCTTTGGAGTACAGAGCAGGAAGACAAGTAAAGAGCGGAACAAGAGAAAGATTGTTTCTAAAATCTTTTTCTTTAAAGTTTGCAGGTGTGATTCTCAAATTACGTATTCAGTTTTCAATACAAAAGCCCCTAATGGGGGCTTTTGTGTTTTTAGTGCGCCGAGATTTTCTCGACGGTAATCCGTCCTAGAAAATCCAAGTACCCTTGGGGTGTGTATAACTCGGGCAAAAAAGGTTGCGCTCAACTCTCTATGCTATATACTCCGTTTTGTTAACTCAATAAAATTTTAGAGATGGAAGATACAAAAATTCATATCACCTTTCCTGGCCGGATGCTTATTGTTGGTTTTGGAAGTATAGGCGTTGGGGTGTTGCCGCTTATTTTGCGCCACATCGGTATCCCCAAAGAAAACATTACGGTTATCTCTGCAGACGAGCGTGGGATGTCTATCGCCAAGGCAGAAGGAGTAGCTTTTCATATCGAGCCGCTTTTGCCTGACAACTATAAAGACATACTCGCCAAGTATCTTGGTGCGGGCGACTTTTTGCTCAACCTCTCGGTTGATGTCTCCTCGGTGGACGTCATAAAATATTGCCAAGAAAACGGCATACTCTACTTAGACACCGTTGTTGAGCCATGGAAGGGCGGTTATGCTGACCCAGCGCTTTCGCTGTCAGAGCGCTCCAACTACGCGTTTCGGGAGAAGATGCTTTCACTTAAAGAGGGAAGCATTGGCGGCCCTACTGCGGTGGTGGCGCACGGGGCCAACCCAGGCATTGTGTCTCATTTTGTAAAACGAGCATTGCTTGCTATCGCACGGGACACCGGGCACAAGGCAGAGGCTCCAAAAAGCCGCGAGGAGTGGGGAGCGCTCATGCAAGATCTAGGGGTCAAGGTTATACACATTGCAGAGTACGACTCACAAGTAAGCGACCAACCAAAAAAGAAAGGGAGATTTGAAAACACGTGGTCGGTAGACGGCTTCCACTCAGAAGGGGTGTGCCAGCCTGCAGAGCTAGGATGGGGGACTCATGAAAAACAAATTCCTGCAGACGGCCACAAACACGCGTTTGGTTGTGACGCAGCTATTTATCTCGACCGCCCAGGTGCTAAAACACTAGTGCGGACTTGGACTCCAGAACACAAAAACTTTCTCGGGCGCGCGGTTACACACAACGAATCTATCTCGATAGCAGATTACTTTACTGTCAAAAAAGATGGAGCAGTGGTACATCGGCCGACCGTGCATTATGCATACCGCCCTTGCGACTCGGCATTACTTTCTGTTGAGGAGTGTTTCGGCAATATGTCTAAACTGCAAAATGAGCAACGCATCCTTCTTGAGGGGATACAGAGCGGCATGGACGAGCTTGGTGTGCTCTTGATGGGGCACAAAAAGGGAGCTTATTGGTATGGCTCGCAGCTCACTATAGAAGAGGCTCGGAGCCTTGCTCCCTATCAAAACGCCACAGGGCTCCAGGTGACCGCAGGAGTGCTTGGTGGCGTTATATGGGCCATGGAGAACCCCAGAGGCGGGGTCGTTGAGGCAGACGAAATAGATTTTGAGCGCGTGATGCAGATCATCGAGCCTTACATGGGCAAGCTCGTGGGAGCTTATACTGATTGGACACCACTTCAGGACCGCGAGGAAACATTTTCTGACGATATAGATACTACAGACCCATGGCAGTTTAAAAACTTCCGTTTTTCTTAAATTGTCCGGAGGTTAAACCTCCGGACATAGAGGCCTACCCAGAGAGCGTGTTTTTTGCTAGTATCTCTACATCCTTCTTTGTCCGAGGCTACTAAGGACATATCGCGCGCTTAGCTCAGTTGGTAGAGCATTCGACTGATACTCGAAAGGTCCTAGGT
>CAYZZC010000023.1:0-1992 GCA_964482995.1 uncultured Candidatus Saccharibacteria bacterium
TGAAGAAGCTTGCCGAAAACGGAGTGTGTGCTTTTTGTACTGAGTATTTTATAGAACATCATGATAACCCGATAGAATTTGAAACAGATCACTGGATAGTTGCCAAGAACGATTACCCTTATGAGCATACAACTACCCACCTACTGCTTGTTTCTCGCGAGCATATACAGCGCATGGAGGAAATGTCACCTGAGGCACGGATAGACTTTATGGATGTTGTAGCACGGATAGAAAAAGATTTTCAGCTCGAAAGTTTTGCTCTCGGCATGCGCGTTGGTGACATGCAATATAACGGCGGCAGTGTTGAACATTTGCACGCTCACATAGTAGTTGGAGACAAAACAGACAATACAGTGAGGTTCAAGATGAGCTCTCTTCCCAAAAACTAATAATAGTGATATAATACTACAGTTCTACACCTTAAAAATACAACTTCGGAGAGCTGATATTTGGCTAACAAACTGAAAGAACGTGATGGCGTCGGAAGGGTTGATGGCGCACGTACGCCGGAAGTGGCGGCCCTTATGCAAGACGCTGTCGAAAGTGGCGAATGTCCTTTTTGTTCGCCCAGGTTTGAAGAGACGAATGGTGAGTGGTTGATTGATTTCAGCGACGATCCAACTTCTGTTGTTTGGGCTGGTAACTGGCAAGTATGGCACAACCCATCGCCACTTGCTGGCACAAGCCACCACATCATGGTGGCATCAACAGCTCATCACACAGATTTCACAGACCTCTTTCGCAATGAAGAAACGGATTTTTTCATGGTGATTGCGTCGGTGATAAAGAAGTTCGGTATCGATTCTGCCTCCCTACTTTGTAGGTTTGGAGAGCGTCGGTACAACTCGGCAACTGTCGAGCATCTGCACATGCACCTCATTGTGAGTGATCGCAAGCTGGTGTTGCCGGAAAGCTTCACTGCGCATGAAATTGAGCTCATGAGGTCGGTTGAGATGCTGCTTCCTCACCGCGAGGACATCCTCGAAGAGCTGGATGATCTGCGGGAGTTGATCGATCGGTATCGAGCGATGAAGCAGGGCGGAAGAGCTGTGCCAATTCGGGCCAAGTTGTCCAACAAAGCCCAGGAGTAGATCAAAAGCCGCGTTTTGAGTTTGCATACAAGCAAACTCGAGACGCGGCTGTTTTATTTTTCGGGGTATGGCAGACTTGAATGCGTATCTTGAGGATATTCAATATCTACTTTTATAAGCTGTACATTGTGAGTTTTTAGTACATTCTCCCCGTCTAGAACTCCATAGCCTTCTGTAAAAAATAGTCTTTCAATGCCGCTAAATGCGATTAATTTGGCGCATGTCGGGCAAGGAAAAGTTGTCACATATAGGTCTAAGCCTTCGAGTTTCACGCCGTCTTTTGCGGCTTCAGCAATAAGTTTTGCCTCCGCATGTATAAAGATAGACTTGTCGATATTGACGCCTTTGTTGAAGTTATTACGAGGGTCTCCAAGGGTTGAAGCCGAGTATACAGACGGTGTTGATTGATTGTAGGCAGTTGCCACTACTTTGCCATTTTTTGTTAGCACCGCCCCCACTCGCCGCCAAATGTCTGAGCTTTTTTCGGACTCTTTGTAGGCTGTTTTTAGGGCTGCTTTATCAAATGCGTCTTTAGATATCGTAATGTCTGCTGTGACTACGTCTTTTGCGTTGCTTGATTTACGATCCCAACGTAAGAATATGGGAGAAAAAGTTACCTTAGATTTTGTCAGGTGCGTGTGCGCCAGCTCATGACTTATGTCTTCATTTGGCATAACTATTTCTTGTGTGTCAGTATTGAGCGCTTTTAGGTCTTCGATTTCGATTATTTCTATTTCATCAAACCGCTTCCAGCCTTGCAAGGCTTCTTTTACAGATTGCGGTGTAAGTGCACGAACGTCTTTTTCGATTGGTCGAAAAGATTCGATAATCCCAGGACCCAAAAGATAAAGTTTTTTTACCTCGGGATTTTGGTCGAAAAACTTTTTATAACCAGCGTGTA
>CAYZZC010000024.1:0-1515 GCA_964482995.1 uncultured Candidatus Saccharibacteria bacterium
TCTTGAAAACAGGAGTGGGGCAACCCACCGTGAGTTCGAATCTCACCTCCTCCGCATATGAAATACCTCGGGATTGATTATGGTACGAAGCGCATTGGGGTCGCGGTGTCGGATGACACTGGCTCCATTGCTTTTCCCCTTACAACACTCAAGAGCGACCGCGAGGCTCTGGTGCGCGTTGCTGCGCTTGTGCAAGAAAATAAAGTAGAAAAGATTGTGATAGGAGAGTCGAAGAACTTTCAAAACGAACCAAACGAAGTGATGGAGGATATTGAGCAGTTTAAAAAAGATATTGCCGAGCTAACGCAGCTTGAGGCAGTGTACGAGCCGGAGTTGTTTAGCAGCGCTCAAGCTGCGCGGCAATACACGCCAGATGTCTCACCCGGAGGGCTACGACCGAGGGGTTCGCGTAAAGCAAATCCAAGCCAAGAGAAACTTGATGCAGCAGCGGCGGCGCTGATACTCCAGAGTTACTTAGATCGTGGCCGGGCAGTATAATACACACATGCCTGAACATATTTCTGTAGACGACTTTAAAAAAGTCGAAATAAAAATTGGTGAGATAAAAAGCGCCGAAAAAATCGAGGGGAGCGAGAAACTTCTTAAGCTTATGGTGAATTTTGGAACCGAAGAGAGGCAAGTGCTCTCGGGCATAGCTGCACATTTCCCCGACCCAAGCACCTTGGTGGGGAAGTGTTGCCCTTTTGTCACAAACCTAGCGCCACGGATGATGATGGGCCTCGAGAGCCAAGCGATGATTTTAGCAACGGGCGGCGATGGAGAGACTCCTTTTGCTTTATTTGAGACAACAGGTGCCCCGGGGGCGCGTGTTCGCTAACTCTTTTTATGTACTTTTTACTTGAGCATATTACGACCATGCGCGACCGCGCGTGGGGTTGGTTTGCCTCCCACGCACACAGCAAGCACGCGCTTTTCTGGCTCTGTTTTTTGTCCTACCTAGAGCCGTTTATCTCGCCTATTGTGCCTGAGGCGTTGATGACGGCAATGATATTGGTCAAAAGAGAGCGATGGAAGCTTTATGCGCTACTCACCACTGTCTTTACTTTTTTAGGCGGTATAACCGGCTACCTTCTCGGGATGTTTTTGTTTAAGGAGTTTTCAGAGCCGCTCCTCCGACTTTCTGGGTATCAACAATTTCATGAAATAAGCCAAAATGTTCTTGGCGGTAACATCTTTCTCATTATGTTTTTTATCGCTTTTACGCTCTTGCCCGACAAACCGTTTACCTACCTGTCGGGGTTCTTGGGAGCACCGTTTCTTGCATATGCAGGCGGTTTGCTGCTTGGGCGCACAATGCGTATAGCACTTGTTGCTTATCTCTCGTACAAGTTTGGGCCGCAGATTCTTGAAATCGTTAACAGATATTTCTTCTGGTTTGCTGTCGCAGCACTCGCTCTTTTGGCGGTGTATGCTATCGTACAAATGCAACTTTTGCCCTTGTAGCTCAATGGATAGAGCAGCGCTCTTCTAAGGCGTTGATGTAGGTTCGATTCC